>NZ_JBIVGS010000018.1:0-103011 GCF_044748785.1 Pseudomonas sp. NPDC089743
ATTCCGGTCACGGTCATTGAGATCGAGCCGAATCGCGTCACCCAGTTCAAAACTGAAGAAACCGATGGCTACCGTGCAGTGCAAGTCACTGTCGGCGAGCGTCGTGCTTCGCGTGTGACTGCCGCTCAGGCAGGTCACTTCGCCAAGGCCAACGTTGCCGCTGGTCGCGGTGTCTGGGAGTTCCGTCTTGAAGAAGGCGAGTTCCAGGCTGGCGACTCGATCAAAGCTGAACTCTTCACTGCAGGCCAGCTGGTAGACGTTACTGGTCAGTCCAAAGGTAAAGGCTTTGCCGGTACCATCAAGCGCTGGAACTTCCGTGGCCAGGACAACACCCACGGTAACTCCGTGTCGCACCGTGTCCCAGGCTCCATCGGCCAGTGCCAGACTCCTGGTCGTGTGTTCAAGGGCAAGAAAATGTCCGGTCACATGGGCGCCGAGCGCGTGACTGTTCAGTCCCTGGAAGTAGTTCGCGTAGACGCTGAGCGCAACCTGCTGCTGGTCAAGGGTGCCGTTCCTGGCGCTACTGGCGGCGACGTGGTTGTACGTCCAGCTGTCAAGGCTCGCGGTTAAGGGGAAACTGACATGCAACTTAATGTAAATGACGCTCAGGCGATCGAAGTTTCCGAACTGACTTTCGGTGGCGAATTCAACGAGACGCTGGTACACCAAGCAGTCGTGGCCTACATGGCCGGCGGCCGTCAGGGCACCAAGCAGCAAAAGACCCGTTCCGACGTGGCTGGTGGCGGTAAGCGCCCATGGCGTCAGAAGGGTACTGGCCGTGCTCGTGCTGGTACCACTCGTGGTCCGATCTGGCGTGGCGGTGGTGTAACCTTCGCAGCTCGTCCTCAGGATCACTCGCAGAAGCTCAACAAGAAGATGTATCGCGCAGCTCTGCGCTCCATCCTCGCTGAGCTGGTGCGTAGCGACCGTCTGGTCGTGGTTCAGGACTTCGCTGTTGAAGCACCGAAAACCAAAGATCTGCTGAACAAGCTGAACGGCATGGGTCTGAGCGACGTTCTGATCGTTTCGGACGCTGTTGATCAGAACCTGTACCTGGCTGCTCGTAACCTGCCGCACGTCGATGTACGTGACGTTCAAGGTTCCGACCCGGTCAGTCTGATCGCATACGAGAAAGTGTTGATCACTGTCTCGGCCGTGAAGAAATTCGAGGAGCTGCTGGGATGAACCAGGAACGCGTATTTAAAGTCCTCCTTGGCCCGCACGTTTCCGAGAAGGCTACCGTTCTGGCTGAGAAAAAAGGCCAGTTCGTATTCAAGGTTGCTACTGACGCAACCAAGCTGGAAATCAAGAAAGCTGTCGAAGGCCTGTTCAACGTAAAAGTTGAAAACGTGTCGACTGTTAACGTTCTGGGTAAAACCAAGCGTACCGCACGTGGTCTGGGCAAGCGTAATGACTGGAAGAAGGCGATCGTCTCCCTTCAGCCAGGCCAAGATCTCGATTTCAGCAGCAGTGCTGAGTAAGGAAGGGGTGCATCATGGCAATCGTTAAATGCAAACCGACTTGCCCTGGCCGCCGTTTCGTGGTCAAGCCGGTCAACCAGGAGCTGCACAAAGGCGCTCCTCACGCACCGCTGCTCGAGAAGAAATCGAAGTCTGGTGGTCGTAACAACAATGGCCGCATTACCACTCGTCACGTTGGTGGTGGTCATAAGCAGCATTACCGTCTGGTCGACTTCCGTCGCAACGACAAAGATGGCATTCCAGCCACTGTCGAGCGTATCGAATACGATCCAAACCGTACTGCTCACATCGCCCTGCTGTGCTACGCAGACGGTGAGCGTCGCTACATCATCGCCCCTAAAGGCGTGAGTGCTGGCGACCAGCTGATCGCAGGTGCTCTGGCCCCAATCAAGGCCGGTAACTCCCTGCAGCTGCGCAATATCCCAGTAGGTAGCACCATTCACGGCATCGAACTGAAGCCGGGTAAAGGTGCTCAGATCGCTCGTTCCGCTGGTGCTTCGGCTCAGCTGATCGCTCGTGAAGGCGTCTACGTGACTCTGCGTCTGCGTTCCGGTGAGATGCGTAAAGTACTGGCTGAGTGCCGTGCGACCCTGGGCGAAGTCTCGAACTCCGAGCTAAGCCTGCGATGTCTGGGTAAAGCTGGTGCCAAACGCTGGCGCGGCGTTCGCCCAACCGTTCGTGGTGTTGCCATGAACCCGGTTGACCACCCACATGGTGGTGGTGAAGGTCGTACCTCCGGTGGTCGTCATCCGGTATCGCCATGGGGCTTCCCAACCAAGGGTGCTAAAACCCGTGGTAATAAGCGTACCGACAACATGATCGTCCGTCGTCGCAAGTAACTAGAGGGATACGACAGTGCCACGTTCTCTGAAAAAAGGTCCTTTTATCGATCTTCACCTGCTGAAGAAGGTCGAAGTGGCGGTGGAGAAGAATGATCGCAAGCCAGTTAAAACCTGGTCGCGTCGTTCGATGATCCTGCCACAAATGGTCGGTCTGACCATCGCGGTTCACAACGGTCGCCAGCATGTCCCAGTTCTCGTGAACGAAGACATGGTCGGCCACAAACTGGGCGAGTTCGCCGGTACCCGCACCTATCGCGGGCACGTGGCTGACAAGAAAGCCAAGCGTTAAGGGGTAAGGAAATGGAAGTAGCCGCTAAGTTGTCGGGCGCTCGCATCTCCGCCCAGAAAGCCCGCTTGGTCGCCGACCAGATCCGCGGGAAGAAGGTGGGCGAAGCGCTCAACCTGTTGGCCTTCAGCAGCAAAAAAGCCGCTGAAATCATGAAGAAAGTCCTCGAGTCGGCCGTTGCCAACGCCGAACACAACGAAGGCGCAGACGTTGATGACCTGAAGGTCTCCACCGTCTTCGTCAACGAAGGGCGTTCGCTGAAGCGCATCATGCCACGTGCCAAAGGCCGTGCTGATCGCATCGTCAAGCTGTCTTGCCATATCACTGTCAAGGTTGCGGACAAGTAACGGAGTCGATCAGATGGGTCAGAAAGTACATCCCACTGGCATTCGCCTGGGAATCGTCAAGGAGCACACCTCCGTCTGGTACGCAGACGGTGCTACTTACGCAGATTACCTCTTGAAGGATCTGAAAACGCGTGAGTACCTCCAAGACAAACTAAAAAGCGCGTCCGTAAGCCGTATCGATATTCATCGTCCGGCTCAAACTGCACGCATCACCATCCACACCGCTCGTCCCGGTATCGTTATCGGTAAGAAAGGTGAAGATGTCGAGAAGCTGCGTCAGGACCTGACCAAGCAGATGGGTGTGCCTGTGCACATCAACATCGAAGAGATCCGCAAGCCGGAACTCGACGCTATGCTGGTTGCGCAGAGCGTAGCTCAGCAGCTGGAACGCCGCGTAATGTTCCGTCGCGCCATGAAGCGCGCCGTACAGAACGCCATGCGTATTGGTGCCAAGGGCATCAAGATCCAGGTGAGCGGTCGTCTCGGCGGTGCTGAGATTGCTCGTACCGAGTGGTATCGCGAAGGGCGTGTGCCTCTGCACACCCTGCGTGCCGATATCGACTACAACACCTACGAAGCTCACACCACTTACGGTGTGATCGGTGTGAAGGTTTGGATCTTCAAAGGCGAAGTTATTGGTGGTCGCCAAGAAGAACTGAAACCACAAGCACCAGCGCCTCGTAAAAAAGCTGCTAAGTAAGGGGTACGCCAAATGTTGCAACCAAAGCGTACAAAATTCCGCAAGCAGATGACCGGCCACAACCGTGGTCTGGCACTGCGCGGTAGCAAAGTCAGCTTCGGCGAGTTCGCCTTGAAAGCTGTTGCTCGCGGTCGCCTCACCGCCCGCCAGATCGAGTCGGCACGTCGTGCTCTGACCCGTCACGTTAAGCGTGGCGGTAAGATCTGGATCCGTGTCTTCCCGGACAAGCCGATCTCCAAGAAGCCTCTCGAGGTTCGTATGGGTAAAGGTAAGGGTTCCGTGGAATACTGGGTTGCCCAGATCCAGCCAGGCAAAGTCCTGTACGAGATCGAGGGTGTTTCTGAAGAGCTGGCGCGCGAAGCTTTCGCCCTGGCTGCTGCAAAGCTGCCTCTCGCCACCTCCTTTGTTAAGCGGACGGTGATGTGATGAAAGCGAATGAACTTCGTGAAAAATCTGCACAGCAACTGAATGAGCAACTGCTCGGCTTGCTGCGCGACCAGTTCAATCTGCGTATGCAGAAGGCAACTGGCCAGTTGGGGCAGTCGCACCTGCTCTCGCAAGTTAAGCGTGACATCGCTCGCGTGAAAACTGTGCTTAACCAGCAGGCAGGTAAGTGATCATGGCTGAAGCTGAAAAAACCGTCCGTACGCTGACTGGCCGTGTCGTCAGCGACAAAATGGACAAGACCATCACCGTTCTGATCGAGCGTCGCGTCAAGCACCCGATCTACGGTAAATACGTTAAGCGTTCGACTAAGCTGCACGCGCACGACGAATCCAACCAGTGCAAAATCGGCGACAAGGTTTCCATCCGTGAAACCCGTCCGCTGGCCAAGACCAAGTCCTGGGCACTGGTTGAAGTCCTCGAACGCGCTGTTGAAGTCTAAGGGCTAGGGGTCGGAGAAATTTTATGATTCAGACTCAATCCATGCTCGATGTGGCCGATAACAGCGGCGCTCGTCGCGTCATGTGCATCAAGGTGCTCGGCGGTTCGCACCGCCGTTACGCCGGCATCGGTGACATCATCAAAGTAACCGTCAAGGAAGCAATTCCGCGCGGTAAGGTCAAAAAAGGCCAGGTGATGACCGCTGTTGTCGTCCGTACCCGTCACGGTGTACGTCGCGCTGACGGTTCCATCATTCGTTTCGACGGCAACGCTGCTGTTCTGCTGAACACCAAGCAAGAGCCGATCGGCACTCGCATCTTCGGGCCAGTGACCCGTGAACTTCGTACTGAGAAGTTCATGAAGATCGTCTCGCTCGCCCCTGAAGTGCTGTAAGGAGATCCGACATGCAAAAGATTCGTCGTGACGACGAGATCATCGTGATCGCCGGAAAAGACAAAGGTAAGCGCGGTAAGGTGCTGAAGGTTCTCGCTGACGACCGTCTGGTCGTTGGTGGTGTGAACCTGGTCAAGCGTCATACCAAGCCTAACCCGATGGCGGGCGTTCAGGGCGGTATCGTCGAAAAAGAAGCGCCTCTGCACGCTTCCAACGTTGCCATCTTCAATGGCGAAACCAACAAGGCTGACCGCGTTGGTTTCAAAGTAGAAGACGGTAAGAAAATTCGTGTCTTCAAGTCGACCCAAAAAGAGGTTGATGCTTGAACACTGCTAGGTAGAAGACCATGGCACGACTGAAAGAGATTTACCGGAACGAAATCGCTCCTAAGCTTAAGGAAGAACTTAAGCTGTCGAACGTGATGGAAGTTCCGCGCGTTACCAAGATCACCCTGAACATGGGGCTGGGCGAAGCGATCGGCGACAAGAAAGTCATCGAGCACGCTGTTGCCGACCTGGAAAAGATCACCGGTCAAAAGCCGGTTGTGACTTTCGCTCGTAAATCCATCGCGGGCTTCAAAGTCCGTGAAGGATGGCCGATCGGTGTCAAGGTGACCCTGCGTCGCGAAAAGATGTACGAATTCCTGGACCGCCTGCTGGCGATCTCCCTGCCTCGGGTCCGCGACTTCCGCGGTCTGAATGCCAAGTCCTTCGATGGTCGTGGCAACTACAGCATGGGCGTGAAAGAGCAGATCATCTTCCCGGAAATCGATTACGACAAGATCGATGCTCTGCGCGGTTTGGACATCACCCTGACCACCACTGCTCGTTCGGATGACGAAGGCCGCGCTCTGCTGCGTGCATTCAAATTCCCGTTCCGCAACTGATTGGAGTAGGAAAATGGCCAAGAAGAGCATGAAAAACCGCGAGCTGAAGCGTCAGCTCACGGTAGCCAAGTTCGCCAAAAAGCGTGCTGAGCTGAAAGCGACCATCGTCAATCTGAACGCCTCTCCTGAAGAGCGTTTCGCTGCCGTTGTCGCTCTGCAGAAGCAGCCACGTGATGCTAGCGCTGCGCGTCTGCGCAACCGTTGCCGCCTGACCGGTCGTCCTCACGGTGTTTACCGTAAGTTCGGCCTGGGCCGTAACATGCTGCGTCAAGCGGCAATGCGCGGTGACGTACCAGGTCTGGTCAAGGCCTCCTGGTAATCGCTGTAGGCGTGACGCTGGCGGAAGGGGAGTGATCTTCCGACCGCCGGTGTTCTCGCCAACAAACAAGCCCCTCATGGGGCTTGTTTCGTTTCTGTCTTGTGTCTAGAATGACCGGCTCACCTGAGCCTGGGGTTTTACCCTGCCTGCTTGGGTGGTTGTGATAGCCGCAAGGCTAATAATTCTTGTATCAGGAGCATCTAGCCCATGAGTATGCAGGACCCGTTAGCGGACATGCTAACTCGCATCCGTAATGCCCAGATGGCTGAAAAGTCCGTCGTAAGCATGCCTTCCTCCACTCTGAAGGTCGCGGTTGCCAAAGTTCTGAAAGACGAAGGTTACATCGCTGGCTACCAGGTTACTGGTGAGGCCAAGCCGTCCCTGTCGATCGAACTCAAGTACTTCGAAGGCCGTCCGGTCATCGAGGAACTGAAGCGTTCCAGCCGTCCTGGCCTGCGCCAGTACAAGTCCGTCACAGACCTGCCGAAAGTTCGTGGCGGCCTGGGCGTGTCTATCGTCTCCACCAACAAAGGTGTGATGACTGACCGCGCTGCGCGCGCTGCCGGTGTCGGCGGCGAAGTTCTGTGCACAGTGTTCTAAGGGGAGATAGGCATGTCTCGCGTCGCTAAGAACCCCGTTAAGCTGCCAGCTGGTGTCGAAGTCAAATTCGCCGGTCAGCAGCTTTCGGTGAAGGGTGCCAAAGGCACTCTCGAACTGAACGTTCACTCGTCTGTTGAAGTTACCGAAGAGTCCGGCGAACTGCGTTTCGTCGCTCGCAACGGTGATCAGCAAGCTCGCGCCATGGCCGGTACTACCCGTGCTCTGGTCAACAACATGGTCCAGGGCGTAAGCCAAGGCTTTGAGCGCAAGCTCCAGCTGGTCGGTGTTGGTTACAAGGCACAGGCCAAAGGCACCGTCCTGAACCTGGCTCTGGGCTTCTCGCATCCAGTGGACTACGAACTGCCAGCCGGTATCACTGCTGAAACTCCCAGCCAAACCGACATCCTGATCAAGGGTATCGACAAGCAGCTGGTAGGTCAGGTGGCCGCTGAAATCCGCGACTTCCGTCCACCAGAGCCTTACAAAGGCAAGGGTGTGCGTTACGCGGACGAAGTAGTCCGTCGTAAAGAAGCCAAGAAGAAGTAGGGCCTAGCAAATGACCGACAAAAAAGTTACTCGACTGCGTCGCGCTCGCAAAGCACGTCTCAAGATGCACGAACTCGAAGTCGTGCGCCTGTGCGTGTTCCGCTCCTCGCAGCACATCTACGCCCAGGTCATTTCGGCCGACGGCAGCAAGGTTTTGGCAAGCGCCTCGACCTTGGACAAAGACCTGCGTGATGGCGCCACTGGCAACATCGACGCGGCCACTAAGGTTGGCAAGCTGGTAGCTGAGCGTGCGAAAGCCGCCGGTGTATCTCAAGTTGCCTTTGACCGTTCCGGCTTCAAGTACCATGGCCGCGTCAAAGCGCTGGCTGATGCTGCTCGTGAAGGCGGGCTGGAGTTCTAAGTTATGGCAAATAACGATCAAAAGCGCGACGAAGGCTACATCGAGAAGCTGGTTCAAGTTAACCGCGTAGCTAAAACCGTTAAAGGCGGCCGTATCTTCACCTTCACCGCGCTGACCGTGGTGGGTGACGGTAAAGGTCGCGTCGGCTTCGGCCGTGGCAAATCGCGCGAAGTACCTGCCGCGATCCAGAAAGCCATGGAAGCTGCTCGTCGCAACATGATCCAGGTTGACCTGAAGGGCACCACCCTGCAGTACGCCACCAAGGCCGCCCACGGCGCCTCGAAGGTTTACATGCAGCCTGCTTCGGAAGGTACCGGTATCATCGCCGGCGGCGCCATGCGTGCTGTCCTGGAAGTTGCTGGTGTTCAGAACGTCCTGGCCAAGTGCTACGGTTCGACCAACCCAGTGAACGTGGTTTACGCCACCTTCAAGGGTCTGAAAGCCATGCAATCTCCTGAGTCCATTGCTGCCAAGCGCGGCAAGAGCGTTGAGGAGATCTTCTGATCATGGCAACCGTAAAAGTAACGCTGATCAAGAGCGTCTCGGGCCGTATCCCTAACCACAAACTGTGCGTTAAAGGTCTGGGTCTGCGTCGCATCGGTCACACTGTAGAAGTCCAGGATACTCCCGAGAACCGCGGGATGATCAACAAGGCTTACTACATGCTGCGCGTCGAGGGTTAATCGATGAAACTCAATGATCTGAGTCCAGCGCCGGGTTCCCGTCGCGAAAAGCATCGTCCGGGTCGTGGTATCGGTAGCGGTCTGGGTAAGACCGGCGGCCGAGGCCACAAAGGTCAGACCTCCCGTTCGGGTGGTTCGATCGCTCCGGGCTTCGAAGGCGGTCAACAGCCGCTGCACCGTCGCCTGCCGAAGTTCGGCTTCGTTTCCCTGAAAGCCATGGATCGCGCAGAAGTGCGTCTGTCCGAACTGGCTAAAGTGGAAGGCGACGTGATCTCCGTGCAATCCCTGAAGGATGCCAACGTGATCAACCAGCACATTCAGCGTGTGAAAATCATGCTGTCTGGCGAAGTTACTCGCGCAGTCACCATCAAGGGTATCGCAGCCACCAAGGGTGCGCGTGCGGCTATCGAAGCAGCTGGCGGCAAATTCGAGGAATAAATGGCTAAGCAAGGTGCTCTCTCTTCGCTCGGTAAGGGCGGGATGTCGGAACTCTGGGCTCGTCTGCGCTTTCTGTTCATGGCGATCATCGTCTATCGGATAGGTGCGCATATCCCGGTTCCAGGCATCAATCCGGACCGTCTGGCGGATCTGTTTCGGCAGAATGAGGGGACCATTCTTAGCTTGTTCAACATGTTTTCCGGTGGCGCGCTCGAGCGCATGAGCATCTTTGCATTGGGGATCATGCCGTACATCTCGGCATCGATCATCATGCAGCTGATGACGGCGGTCAGCCCGCAACTGGAGCAGTTGAAGAAGGAAGGTGAAGCTGGCCGTCGCAAGATCAGCCAGTACACCCGCTACGGCACCGTTATTCTGGCGCTGGTTCAAGCCATTGGCATGTCCATTGGCCTGGCCAACCAGGGCGTGGCGTTTTCTGCGGGCCTTGGCTTCCATGTCGTCGCGGTTTCCACGTTTGTGGCAGGCGCGATGTTCATGATGTGGCTGGGTGAGCAGATCACCGAGCGCGGTGTGGGCAACGGTATCTCGATGTTGATCTTCGCAGGTATCGTTGCCGGTCTTCCGAGAGCAATCGGGCAGTCTTTCGAGTCTGCGCGCACAGGCGATATCAACATTTTCGCCCTGGTCGCTATCGGTTTGCTGGCAGTAGCGATTATCGGCTTTGTGGTGTTCATTGAGCGTGGTCAGCGTCGTATCGCCGTTCACTACGCCAAGCGTCAGCAGGGCCGAAAGGTCTTTGCGGCGCAGACCAGCCACTTGCCGCTGAAAGTGAACATGGCGGGGGTTATCCCAGCCATTTTCGCGAGCAGCATTCTGCTGTTCCCGGCTTCGCTGGGTGCCTGGTTCGGTCAGTCCGAAGGTATGGGCTGGCTGCAGGACATCTCGCAGTCGATCGCTCCTGGTCAGCCGTTGAACATTCTGCTGTTAGTGCAGGGATCATTTTCTTCTGCTTCTTCTACACAGCGTTGATGTTCAACCCGAAAGACGTAGCGGAAAACCTGAAGAAGTCCGGTGCCTTTATTCCGGGTATCCGTCCTGGTGAGCAGTCGGCGCGCTACATTGATGGCGTTCTGACTCGTTTGACCATGTTCGGTGCTCTTTACATGATGGCCGTCTGCCTTCTGCCCCAGTTCCTGGTGGTGGCAGCAAATGTGCCGTTCTACCTTGGCGGGACCTCGTTGCTGATTGTGGTAGTGGTTGTGATGGACTTCATGTCCCAAGTACAATCGCACCTCGTTTCGCACCAGTACGAATCCCTGATGAAGAAAGCCAACCTGAAAGGCTACGGTGGCAGCGGTTTGCTGCGCTGATACGCCCCTAAGGTTCGAGGAGTCGGTAATGAAAGTTCGTGCATCGGTGAAAAAGCTGTGCCGCAACTGCAAGATCATCCGTCGCGAAGGCGTCGTACGAGTGATCTGCAGCGCGGAACCGCGTCACAAACAGCGCCAAGGCTGAGTGTGATCTGCGTTTCAAACCCAGCAGCTAGTGTGCTGCTGGGTTGATTATTCGTTTCTACAGCGATATTATCTCGCGCCCTATTTCTTGGCTTCCGGGGCGTAGGTAGCTGTCAATTGGAGTCCCACTGAATGGCCCGTATTGCAGGCGTCAACATTCCAGATAACAAGCATACTGTTATCTCGCTGACCTACATCTATGGTGTCGGTCGCACAACTGCACAGAAGATCTGTGCAGATGCTGGTGTAAATCCAGCCGCTAAGATCAAGGATCTGAGCGACGAGCAAATCGAAACCCTGCGTGGCGAAGTTGCGAAGTTCACCACCGAAGGTGACCTGCGTCGTGACGTCAACATGAAGATCAAGCGCTTGATGGACCTGGGTTGCTACCGCGGCCTGCGTCATCGTAAAGGTCTGCCGGTTCGCGGTCAGCGCACCAAGACCAACGCACGCACCCGTAAGGGCCCGCGTAAGCCGATCCGCAAGTAATCGCCCAGGAATATAGACATGGCAAAACCTGCTGCTCGTCCTCGTAAGAAAGTCAAAAAGACAGTGGTTGATGGCATCGCCCACATCCATGCGTCTTTCAACAACACCATCGTGACCATCACCGACCGTCAGGGCAATGCTTTGTCCTGGGCGACCTCCGGTGGCTCGGGTTTCCGTGGTTCGCGCAAATCCACCCCGTTCGCAGCTCAGATCGCTGCTGAGCGTGCTGGTCAAGCTGCGCTGGAATACGGTCTTAAGAACCTCGACGTAAACGTCAAGGGTCCAGGTCCAGGTCGTGAGTCCGCCGTTCGTGCATTGAACAGCTGCGGCTACAAGATCGCCAGCATCACCGACGTGACGCCAATCCCGCACAACGGGTGCCGTCCGCCGAAGAAGCGCCGCGTGTAATCAGGAGACAGAAGAATGGCACGTTACATTGGTCCAAAATGCAAACTGTCTCGTCGTGAAGGCACCGACCTGTTCCTGAAGAGCGGCGTTCGCGCTCTGGAATCGAAGTGCAACATCGAAGCAGCCCCAGGTATCCACGGCCAGCGCCGTGGCCGTCAGTCCGACTACGGTACCCAGCTGCGCGAGAAACAAAAAGTCCGTCGTATCTACGGTGTTCTGGAGCGTCAGTTCCGCGGTTACTACCAAGCTGCTGCCTCGAAAAAAGGCGCAACCGGTGAGAACCTCCTGCAACTGCTCGAGTGCCGTCTGGATAACGTCGTCTACCGTATGGGCTTCGGCTCGACTCGTTCCGAGTCCCGTCAGCTGGTTTCGCACAAAGCGATCAGCGTCAACGGTAAGACTGTAAACATTCCATCCTACCAAGTTCGTCCGGGTGACGTGGTCGCGGTTCGCGAGAAGTCGTCGAACCAGCTGCGCATTGTTCAAGCCCTTGAACTGTGCGCCCAGCGTGGCCGCGTTGAGTGGGTAGACGTAGATTCCGCTAAGAAGTCGGGCGTTTTCAAGAACGTTCCTGCTCGCGGCGACCTCTCTGCCGACATCAACGAAAACCTGATTGTCGAGCTCTACTCCAAGTAAGGGCTAGAAAATAGGTGCATCCATGCAGATTTCGGTAAATGAGTTCCTGACTCCCCGCCATATTGATGTGCAGGTAGTCAGTCCGACCCGCGCCAAGATCACGCTCGAGCCTCTCGAGCGTGGCTTCGGCCATACCCTGGGCAACGCGCTGCGCCGCATCCTGTTGTCCTCCATGCCTGGCTGTGCAGTAGTCGAGGCCGAGATCGATGGCGTACTCCATGAGTACTCCGCGATCGAAGGTGTACAGGAAGACGTAATTGAAATCCTGTTGAACCTTAAAGGTCTGGCTATCAAACTGCACGGTCGTGACGAAGTTACGCTGACCTTGTCGAAAAAGGGTTCGGGGGTGGTTACCGCTGCCGATATTCAGCTGGATCACGATGTCGAGATCGTCAACCCCGATCACGTAATCGCGAACCTGGCGTCCAACGGCGCCCTGAACATGAAGCTCACTGTAGCTCGTGGTCGCGGTTACGAGCCGGCTGACTCCCGTCAAACCGACGAAGACGAAAGCCGTAGCATTGGCCGTCTGCAGCTGGACGCTTCGTTCAGCCCGGTGCGTCGTATCGCCTATGTGGTCGAGAACGCCCGTGTTGAACAGCGTACCAACCTGGACAAGCTGGTCATTGATCTGGAAACCAACGGCACCCTGGATCCTGAAGAGGCTATCCGCCGCGCTGCGACCATCCTGCAACAGCAGTTGGCCGCGTTCGTCGACCTCAAAGGTGACAGCGAGCCTGTCGTAGTCGAGCAGGAAGACGAGATCGATCCGATCCTGCTACGTCCGGTTGACGACCTGGAACTGACTGTACGTTCGGCCAACTGCCTCAAGGCGGAGAACATCTACTACATCGGCGACCTGATTCAGCGTACCGAAGTAGAGCTGTTGAAGACTCCTAACCTGGGCAAGAAGTCCCTGACTGAAATCAAGGACGTGCTGGCCTCTCGTGGTCTGTCTCTCGGCATGCGCCTCGACAACTGGCCGCCTGCAAGTCTTAAGAAAGACGACAAGGCGACCGCCTGATCGTCGTAATCACCGAACGTAGTGTTTGGTAAGGAATGAATCATGCGTCATCGTAAAAGTGGACGTCACCTGAGCCGTACCAGCTCTCACCGCAAAGCTATGTTCCAGAACATGGCTGTGTCGCTGATCGAGCACGAGCTGATCAAAACCACCCTGCCGAAAGCCAAGGAACTGCGCCGCGTTGCCGAGCCGCTGATCACCCTGGCCAAGGAAGACAGCGTTGCTAACCGCCGTCTGGCCTTCGACCGTACCCGTTCGAAGTCCGCTGTTGGCAAACTGTTCAACGATCTGGGCAAGCGTTACGCCACCCGTCAGGGCGGCTACCTGCGCATCCTGAAGTGCGGTTTCCGCGCTGGCGACAACGCGCCTATGGCGTACGTCGAGCTGGTTGATCGTCCAGTCGGTGGTGCTGTAGAAGCTGCCGAGTAAGACGTTCTGTCTGCTACAAAAAACCGGGCCTAGTGCCCGGTTTTTTGTTTTCATAGGAATTGTTTTTTTCTATCGATACGACACGTGCAATGAATTTGTTCTGAATCGACCGCTCGTCGATACTCCTATCCAAGCCGATTCGCCGGCAGTTCAAAACCGATATGGAGAGCCCATGAGCAAGATTCTCACCACCGCCAGCGGTGCCCCCGTAGCTGACAATCAGAATTCCCGCTCTGCTGGCCCGCGCGGCCCGTTGTTGCTCGACGATTTCCACCTGATCGAGAAGCTCGCTCACTTCAACCGTGAGAACATTCCTGAGCGGCGTGTGCATGCCAAAGGCTCGGGAGCCTATGGCACGTTTACCGTCACCCACGACATCACTCGGTACACCAAGGCCAAGCTGTTCGACACGATTGGTAAGCAGACGGAAACCTTCCTGCGCTTTTCCACCGTCGGCGGCGAGCGTGGTTCGGCTGACACCGAGCGTGATCCTCGCGGCTTTGCGGTAAAGTTTTACACCGAGGAAGGCAATTGGGACATCGTCGGCAACAACACGCCGGTTTTCTTCATCCGCGATCCGCTCAAGTTCCCGGATTTCATCCACACCCAGAAGCGCCATCCGCAATCAAACCTGAAGAACGCTCAGATGATGTGGGATTTCTGGTCGCACTCGCCTGAGGCGCTGCACCAGGTCACCATCCTGTTCTCCGATCGCGGCATTCCGGACGGCTACCGGCACATGCACGGCTTCGGCAGCCACACCTATAGCTTGATCAGCGCTACCGGCGAGCGCACATGGGTCAAATGGCACTTCAAGACCCAGCAAGGTATCAAGAATCTTACGCCAGCCGACGCTGCGCGCCTGGCGGGTACAGACCCTGACTACGCCCAGCGTGACCTGTTCGAGGCCATTGAGCGCGCAGACTACCCCCGTTGGACCGTGTGCATTCAGGTCATGACCGAGGAGGAGGCAGCCAGCCGCGAAGAAAATCCGTTCGATGTGACCAAGACCTGGTCGCAGAAGGACTATCCGTTGATCGAGGTGGGTGTCCTGGAGCTCAACCGTAACCCGCTCAACTATTTCGCTGAAGTCGAGCAGGCTGCGTTTGGCCCGAGCAACATGGTGCCGGGCGTTGGGCTGTCCCCAGACCGCATGCTGCAGGGCCGCGTTTTCGCCTATGCCGATGCGCACCGGTACCGTGTGGGCACCAACCACCAGCAGTTGCCGGTCAACGCGCCACGCTGCCCGGTCAATAGCTACCAGCGTGATGGATCGATGGCGTTTGGTAGCTATGGCAGTGCACCCAATTACGAGCCCAACAGCTATGGCGATGCGCCTAAGCAGTCGCCTGGCCATGGCGAACCTGCATTGGCCCTCAAAGGCGCTGCGGACCGCTACGATCACCGTGAAGACAATGACTACTACAGCCACGCCGGTGCACTGTTCCGCTTGATGAACCATGAACAAAAGGCACTGCTGATCAGCAATATCGTCGGAACCATGGCAGGTGTCAGTCAAGATGTCATTCAACGTCAACTGCAGTACTTCTTCATGGCTGATCCGGCCTATGGTGAAGGCATTGCCAAGGCATTGGGCGTGAATCTCGCCTAACTCGAAGTGATAAGAAGAACCGCCCTCATTTGGGCGGTTTTTCAATGAATATCACTACTGTTTACCTGATTTTTTGCCCCTGATTGCGCATTTTTCAGTGACCGTGGGCAATTCCTGGTTCAAACTATGTCTCATTAGACGTATCCACACGGAGAATCAGGGCGATGCAAGGTCACCCGGACGTAATCAATTATCTCGTCACGTTGCTGAAGGGCGAACTGGCCGCACGCGACCAGTACTTCATTCACTCGCGCATGTACGAAGACTGGGGCCTGTCCAAGCTCTACGAACGCATCAACCATGAGATGGAAGAGGAAACCCAGCACGCCGATGCGCTGATGCGGCGTATCCTCATGCTCGAAGGCACCCCCGACATGCGCGCGGATGACCTGGAAGTGGGTAGCACTGTGCCGGAAATGATCGAAGCGGACCTCAAGCTCGAGTACAAGGTTCGTGCCGCCTTGTGCAAAGGCATCGAGCTGTGTGAGCTGCACAAGGACTACATCAGTCGCGATATCCTGCGTGCGCAGCTGGCCGATACCGAAGAAGATCACACCTACTGGCTTGAAAAGCAGCAGGGCCTGATCAAGGCCATCGGCCTGGAAAACTACCTGCAGTCGCAGATGTAAGTTATCCACAGATAAAAAAGAGCCCCAGGCACCATCCGTGCCTGGGGCTTTTTCATGGGCTACCAGATCAGGCCCGGTCACGCTCCAGAAGCGGTTTCAGGTAGTGCCCTGTGTACGACTGCTTCATCTTGGCCAGTTCCTCCGGGGTACCGCTGGCAATAATTTGCCCACCCTTCGAGCCACCCTCTGGGCCCAGGTCGACCAACCAGTCCGCGGTCTTGATCACATCGAGGTTGTGCTCGATGACCACCACCGTGTTGCCGTGGTCGCGCAGGCGGTGCAAGACGTCCAGCAACTGCTGAATATCGGCGAAGTGCAGGCCCGTGGTCGGCTCGTCAAGGATGTACAGGGTCTTGCCAGTATCGCGTTTGGACAGCTCGCGTGAGAGCTTGACCCTTTGCGCTTCACCCCCCGACAGCGTGGTCGCCGACTGGCCCAGCTTGATGTAAGACAGGCCTACATCCATCAAGGTTTGCAGCTTGCGCGCCAGCGCCGGCACTGCATCGAAGAATTCGCGCGCATCCTCGATGGTCATTTCCAGGACCTCGTGGATGTTCTTGCCTTTGTATTTGATCTCCAGGGTTTCGCGGTTGTAGCGCTTGCTCTTGCACACGTCGCACGGCACGTAGATGTCCGGCAGGAAGTGCATTTCCACCTTGATCAGCCCATCGCCCTGGCACGCCTCGCAACGGCCGCCCTTGACGTTGAACGAGAAACGCCCCGGGCCGTAGCCGCGTGAGCGCGATTCCGGCACGCCGGAAAACAGCTCACGAATCGGGGTGAAGATGCCGGTATAGGTCGCCGGGTTCGAACGCGGTGTGCGGCCGATCGGGCTCTGGTCGATATCGACGACCTTGTCCAGGTGCTGCAGGCCATCCATGTTGCTATGCGGTGCGGCTTCCAGGCTGCTCGCACCGTTGAGGGCGGTAGCGGCCAGGGGATACAGCGTGTTGTTGATCAACGTCGACTTGCCCGAGCCGGATACGCCAGTCACGCAGGTCAGCAGGCCGATCGGGATTTCCAGGTCAACGTTCTGCAGGTTGTTGCCTCGCGCGCCTTTGAGCTTGAGGGACAGCTTTTTGTCGCGGGGCGTGCGTTTGGCAGGGACGGCGATTTTCTTGCGGCCGGACAGGTACTTCCCGGTCAGCGAGTCGGGATGGGCCATGACTTCTTGCGGCGTACCCTCGGCAACGATCTGGCCACCGTGTACGCCGGCACCTGGGCCGATGTCCACCACGTAGTCAGCCAGGCGAATGGCGTCTTCGTCGTGCTCGACCACGATCACGGTGTTACCCAGGTCGCGCAGGTGGTTGAGGGTGGCGAGCAGGCGGTCGTTGTCGCGTTGATGAAGACCGATGGACGGTTCATCAAGGATATACATCACCCCGACCAGCCCCGCACCAATCTGGCTGGCCAGGCGGATCCGCTGTGCTTCGCCGCCGGACAAGGTGTCGGCACTGCGATCCAGGGTAAGGTAATCCAGGCCAACGTTGACCAGAAACTGCAGGCGTTCGCAGATTTCTTTGAGGATCTTTGCCGCAATTTCACCGCGACGCCCGGTCAGGGTCAGCTCACCGAAGTAGCTGCTGGCTTCACCGATAGGCAGGTTGGTCACCGCCGGCAGGGTTTTTTCGCCAACCCAGACATGCCGTGCTTCCCGGCGAAGGCGAGTGCCGCGGCAGTCGGGGCAGGGCTGGGTGCCGAGGAACTTGGCCAGCTCCTCACGCACCGTGGCCGACTCGGTTTCGCGGTAGCGCCGCTCCAGGTTGGGCACGATCCCTTCGAACGGGTGCGAACGCTTGACGATGTCGCCACGGTCGTTCAGGTACTTGAAGTCAACGCTCTGCTTGCCACTGCCTTGCAGGATTACCTTCTGGTGCTCGGCCGACAGCTCGCCGAACGGTTCCTCGAGGCTGAACCCATAATGCGCTGCCAGCGAACCCAGCATCTGGAAGTAGTAGACGTTACGCCGATCCCAGCCGCGGATAGCGCCCTCGGCCAATGTCAACTCGCTGTTGACCAGGCGCTTGATATCGAAAAATTGCTTTACCCCCAGGCCATCGCAGGTCGGACAGGCGCCGGCCGGGTTGTTGAACGAAAACAGCTTGGGCTCCAGTTCGCTGATCGCATGGCCGCAGACCGGGCAGGCGAAACGAGCGGAGAAGATCGTCTCTTCGCCTTCTTCATCGTCCATCGGGGCAACCAGGGCGATGCCGTCGGCCAGCTTGAGGGCGGTCTCGAATGACTCGGCAAGGCGTTGTTGCAGATCGGCGCGGACCTTGAAACGGTCCACCACCACATCGATGCTGTGTTTCTTCTGCTTGTCCAGCTTGGGCAGTTCGTCGAGTTCGTAGAGCTTGCCGTTGACGCGTGCCCGAACGAAGCCTTGGGCACGCAGTTCGTCGAACACGGCCAGGTGCTCACCCTTGCGCTCGCGCACTACCGGAGCCAGCAGCATCAGCTTGCTGCCTTCCGGGCGCTCCAGCACCAGGTCGACCATCTGGCTGACGGTCTGCGCCTCCAGCGGAATGTCGTGGTCCGGGCAGCGCGGAGTACCCACGCGGGCATAAAGCAGGCGCAGGTAGTCGTAGATTTCGGTGATGGTGCCTACCGTCGAGCGCGGGTTGTGCGAAGTCGACTTCTGCTCGATGGAGATGGCAGGCGACAGGCCTTCGATCGTGTCGACGTCAGGTTTTTCCATCATCGACAGGAATTGCCGGGCGTAGGCTGACAGCGATTCCACATAGCGGCGCTGACCCTCGGCATACAAGGTATCGAATGCCAGGGAAGACTTCCCGGACCCGGACAAGCCGGTGATCACGATCAGCTTGTCCCGCGGCAGGGTCAGGTCGATGTTCTTCAGGTTGTGGGTACGTGCCCCACGAATAAGGATCTTGTCCACTGCGGCCTCGCTTGGCGGGCATAAACAAGGAAGTATACGGGGCGCTGCCAGTACGCGGCAAAGCGTCACGTAGATGCCGTCAAGCTGTCGGACTGATAGAATCGCCGCCGGTTCACACGAGGTTAATCCATGCACGACACCCACAACGAGCGCATGAGTGGCAGCGAAACGCGCGCCGCTGGCGGCCTGGCCCTGGTCTTTGCCTTTCGTATGCTGGGCATGTTCATGGTCTTGCCGGTGCTGGCCACCTACGGCATGGACCTGGCCGGTGCCACGCCCGCGCTGATCGGCCTGGCCATCGGTGCCTATGGCCTGACCCAGGCGTTTTTTCAAATCCCTTTCGGGATGATTTCCGATCGCATCGGCCGCCGTCCGGTGATCTATCTGGGCCTGGTGATCTTCGCTTTGGGCAGTGTACTGGCGGCTCAGGCCGACTCCATCTGGGGTGTGATTGCCGGGCGAATTCTGCAGGGCGCCGGGGCGATTTCCGCCGCAGTCATGGCGCTGCTGTCCGACCTGACCCGTGAGCAGCACCGTACCAAGGCCATGGCCATGATCGGCATGAGCATCGGCCTGTCGTTCGCTGTGGCGATGGTCGTTGGCCCACTTCTCACCAGCGCCTTCGGCCTGTCAGGATTGTTCCTCGCCACGGCAGGACTTGCCCTGGTAGGCATTTTGCTGATCGCCTTCATCGTGCCCAACACCCACAGCACCTTGCAGCACCGCGAATCGGGTGTGGCGCGCCAGGCACTCGGTCCAACCCTGCGCCATCCGGACCTTCTGCGCCTGGACGCCGGCATCTTCATCCTCCACGCGATCCTCATGGCGAGCTTCGTTGCGCTGCCTCTGGCCTTCGTCGAGCGCGGTGGCTTGCCCAAGGAAGAGCACTGGTGGGTGTACCTGACTGCGCTGTTCATCTCATTTTTTGCAATGGTCCCTTTCATCATCTACGGCGAAAAAAAGCGCAAGATGAAACGCGTATTGGCCGGAGCGGTCAGTGTGTTGCTGCTGGTGGAGGTGTTCTTCTGGCAGTGGGCTGACAACTTGCGCGGACTGGTGATTGGCACCGTGGTATTCTTTACTGCATTCAACCTGCTGGAGGCATCGCTGCCGTCGCTGGTTAGCAAGGTGTCGCCTGCTGGCGGCAAGGGGACGGCGATGGGGGTGTATTCCACCAGCCAGTTCCTTGGTGCTGCGCTGGGTGGGATCCTTGGCGGCTGGCTGTTCCAGCACGGTGGGCTGAACACGGTGTTCCTCGGTTGCGCGGTGCTGTGTGCCGTATGGCTGGTGGTTGCGTTACGCATGAACGAGCCGCCGTATGTGACCAGCCTGCGCATGCCGCTGACGCCTGAGGCAGTCCGGGAAGCCGGCCTGACCGAGCGCCTGATGGCCGTGCCGGGTGTGACCGACGCCGTTGTGGTGGCAGAAGAAGCTGCCATCTATATCAAACTGGATACGAAAATTTTGGACCGTGCGACCCTCGAGCGTCTGGTGAACCCAGCCTCTTCGGCGTGCGAAGCCTAGGAGAACGTTATGGCCCGTGGGGTTAACAAAGTCATTCTGGTCGGCACCTGTGGCCAGGATCCCGAAGTCCGCTACCTGCCCAACGGTAACGCCGTGACCAACCTGAGCCTGGCTACCAGCGAGCAGTGGACCGACAAGCAGTCGGGCCAGAAGGTCGAGCGTACCGAGTGGCACCGTGTGTCGATGTTCGGCAAGGTTGCCGAAATCGCTGGCGAATACCTGCGCAAGGGTTCGCAGGTGTACATCGAGGGCAAGCTGCAGACCCGCGAGTGGGAAAAAGACGGCATCAAGCGTTACACCACCGAAATCATCGTCGACATGCAGGGCACCATGCAGTTGCTCGGCGGCCGTCCGCAGAACCAGCAAGGTGGCGGTGACCAGTACAACCAAGGTGGTGGTAACAACTACAACCAGGGTGGCCAGCAGCAACAGTACAACCAGGCGCCACCACGTCAGCAGGCCCCACGCCCGCAACAGGCCCAGCAGCGCCCTGCGCCGCAACAGCCTGCGCCGCAGCCGGCTGCTGACTTTGACAGCTTTGATGACGATATTCCGTTCTGAGCAACCTCAGGTCGGTAAGACGTCCAGCTCTATCGAAAAACCCAGGGCATTTGCCCTGGGTTTTTTTGCGTCTTGCGGATTGTCGGGGATCGGGAAATGCCTCCTCGAACGCTTTGTTTCGACGATTGCCGTGACCGCTTGCCTCAAGGCCTGCGTTCGAAGTTCTTCGCCGCTGCCGCCGCCAGGTCCGGTGGCAGGAAGTCCTTGTCCGGATTGTAGTCCGCCTTCAGGTACCGCTTGAGGTCGATCAGGTCCTGTGGGCTCAAAGTGCCAGCCGCTTGCTTCAGGCTGAGGTTGTCGAGAATGTAGTCGTACCGGCTGTTGTTGTAGTCGCGAACCGAGGTGTACAGCTGGCGCTGGGCATCGAGCACGTCGACGATATTGCGGGTGCCGACCTGGTAACCGATCTCGGTGGCTTCCAGCGCGCTCTGGTTGGAAATGATCGACTGCTTGCGCGCTTGCACCTGCTCCACATCGGTATTCACGGCACGGTGCAGGTTGCGTGTGTTCTCCACCACCTGGCGGCGCAGGCTCTCGCGTTGTTGTTCGCTCTGGCTCAGGCGCTGGTATGCCTCGCGTACTTGCGAGCTGGTCAGGCCACCGCTGTAGATCGGGATGTTCAGCTGCAGGCCGATGCTGGTCTGCTCCACGTCACCGCTGTAGCGCACGCCCAGTTGCGAAGGGTTGGAGAAGCCCAGGCTGTCATTGTCGCCTTTCTGGTATTTGGCTACCGCATCAAGGGTCGGGGCGTGGCCGGCCTTGCGCTGGCGTAGGGTTTCTTCGGCGGCATCGACTGCGTAGTTGGTTGCCAGCAGGTTGAGGTTCTGCCGCCCCGCAGTCTCGACCCAGGCCTTGGCGTCGTTGGGGGTGGGCACCTGTATCGGCAAGGTGTGAACAACGCCCTGGATCGAGGTGTATTCGCGGTTGGTGAGGGTCACCAAAGCCTCGAAAGCATCCTGCACCTGGCGTTCGGCAATGATCCGGTTGGCCCGGGCGGTGTCATAGCTGGCCTGGGACTGCAGCACGTCGGTCTTGTCGGACAGGCCGACATCGAAACGTTCGTTGGACTGGTCGAGCTGGCGCTTGAAGGCCGATTCTTCGGCTTTCGTGGCTGCCAGGTTGTCCTGGGCACGCAGCACGGCAAAGTAGCTTTGCGCGGTCTGCAGGATCAGGTTTTGCTCAGTGGCAGACAACTCCAGCGCTGCCTGCTCGTTGACGGCCTCGGCGGCCTGCAACTGGAACCAGCGATCGGCGCGGAAGACAGGTTGCGCCAGTGTGGCGCTCCAGGAATTGCCGCTGCGGTTCGAGGTGATCGAGGGTTCGTCGAGTTTGGTGCGGGTGTTCATCATTTCGGCACCTGCCGACAGGTTGGGCAGCAAGCCGGCGCGGGCCTGGGGCACCACTTCGCGGCGCGCGCCATAATCGGCGCGAGCGGCGGCAAGATCGGCGTTGTTGTCGACCGCTTCCTGGTAGACACTGACCAAATCAGTCTTCACCGTCATGGGCACATCCGCTGCCCAGGCCACTCCGTTGGACGCACAAGACACGGCAATCGCCAGTGAGAGTTTGCGCAGCATAGAGGCAATCCTTGTACGAAATTTAATTACTGAACTGTTGAGTATCGAGCGATGGGGCAGTGTAGTGCCATGCGCAATTGGCAACAATCGTTGGCGGTGCCTTTCATCATCCCCCCGTTTTACACGCTTGGCTTTGCCGGCCACTCCAGTCTAGACTGCGCACGTTCTTGTCGGGGTGCCTTGAAGCAAAGGCTGAGATCGCATAGGTGCGGATCCCGTTGAACCTGATCAGGTTAGCGCCTGCGTAGGGAACAAGATTGCTCGCCTTCCCGGAGAGCCTCTTGTGCCAGGTCCGGGAATGTCGCAGCTGCAAGCAGCTCAAGGCACTCCATGTATCCGGCACTGCATACCCGCCAAGGGGTGCGTCCGCGTCTTTCAGGTTCTCCCCGACATTCCACCGCTAGGAAGCTGTCTGGAGCCTGTGATGAGCAAACAAGAAAAAACGATCAACCTCAGCGAATCGGCGCAAGTCGATCAGCAGTCCGTGCAACCCTTCCCGCGTTCGCGCAAGGTCTATGTCGAGGGCTCGCGCCCGGACATCCGCGTGCCGATGCGCGAAATCAGTCTGCACGACACCCCCACCGACTTCGGCGGCGAAGCCAACGCGCCGGTACTGGTCTACGACACTTCCGGCCCCTATACCGATCCCGACGTCATCATTGATGTACGCAAAGGCCTGGCCGATGTGCGGTCGACCTGGATCGACGCCCGTGGCGATACCGAGCGCCTGGGTGGGCTGAGCTCGAATTTCGGCCAGCAACGCCTGAACGACGCCGAACTGGCCAAGCTGCGCTTCAACCATGTGCGCAACCCGCGCCGCGCCAAGGCTGGCGCCAACGTCTCGCAGATGCACTACGCGCGCCAGGGCATCATCACCGCAGAGATGGAGTACGTCGCCATCCGCGAGAACATGAAGCTGCAGGAGGCACGCGCTGCTGGGCTGCTCACGCAGCAGCACGCCGGCCACAGCTTCGGCGCCAACATCCCCAAAGAGATCACTGCCGAGTTCGTGCGCGAGGAGATCGCCCGCGGCCGCGCGATCATCCCGGCCAATATCAACCACACGGAACTGGAGCCGATGATCATCGGCCGCAACTTCCTGGTGAAGATCAACGGCAACATCGGCAACAGCGCCTTAGGCTCCTCGATCGAAGAAGAAGTGGCCAAGCTGACCTGGGGTATTCGCTGGGGCTCGGACACGGTCATGGACCTGTCGACCGGCAAGCACATCCACGAAACCCGCGAGTGGATCATCCGCAACTCGCCGGTACCCATCGGTACCGTACCGATCTACCAGGCCCTGGAAAAGGTCGGCGGAGTTGCCGAAGACCTGACCTGGGAGCTGTTCCGCGACACGCTGATCGAGCAGGCAGAGCAGGGCGTTGACTACTTCACCATCCATGCTGGCGTGCTGCTGCGCTACGTGCCACTGACCGCCAAGCGGGTCACCGGTATCGTCAGCCGCGGCGGGTCGATCATGGCCAAGTGGTGCCTGGCGCATCACCAGGAGAACTTCCTGTACACGCATTTCGATGAGATCTGCGAAATCATGAAGGCTTACGACGTGAGCTTCTCGCTCGGTGACGGACTACGCCCAGGCTCGATTGCCGATGCCAACGACGCGGCGCAGTTCGGTGAGCTGGAAACCCTTGGCGAGCTGACCAAGATCGCCTGGAAGCACGACGTGCAGTGCATGATCGAAGGCCCTGGCCATGTGCCGATGCAGTTGATCAAGGAAAACATGGACAAGCAGCTGGAGTGCTGCGACGAGGCGCCGTTCTACACCCTCGGCCCTCTGACCACTGACATTGCGCCAGGTTACGACCACATCACCTCGGGCATCGGCGCGGCCATGATCGGCTGGTTCGGCTGCGCCATGCTGTGCTACGTCACGCCCAAGGAGCACCTGGGCCTGCCGAACAAGGACGACGTCAAGACCGGCATCATCACTTACAAGATCGCCGCGCATGCTGCCGACCTTGCCAAGGGGCACCCAGGCGCACAGATCCGTGACAATGCCCTGTCCAAGGCGCGTTTCGAGTTCCGCTGGGAGGACCAGTTCAACCTGGGCCTGGACCCTGACACCGCGCGTGCCTTCCACGACGAAACCCTGCCGAAGGAGTCGGCCAAGGTCGCGCACTTCTGCTCGATGTGCGGGCCGAAGTTCTGCTCGATGAAAATCACCCAGGAGGTCCGGGAGTACGCCGCCAACCTGCGCATCGATGCCGTGGATGTGTCGGTTGAGGAGGGTATGCGCGAGCAGGCCGAACGGTTCCGCCAGGAAGGCAGCCAGTTGTACCACAAGGTGTAAGCCGCTGTGATCGTTTGCAGGAGCGGCCCGGCAACGCCGCTCCTGCAACGACTGCGTCGATTGGATTTCTTTGTCGAGTGACAACAATGACAACTACCAGCCATTTTTCCCCCGACCACCCCGTCCCCGCCAGCCAACGCCCGTTCGGTGGCCGGGACCTGTTCTCGCTCTGGTTTTCCCTCGGCATCGGCCTGATGGTGCTGCAGGTGGGCGCGATGCTCGCCCCCGGCCTGGGCCTGGCCGGCGCGGTGCTGGCCATCATCTTGGGTACGGGCGTGGGCGTGCTGCTGCTTGGGGCGGCAGGCGTGATTGGCAGCGACACGGGCCTGTGCGCCATGGCCACCCTGCGCCTGAGCCTGGGCAGCCACGGCGCGCGCTTGCCGGCGTTGCTCAACCTGCTGCAACTGATCGGTTGGGGGGCGTTCGAGATCATTGTCATGCGTGACGCCGCCAGCCTGCTTGGCGCGCGTACCTTCGGTGAAGGCAGCCTGTGGAACAGCCCAATGTTCTGGACCCTGTGCTTCGGTGGCCTGGCCACGCTGCTCGCGGTCAGCGGGCCGCTGGCATTCGTGCGCAAGGTGCTGCGTAAATGGGGGATCTGGCTGTTGTTGGGCGCTTGCCTGTGGCTGACCTGGAACCTCTTCGCCAAGGCTGACCTGAGCGAACTGTGGCAGCGCAGCGGAGATGGGTCGATGTCGCTGGCCACGGGCTTCGACATCGTCATCGCCATGCCGCTTTCCTGGTTGCCGTTGATTGCCGACTACTCGCGTTTCGCCCGCAGCGCCAGGCGCGTATTCGGCGGGACCGTGCTCGGTTACTTCATCGGCAATACCTGGCTGATGAGCCTGGGCGTGGCCTACACCCTTGCCTTTGCGCCGAGCGGTGAGGTCAACGCGCTGTTGCTGGCCCTGGCCGGTGCCGGGCTGGGTATTCCATTGCTGCTGATTTTGCTGGACGAGTCGGAGAAGGCCTTTGCCGATATCCACTCGGCGGCGGTATCGACTGGCCTGCTGGTACGCCTGAAGGTCGAGCACCTGGCGTTGGCCATCGGTGTGCTATGTACGCTGATTGCTCTGCTGGCGCCGCTGGCCCAGTACGAGAACTTCCTGCTGCTGATTGGCTCGGTGTTCGCGCCGCTGTTCGGTGTGGTGCTGATGGACCACTTCGTGATCCGCCGCCGCCGCCTTCCAGCACAAATCGATGGTTTGCACTGGCAGGCGCTGCTGGCTTGGGCGGTGGGCGTGGTGGCCTATCACAGCATCGCTGCGCAAGCGCCAGAGGTCGGCGCTACCCTGCCGGCATTGCTGCTGGCGGGTGGGCTGCATGCGCTACTGAGCCTCAGCCGCGGCCGGGGAACAGTTCGGGCTTGAGCACGCCATTCAGGCGAGGGTAGGGAAGCTTCAGTTCCACGTGGCCCATGGAGTAGGGCGCGATGGTATAGACCTCGTATTTGACAACCACTGCGCCGTACGTCAGAGCGATGTGCGGCGACTTCTTGAACGGCCAGGTTTTGACGAACTCGGCATCCTTGTCCATCCCCACGCTGATCAGCCAGGCGCGGTGCGATTCTTCTACCGTTTTCCAGAAGGTGTCTTCCTGGCCCGGGACCAGCATGTCCTGCAGGGTCAGTACCTTGTCCAGCTTGCGCGAATAGTTGATGAAGCCCCGGCCTGGCATGCCATGAGCGCCGCCGCTATCGAGGTAGCTGGACAGCTCGATGATCACCAGCCCGTCATGCTGTTCACGTACCTTGGCCTGCAGGTAGCTGCTGTTGCGTTTGTCGGCAGTTGCCAGGTATTGCTGCTCATACGCCTGCAAAGTGCTTGGTGCGGTGCCATGCTGGTTGTCTTCGGTCAGTTGCAGCAGGCGCTTTTCGACGATTGCGTCGAGCTTGGGCAGGTCCGGGAAGTGAATGGTGTCAATATTCACCAGTGGGCAGTCACTCTCGCTGCAACCTGGCTTTACGTGCTCCCAGGCGTCGCGCTTCACCTCCAGCGGGGCACGGTAATTCGGCGCGAACAGGCTCTGGCAGGCACCGAGGGCCAAGGCCAGCACCGCCACGGCAGTCAGTTTGACAAGTGTCATGATGATCCTTGCAATACAGGGAAAAGTCGGCCTTTGACCGCCTGCGCGGCCTTCAGTTCGCCACTAAGCTAACAGAGAGAACAGCCCCTGTCCCGACTGCGCGAATGGTTAACGGAAAGGGGTGAAACAGGCAGGCGTGCAGAGTAGGATGGCGCGAAGCGGTATTTGAGGTAATGAGGATTTCCATGTCAGACGCGTTGAATTCAGTGCCCAAGGGCTTCGACATCATCGAACGGGCCAATTGCTTCCAGGGCTTCTACAGGCTCGACAAGCTTCGCCTGCGCCATGAGCTGTTCGCCGGGGGCATGGGCCGTGAGATCAGCCGCGAACTGTTCGTGCGCCATGATGCCGTTTGCGTGCTGCCTTACGATCCGCTGCGTGATGAAGTGGTATTGATCGAGCAGTTTCGCGTCGGTGCGCTGGATAAAGTCGACAATCCGTGGCTGATCGAGATGGTCGCCGGCCTGATCGACAAGGACGAACAGCCTGAAGAAGTCGCTCATCGTGAAGCCGAAGAGGAAGCCGGCCTGACCTTCAGCGCCCTATGGCCGATGACGCGGTATTTCCCGTCGCCGGGCGGCAGTGATGAATACGTGCACCTGTTCCTTGGCCGCTGCAGCAGCGAAGGCGCCGGGGGGCTGCACGGCCTGGAAGAAGAGGGCGAGGATATCCGTGTGCGGGTCTGGTCGTTCGAAGATGCCTTGCAGGCTGTGCGCGATGGGCGTATCTGCAATGCGGCGACGATCATTGGCCTGCAATGGCTGGCGCTCAACAGAGATGAAGTACGAGGTATGTGGAAGTGAACCTGCTGCGTGAGCGTTATCGGGTCGATCTGGCCGGGCTGCAGGCAGCCTGTGAGGCCAACTACGCCCGGCTCATGCGCTTGCTGCCCGACATGCGTACCACTCAGAGTTCGCGCCGCATCGGCATGACCCAGGGCGACCAGATGCTCGGCGTGCTGGTCCTCGATGTAGTGCTGGCCTGCCCGTATACCACTACCCTGCGGGTGCGCCAGGAGCACAGCCTGCCTTGGCTGCCGGTGCCCCACCTTGAGGTGCAGGTGTACCACGATGCGCGTATGGCCGAAGTGGTCAGCGCCGAACACACCAGGCGCCTGCGCAGCATCTACCCGTATCCCAACCAGTCCATGCACCAGCCGGATGAAAAGGCCCAGCTCAATCTGTTTCTCGGCGAATGGCTGAGCCACTGCCTGGCGTGTGGTCACGAGCTGGCAAGTGTGCGCTGAAATGTGACTCAGGTCGGTTTCGACTGTTTTCTCGTAACCGATCCCCCGCCATAATTCGTGCTGAATTCCCCCGAGGAGACGGCCGGTGCCGCACCCAGACCCCTCTCAGGCACCCGTATGCGTGGTGCAATTGACTGACGCTCACCTGTTCGCTGACCCTGCGGGCACGCTGCTGGGGCTGCGCACGCGCGACAGCCTGCGTCATGTGATCGCTCAAGTGCGTCGTGAACAGCCGCGTATCGATCTGCTGTTGTGCACGGGTGACCTTTCGCAGGATGGCAGTGTTGCCTCGTATCAGGCGTTTCGTGATCTTACGGGCGAGATCGGCGTGCCGGCGCGCTGGTTGCCGGGTAATCATGATGAAGCCAGGGTCATGGCCGAGGTGGCGCCGGAGCTGGTGCAGGCAGTGACCGATATCGGCGCCTGGCGTGTCATCATGCTCAATTCTGCGGTGCAGGGCGCGACCCATGGGCTGCTTGAGCCGGCACAGCTGGCGCTGCTCGATGATGCGCTGGTGTCGGCCGGTGGGCGCCATTGCCTGGTCTGCTGCCATCATCAACCGGTGGATATCGGCTGCGCCTGGATCGCACCGATCGGGTTACGCAATGCGGATCAATTGCTGCGCCGGCTTGAGGGTTATCCACAGGTGAGGGCGCTGCTTTGGGGGCATATCCATCAGGAGTGGGATGAGCTGCGTGGCGGGCTGCGCCTGCTGGCCACGCCATCGACCTGCATACAGTTCGCCGCGGGTAGCGAAGACTTCAAGGTGAGTGAGGAGCAGCCAGGTTACCGCTGGTTGCGCCTGCATGCCGACGGGCAGCTGGAGACCGGGGTGCAGCGGGCCACGGACTTCGAGGTGAAGCTCGATTTCGATAGCCCGGGCTATTGAAACCAGCATCGCAAAAATTGTTGCGAAAAACCCGCCGCTGCGCCAAAACACGGCGAACACGCTACACTGCGCATCCCTGCGCCTCCACCATGGGGCGCGAAGCCAAAGATTCCGGGGGCAGCATGTCGGGTTCCATCCTCTATATCCATGGCTTGAACAGCTCACCGCTCTCCACCAAGGCGCGTCAGCTCGACGCTGTGATGCAGCAGCTAGGCCTGTCCGGCCAGCTGCGCGTACCCGCCTTGCACCATCACCCGCGCCAGGCCATCGCACAGCTCGAAGCGGCCATCGCCGAACTGGGCGCGCCCCTGCTGGTCGGCAGTTCGCTCGGCGGCTACTATGCCACCCATCTGGCCGAGCGCCTGGGCCTTAAAGCCCTGCTGATCAACCCTGCGGTCACCCCGCACAAGCTGTTCGACGGCTACCTGGGCACCCAGCGCAACCACTACAGCGGCGAAACCTGGGAGCTGACCCACGATCATGTCCAGGCTCTGGCTGAACTGGAAGTGCCGGCCCCCGCGGACGCCAGCCGCTATCAAGTGTGGTTGCAGACCGCCGATGAAACCCTGGACTATCGCCACGCCCAGCATTATTACCGGGCGTGCGCGTTGCGTATCCAGGCCGGTGGTGACCACGGCTACCAGGGCTTTGCCGAGCAGATACCAGCCCTGCTGGCCTTCGCCGGAATTGCCCGGGGGCAGTATGCGGCGCTCGATTTTTCTGTATTTTGATTTTTTCGCATTCACCAGACTGACGACGAGAACCCATGGCCAACCCCAGCGCTAGCGCCTATAACGCAGACGCCATCGAAGTCCTCTCGGGCCTTGACCCGGTCCGTAAACGGCCGGGCATGTACACCGATACCAGCCGGCCCAACCACCTGGCCCAGGAAGTCATCGACAACAGTGTCGACGAAGCCCTGGCTGGCCACGCCCGTTCGGTGCAGGTCATCCTTCATGCCGACCACTCGCTGGAAGTCAGCGATGACGGCCGCGGCATGCCGGTGGATATCCACCCCGAAGAGGGCGTATCGGGGGTCGAGTTGATCCTCACCAAGCTGCATGCCGGCGGCAAGTTCTCCAACAAGAACTACCAATTCTCCGGGGGCCTGCACGGCGTCGGCATCTCGGTGGTCAATGCCTTGTCGACCCAGGTGCGCGTGCGCGTCAAGCGGGACGGCAACGAATACCAGATGACCTTTGCCGATGGCTTCAAAGCCAGCGAGCTGGAAGTGGTCGGTACTGTCGGCAAGCGCAATACCGGCACCAGTGTGTACTTCAGCCCCGACCCGAAGTACTTCGATTCACCCAAGTTTTCCATCAGCCGCCTCAAGCACGTGCTCAAGGCCAAGGCCGTACTGTGCCCAGGCCTGTTGGTAAGCTTCGAGGACAAGGCCAGCGGCGAGAAGGTCGAATGGCACTACGAGGATGGCCTGCGTTCCTACCTGGTCGACTCGGTCAGTGAGTTCCAGCGCCTGCCGGACGAGCCCTTTTGCGGCAGCCTGGCCGGCAACAAGGAAGCCGTGGACTGGGCCTTGCTGTGGCTGCCCGAAGGCGGTGACAGTGTTCAGGAAAGCTACGTCAACCTGATCCCCACCGCCCAGGGCGGTACCCACGTGAACGGCCTGCGTCAGGGCCTGCTCGATGCCATGCGCGAGTTCTGCGAGTTCCGCAACCTGTTGCCGCGCGGGGTCAAGCTGGCGCCAGAAGACGTTTGGGAACGCATCACTTTCGTGCTCTCGATGAAGATGCAAGAGCCACAGTTCTCTGGGCAGACCAAAGAGCGTCTGTCGTCGCGCGAGGCTGCAGCATTCGTCTCGGGCGTGGTCAAGGACGCCTTCAGCCTGTGGCTCAATGCACACCCCGAACTGGGCATGCAGCTGGCGGAACTGGCCATCAGCAACGCCGGCCGCCGCCTCAAGGCCAGCAAGAAAGTCGAGCGCAAGCGCGTCACTCAGGGCCCTGCGCTGCCGGGCAAGCTGGCCGATTGCGCAGGCCAGGACCCAATGCGGGCCGAGCTGTTCCTGGTCGAGGGTGATTCGGCCGGTGGCTCTGCCAAGCAGGCGCGTGACAAGGAGTTCCAGGCGATCCTGCCGCTGCGCGGCAAGATCCTCAACACCTGGGAAGTGGACGGTGGTGAGGTGCTGGCCAGCCAGGAAGTGCACAACATTGCCGTGGCCATCGGTGTCGACCCGGGCGCTGCCGACCTGTCGCAGCTGCGCTATGGCAAGATCTGCATCCTTGCCGACGCCGACTCCGACGGCCTGCACATTGCTACCCTGCTGTGCGCGCTGTTCGTTCAGCACTTCCGTCCGTTGGTCGAAGCAGGCCACGTCTACGTTGCCATGCCGCCGCTGTACCGTATCGACCTGGGCAAGGAAATCTACTACGCCCTCGATGAGGCTGAGCGCGACGGCATTCTCGACCGCCTGGTGGCCGAGAAAAAGCGTGGCAAGCCACAGGTCACCCGATTCAAAGGGCTGGGCGAAATGAACCCACCGCAGTTGCGCGAAACAACCATGGACCCTAACACCCGGCGCCTGGTCCAGCTGACCCTGGATGACCTGCAGGGCACGACCGAAATCATGGATATGCTGTTGGCCAAGAAACGTGCGGGCGATCGCAAGAACTGGCTGGAGACCAAAGGCAATCTGGCCGAGGTTCTGGTTTGATTCGTTCGTTTGTCGCGGTTTTCCTTACGCTGGTCGCGCTGCAAAGCCTGGCTGGCGACTGGCCGGAGCTGAAGCTGACATCCGAGCATCCGATCGACGGCATGCGCGGCGGCAATCTCTCCGGGCTGGCTTTTTGTCGGGGTGCGTTGTGGGGCGTTTCGGATCGCGATGATGACCGTATCTACCGCTTCGACCCGCACAATCAGGTCTGGCGCGCCCAGCCTTTGACGTTCTCCCCACCCCCGGTGCCGGACAGCGGTTTGCCTTGGGGGCTGAAGTCGCGCAACTGGGCGGTGTCGTTCATTCGTGGCGGGCAGTTTGATTACGAAGGCATCACTTGCGATCAGGCTGGTAACATCTACCTGGTCAGCGAAGCGCATGTGGCCGTGCTGCAATTGCCGGTCGTAGGCGCACCTGCCTGGCTCAGGGTTGACCCAGCGATGATTCGCCAGGCCCGGGCCAGTGGCATGCTGCTGAACTTCAATGCCCTGTTCGAAGGCCTGGCGATCAACCCGGCCGGTGATCGCCTGTGGCTTGCGGCCGAGCGTGAGCGCCGGGGCTTGGTCAAGATAGAACGGCAGCAGTCGGTATGGACGTGCGGACGCAGTTGCGTACTGCTCAGTGAAGCCGGGGTCGAGATGCAACCGCCACAAATGCCTGAGGCCCGTGCGCTTTCGCGTGATTTTGCTGACCTGGCCTGGTTCGAGGGCAAGCTGTTCACCCTCGAACGTAATGCATACCGCGTGTGCCGGCGCCATGCCGACAACGGCGAGGTCGAGCGCTGCTGGTCATTCGCCGCCGATGCTCTGGTGCCCGAGCGCCGCTACGATCAGCCGTTCGGCCTGGCCGAAGCGTTGGTGATCGATGCCAAGGGCGCCTGGATCGGTCTGGACAACAACAACGCTGATCGCGCCGATGGTGAAAACCGCCCGGTCGTCTGGCGCTTCGCCGCCCCGCAGGGCGGGTGGAGCGCCACACCATGAGCCAGCCACCGGGCAAGCGTGCGGGCAGGGTACTGATGATCGTCGCCTGGGCGGCGGCGATGTTCCTCGCTACGCGGTTTTTCGGTGAGTGGGAGGCGCGCGAGCGTAACCCCAATACCCAGGTGCAGTCCGAGCACGGCGAAGGCTTCATCGAGGTGCGCCTGTTGGGCAATGGCCAGGGCCATTTCGTGGCAGATGGCGCGATCAACGGCAAAGCTGTGCATTTCATGCTCGATACCGGCGCCACCGACGTGGCGATCCCCGAAGCGCTGGCCCGTGACCTGAGCCTGCAACGTGGCAGCCCGGTCATCCTCAGCACCGCCAACGGTCGCACCGAAGGTTACCGCACGCGACTGGACAGCCTGCAGCTTGGGGATATCCGCCTGCAGGGCGTGCGCGCCCTGGTGGTGCCGGGGCTGGATGGGCAGACGGTGCTGCTCGGCATGAGCGCTCTGAAACAACTTGAATTTACCCAGCGCGGCGGCACCATGCTGCTGCGCCAGAACCTGAAATGACGAGGCCCGCATGAGCGACTCACTGGAACTCAGCCTCGACGGCGTCGAACGCCGTTCGCTGGCTGACTTCACCGAACAGGCCTACCTCAACTATTCCATGTACGTGATCATGGACCGGGCCTTGCCGCACATCGGCGACGGCCTCAAGCCTGTGCAACGACGCATCGTCTATGCCATGAGCGAGTTGGGGCTCGATGCCGATGCCAAGCACAAGAAGTCGGCGCGTACCGTCGGCGACGTGCTCGGTAAATTCCACCCCCACGGCGATTCGGCCTGCTACGAAGCCATGGTGCTGATGGCGCAGCCGTTCAGCTACCGCTACACGCTGGTCGATGGCCAGGGTAACTGGGGGGCGCCGGACGATCCGAAGTCGTTCGCGGCGATGCGTTACACCGAAGCGCGCCTGTCGCGCTATTCCGAGGTGCTGCTCAGCGAACTGGGCCAGGGCACCGTGGACTGGGTGCCCAACTTCGACGGTACCCTGCAGGAACCTGCGGTACTGCCGGCACGGTTACCGAACATCCTGCTCAACGGCACCACCGGCATTGCCGTTGGCATGGCCACCGACGTGCCGCCACACAACCTGCGCGAAGTGGCCAGTGCCTGTGTGCGCCTGCTCGACGAGCCCAAGGCCACCCTCGAGCAGCTGTGTGAACACATCCAGGGGCCGGACTACCCGACCGAAGCTGAAATCATCACGCCGCGTACCGAGATCCTCAAGATCTACGAAAGCGGCCGCGGTTCGATCCGCATGCGCGCCGTATACCGGGTCGAGGACGGCGACATTGTCGTCACTGCGTTGCCGCACCAGGTCTCCGGGGCCAAGGTGCTGGAGCAGATCGCCGCGCAGATGCAGGCGAAGAAGCTGCCCATGGTCGCTGACCTGCGTGACGAATCGGACCATGAAAACCCCTGCCGTATCGTGATCATCCCACGCTCCAACCGCGTGGATGCCGACGAACTGATGCAGCACCTGTTCGCCACTACCGAGCTGGAAAGCAGCTATCGGGTCAACGTCAACATCATCGGCCTGGACGGGCGGCCACAGCTCAAGAACCTGCGTGCCTTGCTTCTGGAGTGGCTGCAGTACCGTATCGGTACCGTTCGTCGTCGCCTGCAGCACCGCCTGGAGAAGGTCGAGCGGCGCCTGCACCTGTTGGAAGGCTTGCTCACTGCATTCCTCAATCTCGATGAAGTCATCCACATCATCCGTACCGAGGAGCATCCCAAGCAGGCACTGATCGCTCGTTTCGACCTCACCGAAATCCAGGCCGACTACATCCTTGAGACCCGCCTGCGCCAGCTGGCGCGTCTGGAGGAGATGAAAATCCGCGGTGAGCAGGACGAATTGCTCAAGGAGCAGGCCAAGCTGCTGGCCTTGCTCGGCAGCGATGCCAAGCTACGCAAGCTGGTACGCAGCGAACTGATCAAGGATGCGGAGACTTACGGCGACGACCGCCGGTCGCCGATCGTCGCGCGCGCCGAAGCCAAGGCACTGTCGGAAAACGAGCTGATGCCGACGGAGCCTGTCACCGTCGTGCTGTCGGAAAAAGGCTGGGTGCGTTGCGCCAAAGGCCACGACATCGATGCAACCGGCCTGTCGTACAAAGCGGGCGATGGCTTCAAGGCTGCAGCAGCGGGGCGTTCCAACCAGTTTGCCGTGCTCATCGATTCCACCGGGCGCAGCTACTCGGTGGCTGCGCATACCTTGCCATCGGCGCGTGGCCAGGGTGAGCCGCTGACCGGTCGCCTGACGCCGCCGCCGGGGGCTACCTTCGAATGCGTGCTGCTGCCGGAGGATGATGCGCTGTACGTGGTGGCATCGGATGCCGGTTACGGCTTTGTGGTCAAAGGTGAGGATTTGCAGGCCAAGAACAAGGCCGGCAAAGGGTTGCTCAGCCTGCCTAACGGGGCCAAGGTCATCGGCCCGCGCCCTGTGGCAAACCGTGAACAGGACTGGTTGGCGGCCGTGACCACCGAAGGTCGCTTGCTGGTATTCAAGGTCGCCGACTTGCCGCAACTGGGCAAAGGCAAGGGCAACAAGATTATCGGTGTGCCCGGTGATCGGGTCGCCAGCCGTGAAGAATATGTTACAGATCTGGCGGTGATCCCCGAGGGCGCCACCCTTGTATTGCAAGCTGGCAAGCGTACCCTGTCTTTGAAGCCGGACGACCTCGAGCATTACAAGGGCGAGCGCGGGCGGCGGGGTAGCAAGCTGCCACGCGGGTTCCAGCGCGTTGACGGTTTGCAGGTGGAAAGTCCGGCATAAATCAGCAGAAATGTCTGGGGCGGCGATTTCAGCGCCGTTCCAGGCAGAAATGCTGGAGTCGGGCCGACATTTCGCGGATGATAGTGCACCTGTGGTGCCGGCGTGGCCGTGTGCCCGATTGAATCTATATCAGTATCAATGCGGTTAGCCTGGTGGCGACCGCCTGGATGGGATGAATGAAATTTCTGCGCCTTCCATTTGCGCTGTTGATGACGGGCCTGCTGGGGCTGAGCGGATGCAGCATGCATCAGCCGGTTGCCCTGTATCAGCTCGACAGCGGTGACCCTGGCCAGCCTTCGCAGAGTGCGGGCATGGCCGTGGTGCTCGGGCCGGTGTCGGTCGCCGATTACCTGCAGCGCGAAACCTTTTTGCAGCGCCAGCCGGATGGCAGCCTGAGTTCGGCGACGGACGGTCGTTGGGCCGGTAGCCTGTCGGCAGACATCGACCAACTGTTGGTGCGTCAGCTGGCCTGGCGCCTGGACAGCCAGCGGGTGGTCCTGGCACCGGCCAGCAGTGGCTTCTCGCCTGACGTACAGGTATTGCTGTCGATCACTCGTCTGGACTCGGGCAAGAACCAGCCGGCTATCCTCGACGCCCAATGGCGTTTGCTGGACCGCCGCGGGAATGTGCGTGACAACCGGATCGTTCACCTCGAGCAGCCGCACGAAGGCAGCGAGTCTTCGCAGGTACAGGCTCAGGGGCAGTTGTTGCAGAAGCTGGCAGAACAGTTGAGCGCTGCGGTCAAACCTTTGGCCAACCAGCCGGCGATCGCTGAAGAGTCGCGCAAAAAACCTGCAGCGCCGGTTCAGGTCAAGAAAGCACCGGAGAAGTCGAAGATCCCTATGGCTTCGCCTATTCGGACCGATATGGAAGTCTATCGGTTCTGATGCTTACCCCGGATACACAAAAGCCCGCACATGTGCGGGCTTTTTCATGGGTGTGAGATCAGGGCACTCGGTATCACGCCCTGCGTTCGTGCATCCGCGCCAACTGCCGCTCCAGCATCGAGGGGTAGGGCTCCATCAAGCGTTCGACACAGCAGGCCCCTTCAGGGCTGGCAATTGGCCGAATGCGCGCACGCTGGCGAATCAGCGAGTCGTCACTGATCTGCCGCTCCACCAGCAGTAGGTTGCGGCTGTGCTGGGAGAGCGCCAGGGCGTCCTGGGCTTTTTCGGTCATCAGCAGGTCTACCTGTTCCAGCCCCTGCAAATCATCGCCCAGGGCCAGGCCCAGTTGCAGTTGCAGGGTGATGCCGCTGTCGGCGACCTCGATCTGCAGGGCGTGGCCGAGTGCGCGTAGCAGCTCGCCGCAGCAGATTGCATTGGTCAGGTAATCCTCGCCGCAGTCGCGGCTGTGGAACAGCACCAACGTGCTGCCGTCGTTGAGCGTGTGGGTTTCGCCATCGTACAGCGACGCGGCCTGCTCCAGGCAGTCGCGGTAGCGCTCCAGCAACTCGGTCAGGCGGGTGCGCGGCAGCCGGCGCAGTTGCTCCTGCGATCCTAGCTGAACGGCCAGCACAGCAGTGCTCTGCGGCTCGTCGGACTCGACTGCTGCGGCCTTCGGCGCGCTTTCTTCGTGGTCCAGCAGGCCGGCAAAGGCTTCATCATCGTCTTCGTCGCCTACCTGAGCAGCAGCCTTGGCCCGTGGCGCAGCGTTGACCGGCGCAGGGGCATCGTGCAGATCGTCGAAGTCGTCTTCATCTTCATATTCCTCCGGTTCAGGCTCTGGAGGGGGCGGCGGGGCCAGGCGCGCATGCAGCTGACGGGCAATATCGCCGATCTCATCCTGACGATCGATCGCCGGGGTGTAGGGGTGCGGGTCACGCAGCCATACACGCAGTTGCAGCAGCGGCAGGGTGATGTGGCGGCCTTGGCGCAGGCTCAGGCTCAGTGCCAGGGCCAGCAGGATCGCGGCCAGGATGCCCATGCTCTGCAAGCTGATCAGCATCGGCTGCTGGAACTGGCTCATGTCCAGGCTGATGCGCAGTTGCCCGGCCGTCACGTCCTGGAAGGTGATCTTGGTCTGGTACAGGCCTTCGGCCTCACCCAGCAGGCTGTTGCGTGGGCGCTGCCCGGCTTCTGCCAGGATGCGGTTGTCCACGCTGTATATCGCTGCGTGGGCCACCAGCGGGTTCTTCACCAGGTTGCCCAACAGCACGTTGAGGCTGAGGATGTCGTTGGACACCAACAGCTCGGTCGCCGATGTGGCTGTCTGGGTGGTCAGGCTCTGGCCAAGGGCGTCCGCCTGCTCGTGCATGGCCTGCTTGAACTGCAGACCCATCACGCAGGCATAGATCACCAGCGCCAGCGCCACCAAGAAAATGTTGGTGCTGGCGATGCGCAGTGCCAGGGGAACGCGACGTTGGCGCAGGGCACGGAAGATCATGAGGAAGAAGTTGTCTGGTTTGACGGGCGTGGGCCGGTTCACAGAGCGCGGCTCTTAATGGCATGAAAGTGCTGCGCAGTATAGCGACCCGAGTTTTGTCGGCAAAGTATCGTTGGCGCCCGATGGTCACGGAAAATCGGTAGAATGCGCATTTTTCATCGAAGTCGGAGCCAGGTTGTGCGCGAAATCGTTCTGATCAACATCACCGGTGAGGACCGCCCGGGTCTCACTGCCGCCATCACCGGGGTCCTCCTCCAGGGCGGTGTGAACATTCTCGACATCGGCCTGGCTGTCATGCATGGCACCCTGTCGTTCGGCATTCTGGTCGATATTCCGGACAACGAAGTGGCCACCAGCCTGTTGCAGAGCGTGCAGTCCAAGGCCCATGAGCTGAACCTGCAGGCCCGCTACACGCCGATTTCCGAGTCTGATTACCAGCACTGGGCCGATGGCCAGGGCGAAGCCCGCTATATCGCTACCGTTCTCAGCCGCAAGATCACCCCGCAGCAACTGCAGCGTGTCAGTGCAGTCATCAGCCAGTACGGCCTGACCATCGAGCGTATCGAGCGGTTGTCTGCGCGTGTTGCGCTGGGCGTGCAGAGTGAGCATGGCAAAGCTGCCCTGGAAATTTCCGTGCGCGGAGAGCCAAGCGATGCCCAGGCCCTGCGTGCCGACTTCTTTGCCTTGTCCGAAGCGTTGAACATCGATATCGCGTTCCAGAAGGACGACCTGTTCCGTCGCAACCGCCGCCTGGCGGTGTTCGACATGGATTCGACCCTGATCGAAGCCGAAGTCATCGATGAACTGGCCAAGGCTGCCGGCGTCGGCGAGCAGGTGGCGGCGATCACCGAGCGGGCAATGCGCGGCGAACTGGACTTTCGTGCCAGCTTCAAGGAGCGCATGGCGCTGCTCAAAGGCCTGGACGTTGGTGTGCTGGACCAGATCGGCGCTTCACTGCGCCTCACCGAAGGTGCCGAGAACCTGTTCGCCGAGCTCAAGCGCATGGGCTACAAGACTGCGATCCTCTCGGGTGGTTTCACCTACTTTGCCAAGCAGGTGCAGGCGCGCCTGGGCATCGATTATGTGTTCGCCAACGAACTGGAAGTGGTTGATGGCAAGGTGACCGGCGTGGCGGTCGAGCCCATCGTCGATGCCCAGCGCAAGGCAGAGCTGCTGCAGCAGTTGGCGAGCGAAGAGGGCCTGCAACTGGAGCAGACCATTGCCGTAGGCGACGGTGCCAACGACCTGCCGATGCTGTCGCTGGCCGGTCTTGGCGTCGCCTTCCGCGCCAAGCCACTGGTACGTCAATCGGCCAAACAGGCCATCTCCACCCTTGGGTTGGACGGCGTGCTCTATCTGCTGGGGCTGCGCGACCGCGACGCGCGGGGCTGACACAAGCCTCGCTGACAAAAAGGCCCTGCAATGGCTTCAGCCATGCAGGGCCTTTTCATTTTGGCCAGAATCAAGCCTGCGCGGGAAGCGCCAACAACTCACCCATGCGCGTTGCCGAACCGGCACCCAGGGTTTCAGCCCACTTCACCTGCTCCGGCCCGAACAGCACGATAGCCGTGGAGCCCAGCTTGAAGCGGCCCAGTTCCGCACCCTTCTCCAGATGGATCGGCGCACGGCTGCCTTCGTCATAACGGAAGGTTTTAAGTTCGCGCTTGGGCGGGGTGACCAGGCCGGCCCACACGGTTTCGATCGAGGCAACGATCATCGCCCCCACCAGCACCACGGCCATCGGCCCGCGCTCGGTGTCGAACAGGCACACCACACGCTCATTGCGGGCAAACAGCTCAGGGACGTTTTCTGCAGTGGTCTGGTTCACCGAGAACAGGCGACCCGGCACATAGACCATTTCGCGCAGGGTACCGGCCAGCGGCATGTGCACGCGGTGGTAGTCCTTCGGCGACAGGTAGATGGTTGCGAATTCACCACCCATGAACGGGGCGGCCAGGGCCGGGTCACCGCCGAGCAGCTCCAGGGCGCTGAAGCTGTGCCCCTTTGCCTGGAAGATGCGACCGTGTTCGATCGGGCCCAGCTGGCTAACAGCACCATCGGCCGGGCAGAGGATGGCCCCCGGCGTTTCGTCCAGCGGACGTGCACCCGGCTTGAGCGCCCGGGTGAAGAAGGCATTGAAGTGCTCGTAGGCGGTGAGGTCTTCGACCAGTGCCTCGCTCATGTTCACCTGGTAGCGCTTGGCGAACCAGGCGGTGAAGGCATTCTTGAACCAGCGTGCGCGGCACTCGGCGACGCAGCCGGCCAGCCGCGACAGCAGATGGTGCGGCAGCAGGTACTGGCTGATGATGAACAGACGGGATTTCATGCAGGTTCCTTAAACTTCTACAGGCGTGTCCGGATGGTTGCCCCATTCGCTCCACGAGCCGGCGTAGGCCTTGACGCGTGGGTAGCCGAGGGCTTTGGCCACCAGGTAGGTAAAGCCGGAGCGGCGGTGGGACTGGCAATGGGTGATCACTTCCTTGTCAGGGGTGATGCCCAGTTGCTGGAGGACTTGGGCGATGTCCTTGCGGATGCGCAGGTGGTCGTTGAGGTCCATACCTGCCGTCCACTCGAAGTTGATCGCGCCGGGTATATGCCCGCCTTTGGCCGCCAGGACCTTTTCACCAGAGAATTCTTGCGGGCCGCGGGCATCCCAGATCACCAGGTCATCGGCGCCCAGGCGGCTTTGCAGGTATTCGCGGGTGGCGGTCGGTTCGCCATGCAGCTGCAGGCGTACCGGTACGGAGGCGGGCGGCGGCACCTCGGTCGAGAGCTTGTCCGCCGGCCAGGCCTGGATGCCGCCATTGAGGTAATGGCAGGCCTTGTGGCCGATGACGTCGAGCAGCCAGATGAAGCGCCCGGCCCAGCCGCCGCCCTCATCGTCGTACACCACGTAGACCGCATCGTCCCGGTGGCCGAGTTCGCTGAACAGTTTTTCCAGCTCGCCAATGGCCGGCAAAAGCCCCGGCGCGGGCGGCAGGCCAAGCTGGGTGCGCTTGCCTTCGACGAAGCGGGCGCCGGGGATATGACCGCTGACGTAGCGGTTGGCGCTACTCAGGTCGACCAGGATCAGCTGGGGGGACGCCAGGCGCGCAAGCAGGTCCGCAGGCTCGATCACCAGCGGTAGTCCGGCAAAATCAGTCATCCACGGTCTCCAGTGTGGGAAGAGGGGCGATTGTAGCGCAAGGGTCAGGCATTGCGGTTGGCAAACGCCGCAAGGGCGCGCTCGATACATTGCGCGGTTTTACCGAATGCTTGAACACTGACATCTGCCATCGGTTTACCGCCTTGGTCGGCCACTGCCAGCATCAGCACTTGATTGTTCACGGCCAGCGAGCGCAGCAACAGGTGTTCGCCACGGAAGAACGCCCGCAATGGGGCGGGCAGCAGGGCCGCGAACTGGGCATGGTTGTCTGGCGACAGGCGCAGCTGCGCGGCCTGGCCGACCAGTTTCTGCAACAGCTTGCTCTGCGTGACGGGCAGGGCGATGGTTGCCGCCTCCTTGGGCAAACCGGCCGTTTGCTGTACGCGCAGGTAGTCACTGGCCTTGTCCAGGGTCAGCAGCATGATGCGCTGCATGCCGCAGGCCAACAGTGCTTCGCGGGCGTGGGTAGCCAGGTGCACGGCATTGGTGAAGGGGCTGGGCTGTGCCAACAGCGCTTGACACAGCGTGCGCCAATGGCCGAGCGCCTCGCTGGAAGGCGGTGGCGGTGTCAGCATGTCCGGGTGCGGGCGACGCTGGTGCCAGGGCCAGATCAAGGCCTCGGCTGGGTGGAACAGGGCATGCCTGGCGTGCCGGCGAGCACTGGCGGCGGCCTGTTGGTGAACTTGCTGTTGCACGTCCTCCAGTGTGGTCTGCAGGTACAGCGCGGTAAGCAATTGCCAGCGCAGCAGGTGCGGGTTGTCCCAGCCTACCTGTGCCGCCAGCGCTAGGTTGTTGGCCAGCAGCACGGTATTGGCCGGCTGGTTGAACCAGCGGCTCAGTGCCGGCGCCTCATCCAGGCGGTGTTGTTGGCTAAGCAGGTCTTCGTCGCGGGCGATGCTCAGTATCTGCCCCAGTTGCTCGCGCTCTTCAAGAAGCATGCGGTAACCCTGGGTGACCCATTGCGACAGGCGCCAGTGTTCGGCCATGGCTTGGCATAGCGCCAGGATGCGCACGCCAAACAGTTCGAGCTCGACCTCTTGCGCCTCTTCGCCCTTGTGGATAACCCGCAGTTCCCACGCGTCCAGCAGCTTGGGGTAGGCCAAGGCCAACGGCCATAGTGGCGAGAGGAACAGCAGGCTACCCCAGTGAATTTCCTGCCACAGCCGTGCAAGGCGGCTGGCGAACAGGCCGCTGGCCTGCTGCGAAGCATGCTGGCTGATCAGCAGGAACTGGCGCAGCACCGGCGGGATGTCCTCGTCCGGCAGCGCTGGCAGGCGGGTAAGCAATTCCCTGGTGCGTGCCAGGCCCAGCCTGTTCAGGGCGATTTCCAGGCTTTCGGCGGGCTCTGCCTGGCTGGCATTGGCGGGATGATTGGCCTCGCGCATCACCGACAGCACCAGGGCCGGGCTGTCCTGCATCAGTTCGGCGATATCGCGAAGCGAACGGCGGCTATCGTTGATAGCGCTCATGACCCGGTCATAACTCTGCTTCGGCACCGGTACACGAATACCGTCCAGCAGCTTTACCCAGGCCTCTAGCGTACGCGGATTCTGAGTGGGCACCTTGGATTCCATTGGCATTTTGACATCAGTCCGAACTGGCTTTTCGCTTTGAGTGGCTATAGTCTGGCGCAGTTCTGCCGATAAGTAGAAGAAGAGTTTTAAAGCTCCCGTCCCTCATCCTGACCACGACAGCAAGTGCTTTGAACCTATGGCTAAAATTATCGGCATCATCGTCGTATTCGCGAGCGTGCTCGGCGGATATGTGCTCTCCCACGGCAAGATTGCGGCACTGATCCAGCCGTTCGAAGTGCTGATCATCGGCGGTGCAGCCTTTGGCGCCTTCATGCAGGCCAACCCCGGTTACATGACCATGCATGTAATCAAGAAGTCGCTGAAGATGTTCGGCACCCGCTTCACCCACACCTTCTACCTGGAAGTGCTGGGCCTGGTGTACGAAATCCTCAACAAGAGCCGTCGCGAAGGCATGATGGCGATCGAGGGCGATATCGAAGACGCCGCAGCCAGCCCGATCTTTGCCAAATACCCAGCGGTGCTGGGTGATGAACGCATGACCGCCTTCATCTGCGACTACCTGCGCATCATGTCCACCGGCAACATGGCACCCCACGAACTCGAAGGCTTGTTCGACATGGAGCTGCTGAGCATGAAGGAAGAGCTCGAGCACCCGTCGCATGCGGTCAACGGCATTGCCGACGGCATGCCCGGTTTCGGTATCGTCGCAGCTGTACTGGGCATCGTGGTGACCATGGCGTCTCTGGGCGAGGGCGACCAGGCCTCGATCGGCCTGCACGTCGGCGCGGCGCTGGTCGGTACCTTCTTCGGTATCCTTGCAGCCTATGGTTTCTTTGGCCCGCTGGCCAAGTGCCTGGAGCACGATGCCAAGGAAGAGCTCAACCTCTATGAATCGATCAAGGCTTCGCTGGTCGCGTCTGCTTCTGGCATGCCACCTTCGCTGGCCGTTGAATTCGGGCGCAAGGTGCTGTATCCGAAGCATCGCCCGAGCTTTGCCGAGCTGGAACAAGCAGTTCGCGGTCGCTGAGTCATGGAAAACAATCAGCCGATAATCATCAAGCGCGTCAAGCGCTACGGTGGTGGCCACCATGGCGGCGCCTGGAAGATCGCTTTCGCTGACTTCGCCACGGCGATGATGGCGTTCTTCCTGGTGCTGTGGCTGCTGTCCACTGCCACGCCCGAGCAGAAGATCGCCATTGCCGGTTACTTCAAGGACCCGATCGGTTTCTCCGAGAGCGGAACGCCTTATGTGATCGATCTTGGTGGTTCGCCCCAGCTTGCGCCGGAAAAGACCATCAACCCGGAAGAAAAGTCCGAGCCTACGCCCGATACCAGCATCCAGTTGGACCAGGATCAGGTCGAGACCATGGCTGATCAGGTTGAGCGAGAACGCCTCGAACTGCTGTTGCAGGAGCTGCAGAACAAGGTCGAGGAAAACCCGCAGCTGCAGAAATTCAAGGACCAGATTCTCTTCGAGATCACTCAGGACGGCTTGCGCATCCAGATCATGGATGCCGAGAACCGGCCGATGTTCGATATCGGCAGTGCCCGACTGCAGCCGTATTTCGAGGACATTCTGCTGGCCATGGCCGACACCATCAAGGCAGTGCCGAACAAGATCAGCGTCAGTGGCCACACCGATGCCAAGCCTTATTCGGGCAGCGGAGAGTTTGGCAACTGGGAGCTGTCGGCCAATCGCGCCAATGCCGCACGGCGGGCGCTGGTTGCCGGTGGCTATCCGGATGACCAGGTCGCACGGGTAGTGGGTTATGCGTCGTCTTCGCTGTTCGATCGCAAAGACCCTTTCAACCCGGTAAACCGCCGTATCGACATCATCGTCCTGACCAAGAAGGCCCAGCGTAACATTGAGGGTGAGCAGGGGACGGCGCCTGCACAGCCTAGCCAGCCAGCGCCGCCTGCCGGCGCTGCGCCAGGTGCGCCGGCGGCACCTGCTGCGCAGGATGCACCCATGCAACCGCGTGAACTGCGCCAGAAGCTGAACATCTTCGAGGAAGGGACCTTGAAGATGGACGAGCCCAAGGGCCAGTGACGGAGGGGCCGCCCAGCGGCCCCAATGCATCAGAACCCCCGCCGGATCTTGGCCTTCAGATCCGCATGAAAGAAATCCGCATTGTCCCGGTCGGCACAGCTTCCGCGTCCTGGGGGTAACGTCATGGCACGGGTGAACGTGCACTCATCGTGATAGGCCCGCACAAACAGGTCGATGTGCTTGCGCTCGCGCATTACCGGCCATCTGCCAAAACACTCAGGTAGCGCGCCGCCGTTGCTTTGATAAAGGCTGACACGCCGGCTGCTCATGACTGCAGCCCCCAGCAGCCAGGGTGTCCACCAGTCGGCGGCGGCCCATTCGGACAAAAGGCCAATCCAGTGGGTTGCATCGCCCATGGATCGGCAGAAGTTGCCATACAGATCTTCGCGGGTCTGCCCTTGGCAGTCGAACAGGACCAGCTGCGTCGGAATGCTTTCGAGCAGCAGGCGTTCATTGAGGATAAAGGCGTCAAGCCGCTCTTCGTGGCGGTAAGTGATTAAAACCGGCATCGCGGTTGCCCTCCCTGATAGGAAGTCATGACCATCAGGGAAAGCAGCAGGCGGGGCAATAGATGACGGCGAAACCGGAAGAGCCCTACGAGGGTAGGTAATATTTCCTACGAATCAGTAGTTGTCATCCGGCAGGCTGGCAATGATCGAGCGGTAGCTGTTCATGCGCTGCTGCTTGATACGGCCATCTTCAAGTGCCCTGAGCAGGGCGCAGCCTGGCTCGCGATCATGCTTGCAGTCGCGAAAGCGGCAGGTGCCGAACAGGTCGCGGAACTCGATGAAGCCGTCTTCCACATCATCACGGCTGACATGGCCAAGGCCGAACTCTCGGATGCCTGGCGAGTCAATCAGGTCGCCGCCATTGGGAAAGTGGTAAAGGCGCGCGGTGGTGGTGGTGTGGGTGCCTTGGCCCGACCATTCGGACAGGTCGCCGACCCGGGTGTCAGCAGCAGGCAGCAGGCTGTTGACCAGAGAAGACTTGCCCACACCCGACTGGCCGACGAACACGCTGATATGGCCGTCCAGCATCTGCTGCAGGCGCTGCATGCCGTCGCCGTGGTGGGCAGAGACCTCCAGCAACGGGTAGCCCAGGTCGCGGTACACCTCGAGCAAGGCATGGAGTGCGGGGCCGTTCTCGTCGTTGATCAGGTCGGCTTTGTTCAGCAGTAACAGTGGGCGGATGCCCGCGTGCTCGGCGGCGACCAGATAACGGTCGATCAGGTTCGGATGCGGCTCGGGCGCTGGCGCGAAGACGATGACGATGAGGTCGACGTTGGCGGCAACCGGCTTGAGCTGACCGTGGTTGTTCGGCCGGCACAGCTCGGTGCTGCGCGGCATCTGCGCGACGATTACGCCAATGCCCTGGTTGCCGGCACGCCAGACCACGCGGTCACCGGTGACCAGCGCCGGCAGGTTTGCGCGCAGGTGGCAGCGCACGACCTGGCCTGCAGCCTCGCCGTCCTGAGCCTCCACCTCAACCTGTACGCCAAAGTGAGCGATCACCAGGCCCAGTTGCTCCGGCCCCAGGTCACCCCCTTCCAGCTCCTGCAGCGCATGCTGCTCGCGTTTGGCGGCGCGAGCGGCGCGTTCGTTCTGGATCTTTTCGATACGCCAGTTCTGGCGGCGATTGAGCTGGCGTTTGGCCATTAGTGTTCCGTGCGAGTTGCGTGAGAGAGCCGTGGTGGGGCATTGAAAGCGGCAGGCAGTTTAGCACGACGGGCGGCGGACCATTCTGGTTACCTTTGCGCCGGGAATGCGCTGGCCCATGCCGCTAGGCTACTATGACGGCCTATACGAGGAGCCCTTCATGCAGAACCCACAGAACCTGATCTGGATCGATCTGGAAATGACCGGCCTGGATCCGGACACCGACGTCATCATCGAGATGGCCACCATCGTCACTGACAGCGAGCTGAACACGCTGGCCGAAGGGCCGGTGATCGCCATCCACCACAGTGACGAAGTGCTGGCGCGCATGGATGAGTGGAATACCCGCACCCACGGCGGCTCGGGGTTGACCCAGCGTGTACGCGAAAGCAAGGTCAGCATGGCCGAGGCCGAAGCGCAGACCATCGCCTTCCTGGAGCAATGGGTCCCCAAAGGCAAGTCGCCGATCTGTGGCAACAGCATCTGCCAGGACCGCCGCTTCCTCTATCGCCATATGCGCAGCCTGGAAAACTACTTCCACTATCGCAACCTCGATGTCTCCACAGTCAAGGAGCTGGCTGCGCGCTGGGCACCGGACGTGCGGGACAGCTTCAAGAAGGGCAGCACCCACCTGGCGCTGGACGATATCCGCGAGTCGATCGCCGAACTGCGCCACTACCGCACGCACTTCATCAAGGTGTGAGGTGAAAGCGGGCGCATAGAATGTGCGTGCGCCCTCTTTTGGTGCCTTGGGCAACTGGTTAGACTGCGCGCCTTTCCCGCACGGACCCGCGCCATGTTGTTGATGCTCTACCTTATCGCCATCACTGCCGAAGCCATGACTGGCGCTCTGTCCGCCGGGCGGCGCGGTATGGACTGGTTTGGCGTGGTGCTGATCGCCTGTGTGACTGCACTGGGTGGTGGCTCGGTGCGTGATGTGCTGCTCGGGCACTACCCACTGACTTGGGTGAAGCATCCGGAATACCTGGTGCTGACCAGCTTCGCCGCGCTGCTGACGATTTTCATCGCACCGATGATGCGCCGCCTGCGGTCGCTGTTCCTGGTGCTGGATGCCTTGGGGTTGGTGGCTTTCACCCTGATTGGCTGCATGACTGCGCTCGAGATGGGGCAGGGCATGTTGGTGGCGTCGATCAGTGGCGTCATTACAGGGGTGTTCGGCGGGATCCTCAGGGATATTTTCTGCAACGATATCCCGCTGGTGTTCCGGCGCGAGCTGTATGCCAGCGTGTCGTTTGCCGCAGCGTGGTTCTACCTGGGCTGTGTGTATTTCAAGGTGCCGGCAGAGCAGGCCATGCTGCTGACCTTGTTTGGTGGGTTCCTGGTGCGGCTATTGGCGATCCGCTTCCATTGGGAAATGCCCAAGTTTCACTACAACGACCAGCAGTGAACGCCTGAGGCTGCTTTGCGCCCCCGGCTACGTAATGCCATGCCGCGCCAGCGCCCACTCCACATGTTCACGCACCAGTTGCGAAGGGTCTTCCCGGCGGGCCTTCAAGGCTTCCAGTACCGGAATCGTCGAAGGCGCATTGCCCAGCCCCACTGCCAGGTTGCGTAGCCAGCGCTCATACCCGGCGCGCCGCAGCGGCCCGCCTTCGGTCTTGCGTAAAAATGTCTTTTCATCCCACATGAACATCTCGGCCAGCTCGGCATTCTCCAGGCCATGCCTGGGCTGGAAGTCGTTTTCCTGGGTGGGTCGTGCAAAACGATTCCACGGGCAGACGATCTGGCAGTCATCGCAACCGAACACCCGATTGCCCATCATCGCGCGCAGCTCCACAGGAATGGCGCCTTTCAATTCGATGGTCAGGTAGGAAATGCAGCGCCTGGCATCCAGCACATAGGGCCCGACAAAGGCCTTGGTCGGGCAGATGTCCAGGCACGCCTGGCAGCGCCCGCAATGCTCGCTGGCATGCGCCTCGTCTACCGGCAGCGGCAGGTCGACGAAAAGTTCGGCCAAGAAGAAATAGCTACCGGCCTTGCGGTTGAGCAGCAGGGTATTCTTGCCGATCCAGCCCAGCCCCGCCTGTTCGGCAATGGCCTTTTCCAGCACCGGGGCACTGTCGACGAATGCCCGGTAGCCGAACGGGCCGATGTCTTCCTGGATGCGATCGGCCAGGTGCTGCACGCGTTTGCGCACCAGCTTGTGGTAGTCGCGGCCAAGGGCATAGCGCGAGACGTAGGCTTTTTCCGGCTGGGCCAGGCGTTGCGCCATCTGTGTATCGCCGGGCAGGTAGTCCATGCGCAGCGAAACCACCCGTACGGTGCCAGGGATCAGCTGGTCGGGGTGGGCGCGTTTGCCATCGTGGGCGGCCAGGTATTCCATCTCGCCCTGGTAACCTGCGTCGAGCCAGCGCTGCAGGTGCTGTTCGTGCTCGCCAAGGTCCACACCGGCGATGCCGACGTGGGCAAAACCGAGTTCTCGGCCCCAATTTTTGATCGATTGGGCCAGGGCGGCGAGGTCAAGTGTGCAAGCGGACATGGATGGGCAAGGCAATACGGGCTCAGGTGCGTATAATTCTGCCAGACATTGGAGCCTTTGACCCCATGCCGCAGACCAAACACCCAAGCCATGCCCCACTCCTGCTCAGCAGCGTGACCGTCCCGCGTCTGCCCGCCAGGCATCCGCACGCCCATAAAGGTGACTTCGGCCATGTACTGGTGGTGGGCGGCGACCTCGGTACCGGTGGCGCAGTGCTGCTGAGCGCCGAAGCCTCACTGCGCTGCGGCGCTGGGCTGGTAAGTGTGGCAACGCGGCCCGAGCACGTTGCCCCAGCCCTTGCCCGTGTACCAGAAGCCATGTGCCTGGGCGTGAGCTCGGCTAACCAGCTGATGGATGTGCTGGAGCGCGCTTCGGTGCTGGTGATCGGCCCGGGGCTGGGCCAGGCCGCCTGGGGGCGCAGCCTGCTGTCGGCTGTCGCCAATGCCGAGCGGCCGCAAGTGTGGGATGCCGATGCGCTCAACTTGCTGGCGCGCACGCCCCTGGCATTACCCAGTGGCAGCATCCTCACCCCGCACCCGGGGGAGGCTGCGCGTCTGCTGGGCATTTCAACCGAGGCGGTGCAGGCCGACCGGGCGGGCGCGGCGCGCAAGCTGGCGCGCCGTTATGCCAGTGTTTGCGTGCTCAAGGGCGCCGGTACACTGGTGGCGGACCCATCGGGGCAGTTGGCCCTGTGCCAGCGCGGGCATCCGGCGATGGCGGGGGCAGGCTTGGGTGACGTGCTCACCGGTGTGCTGGCGGCGTTGTTGGCTCAAGGGCTGGATGCCTGGTGCGCCGCAGGTCTTGGGGTGTGGCTGCACGCCTGTGCCGGCGAGCGTTTGGGTGTGAAAGGTAGAGGCCTGGCGGCCAGTGATCTGGCGCCGGTCATTCGTGAGTTGTTGGAGGAGCATTCTGCGTGTCTGGCATAACCCTGTTTCTGGCCGATGAAGAGGCCACCGTCACATTCGGTGCATCACTGGCCCAGGTGACCGGCGGTCGCGGCATCATCTTTCTCGAGGGGAACCTGGGTGCGGGCAAGACGACGCTGTCCCGTGGCCTTATTCGCGGCTTGGGCCATACTGGTGCAGTGAAAAGCCCGACCTTCACCGTGGTCGAGCCTTACGAGATTGGTGACGTACGTGCCTTCCATTTCGACCTTTATCGCCTGGCCGATCCGGAAGAGCTGGAGTTCATGGGCATTCGCGACTACTTCGAGGGAGATTCGCTGTGCCTGTTCGAATGGCCAGAAAAGGGTGCGGGCGTTTTGCCAAAGCCTGACCTGACCATTACCATAAGCCCCCAAGCGGGCGGACGCTCGCTGATCCTTTCGCCGCAGGGGGCGCGCGGCGAGGCCTGGTGCACTGCGCTGGCCAAACACTATAAACAGTAAGTGGGGTAGGTATGCGCATACGCGCACTGGTCGCTGTAGTTGGGCTGCTGCTGACAGCGGTGACCGTCGACGCTATGGCCGTCACTCAAGTCAAGAGCATGCGCCTGTGGCGCGCACCGGACAACACGCGGCTGGTCTTCGACCTGTCTGGCCCCGTGCAGCATAGCGTCTTCACCCTCAGCGCACCCGATCGCCTGGTCATCGATATCAATGGCGCGACACTGGCGGCGCCGTTGAACGTGTCCACCTCCAATACACCCATCAGCAACGTGCGCTCCGCCCAACGTACGCCTAACGATCTGCGCGTGGTGGTCGACCTGAAAAAATCGGTCACGCCCAAAAGCTTCACCCTGGCACCCAACGCCCAGTACGGCAACCGCCTGGTCGTCGACCTGTACGACCAGGAAGCCGATGCCATCGCCGCCTCGGCACCTGCTGCACCGCCTGCGCCTGTGCAAACCCCGGCGACCACGCCAGCGGTACCGGTAAGCCCGGCCCAGCCCGCGATCAAACTGCCACCCGTACCCAGCGGCAAGCGTGACATCGTAATCGCCATCGACGCGGGTCATGGCGGTGAGGACCCGGGGGCTTCGGGGTCGCGTGGTCAGCATGAGAAAGACATCGTGCTGCAGATCGCCAAGGAACTGCAGCGTCAGATCAATACCGAGAAGGGCTACCGTGCCGAGCTGACCCGTACTGGTGACTACTTCATTCCGCTGCGCAAACGTACCGAGATTGCCCGCAAGAAAGGCGCCGACCTGTTCATCTCGATCCACGCCGACGCTGCTCCGTCGCGGGCCGCCTTCGGCGCCTCGGTATTCGCCCTGTCCGACCGTGGCGCCACATCCGAGACCGCCCGCTGGCTGGCCGACACAGAAAACCGCTCCGACCTCATCGGTGGCGCGGGTAACGTCAGCCTGGACGACAAAGATCGCATGCTCGCAGGTGTGCTGCTCGACCTGTCGATGACCGCAACGCTCAGTTCCAGCCTCAACGTCGGGCAAAAAGTGCTGGGCAACATGGGGCGTATCACCTCGCTGCACAAGCGGCGTGTGGAGCAAGCGGGGTTCATGGTACTGAAGTCGCCGGATATTCCATCGATCCTGGTCGAAACCGGGTTCATCTCCAACAATAATGAAGCTGCCAAGCTGGCCACGCGCAGCCATCAGCAGGCATTGGCCCGGTCGATCCACACCGGTGTGCGCCAGTACTTCCAGCAGAACCCGCCGCCTGGCACTTACATTGCCTGGATGCGCGACAGCGGCAAGATCGCCCAAGGGCCGCGGGAACACACGGTGCGCCCAGGTGAGACCCTGGCGATGCTCGCCGTGCGCTACCAGGTCAGCGTGGCTAGCCTGCGCAATACCAATAGCCTCAAGAGTGATGAGCTGAAGGTCGGCCAGCACCTCAATATTCCCTCAACGACCCTGGCTTCGCAGCAATGAGTGGCGGTTCACGCATCCAGCTGCTAAGCCCGCGGCTGGCCAACCAGATTGCCGCAGGTGAGGTGGTCGAGCGCCCGGCTTCTGTGGCCAAGGAGTTGCTGGAGAACAGTCTCGATTCCGGCGCCCGACGCATCGATGTCGAGGTGGAGCAGGGCGGCGTCAAACTGTTGCGGGTACGTGACGACGGCAGCGGTATTTCCGCCGACGACCTGCCACTGGCCCTGGCCCGGCATGCCACCAGCAAGATCCGCGAGCTGGAAGACCTTGAAGGGGTGCTGAGCCTGGGCTTCCGTGGTGAGGCTCTGGCCTCGATCAGCTCGGTGGCGCGCCTGACGCTCACCTCGCGCACCGCCAATGCGAGCGAAGCCTGGCAGGTCGAGACCGAAGGTCGCGACATGACCCCGCGAGTGCAGCCTGCTGCGCATCCTGTCGGCACCTCGGTGGAAGTACGAGACCTGTTCTTCAATACCCCGGCCCGTCGCAAGTTTCTCAAGGCCGAGAAGACCGAATTCGACCACCTGCAGGAAGTCATCCGGCGCCTGGCCCTGGCCCGCTTCGATGTGGCCTTCCACCTGCGGCACAACGGCAAGAGCATCCTCAGCCTGCATGAAGCGCATGATGAAACGGCCCGTGCGCGGCGGGTCGGCGCCATTTGTGGCGGGGGCTTCATGGAGCAGGCGCTGCCGATCGATGTCGAGCGTAACGGCCTGCGCCTGTGGGGCTGGGTCGGCCTGCCGACGTTCTCGCGCAGCCAGGCAGACCTTCAGTATTTCTTCGTCAACGGCCGTGCGGTGCGCGACAAGCTGGTAGCCCATGCGGTGCGTCAGGCTTACCGTGACGTCCTGTTCAATGGCCGTCACCCGACGTTCGTGCTGTTCCTTGAGCTTGAGCCCAACGGCGTCGACGTCAACGTGCACCCAACCAAGCACGAAGTGCGTTTCCGTGAGGGGCGTTCGGTTCACGACTTTCTCTATGGCACGCTGCACCGTGCCTTGGCCGACGTGCGTCCGGAAGACCATCTGGCCTCGGCGCCGGCCGCCGCTGCCGAGGTCGTCCGCCCAACGGGGCAACAGGCGGGCGAATTCGGCCCGCAAGGCGAGATGCGCCTGGCCTCGCCTGTGCTCGAGCAGCCCCAGGTGCCCCAGCATTCGATTTCCAACGGTGGCAGTGGCGCCGGTTACCAGTATCAGTACAGCCCCCGCCCATCGCAGCCGTTGCCCGCTGCCGAGGCCCAGGCGGTCTACCGCGAGTTCTACAAGCCACTGAACGATGACGCCGCAGCGCCTGCGTCGTTGCCGCAGAGCCAGGGCGACATCCCGCCATTAGGCTATGCCCTGGCTCAGCTCAAAGGCATCTACATCCTCGCCGAGAACGCTGCCGGCCTGGTCCTGGTGGACATGCACGCAGCCCACGAGCGGATCATGTACGAGCGGCTCAAGGTGGCGATGGCCAGCGAGGGGTTGAGTGGCCAGCCGCTGCTGGTGCCCGAGTCGCTGGCGCTTAGCCAGCGTGAGGCCGATTGCGCCGAGGAGCATGCCCAGTGGTTCCAGCGTCTGGGCTTCGAGTTGCAGCGCCTGGGCCCCGAGACACTGGCGATCCGCCAGATTCCTGCCCTGCTCAAGCAGGCCGAGGCCAACCGCCTGGTGCAGGATGTGCTTGCCGACCTTATGGAGTACGGCACCAGTGACCGCATTCAGGCGCACCTGAACGAACTGCTCGGTACCATGGCCTGCCACGGTGCCGTGCGTGCCAACCGGCGTTTGGCGATTGCTGAGATGAACGCCCTGCTGCGTGACATGGAAAACACCGAGCGTAGCGGCCAGTGCAACCATGGCCGACCGACCTGGACCCAAATGGGCCTGGACGACCTGGACAAACTTTTCCTGCGCGGTCGATGACATGAGCGGCAAGCCCCCAGCAATATTCCTCATGGGCCCGACGGCGGCCGGCAAGACCGACCTTGCCATCGAGCTGACCAAGGTCTTGCCCTGCGAGCTGATCAGCGTCGACTCGGCGCTGGTCTACCGCGGCATGGACATCGGCAGCGCCAAACCCTCAAAAGAGGTTTTGGCTGCCCACCCACATCGTCTTATCGATATTCGCGACCCTGCCGAGAGTTACTCGGCTGCGCAGTTTCGCACCGATGCCCTTCAGGCCATGGCCGAGATCACCGCGCGAGGCAAAGTCCCGCTGCTGGTGGGCGGCACCATGCTCTACTACAAGGCCTTGATCGATGGCCTGGCGGACATGCCGCCCGCCGATGCCGGGGTGCGAGCCGCGCTCGAGGCCCAGGCGCAGGCGCTGGGTTCGGCCGAGCTGCATCGCCAGCTCGCCGAAGTGGACCCGGAGTCCGCCGCACGCATCCACCCCAACGACCCTCAGCGCCTGATCCGTGCGCTGGAGGTCTACCAGGTGAGTGGCGAGAGCATGACAGCCCATCGCCAGCGTCAATTCGCGGAAAGTAGCGGCGCAGACGCATGCGCTGGTGGGCATTTGCCCTATACTGTCGCGAGTTTGGCGATTGCTCCCACAGATCGTCACATTTTGCATCAGCGAATTGCGTTACGATTTTCGCAGATGCTGGAACAGGGCTTCGTCGACGAGGTCCGATCGCTGCGAGCCAGAAGTGACTTGCACGCCGGGCTGCCGTCTATACGGGCAGTGGGGTATCGGCAGGTCTGGGACTACCTCGACGGCAAGCTGACTGAGAATGAGATGCGAGAACGCGGTATCATTGCTACTCGCCAGCTGGCCAAGCGGCAGTTCACCTGGTTGCGCGGTTGGTCCGACGTGCACTGGCTCGACAGCCTGGCCTGCGACAATCTGTCCCGCACCTTGAAATACCTTGGGGCCATCTCCATATTGAGCTGAGTCCCTGCTGATTGCCGTCTATTCTTGCGAAGGGGCGGCCTAACTTATCGATTTTTCTGATTTTCTACTATTTATCCTTACAGGAGTGCGGCATATGTCAAAAGGGCATTCGCTACAAGACCCTTACTTGAACACCTTGAGAAAAGAAAAGGTCCCGGTTTCGATCTATCTGGTCAATGGGATCAAGCTGCAGGGCTCGATCGAATCGTTCGACCAATTCGTGGTGCTGTTGAAAAACACTGTCAGCCAGATGGTCTACAAGCACGCGATTTCGACCGTGGTTCCAGCCCGTCCGGTTCGCCTGCCAAGCCCGTCCGATTCCGAACACGGCGACAGCGAACCAGGCAACGCCTGATAGGAGCCTGCATTGTTCTTTGAGCGCCACGGTGGTGGTGAGCGGGCGCTGCTCGTTCACTTGGAAGGTCAGAACCCTGAGGCGCGCGAAGACCCGCAGGAGTTTCAGGAACTGGCATTGTCGGCCGGAGCCGACATCGTCTCGCTGGTCACAGTGGCAAGGCATCAGCCTACCGCCAAATACCTGATTGGCAGCGGCAAGGTCGAGGAACTGCGCGACCTGGTCAAAGCCGAACAGGTAGATCTGGTGATTTTCAATCACACCCTCACGCCCAGCCAGGAACGTAACCTCGAACGCGTCTTCGAGTGTCGCGTGCTTGACCGTACCGGGCTTATTCTCGACATCTTCGCCCAACGGGCGCGTACCCATGAAGGCAAGCTGCAGGTCGAACTGGCCCAGCTCGAGCACATGAGCACGCGGCTGGTGCGCGGCTGGACCCACCTTGAGCGTCAGAAGGGTGGTATCGGTATGCGCGGCCCGGGTGAAACCCAGCTGGAAACCGACCGGCGTCTGCTGCGGGTGCGCCTGCGCCAGATCAAGTCACGCCTGGAAAAGGTTCGCAGCCAGCGTGAGCAGGCTCGCCGGGGCCGTCGGCGCGCGGATATTCCGTCGGTATCGCTGGTGGGCTACACCAACGCGGGCAAGTCCACGCTGTTCAACGCCCTGACCGAATCCGATGTGTACGCTGCCGACCAATTGTTCGCCACCCTCGACCCGACCCTGCGCCGGCTCCAGCTCGACGACCTTGGGCCAATCGTGCTGGCTGACACCGTTGGCTTCATTCGTCACCTTCCGCACAAGCTGGTCGAGGCATTTCGGGCTACGCTCGAAGAGTCGAGCAACTCCGACCTGCTGCTGCATGTGATCGATGCCCATGAGCCCGAGCGCATGGAGCAGATCGAGCAGGTGCTGGCAGTATTGGGCGAGATCGGTGCCGAAGGCTTGCCGATACTCGAGGTCTATAACAAACTCGACCTGCTTGAAGATGTCGAGCCGCAGATCCAGCGCAATGCCGATGGCAAGCCGGAGCGGGTCTGGGTATCGGCTCGAGATGGTCGTGGCCTGGACCTTGTAGGTCAGGCCATTGCCGAATTGCTGGGGGATGATCTTTTTGTCGGTACCCTGTGCCTGGAGCAGCGTTTTGCCCGCTTGCGCGCGCAATTCTTTGCCTTGGGTGCGGTGCAGAGTGAAGAGCATGACGAAGAAGGGCGCAGCCTGCTGAGTGTGCGATTGCCCAGGGTCGAGTTGAATCGCCTGGTCAGCCGCGAAGGCATGGAGCCGCAAGTGTTTGTCGAGCAACACACTTTGCAATAAATGCCCGTCGAGGTCGTCGGGCAGCAGTGGCAGGCATTCTGTAGCATTGGACGGCGCGCCGTGGGCGCGTCTTTGCTTTATCAGATGGAGAGCGCTATGGCTTGGAACGAGCCGGGTGGCAACTCGAACAATCAGGATCCCTGGGGCGGTCGCCGCGGTGGTGGTGGCGGCGGTGGCGATAAAAAAGGCCCGCCGGATCTGGACGAGGCCTTCCGCAAACTGCAGGACAGCCTTAATGGCATGTTCGGCAGCGGCAAGAAACGTGGCGGCGGTGACCGCAATGTCGGCAAGGGTGGCGGCTACGGCCTGCTGGGCATCGGCCTGGCGGTACTGGCTGCCATCTGGCTGTACAGCGCCGTGTATGTGGTCGACGAGCAGGAGCAGGCCGTTGTGCTGCGCTTCGGCAAGTACTATGAAACGGTCGGTCCCGGCCTGAACATCTACTTCCCGCCGATCGATCGCAAGTACATGGAAAACGTCACGCGTGAGCGTGCCTACACCAAGCAGGGCCAGATGCTCACCGAAGACGAGAACATCGTCGAGGTGCCACTGACCGTCCAGTACAAGATCACCAACCTGCAGGACTTCGTGCTCAACGTCGACCAGCCCGAGGTGAGCCTGCAGCATGCCACCGAAAGCGCCCTGCGCCACGTGGTGGGCTCCACCTCGATGGACCAGGTGTTGACCGAGGGTCGTGAGCAGATGGCCGTGGATATCCGCGAACGTCTGCAGCGCTTCCTCGACAACTACCGTACCGGTATCACTGTCACCCAGGTCAACGTCCAGAGCGCGGCGGCCCCGCGTGAAGTGCAGGAAGCCTTCGACGACGTGATCCGTGCCCGTGAAGACGAACAGCGTGCCCGTAACCAGGCCGAATCCTACGCCAATGGCGTGGTGCCGGAAGCCCGTGGTCAGGCGCAACGCATCATCGAGGACGCCAACGGTTACCGCGACGAAGTCATCGCCCGCGCCAAGGGTGAGGCTGACCGCTTTACCAAGCTGCTCGCCGAGTACCGCAAGGCCCCTGACGTAACCCGTCAGCGTCTGTATCTGGAGACCATGCAAGAGGTCTACAGCAACACCAGCAAAGTCATGGTGGCAACCAAGGATGGGCAGAACAACCTGCTCTATCTGCCGCTGGACAAGATGGTCGAAAGCGGTCGCAACAAGTCCGCGCCGGCTACCAGTGTGTCGCCATCGGCCAATGATGCGGCCGCACGTGCGGCGCAGGACCTGCAACAGCAACAGCAGCAGATGCGCACTAGGGAGAGCCGCTGATGAGCAATAAATCGCTGATCGCCCTGATCGCAGCTGTGGTGCTGGCTGTCGTGGCCTGGAACAGCTTCTACATCGTGGCCCAGACCGAACGTGCGGTACTGCTGCAATTCGGCCGTGTGGTCCAGGCGGATGTCCAGCCTGGCTTGCATGTGAAGATTCCTTATGTGAACCAGGTGCGCAGGTTCGACGCCCGCCTGATGACCCTCGACGCCCCGACCCAGCGGTTCCTGACCCTGGAGAAGAAAGCGGTGATGGTCGACGCCTACGCCAAGTGGCGTGTTCAGGATGCCGAGCGTTTCTATACCGCGACTTCCGGTCTCAAGCAGATCGCCGATGAGCGTCTGTCTCGTCGTCTGGAAAGCGGCCTGCGTGACCAGTTCGGTAAACGTACCCTGCACGAAGTGGTGTCCGGTGAGCGCGATGCGCTGATGGCTGATATCACCGCATCGCTGAACCGCATGGCCAGCAAGGAGCTGGGTATCGAGGTGGTCGATGTGCGCGTCAAGGCCATCGACCTGCCGAAGGAAGTCAACCGCAGCGTGTTCGACCGTATGAGCACCGAGCGTGAGCGGGAAGCCCGCGAGCATCGTGCCAAGGGTAACGAGCTGGCAGAGGGTATCCGTGCCGATGCCGACCGTCAGCGCCGCGTGCTGCTGGCCGAAGCCTATCGTGAGGCGGAAGAAACCCGTGGTGATGGTGATGCCCAGTCGGCCGCCATCTATGCCAAGGCCTACACCCAGGACGCCGATTTCTATGCGTTCTACCGTAGCCTTCAGGCATACCGCGACAGCTTCTCCAGCAAGAGCGATGTGCTGGTCCTGGATCCGAAGAACGAGTTCTTCCGCTTCCTGGACAAGAGCAAGCCCTGATGCTCTGATCGGGAAGTGCCCCGCCTGGCAGCTAAAACACCAGGCGGGGTGCATCCTGATTAAAAAGGGGTGTATGATGAGGCAGCCGGGAAATTTCCCGGCTTTTTTGCGTCTGCAAGGTTGATTGGCAAAGCGCCAGTTGACGGTTTGGTCAGTTCGCAAGGCAATTCGAGGGTATTGGGTACGGTGGCGGCGCTGGGATCAGTGCTGCCTGCTGCTGTGCGCCAATGCCTGCTTTACTGACGGCTCGCCTGCAGGCAAGCCGCCCGGACCAGAGGGGAAATGGCGTAATGGCAACGGTAGACCGCTGGCTACTGCCAGATGGCATCGAGGAAGTACTGCCACCTGAGGCTGCGCGTATCGAGATCGCGCGTCGTCAGGTGTTGGACCTGTTCCAGAGTTGGGGCTACGAACTGGTCGTCACCCCGCATATCGAGTACCTGGAGTCGCTGCTTACCGGCGCCGGCCAGGACCTGGATCAGCGCACCTTCAAGGTGGTCGACCCGCAGTCCGGTCGCCTGATGGGCTTCCGTGCCGACTTTACCCCGCAGGTGGCGCGCATCGACGCCCACACCCTGCGCCGCGAAGGCCCGAGCCGGCTGTGCTATGCCGGCAGTGTGCTGCACGCCCAGCCGCGTGCCCTGTCCACCTCGCGCAGCCCGATCCAGCTGGGTGCCGAGTTGTACGGCGACGCCAGCCCTACCAGTGATGTCGAAGTCATCAGCCTGATGCTCGCCACGCTGCAACTGACCGACGTCGCGGATGTGCACATGGATCTCGGCCATGTCGGCATCTACCGTGGCCTGGCGCGCGCCGCCGGGTTGTCCGGTGCAGTCGAACAGCAGCTGTTCGATGCCCTGCAGCGCAAGTCGGTCGATGAAGTGCAGGCACTGACTGCCGACTTGCCGAAAGACCTGAGCAACATGCTGCGCGCGCTGGTCGAGCTGTGCGGTGGCCGCGAAGTGCTGGCCGAAGCCCGTGTGCGCCTGGGCCGCGCCCCAGCCAGCGTGCTGGCGGCGCTGGATGACCTGCTGGCGATAGCTGATCGCCTGGCGTCGCGCTACCCGGACCTGCCGCTGTATTTCGATCTTGGCGAGCTGCGTGGCTACAACTACCACACCGGTGTGGTGTTCGCCGTGTTCGTGCCTGGCGAAGGTCAATCGATCGCCCAGGGCGGGCGCTACGACGACATCGGCGCAGATTTCGGCCGGGCCCGCCCGGCCACGGGTTTCTCCACGGATTTGAAGACCCTGGTCACACTGGGGCGAGCGGAGGTCGTATTGCCAACTGGCGGCATCTGGATGCCCGACAGTGGTGACGCGGCCCTCTGGCAGCAGGTCTGCCAGTTGCGCAACGAGGGCCAGCGTGTGGTTCAGGCTCTGCCTGGCCAGCCGTTGAGTGCTGCTCTCGAGGCGGATTGTGATCGGCAATTGATTCAGCAAGACGGGCGCTGGCAGGTTCTGCCGCTGACCCATTGAGTTTCTGCGTCGGCAGTAGGCCGGCAACCAAGTTTGCGTGAATGAGGACCAATGTAATGGGTAAGAATGTCGTCGTCCTGGGCACCCAGTGGGGTGATGAGGGCAAAGGCAAGATCGTCGATCTGCTGACCGAACATGCTGCCGCCGTAGTGCGCTACCAGGGTGGCCACAATGCTGGCCACACGCTGGTGATCAACGGTGAAAAAACCGTTCTGCACCTGATCCCGTCCGGCATCCTGCGCGAAGGCGTGCAGTGCCTGATCGGCAACGGCGTGGTCGTTGCGCCCGATGCCCTGATGCGTGAAATCACCAAGCTGGAAGAGAAGGGCGTACCGGTGCGTGAGCGCCTGCGCATCAGCCCGGCTGCTCCGCTGATCCTGTCGTACCACGTAGCCTTGGACCAGGCCCGCGAGAAAGCCCGTGGCGAAGCCAAGATCGGCACCACCGGCCGCGGTATCGGCCCAGCCTACGAAGACAAGGTCGCCCGTCGCGGCCTGCGCGTCGGCGACCTGTTCCACCGTGAGCGTTTTGCCGCCAAGCTCGGTGAGCTGCTGGACTACCACAACTTCCAGCTGGTCAATTACTACAAAGAGCCGGCCATCGACTTCCAGCAGACGCTGGACGAGTGCATGGAATACGCCGAGCTGCTCAAGCCGATGATGCTCGACGTGACCGCCGAGCTGCACAACCTGCGTCGTGCCGGCAAGGACATCATGTTCGAAGGCGCCCAGGGTTCGCTGCTGGACATCGACCACGGTACCTACCCGTACGTCACCAGCTCCAACACCACTGCTGGCGGTATCTCCACCGGTTCCGGCGTTGGCCCGATGTACCTGGACTACATCCTGGGTATCACCAAGGCCTACACCACGCGCGTGGGTTCCGGTCCGTTCCCGACCGAACTGTTCGACGAAACCGGTGCCGGCCTGGCCAAGCGTGGTCACGAGTTTGGCTCGACCACTGGCCGTGCCCGTCGTTGCGGCTGGTTCGATGCCGTCATCCTGCGTCGCGCCATCGACGTCAACAGCATCTCGGGTATCTGCCTGACCAAGCTGGACGTACTGGACGGCATGGAAACCATCAACATCTGTGTTGGCTACAAGGACGCAAACGGCGCCGTTAACGATGCCCCGTCCGACGCCGACAGCTACATCGGCCTGGAGCCGGTGTACGAAACGATGCCAGGCTGGAGCGAGTCGACCGTGGGCGCCAAGTCCCTGGAAGCCCTGCCAGAAGCTGCTCGCGCTTACATCAAGCGCATCGAGGAGCTGGTTGGCGCGCCGATCGATATCATCTCCACCGGCCCGGACCGCAACGAGACCATCGTGCTGCGTCATCCGTTCGCCTGATCTGCCACAGGCTGATCTGACGCCGCGCTCTTGAAAGAGAGCGCGGCGTTTTTGCATCGGCTTGGTGCTAATAGCACCGCTGCTCAACCTTGGCGTTTATCCCTGCTGTGCCCGGCACAACCCTTGCTGTAAGAAGTTTCTGTAGATGCCATCAAAATAATGGCGCCAGAAAGCACGAGGGTTTTACCGTGTCTGCCATCCTCTCACTGTTACGAAGCCGCCTCTTGCGGCCTGTGTTTGTTGCCCTTGGTATCGCCCTTTTGGTGCAGGTGATGGTCGCCGTTGCGCTGACCCGAAGCACTGTCACTGCCCTTGAGGCCGACTTGGGCGAGCGCCTGGGCAGCGATAGCCGTAAGCTTGCCAGCGAGCTTGAGCAAGCTGGGCAGGACGTACGCGCCGGCCTCGACAGCCTCTCCAGCAGTACGCGACAGCGCCTGAGTGCCGGGCTGTCCGAGCGGCTGCAAACTGAGCAGCAGCAACTGCGCGCTACACTGGAAAAAAACCTCAAGGACTCGGCCAACGACATGGCCCAACTGCTGGCATCGGTCGCCCCGCGGGCTATCTGGGACAACGATGTGCCGGTGCTTTCAGACTTCGCGCGTCGGGCCCAGCGCAACCCCAACGTCCTGTTCGTGATTTATGACGACGCCCAGGGTCAGCACCTGACCCGCTACCTGAATCGACAGAACCCGATCAACCAGGCCTTGATGGAAAAGGGCCAGGGTGAGCGGGCCTTGGACAAGGTACTGGATGCCGCTCGCCGCGACCCTTCGGTGTACTTCGTCGAAGCCTCGATCAGCCCCAACGGCGCGGAAATCGGCAAGGTACTGATGGGGGTATCCACTGCCGGTGTCGATCAGGAGCTCAACGCCCTGGACCAGCGCTTCGCTGCCTTGATCACGAGTGCAGAGCAGCTGGTGGGCGACAGCCTCGGTGCCGCCGCAGCCGACAGCGGCAAGGCCCTGCGCGAGCGCCTGGAAACCGCACAGGGCAGTGCCACGGCGATGCAGGCCAATACCGCACAAACCGTGCGCCACGCTGCCGCAGAGCTGCGTTGGCGCATCGGGCTGGGTCTTGTGGTGGTAGGGATGGGTGTTTTGCTGGTAGTGGCCTTGGTGCTAGGCCGTCGGGTGCTCAGTAAGCTGCGCCTGCTGATCACCGCACTCAACGATTTGGCTGCAGGTGAAGGTGACCTGACCAAGCGCGTCAACCTCGACAGTCGCGACGAGATTGGTGACATGGCCTCAGCGGTCAACCGCTTCGTCGACAAGTTGCAGCCGATTGTCCGCGAGGCGGGCGAGGTGGCACAGCGTACGGGGGTCGAGATTGACAGCATGACCCAGCGCAATGCTGGCGCCGATGCTGCCGCCGCACTGCAACGCGACGAAGTGGCCGCCAGCCTGCGCGACCTGTCGAGCATGGCCGATGAGGCCCAGGCTGAAAGCCACGCCATGCAGGCGGCGCTGCAGCAGGTGGTCGACATCCGGCAAGCGACCGATGAGAACAGCCGCGCGTCAACCCAATTGGCCGGCATGATCGAGAACCTGGCAGGCCAAGTCGAAACCGGCTCGCAGGTGATCGAACGGCTGGCCAGGCAGAGCGAGCAAATCGAGGTGGTGCTGACCGTGATTCACGGCATCGCCGAACAGACCAACCTTTTGGCGCTCAACGCCGCCATCGAGGCCGCGCGTGCCGGCGAAACCGGGCGCGGCTTCGCCGTGGTGGCCGACGAGGTGCGAGCACTGGCGAGCAAGACGCAAAGCTCGACCGGTGATATTCAGGCCCATATCGCAGCGCTGCAGAAGGGCGCCAAGGAGGCGGTGGCAACCATCGGCCAGGCAGGTCTGAAGGCCAGTGAAGGCCTGTCGGTGCTGCGCGAGAACGAGCGCCGGCAGCAGTCGGTGCAGGCGGCAGTGGAGCAGGTGCATGCCGCAATCGGGCTGGCCACGCGGGCCGCTGAGCAGCAAGCGCATGGGGCGCAGGCGGTGCGTGGGCGGGTTGAGAATATCCATGCTCAGGCAGAGCGTTCGGCAGAAGTGGTGATGCAAACCACAGCGAGCAGCAAGGTGCTGGATGACTTGGCGGCGCAGTTGCGGGCGAGCCTGGGGCAATTCCGCGCCTGATCATGCGAATCAAGGCTTGAGGAGAAGCTGTCTTGCTTAAAATTCGAAAGGCTGTGCGCCCCCTGGGAGCAACTGTCTGGCTCAACTTCTAAAAGTTGCCGCAATCCAAGTGGGAGCCGGCTTGCCGGCGATGGGCCGCAAAGCGGCCCCAAATGCTCGCTGGCCCCGTCGAGCGCGCTCGGGCTATCACAGCTCGGCTATGGGGGCTGCTGCGCAGCCCATCGCCGGCAAGCCGGCTCCCACCGCGACCGCGCAGTTCCTCAAGCCTGCGGAGCAAACACCCGGAGTCCGTCAAAAAGACGCTAGTGGAGGTTGATCAGTTGCATAGAGTCCCACTTGGGTGGTGGCTCATTAAGCCAGATATGTCGAGACCAGCGCCCTGGCCGGTAGGATTTCTGGTAGTGCCGGTGGTGGGCTCGTGGGAGGCGCGTTGCTAAGCTCTGTGTGGGGGGGTGGAATTCCCTTAGCAGGATTTGGAGGGGTAACATGCGTCGTAATTGGGGCGGCCGTGGGTGGGAAGTATGGAGGGGATTACGGTGGTGAGTGGATGGGCGGTCTGGGGGAGGTGATTTATGAGAGTGTACGAGAGTGAGTTCCGTAGCAATGACAGTGATCGCGTCTATCCTAATAGCTTGTATGGGGGGCAGCGTGTGCATGATGGTTTATTTGGCTTGTCGTTATGTAAAGGATATTGAAGCGGCCCTGTCTAAATGCAGTTATATTCAGAGTAATAAGGATAACTTTTCATCGGCCGGACTTGTTGGGAAGGTGATGCGGACCTGCCTGGCGGCAAACATGCTTATGATTCCGGGGTTGTTCATTCGAAAAGGTGTGGCAGACGTTTCGGATGTAGAGAGCTTCCCAGAGCCTATTAAAAAAATCCTACTACCATCGTGGCTGGGGCTCGTATTGTCGACGATCTTGTTCTTTGCCTTCAATTGGATAATAAGAGTTTTAACGTGAACCAATGATGTAGCCTCAAGTGCTCAGGCTGTTTTCCCAAATCGCTTGGTAGAAAGGCTGAGTGCGTCGAGAGGAGTTCGCTAGTTGCGGGCTTGAGAGTGGGCGATTGGTGGATATGTCGGGGCGTATGGAGGCAATATTTGTTGCTGTAGGTATTCCCGCCGATGGAATGGCAAGTTCCGCATGCGTAATATTGCAAATGTCGCTGGAGAAGAGGAGGGGAGGTTTTGTATGAGGCAGTGCGATGAGTAACTTGCACCTGGCGGTGCTCGGTGTGGCTGTGCTCATTTCTCCGTTTTTGATGTTTGGTGTGTGGTTTTTTTTAGTGTATCGATATTTGGATCGTATCGAATCAATCTTATCAAATAGTCGAATGGTGGCTGTGAATAGAGAAATTTATTCTCATGCTGGGTTGCTCGGGAAAGTCATGCGGTTAGGGTCGATTTCTGCAATGCTATCTCTGAAATATTTCAGCATCCGAAAGAATCTATTGGCTAGCGATGACGTTAGTAAAGTTCCCATCGATCTGCAGAGGCTGTTAGTGGGCTTGTGGAATATACAAATTCTTCTGATTGCATTGATCGTTCTGTTTTTTGTTTGGATAGAGTACTGGAGGTAAGCTCCTGTGTGTCGTTCGAAAATCCAGGCTGCTTGGCAGCCTGGACAGGTTCTCACGCCTTGTTCAAATACATCCGCGTCGTGAGCAGATATACCGGCAATCCCGAAACCAAGATCAACAACGCTGCATAAGGCGCCGCCGCCGCGAACTCGACGTTGGCAGTATGCGCCCAGACCTCGGTGGCCAGGGTGGTCATGCCAGTGGGGCTGAGCAGCAGGGTGGCCGTCAGTTCCTTCATGGCATCGAGGAATACCAGTGCGAAGGCGGCCGCCAAGGCTGGGAAGATGATCGGCAAGGTCACCCGGCAAAACGCCGCGAAGCTGCTTGCACCCAAGGTGCGGGCCGCCTCTTCGAGTGTCGGTGAGGCTTTGTTCAGGGCGGTGCGCACCGGCGCTTGGGCCAGTGGCAGGAACAGCAACGCATAAGCCAGCAGCAAAAGCGCAGTGGTCTGGTACAGCGCCGGCACGTAGTGCAGGGCGAACACCACCAGCGTCAGTGCAATCACCAGGCCGGGCAGGGCGTGCAGCAGGTAGGGCAGACGCTCAGCCCAGATCGCCAGGCGGCCTTTGTAGCGCACCACCAGGAAACTCACCGGCAGCGCCAGCAGCACACAGAAACCTGCGCCCCCCAGCGATACTGACAGCGAGGTGAGCAGCGCCTTGCTGATCGCCGCGACCGGGAACGCCGCCGACGAACCCACGCTTAACCAGTAGCCGAGCATGGCCAGCGGAATCCCGCTACCCAGTATCGCCAGCGCCACGCAGAACAGCTGCGCCAGTGGCATCCATCCGCCCAGGCGCATCGGCTGCGCACGGCGTGCCACACCTTGGCCGATGCGCACGTGGCGCGCCTTGCCACGCACTTTCAGCTCCAGCCAGAGCATCGCCAGGCACAGCGCCAGCAGCACTGCCGAGAGCATGGCGGCGTTTGCGTTGCTGAACTCCAGTTCGAACTGTTGATAGATCGCCGTGGTGAAGGTCTGCAGGCCCAGGATCGACAAGGCGCCGAACTCCACCAGCATGTGCAGGGCAATCAGCAATGCGCCGCCGAGCATCGACGGCCACAGCAGCGGCAGGGTGACCTTGGTGAACACGCCCCAGCGGCTGCAGCCCAGCGTGCGCGCCGACTCTTCAAGCGAAGTGTCGAGGTTGCGCAGCGTGGCAGCCACCGGCAGGAATATAAGTGGGTACTTGGACAGGGCCATGACCAGAATGGCCCCGCCCAGCCCCTCGAAGTCCGAGCTCAGCGACACCCAGGTAAAGCTGCTGACGAACGATGGTACGGCGAATGGCAGGCACAGCACTACGCCCCACAGGCGACGGCCTGGCAGATTGCTGCGTTCGAGCAGCCACGCCAGCGCCAGGCCAACCACCATGCACGCCACCGTCACCCCGACCATCAGCATCAGGGTGTTGCGCATCAGGCCCCAGACGAACGGGCGCCAGAGCAGGTGCAGGGCTTCACGCCAGCCGGCTTCCCAGGTTTTCATCGCGACGTACAGCAATGGCAGCAAGCTCATTGCAACCAGAAACAGTACAGGCAGCACCACCCAGATGGAGGGGCGCTTGCGGCGCGGTACGAAGCGTACCGGCACCGGATCGGACAGGGCGGCGGTCATCAGAGCAGGCCGACCTCACGTTCAAGCTCCAGCGCTTCCTCGGCATTGCCCAGGTCGGCCGGCGAGATTTTCGGCGGGCGCAGGTCTTCGAACGGCTTCAGTCCACGGTCGGACACCATGCCTTTGTGCAGCGGGTATTCAGCAGTGGTCTGAGTGATCACGCGCTGACCTTCTTCGCTGGCCATCCAGTTGAGCAGCGCCTGAGCTTCCTTCGGGTGCTTGCTGGCCTTGACCGCAGCGGCGCCGGAGATAGTCACCAGGTTGCCGGCGTCACCGTCGGCCAGGTAGTACAGCTTGGAGTCCAGTTTGCCGCGCTCACGCTCCAGGGCGTACCAGTAGTAGTTGTTCACCAGCACGGCGGCGACTTCGCCTTTTTCCACGGCTTTCAGGGCGACCATATTGTTGGTGTAGGTCTTGCCGAAGGCTTTCAGGCCGGTAAGCCATTCTTCGGTGGCTTCACGGCCGTGCATCTTGAGGATGGCAACAGCCTGTTCCTGGAAGGCACCGCTGGTCGGTACGAAACCGACCTTGCCGTCCCACTCGGGGTTGGCGAAATCCATTACCGTGGTCGGCAGGTCTTTCTCGTCGATCTTCTTCGGGTTGAACACCACCACGCGGGTACGCGCGGTCACGCCCATCCAGGAACCGTTGGCGGCAACGTATTCTTTGGGCAGCATGTTCAGCGTGGCGTCATCGATCTTCGCCAGCAAACCCAGCTCGCCCAGGTTGTTCAGCGGCGGCGATTCTTCGGTGTAGATGATGTCGGCCGGCGAGCGGTCGCCTTCTTCGATGATCTGGCTGGCGAGCTGGTTGCTGCTGCCTTTGCGAATATTGATATGGATGCCGGTCTTGGCCTCATAGGCCTTGGCGATAGCTTCGCCGATTTCCTTGTGCTGACCGTTGTACATGGTCAGTGTGACCGGCTCGTCTGCCATGGCGGCCGGGGCGCCCACCACCAGGCTAAGAACAGCGGCGGCCAAGGTGCGCATCAGCGGTTGCGGACGGATCGTCATGCGGGTACTTCCTCGCTTACGGCTACATATTTGGAAACAATGGTAAACGAAATCGTTTCTCAAGTGGCCGTGTGACGAGAAATTCATGGTCAGCCCATCGTCGGATGGTTCGCCATGCAGGGGAGGGCTGAAACAAAATCGCAGGCAAGAAAAAACCCACTAGCAAGCTAGTGGGTTTTTGTATGGTGCCCAGGAGAAGACTCGAACTTCCACGACCGTTAAGTCACTGATACCTGAAACCAGCGCGTCTACCAATTCCGCCACCTGGGCAAAGCTTTACATCATCTGATGAAGGCGACTATCGTTCGCTTCACACAGTAGTAACAGATCCTTGGTCATCTGTTACTTGAAATACTTGGTGCCCAGGAGAAGACTCGAACTTCCACGACCTTGCGGTCACTGATACCTGAAACCAGCGCGTCTACCAATTCCGCCACCTGGGCACACATTCGAGATAAAAAAGATGCTTTACAGCGCCGTTCATCTCTACTACAACTTCGGGGTTGTCCGTCGTTGTGGTGCGCACTATACGGACGCTCCCAAGGGCTGTAAAGCCCCTGATCAAAAAAAAATTCAAAAATTCAACCTGTTGATTCCACACGCCTATTGCCGCACTGCGGACATGCTGCTGGGGCTGTCCAAGCCCGACATTTCCGGTTTCAATAGGCCTATGCCAGAATTCATATCTATATACCCCAAGGTGAACCCCTTCTGATGGCCGATTGGCAATCCCTCGATCCCGAGGCCGCTCGCGAAGCGGAAAAATACGACAACCCTATCCCCAGCCGTGAGCTGATCCTGCAGCGCCTTGCCGACCGTGGCGAACCGGCCGCGCGCGAGGAGCTGGCGGCCGAGTTCGGTCTTTACGAAGAAGACCAGATCGAAGCCCTGCGCCGCCGCCTGCGCGCCATGGAGCGTGACGGCCAACTTATCTATACCCGGCGCGGCACCTACGCCCCGGTCGACAAACTGGACCTGATCTGCGGCCGGATCTCCGGCCACCGCGACGGTTTCGGTTTCCTCATCCCTGACGATGGCAGCGACGACCTGTTCCTCAGCCCGTCGCAAATGCGCCTGGTATTCGATGGCGACCGTGCCTTGGCGCGTGTCTCGGGGCTCGACCGTCGTGGCCGGCGTGAAGGTGTGCTGGTAGAGGTCATTTCCCGCGGCCACGAAAGCGTGGTCGGCCGCTATTTCGAAGAGGGCGGTATCGGCTATGTGACGCCGGACAACCCCAAGATCCAGCAGGAAGTGCTGGTGACCGCGGGCCGTAACGGTGGTGCCAAGATCGGCCAGTTCGTCGAAATCAAGATCACCCACTGGCCAACCCCGCGGTTCCAGCCCCAAGGCGATGTGGTCGAAGTGATCGGCAACTACATGGCGCCGGGCATGGAAATCGATGTCGCCCTGCGCAGCTATGACATCCCGCACGTCTGGCCCCAGGATGTGATCAAAGAGGCGCGCAAGTTCCGCTCCGAAGTCGAAGAGAAGGACAAGGAAAAGCGCATCGACCTGCGCCACTTGCCCTTCGTCACCATCGACGGCGAGGATGCCCGCGACTTCGACGACGCTGTTTATTGTGAGCCGCTTGGCAAGCTGCGGCTGTTCTCCGGTGGCTGGCGCCTCTATGTGGCCATCGCTGACGTGTCCAGCTACGTGCGTCTGGGCTCTGCCCTGGATGTCGAGGCGCAGCAGCGTGGCAACTCGGTGTACTTCCCTGAGCGCGTTGTACCGATGCTTCCCGAGGAGCTGTCCAACGGATTGTGCTCGCTGAACCCGCACGTCGATCGTCTGGCCATGGTCTGCGAAATGACCATGAACAAGGCCGGCCAGATGGTCGACTACCAGTTCTACGAAGGGGTGATCCACTCCCATGCCCGCCTGACCTACAACAAGGTCAGCAGCATGCTCGAGCATGCCCGCACCCGTGAGGGCAAGGCGCTGCGCGAGGAGTACAAGGAAGTCCTGCCAGACCTGAAGAACCTGTACAACCTGTACAAGGTGCTGCTGGATGCCCGTCACGCCCGCGGCGCCATTGATTTCGAAACTCAGGAAACCCGCATCATCTTCGGTGAGGAGCGCAAGATCGCGGAAATCCGCCCGACCGTGCGCAACGATGCCCACAAGCTGATCGAAGAATGCATGCTGGCGGCCAACGTCGCCACGGCCGAGTTCCTCAACAAGCATGGCGTGCCGGCGCTGTACCGCGTGCACGATGGCCCGCCACCGGAGCGCCTTGAAAAGCTGCGTGCCTTCCTGGGCGAGCTGGGCCTTAGCCTGCACAAAGGCAAAGACCCTTCGCCCAAGGACTACCAGGCACTGCTTGCAAGCATCGCCGGGCGCCCGGATTTCCACCTGATCCAGACGGTGATGCTGCGTTCGCTGAGCCAGGCGGTGTACAGCACCGACAACAACGGCCACTTCGGTTTGAACTACGAGGCGTACACGCACTTTACCTCGCCGATCCGTCGCTATCCGGACCTGCTGGTGCACCGCGCCATCCGCAGCGTCATCCGTTCCAAGGTCGATACTCCGCACGTCAAGCGTGCCGGCGCCATGAGCATTCCCAAGGCGCGTATCTATCCGTACGACGTGAACACGCTCGACCAGCTCGGCGAGCAGTGCTCCATGACCGAGCGCCGCGCCGACGAAGCCACCCGTGACGTGGTCAACTGGCTCAAGTGCGAATTCATGAAAGACCGCGTGGGCGAGACCTTCCCTGGCGTGATCACCGCGGTCACCGGTTTCGGGCTGTTTGTCGAACTGACCGATATCTACGTCGAAGGCCTGGTGCACGTCAGTGCGCTGCCGGGTGACTACTACCACTTCGACCCGGTGCATCACCGCTTGTCGGGTGAACGTACCGGGCGCAGCTTCCGTCTGGGCGACACCATCGAGGTCAAGGTCATGCGCGTTGATCTTGATGAGCGCAAGATCGACTTCGAAGTGTCCGAGCAGCAGCTCGCCGCGCCGATTGGCCGCAAGAACCGTGGTGCTGCACCGGTTGCAGGCGCTGCAGAAAAAGCCGAGCAGCAGCCGGCGGTGGAGGCCCGGGCTACCCCGAAACCGCGCAGCCGCAAGAGCGAGGCCGCCGAGGCTTATTTCCCGAAAGACGCCGTGCAGCGTAACGCCGAAGTGCGCAAAAGCCGCGAAATGAAGAAGGCGCTGATGACCGACGCGCGCACTGGCGGCCACGCTGGCAGCAAGTCGGACAAAGGCGGCAAGCCCTCCGGCAAGCCCACCAAGCACCGTAAAGGCCCACCGAAGTCCGGTGCGCCGCGCAAGAGCAAGAACAAGTCATGAGTCAGCTGGAAAAAATCTACGGCGTGCATGCCGTGCAAGCGCTGCTGCAGCACCACCCGAAGCGGGTCAAGCAGATCTGGCTGTCGGAAGGGCGCAGTGAGCCTCGCATCCAGGCGTTGCTGGCATTGGCCGCAGAAAACCGTGTGCAAGTCGGCCAGGCCGAGCGCCGTGAGCTGGATGCCTGGGTCGAGGGTGTCCACCAGGGCGTGGTTGCCGAGGTCAGCCCAAGCCAGGTGTGGGGCGAGTTGATGCTCGAGGAGTTGCTCGAGCGCACCGAAACGCCACCGCTGATCCTGGTGCTGGACGGTGTCACCGATCCGCACAACCTTGGCGCCTGCCTGCGCACCGCCGATGCTGCCGGGGCTACGGCAGTGGTAGTGCCCAAGGACAAATCCGCGACGCTGACGCCGGTGGTGCGCAAAGTGGCCTGCGGCGCAGCGGAAGTGATTCCGCTGGTGGCCGTGACCAACCTGGCGCGCACCCTGGAGAAACTTCAGCAGCGTGGCCTGTGGGTGGTGGGTACGGCCGGTGAGGCCGAGCAAGAGATCTATCAGCAGGACCTGACCGGCCCGCTGGTGATGATCATGGGCGCCGAAGGCAAGGGCATGCGCCGCCTGACCCGTGAGCACTGCGATTTTCTGGTCAAGTTGCCAATGTCGGGCAGCGTCAGCAGCCTGAACGTTTCGGTGGCTACGGGCGTTTGCCTGTTCGAGGCAGTGCGCCAGCGTCAGGCCAAACGCTGATCTTGCGCCTGTAAGGCGCCATCACCGCCAAGCCGGCACTCCACGGGTACTGCCATAGGTTCGATGCCTGTGGTGGTCCGGTGGCAGCAACTGTCGTGCTCAACGTCTAATAGCTGGCGCGATCCCTGTGGAAGCCGGCTGGCCGGCGATGAAGGGCGTGTAGGTCTAAAGTGTTTCCGGCTGTTCAAATAATCGCCAATCACCTTGCTTGTGCGCACCGCCTTCTCTACAATTGCGCCCCTTGCCGAGCTGGCAGGTGCGCATGTGCCTCCCCTCCATGGCAAGACATACAGTGTCATTCACTCCTTGTCTGACCAGATACGCTGGCAGACTACTAACCCGTAAGGAGCATTCATGCGTCATTACGAAATCATCTTCCTGGTTCACCCGGACCAGAGCGAGCAAGTCGGCGGCATGGTTGAGCGTTACACCAAGCTGATCGAAGAAGATGGTGGCAAGATCCACCGCCTGGAAGATTGGGGCCGTCGTCAACTGGCCTACGCAATCAACAATGTTCACAAGGCTCACTACGTGATGCTGAACGTTGAGTGCACCGGCAAGGCCCTGGCCGAGCTGGAAGACAACTTCCGCTACAACGATGCCGTGATCCGTAACCTGGTCATCCGTCGCGACGAAGCCGTAACCGGTCAGTCCGAGATGCTGAAGGCCGAAGAGAACCGCAGCGAGCGCCGTGAGCGTCGTGAGCGTCCTGAGCATGCTGACTCCGCCGAAGGCGACGACAGCAATGACAGCGACTCCAGCGATAACGCTGACGAGTAATCCACGGACCTTTTGAGGAGCCTATTACATGGCACGTTTCTTCCGTCGTCGTAAATTCTGCCGCTTCACTGCTGAAGACGTGAAAGAGATCGACTTCAAAGATCTCAACACCCTGAAAGCTTACGTATCCGAAACCGGCAAAATCGTTCCAAGCCGTATCACCGGTACCAAAGCTCGTTATCAGCGTCAGCTGGCTACCGCTATCAAGCGCGCCCGCTTCCTGGCCCTGCTGCCCTACACCGACAGCCACGGCCGCTGAGACCGGGTCGTCGACAAGTAGTAAGGGATAAGCATGCGAGCGTTGGCTGATTTCATCATGCGCGGTCGTGTGCAGGCCACCTTGGTGGTGGTCGTGAGTGCGGTATTACCGCTGCTGTTCTGGTTGAGTGCCGCTGCCGGGAGCCTTGTGCTGCTGCGGCGCGGGTTCAAGGACGCTTCAACGGTCATCGCTTTCGGCCTTTTGCCGGCGGTGGCCATATGGGCCTTCGGTGATCCAAGCACCTTGCTGGTGCTGGTGGGAACACTGGGGCTGGCCGCCTTGTTGCGTGCCGGGCATTCCTGGAGCCGGGTGTTGTTGTCCAGTGTTGTGTTGGGGTTGGTTTACAGCCTCATCCTGGACGCGGTACTGCGCGAAACCTTCGAGGTGTTGGCCAAGGCGCTTTCCGAAGCGCTGCCGCAAGTCGAAGGCAAGCCAGTCATTCCCGGTGAGCTGATCGGCCCTGTGCTGGTCGCTTCCACAGCGGTGATGTTGCAGTTGTTCAGTGTGCTGGCTTTGATGCTGGCGCGTTATTGGCAAGCAGCGTTGTACAACCCTGGAGGCTTCGGTCGCGAGTTTCGCGCCCTGAAGTTGCCGCGGGCAGTCATGCTGGCTCTGGTTGCCGCGATGGTGTTGGGTCCGTTCATCGGCCCGCAGTTCATCGTCCTGGCTTCCGCGTCCAGCCTGGTGCTCGTCCTGGCCGGCATCGCCTTGATGCATGGGCTGGTGGCACAGGGTCGACTGGCCGGTTTCTGGCTGGTCGGCATGTATGTAACGCTGCCGCTGATAATGCAGCTGATTTATCCGTTGCTCGTGGTTTTGGCCATTGTCGACAGCCTGATTGATTTTCGCGGTCGCAAGTCCCCTGAGGGAAATGACTCCGCGAACGGTGAAGGTTAAAAGTTAAGAGGTTTTACCAAATGGAACTGATCCTGCTGGAAAAAGTCGCTAACCTGGGCAACCTGGGCGACAAAGTTAAGGTTAAGGCTGGTTACGGCCGTAACTTCCTGCTGCCATTCGGCAAGGCCACCGTTGCCAACGCCGCCAACCTGGCTGCGTTCGAAGAGCGTCGCGCCGAGCTGGAAAAAGCAGCTGCTGACCGTAAATCGTCGGCTGAAAGCCGCGCTGCCCAACTGGCCGAGCTGGAAGTGACCATCACTGCCACCGCTGGCGACGAAGGCAAGCTGTTCGGTTCGATCGGCACCCACGACATCGCTGACGCCCTGACCGCCTCCGGCGTTGAAGTGGCCAAAGCTGAAGTTCGTCTGCCGAACGGCACCATCCGTCAGGTTGGCGAATACGACGTAGCCGTGCACCTGCACAGCGACGTTGAAGCCACTGTACGTGTGGTCGTCGTAGCAGCCTAAGCTGCGCTGACTGGGTAGCTCCTTGCGGGCTGCCCGGTTAACATCGGGCACGTCCTGTTTCTGAACAGGCCGTGCCCTTTGTCTTTTTCATCCTCCAGAATTTTTTCGTGGCCATGAACGAGATCACCAATCCCGAACAGCTAGACCTGCAAACCGCTGCCCTCAAGGTGCCGCCGCATTCCATCGAGGCCGAACAGGCCGTGCTCGGTGGCCTGATGCTGGACAACAACGCCTGGGAGCGGGTGCTGGATCAGGTGTCGGATGGCGATTTCTATCGGCATGACCACCGCCTGATCTTCCGTGCCGTGCACAAGCTGGCCGACGCCAACCAGCCGTTCGACGTCGTTACCCTGCATGAGCAACTGGACAAGGAAGGTTTGTCGACCCAGGTTGGCGGCCTGGCGTACCTGGCAGAGCTTGCCAAGAACACCCCGTCGGTTGCCAACATCAAGGCCTACGCCGCGATCATTCGCGAGCGGGCAACGTTGCGCCAGCTGATCAGCATCAGTACCGACATCGCCGACAACGCCTTCAACCCGCAAGGGCGCAATGCCGCCGAAATCCTCGACGATGCCGAACGGCAGATCTTCCAGATCGCCGAGGCGCGGCCCAAAACCGGCGGCCCGGTTGGGGTAAACGAACTGTTGACCCTGGCTATCGACCGGATCGACACGCTGTTCAACTCCGACAGCGATATCACCGGTGTTTCCACAGGTTTCACCGACCTGGACGAGAAAACCAGCGGCCTGCAGCCTGCCGACCTGGTCATCGTGGCCGGCCGTCCTTCGATGGGTAAGACCACCTTCGCCATGAACCTGGTTGAAAACGCCGTGTTGCGTACCGACAAGGCGGTGTTGGTGTTCTCCCTCGAGATGCCAGGTGAATCGCTGATCATGCGTATGCTCTCGTCCCTGGGCCGCATCGACCAGACCAAGGTGCGGTCCGGTCAGTTGGACGATGACGACTGGCCGCGCCTGACGTCGGCGGTCAACCTGCTCAACGACCGCAAGCTGTTCATCGACGATACCGCCGGTATCAGCCCTTCGGAGATGCGGGCCCGTACCCGCCGCCTGGCGCGTGAGCACGGCGAGATCGCCATGATCATGGTCGACTACTTGCAGCTGATGCAGATCCCGGGTTCGGCCGGTGACAACCGTACCAACGAAATCTCCGAGATCTCCCGCTCGCTAAAGGCCCTGGCGAAGGAATTCAACTGCCCGGTCATCGCCCTTTCGCAGCTCAACCGCTCTTTGGAACAACGCCCGAACAAGCGCCCGGTCAACTCCGACTTGCGTGAATCCGGTGCGATCGAGCAGGACGCCGACGTGATCATGTTCGTGTACCGGGATGAGGTGTACCACCCGGAGACCGAGCACAAGGGCGTCGCCGAAATCATTATCGGCAAGCAGCGTAACGGCCCCATCGGCTTCGTTCGCCTGGCGTTCATCGGCAAGTACACCCGCTTCGAGAACCTCGCACCGGGCATGTACAACTTCGACGACGACGAATAGAAGTCTACGCGGGTATCACAGTTCACTAGCGTATGAATCCGACGGCTATCGTCGGATTTGGTCAAAATTTGTGCTATATTTCGCGCCCGCGATTTTCCTGCTCAATAGAACCGGTCACTGACATGCAAGCAGCCAAACCACTCTACGACTATCCCAAGTACTGGGCCGAATGCTTCGGGCCAGCACCTTTCCTGCCGATGAGCAGGGAGGAGATGGATCTGCTCGGCTGGGATTCCTGCGACATCATCATCGTGACCGGTGATGCCTACGTCGATCATCCGTCATTCGGCATGGCCATCATCGGCCGCCTGCTGGAAGCACAAGGCTTTCGCGTGGGCATCATTGCCCAGCCGAACTGGCAGTCCAAAGACGACTTCATGAAGCTTGGTGAGCCGAACCTGTTCTTCGGCGTCGCGGCGGGCAACATGGATTCGATGATCAACCGGTACACCGCAGACAAGAAAATCCGCTCTGACGATGCCTATACCCCCGGCGGCATGGCGGGCAAGCGCCCTGACCGCGCCAGCCTGGTGTACAGCCAGCGCTGCAAGGAGGCCTACAAGCACGTACCGATCGTGCTTGGGGGCATCGAGGCATCGCTGCGGCGCATCGCGCACTATGACTACTGGCAGGACAAGGTCCGCCATTCGATCCTGATCGACGCCAGCGCCGACATCCTGCTGTACGGCAACGCCGAGCGGGCGATCGTCGAGGTCGCCCAGCGCCTGTCCAGTGGCCAGAGCATCGAAAGCATCACCGATGTGCGCGGCACCGCATTCGTGCGTCGTGACACGCCCGAGGGCTGGTACGAGATCGACTCGACCCGCATCGACCGCCCTGGCCGCGTCGACAAGATCATCAACCCGTACGTCAATACCCAGGACACCCAGGCCTGTGCCATCGAGCAGGCCAAGGGCGACCAGGAAGACCCGAACGAAGCCAAAGTCGTGCAGATCCTCGACAGCCCGCGCATGACCCGGGAAAAGTCGGTGATCCGCCTGCCATCGTTCGAGAAGGTACGTAACGACCCGGTGCTCTATGCCCACGCCAACCGTGTGCTGCATCTGGAAACCAACCCGGGCAACGCTCGCGCCCTGGTGCAGAAACACGGCGAAGTGGATGTGTGGTTCAACCCGCCGCCCATTCCCATGACCACCGAGGAAATGGACTACGTGTTCGGCATGCCCTATGCCCGTATTCCGCATCCGGCCTATGGCAAGGAGCGCATCCCGGCCTACGAGATGATCCGTTTCTCGGTGAACATCATGCGTGGCTGCTTCGGCGGCTGCACGTTCTGCTCGATCACCGAGCACGAAGGCCGGATCATCCAGAACCGCTCCCACGAGTCGATCCTGCACGAAATCGAGGAAATGCGTGACAAGGTGCCGGGCTTCACCGGCGTGGTCTCTGACCTCGGCGGGCCGACGGCCAACATGTACCGCATCGCCTGCAAAAGCCCGGACATCGAGAAGCACTGCCGCAAGCCGTCGTGCGTGTTCCCCGGCATCTGCGAGAATCTCAACACCGACCACAGCTCGCTGATCGAGCTGTATCGCAAGGCACGCGCCCTGCCAGGTGTGAAGAAGATCCTGATCGCCTCGGGTCTGCGCTATGACCTGGCAGTGGAGTCGCCGGAGTACGTCAAGGAGCTGGTCACCCACCACGTGGGCGGTTACCTGAAGATTGCCCCGGAGCACACCGAGCGTGGCCCGCTGGACAAGATGATGAAGCCGGGCATCGGTTCCTATGACCGCTTCAAGCGTATGTTCGAGAAGTACTCGAAAGAGGCGGGCAAGGAGCAGTACCTGATCCCGTACTTCATCGCCGCCCACCCTGGCACCACCGACGAAGACATGATGAACCTGGCCCTGTGGCTCAAGGGCAACGGTTTCCGTGCCGACCAGGTGCAGGCGTTCTACCCCTCGCCGATGGCTTCGGCCACGGCCATGTACCACTCGGGCAAGAATCCGCTGCGCAAGGTCACTTACAAGAGTGAAGGGGTGGAGATCGTCAAGAGTGACGAGCAGCGCCGGTTGCACAAGGCGTTTCTGCGTTACCACGACCCGAAGGGTTGGCCGATGCTGCGTGAGGCGCTGGAGCGTATGGGCCGTGCCGATCTCATCGGCCCTGGCAAGCATCAGTTGATCCCGCTGCACCAGCCGCAGACCGATACTTACCAGAGTGCACGGCGCAAGAACTCGACCCCGGCCGGCAGCCACAAGGTGGGCAAGGATCAGAAGATCCTCACCCAGCACACAGGTTTGCCGCCGCGTGGCAGTGATGGCAGCAAGCCGTGGGACAAGCGTGAGAAGGCCAAGGCTGAAGCGTTCGCCCGTAATCAGCAGGCGGCCAAGGAGCGTAAGGAAGCGGCAAAAGGTGGTGGCAAAGGCAACAAGAAGCCGCGCCAGCCTGTCATCCCGCGCTAAGGCTCAAAGGGGCCGCTTTGCGGCCCATCGCCGGCAAGCCGGCTCCCACTTACCGTGCAGCCCTTGAAGGCTGAGTTTGCAGTGCAGACCTTGAATGCAGCGCCAAACCTGTGGGAGCCGGCTTGCCGGCGATGGGCTGCAGCGCAGCCCTTTTCGGATCAATCCGGTTTTTTGCCAACCCATTTGGGCTGCACCGGTGAGACAAACGAATTCATCCCGTCCAGCAGGCGCTCCGCCTGCTGCTCCAACAGCAACATCGCGCGATGCTGCGGCCGCACGAATCCTTCTTCGACGATATGGTCGAGGAACCCGCCCAACTTCTCATAGAAGCCATTTACATCAAGCAAACCTAGCGGCTTTGCGTGATACCCAAGCTGGCCCCAGGTCCAGACTTCAAATAACTCTTCCAGCGTACCCAGGCCCCCCGGCAGGGCGATGAATGCATCGCTCAGTTCGGCCATGCGCGCCTTGCGCGCGTGCATGCCGTCAACGACCTCCAAGCGGGTCAGGCCCTTGTGGCCGATTTCGGCATTCATCAGGCTCTGGGGGATGATGCCGATCACTTGGCCACCCGCCGCCATGGCCGCGTCGGCGACAGTGCCCATGAGACCTACAGCGCCACCGCCATAGACCAACGTCAGGCCCCGGCGTGCGATCGTCTGGCCGAGGGCGATCGCCGCTTCACGGTAAGCGGGGTTGGCGCCGATGCTGGCGCCACAGAACACACAAACGGAACGTACAGGCATTGCTCTTCTCCAGTCACAGGCGTGCACAGGGTACGGCCAATGCATGGCGGTTCCAAGGCAGCTTTCATTCCGGGCGGGAGAACTCGCAGATCGCACCACTGGCGCCGTGGGCGTAGGCGGCGAGCAGGCTGTTCATGAAACTTGAGAGGGACATTGCAGTAGCTCCTAAATGAGAGGTTGTCCCATCGTCTATTAAAAGGGCATGATGTGCTCTTAGATTGGTTGTATACAATCCATTGAACAATTCTACTGGCTGGCCACTTGACGGCCCCTTGATGCACGTCAGCAAGGGGCTGAACGGTTTCAGGCAGTCTCGCAATTGATAAAACCCTGCCAAGGAGATTCATGATGTTTGCGAAAGCTGTAGCGGTATCCTTGCTGACCCTCGCCAGCGCCTCCGTCTTCGCCGCCGAGTGTTCGGTGACTGTCGACTCGACTGACCAGATGTCCTACACCACCAAGGAATTCACCGTCGACAAGAGCTGCAAAGCGTTCACCGTGAAACTGACCCATTCCGGCAACCTGCCGAAAAACGTCATGGGCCACAATCTGGTGATCAGCAAGACTGCCGACATGCAGGCCATTGCCACCGAAGGCATGAGCCAAGGCATCGACAAAGGCTACCTGAAGGAAGACAACGCCAACATCATCGCCCACACCGCGATGATCGGCGCACCAGAGAAAGAAACCGAAGTGAAGTTCGACACTTCCAAGCTGGAAGCGGGTGGCGATTACAGCTTCTTCTGCACCTTCCCGGGCCACATCTCGATGATGAAGGGCAAGGTCGTCGTCAAGTAACAGCTCGAAAGCAAAGGAGGGCTTTGCCCTCCATTCGCGACACGCGGCCGCCTCCACAGAAGATCGCACATCCCTGGAGAGGCGGCTGCGCAGCAGGCCCCATTGGCCTCAAGGGGCGAACGGCAGTTCGCGCTTGTGCTGGGTCTTGCGGTAGGTGGCGACGATGATGTCGAACGCTTCCTGCTCAACCGGCTGGCCATGCAAGAAGGCATCGATCTGCTGGTAGGTCACGCCATGCGAGGCCTCGTCAGGCTTGCCTGGCTCCAGGTCTTCCAAGTCCGCCGTGGGCACCTTCTCAACCAAAGACTCCGGCGCCCCGAAGCTGCGCGCGATGGCCCGCACCTGGTTCTTCACCAGGCCGCTCAACGGGGCCAGGTCGCATGCACCGTCACCAAACTTGGTAAAGAAGCCCATCACCGCCTCGGCGGCGTGGTCGGTGCCGATCACAAGGCCTGCACGGGCGCCTGCGATGGTGTATTGCGCAACCATGCGCGTGCGCGCCTTGACGTTGCCCACGACGAAGTCCACCAATGATGGCGAGCCGTCTTTGAGTGCCTGCACTTCTGCAGCCAGTGCACGCACGGCAGGTGCGATATCAACGGTGTGCACCTCGTCGGCGTTGATCACTTCCAGGCACGCCTGGGCGTCGTGCTCGTCATGCTGTACCTGGTAGGGCAGGCGCACGGCAATGAAGCGGTAGGCCGGGTCGCTGGTTTCGGCGCGCAACTCGTTGATGGCGCGTTGGGCGAGCAGGGCGGCAGTCAGCGAATCGACGCCCCCGCTGATGCCCAGTACCAGGGTCTTGAGACGGGCGTTGGCCAGGCAACCCTTGATGAACGCCACGCGCCGGGCGACTTCGGCCTCGAGCGCAGCGGCGTCTGCAAACGGCGGCTGCACATTTAGCGCCTGGGCAATCTCTTGCTGAACGGCTTGCATGGGTTACTCCTTGCTGGGGATTTTGAACACGTGACGCATGTAGGCGACGAAGTTCTCGTCGCGGCACTGGGTCTTGGCGGCCTCGTCAGAGATCTTCGCCACCGGCGAGCCGTTGCAGTCGGTCATTTTAAGCACGATATTCATCGGCGCCACGCCGGGGATGTCGCAGGTCAGGTTGGTGCCGATGCCGAAACTGACGTTGATGCGCCCGCGCAGGGCACGGAATATCTGCAGCGCGCGGGTCAGGTTGAGGCCGTCGGAGAACACCAGGGTTTTGGTCATCGGGTCGATACCCAGCCTTTGGTAATGGGCGATCGCCTTTTCCGCCCAGGCCACCGGCTCACCTGAGTCATGGCGCAGGCCGTCGAAGAGTTTGGCGAAGTACAAGTCGAAATCGCCGAGGAAGGCATCCATGGTGATGCAGTCGGTCAGGGCGATGCCGAGCAGGCCGCGGTACTCTCGGACCCAGCAGTCCAGAGCGGCGATCTGGCTGTCGATCAGCCGCGGGCCGAGCTGCTGGTGGGCCATGATCCATTCGTGGGCCATGGTGCCCAGCGGCTTGATATCCAGTTTCCATGCCAGGTCGACGTTGCTGGTACCGACGAAGCGGGCCGGGAAGTCATCGCGAAGTACCCGCACCACTTCCTCCTGCACGCGGCCGGAAAAGCGCCGGCGGGTGCCGAAGTCAGCCACTTGCAGCTCGGCCAGTTCGTCGTCGCTGGCGTGCGCCTGCAGCCAGTCGAACTTGCGGTAGAGCTGGTCACGGGCCTCGGCCAGGCGCATGCGCGGATGAAGGTGGCGGTTGCGCACTTCGCTGATGATGGCCAGCAGCGGGACCTCGAAGAGAATCACATGCAGCCAGGGGCCTTTGAGGCGCAGGTAAAGCTGGTCGCTCTCTATGCCGATCCGTACATAGCGCAGGTTGAAACGGAACAGGCGCAGGAAGCGCAGGAAATCGGGCTTGAGGAAGCTGATGCGTTCCAGGAAGGCGAGCTGGCCATCATCGAGGGTAAGTTCGCTCAGCCGTTCGAGCTGGTTGCGGATCTCGCCCAGGTAAGGACGCAAGTCCTCGCCATTGCGGCAGCGAAACTCCCATTCCACGTCGGCGTCGGGGTAGTTGTGCAGCACGGCCTGCATCATGGTGAGCTTATAGAAGTCGGTATCGAGCAGGTTATGCACGATGCGCTCGGCGAATGCGCTCTCGCTCATCAAGGGTGGCTCCGGAAGCAGGACTGGCGGCCATTGTGCCAGCCTTTTCAGGGTTGTTGTGGCAGTGCGGCCCCAATGCGGGCGCGCCAGCTGCCAAAGATCTGCTTCAGCCGACTTGCCCGCGAGGGGCCAGCACCCTCAAAACGGGTGTTTTTTCGTGCACCCGCCAGCCTTGAAACGGTGCTGCCTGTAGCAGTCGCGCACCAGCGGTGTGCACTTCGGTGACGTCTGCTGTTACAGGGCGGTTGCACGTAAACACTTGTCAGGGTTGCAATGATGGCACTCGCTGGTTGCTCCTTGCTCGCGCGAACGGTGGCGCTTGTCGCGTGGTAGACGGTTGCACAGTCAATAAAGAAAAGGCCGTCGGTCGCCTCGACGCAGCCCGCTCAGTGTGTTTTCCCACAGGACAAAACCAATGGCACGGCCCTTGCTCGGAGCTCAGGGCTGAGAAGTTGTAGTGCCAACCAAAAAAAACTCAAGGAGCACCACCTCATGTCGCAGACGTTTTACAAGAAAGGTTTCCTGGTACTGGCCGTGGCTACGGCACTGGGTGTTTCTTCGTATGTTCAGGCCGACGTCAAGATCGGTGTCGCGGGGCCGATGACCGGGGCTAACGCAGCGTTTGGCGAGCAGTACATGAAAGGTGCCCAGGCGGCAGCTGACAAGATCAACGCTGCCGGTGGCGTCAACGGCGAGAAAATCATCCTGGTCAAAGGCGATGATGCCTGTGAGCCGAAACAGGCTGTATCGGTTGCCAACCGCCTGGTCGATCAGGACAAGGTAATCGGTGTGGTGGGCCACTTCTGCTCTTCCAACACCATTCCCGCTTCCGAGGTGTATGACGAAGCAGGCGTGATCGCCATCACCCCTGGCTCCACCAACCCGCAGGTCACCGAGCGCGGGCTGAGCGCCATGTTCCGTATGTGCGGCCGTGATGACCAGCAGGGCATCGTTGCCGGTGACTACATCGTCGATGTGCTCAAGGGCAAGAAAGTGGCGGTACTGCACGACAAGGACACCTACGGCCAGGGCTTGGCCGATGCAACCAAGGCGCAGCTCGAGAAGCGCGGGGTCAAGCCGGTACTGTATGAAGGCCTGACCCGTGGCGAAAAAGACTTCAGCGCCGTGGTGACCAAGATCCGTTCCACCGGTGCCGACGTGGTCTACTTCGGTGGCCTGCACCCCGAAGCCGGTCCGCTGGTGCGTCAGCTGCGTGAACAAGGCCTGAAGGACGTCAAGTTCATGTCCGATGACGGCATCGTCACCGACGAACTGGTCGCGACGGCCGGCGGCGCCCAGTACGTCGACGGCGTGTACATGACCTTCGGGGCCGACCCGCGCCTGCTGCCAGACAGCAAGGCGGTGGTGGAAGAGTTCCGCAAAGCGGGTACCGAGCCTGAAGGCTACACCCTCTACGCCTACGCTTCGCTGCAAGCCTTGGCCGCTGCCTTCAACGGTGCCAAGTCGAACAAGGGCGAAGACGCTGCCAAGTGGCTCAAGGCCAACCCGGTGCAGACCGTCATGGGCGAGAAGAAGTGGGACAGCAAAGGCGACCTGACTGTCTCTGACTACGTGGTCTACCAGTGGGACAAGGACGGCAAGTACCACCAGCTGGATAAACAAAAATAACAACGGCAACCAGCCCGGGCCTGCGCCCGGGCCGATGCCCCTGCGGTACCTGTCTTTATTCGGAGATCTGCACGGTTCTGCGCTGCGAGGGCCGCTTCATCCGTGGCTTGCCGTGGTCGGCGCTCGTGCAGTCTCGCTCAGGTGAGATTGCGTTATGGATGGTATTTTCCTGCAGCAACTGGTCAACGGCCTGACCCTAGGGTCGGTCTATGGCCTGATCGCCATCGGCTACACAATGGTCTATGGCATCATCGGCATGATCAACTTCGCGCACGGCGAGGTGTATATGATTTCCGCGTACCTCGCGGCAATCAGCCTGGCATTGCTGGCTTATTTCGGTATCGAGTCGTTCCCCCTGCTGATGTTGGGCACCTTGTTGTTCACCATTGTCGTTACGGGTGTGTATGGCTTCACCATTGAACGCATCGCCTACAAACCCCTGCGCAACTCCACCCGCCTGGCACCGCTGATCAGTGCCATCGGCATCTCGCTGATCCTGCAGAACTATGCGCAGATCAGCCAGGGCGCCCGCCAGCAAGGCGTGCCCACCCTGCTCGAAGGCGCCTGGCGCGTCGAAGTGGGTACCGGCTTCGTGCAGTTGACCTACACCAAGATCTTCATCCTGATTGCCGCATTCGTCGGCATGGGGCTGCTCACCTATGTGATCAAGTACACCAAGCTCGGCCGCATGTGCCGCGCCACCCAGCAAGACCGCAAGATGGCCTCGATCCTCGGTATCAACACCGACCGGGTGATCTCCTACGTGTTCGTCATCGGCGCGGTGATGGCTGCGCTTGCCGGTGTGCTGATCACCATGAACTACGGCACCTTCGACTTCTACGCCGGCTTCATCATCGGCATCAAGGCATTCACCGCGGCGGTGCTCGGCGGCATCGGCTCGCTACCCGGTGCCATGTTGGGCGGCATCATCCTGGGGATCTCCGAGTCGTTGTTCTCTGGCCTGATCAACTCCGACTACAAGGACGTGTTCAGCTTCTCGCTGCTGGTGCTGATCCTTATCTTCCGCCCACAAGGCCTGTTGGGTCGCCCGCTCGTGGCTAAGGTGTGAACATGTCCACTGCCAAAACTGCCTCCGTTGCCGAAACCCAAGGTTTCGATCTCAAACGCAGCCTGCTGGAGACCATCGTCGCCGGCCTGCTCGCGCTCATTGTCTTTGGTCCGGTCGTCGGCGTGGTGCTCGACGGCTACAGCTTCAATGCCGAACCCCGTCGCGTGGCCTGGCTGGTCGGTGGCGTGATGCTCGGGCGCTTCCTGCTCAGCCTTTACCTGCAGACCGCCGCAGGCAAACGCATGCTGCAAGGCTTCGACAGCGGCGGCTCGGGGGTGCACGTCAATGCACCGAACTACAAGTCGCGTCTGCGTTACATCATTCCGGCGCTGATCGTGATCGCCATCGTCTTCCCCATCTTCGCCAACAAGTACCTGCTGACCGTGGTCATCCTCGGCCTGATCTACGTGCTGCTGGGCCTTGGCCTGAACATCGTGGTGGGCCTGGCGGGCCTGCTCGACCTGGGCTACGTGGCGTTCTACGCCATCGGCGCCTATGGCTTGGCGCTGGGCTACCAGTACCTGGGGCTGGGGTTCTGGAGTGTGCTGCCACTGGCGGCCATCGCCGCAGCGTTGGCGGGTTGCATATTGGGCTTCCCTGTTTTGCGCATGCACGGTGACTACCTGGCGATCGTGACCCTGGGCTTTGGCGAAATCATCCGCCTGGTGCTGAACAACTGGCTGTCGTTCACCGGTGGCCCGAACGGCATGCCAGCCCCGGCGCCGACCTTCTTTGGCCTGGAGTTCGGCCGCCGAGCCAAGGATGGCGGGGTGCCGGTCCACGAGTACTTCGGCTTCGATTACAACGCTAACCTGAAGTTCGTGTTCATCTATGCCGTGCTGTTCCTGGTCGTACTGGCGGTGCTCTACATCAAGCATCGGCTGACCCGCATGCCGGTTGGCCGCGCTTGGGAAGCGCTGCGTGAAGACGAAATCGCCTGTCGCTCGATGGGCCTGAACCATGTGCTGGTCAAGCTCTCGGCCTTCACCCTGGGCGCCTCAACTGCAGGCCTTGCCGGGGTGTTCTTCGCCACCTACCAAGGCTTCGTCAACCCGTCCTCGTTCACGTTCTTCGAATCGGCGCTGATTCTGGCCATTGTCGTACTGGGCGGCATGGGTTCGACGGTGGGCGTGGTGATCGCTGCGTTCGTGCTGACCGTAGCGCCGGAACTGCTGCGAAGCTTCTCCGAATACCGGGTGTTGCTGTTCGGTGTGCTGATGGTGCTGATGATGATCTGGCGACCGCGAGGGCTGATCCGTATCAGCCGCGCCGGCGTGGTCCCACGTAAAGGAGTGGCGCCATGAGCGACGAAATCATTCTCTCGGTCGACAACCTGATGATGCAGTTCGGTGGCATCAAGGCGCTCAGCGATGTCAGCCTGAAGGTCAAGCGTAACCAGATCTTCGCCCTGATCGGCCCCAACGGCGCCGGCAAGACCACGGTGTTCAACTGCCTGACCGGTTTCTACAAGGCCAGCGGCGGGCGTATCGAGCTGAACGTACGCGGCAGCCATAGCAACGTCATCCAGTTGCTCGGTGAGCGCTTCCAGGCGGCGGACTTCGTTTCGCCGGCGCGTTTCGTTTCGCGCCTGTACTACAAGATGTTCGGCGGCACCCACCTGGTCAACCGCGCGGGGCTGGCGCGGACCTTCCAGAACATTCGTCTGTTCAAGGAAATGTCGGTGGTGGAAAACCTGCTGGTAGCCCAGCACATGTGGGTCAACCGCAACCTGCTGGCCGGCGTGCTCAACACCAAGGCCTACCGCAAGGCCGAAAGCGATGCCCTGGACCACGCATTCTACTGGCTGGAGGTGGTCGACCTGGTCGACTGTGCCAACCGCCTGGCCGGGGAGCTGTCGTACGGCCAGCAGCGCCGCCTGGAAATCGCCCGGGCCATGTGCACGCGGCCGAAGATCATCTGCCTGGACGAACCGGCAGCCGGCCTCAACCCGCAGGAGACCGAAGCACTCAGCCGCATGATCCGCGTGTTGCGAGACGAGCACGACATCACCGTGGTGCTGATCGAACACGACATGGGCATGGTCATGAGCATTTCCGACCATATCGTCGTGCTCGACCATGGCAACGTAATCGCCGAAGGCGCGCCGCAGGATATCCGCCACAACCCGACGGTGATCGCCGCCTACCTGGGTGCCGACGAAGAGGAACTGGTATGAGTGCACCCATTCTGGAACTGAAGGATCTGGACGTGTTCTACGGGCCTATCCAGGCATTGAAAAAGGTCTCGATGCACATCGACGAAGGTGAGACCGTGAGCCTGATCGGCGCCAACGGTGCCGGCAAGTCGACCCTGCTGATGTCCATCTTCGGCCAGCCGCGGGCGGCCTCCGGGCAGATTGTCTACCGCGGCACCGACATCACCCGCAAGTCGTCGCACTACATCGCATCCAATGGCATCGCCCAGTCGCCAGAAGGACGCCGGGTGTTCCCCGACATGAGCGTCGAGGAAAACCTGATGATGGGTACCATCCCTATCGGTGACAAATATGCCAGTGAGGACATGCAGCGCATGTTCGAGCTGTTCCCACGGTTGAAGGAGCGGCGTAACCAGCGTGCGATGACCATGTCCGGTGGTGAGCAGCAGATGCTGGCCATTGCCCGTGCGCTGATGAGCCGGCCCAAACTGCTGTTGCTCGACGAGCCTTCGCTGGGGCTGGCGCCGATCGTGGTCAAGCAGATCTTTTCGACCCTGCGCGAACTGGCCCAGACCGGGATGACCATCTTCCTGGTGGAGCAGAATGCCAACCATGCGTTGAAGTTGTCGGACCGGGCCTATGTCATGGTCAACGGCGAGATTCGCATGACCGGCACCGGGCAGGAGTTGCTAGTCAACGAAGAAGTCCGTAGCGCCTATCTGGGCGGGCACTAAGCTGGACCCGGGGCTGCTTTGCAGCCCCGATATTGGTCAAATAGAGAATGTGGACAACTTGTCGCATATCTTTCTTGATCCACGCCACAATCCCTGCGCAAGCCATTGTTTCCACAGGCTCATTGTTGTCCACGGATAATGTGGAACCGCCTGTGGAAAACATGGTGGCATCTCGCTGAAACCCATTGAAATCAAGGCTTGCACGGTGCTGGTTAAATGTTGACCAGCTGCCGCATTGAGCGCTTTCAGGCGCGTTTTCACAGGTGCCAATTCAAACCCAAAATAATACGCGCGACCTGTGGACAACTCTGTGCGAAACCCTTGGACAGACTGCTGCAAGCGGCATGTTTGAAAGCGTCGCGCCATCATAGGGCTGCGCAAGGATGACCATAGTTGGCTGAAAGGGTTCCGCCTAAGGGTCAAGTTGCCCCCAATCCGTGGGGAAAGCCTTGTGGATAACATGCGCATAGATGGCGCAGGCCCCTCTACCATGCGGGTTTTCGGGTAATGTACAAAAAATGACCAAGGGCTTCTATGGCTTGCTGACGACGCCCGTCGCGGGCATGCTGCAAAGCTTGCCGAAAATAATCCACAGCGAGGAACAGAGCATGACGTCCACCGTATTCATCACTGGCGCGACTTCCGGTTTTGGCGAAGCCTGCGCGCGCCGTTTCGCCGATGCCGGCTGGAAGCTGATCCTTACCGGCCGGCGCAAGGAGCGCCTGGATGCCCTGTGCGCCGAGCTGTCAGCCAAAACCGAAGTGCATGGCCTGGTGCTCGATGTACGTGACCGCAAGGCCATGGAGCAGGCCATCGCCAATTTGCCGGCCGGCTTCGACAAGCTGCGTGGCCTGATCAACAACGCAGGCCTGGCGCTTGGCGTCGATGCTGCGCAGAACTGCAGCCTGGATGACTGGGAGACCATGGTCGACACCAACATCAAAGGCTTGATGTTCACCACCCGCCTGCTGCTGCCGCGTCTGATCGCCTATGGCCGTGGGGCGTCGATTCTCAACGTCGGATCGGTGGCGGGTAACTATCCGTACCCGGGCAGCAACGTGTATGGCGGCACCAAGGCGTTCGTTGGCCAGTTTTCGCTGAGCCTGCGCTGCGACCTGCGCGGCACGGGCGTGCGTGTCAGCAATATCGAGCCGGGGTTGTGCGAGAGCGAGTTCTCGCTGGTGCGCCACGGCGGTGACCAGGCCAAGTACGATGCCACCTACGCCGGTGCCGAGCCGATTCAGCCGCAGGATATCGCCGAAACCATCTTCTGGATCCTCAACCAGCCGGCGCACATCAACATCAACAGCCTGGAGCTGATGCCGGTGAGCCAGGACTGGGCTGGGTTATCGATCGATCGTTCGGTGAAAGGCTGACGCCCTAGGGGCGCTTTGTCGCCCAACCGCCGGCAAGCCGGTTGCCACAGGCGTTGCGGTCGCCGCTCGCTGTGTGGCAACCGGCTTGCCGGACGTGGCGTCAGTCAAGGCGCTGCAGGCCTTCCAGGCAAGTCGCCAGGTGGTAGGGCGTAGTCGAAGGCATGTCATGCCGGCTGACCGCACCATCACCATCGCGGCATTCATACCAGCCGCCATCGTGCAGGAAGCGTTGCTGCATTGCCTGCAACTGCTCGGCCAGCTTCGCTTCACTGCCTGGCCGTAATACCAGCGCGCGCAGATATTCAGCCTGCGCCCAGATCCGCTGGGTCGCATCGATCACCTTGCCATCCACCGCGAGCATTGCCAGCACTGCGGCATCCTTCACTCCGCACTGCTCGGCGTAACCGAATGCGCGGTCGATCGATGCATGCAGCGGCGTGCCGCGCAGCAGTGCCGAGGTATGCAGCAGGTAGAACCACTCGAACTGATGCCCCGGCTCGAACCAGTTATCCACAGCACCGCGGGGTTTTTCCAGCATCAGGCCATAGTGCGGCTCGATGAAGTGCGTCTGCAGGGCTTGGCACAGATGCAGCAGTGCTTGTTGAACACCCGGGTCTTCACGTACGCAGAGCACTTGCAGGAAGGCTTCGGCCAAGTGCATCTGTGGGTTTTGCAGGGGGCCGCTGCCAAGGTCGCTCCAGTCTTCACCCAGGCTCGCTTCATAGAGGCCGTCATTGCGGGCAAACCGCTCGTTGACGATCTCAAGGGCAGCATTGAGGGCCGACTCCACCAGGCCTTCGCGGACTTTGCCCCAGTAATGAGCGCAGGCAAACACGATGAATGCATGGGTGTAGAGGTCCTTGCGCCGGTCCAGCGGCTTGCCTTGGGCATCGATGCTGTAGAACCAGCCGCCATGTTCAGCGTCGTGGAAATGCCGCTGCAGGGAGCGGAACAGCGCTGCAGCCCGCTCGGCCGCGCCCGGTTGTTCGATGCGGCTGCTGAACAGGTACAACTGACGCGCGCAGGCCATTGCCCGGTACCGCTGCACCGGCAGCGGGTGGTGCGCGGCATCCAGGGCCTCGTAGGGCAGGGCCATTTCGGCATTCCAGCCCGGGCCGAGCCACAGCGGTACGATGCCTTCGGCGAAGTGCTGTTTGAAGCCGGCCAGTTCGGCTGGAGTGGGGCGGAGGTCGGACATGAATGCGCTCGTCACAATCGGGCAGTGCGCCATGGTAGCAGAAGTGCGCTTCAGCCCGGATTACCCAGACCCTGCCAATGCCGTGCACCGACGAAGATGAAGCGTAACTGCTGGGTTATCTTGTCCCGTGCGCTCAGGGCCTGTGGATAACCTTGCTCCGGGTTGTCGATCAGTTCCGGCAGGGTGGCAAACACGGTCTTCACCACCAGGTCGGCAATCACCGCCAGCGCTGCCTCGTTCAGGTGCTGCCAGCGTTTCATGCGCGCAAGGTCGGTGGACAGGTCGTTGCTGATACCTTGGCGCAAGCGGCCGATGGCCTGGCGCACCGCCTGCGAGCCGCCGTACTGCTCGCGAGCCAGGAACAGGAACTGTGCCCGGTTGGCGGCCACCACGTCGAGGAAGATGCGTACCGAGGCGTCGGTGATGCCGCCCAGTTCGAATTCATTGTGCCGCACCAGGCGGATGGTCTGGCGGAAGGTATCATCGACCTCGGCCACCAGCGCCAGGCCGAGGGCGTCCATGTCGGGGAAGTGCCGATAGAACCCGGTGGGCACGATGCCGGCGGCCTTGGCCACTTCGCGCAGGCTGATGCTGCCGAAGCCACGGCCGCTTTCCATGAGCTGGCAGGCCGCGTCGAGCAGGGCCTGGCGAGTCTGTAGCTTCTGTTCGGCGCGCGGCAGCATGTCAGGTCATTGATCACATGAGAAACCTGCACTTTATTGGCTCATGGCCAAAAGTCAAAAAAAAGCAGTTTCAAGCCGCTTGCTCGTTGAGGTGGCGCGCCGCGTAATGCTCAATGTAGTTATCGCCGCTGATGGGGACCTCCAGCATCTTCATGTCCATGTTTGCCAGGCGCTTGAGAATGGAGGGCGCATACTTCACCAACAAGGCCTGTTTGCGTTTGGCCCAGCTCCGCACTTGCCTGGCCGAGGCCGCCTGGGTACGCAGCAGGGCCACTGCGTGGTGCTCTAATTGGTTCAGTAAGTAGACATCGAGGATCACTTCATCCAACGCGTCGTTTCGGGCATTGGCCAGGTATCTCACGCAGGGCATGCGCACCCCCAGCAGCCTGGCCAGCAACAGCAAATCTTCGGTCTGCATGTGCCGGTTCGGTGTTCTGGCAATGCCCGAACGCAGGGCTTCGATGCACGCATCCAGGTGTTTGAGCAGGCGCTGGCGTTGTTTGCCAGTGCTGGCCTGCGTGCTGGCAGGGGCTGCCTGTTTCAGTGAGTAGGAAGCGGCTTTGAGCATGATGACCATGTTTTCGCCTTCGGCTGTGATCGCGCCGTTGTTGGTCAGCAAGTAGCCGATGATCTTGTTCGCCGAGAACATCCCTTGGGCTCCGCACCGTTCACGGCACCGCGTCAGGATGTCCTGGCTGCCCCAGGTCGAAACCGCCTTGAGAATCGCCACCTCGTTAAGCACTTCGGGGGGCAAAGGCTTGATTGCATCACTGCCCAGCCCCGCGACGATGTGTTCCAGCCAGGCTGCGTGGACCAGGGTGGTCGCAACGTCGATGGCCATGGGGTGGCGATAGGTGGGATAGCTGAGCAGGTTGACCGGCCCCGCTGGGCTGAAGCTCTGGCGTTTCTGAGCGTAAGCGTAATTGATCTGCAGGCCCGCCATCGCTACTGCAAGGGAGCAACTGGCCATACACAGCTTGCCGGACTGAACGCGTTCGACCGAGCTGAGGAAGCGCTGGCTGCGCGTGTTCGTCAACCGCAGGCTGCCGTCGCGGTCGAGTTCGATAATCCCTCGCTGCAGCAGTGCCTCGTACGGGAGTTCGACGTTATCGAACGAGGTCATGGCATTGTCCAGGTGCAACCCCGGCTTGTGGCCCAGCGCCGTGATTCGAATGCCGGTGCAGGCGGCGCCATCTGCCTGCAGTGGAACCAGGAATGGCAGGATGCCGACGAACTGATCCTTGACCATCAGCCGTGCCATGACGACCGCTATTTTGGGTAGCGAACTGTGCGTACTGTTCGGCATGAACTTGTAGGACTGGGCACTGGGAGAGTTAAGCATGAAGCGCTGTCGTTCAGGGTGGTAGTGCGCTTCGGTTTCCAATGAAAAAAGATTGCTTCCGTACCCCAGTTCAGTTGCCAGGTACACACCGATTGCCGTGCCATCGTTCAAGCGGCTGTAATGTTCACGCACATAGTCACTGTCATCGCCCAGGGATTTGATGGTCCCCATGCACAGGTTGTAATGAATGGAAATCATCGATGCCAGGGCGCCATCATGGATGGCACAGACTGCGTGGAGCTGGAGCAATCTGGGCAGGTCGCACAGCAAGGTATCACCCCGCATGCTGGGGTGCGCCAATACATCGATCAAGGCTTGCTTGGCATCTTCACCGGTCGTGATGGGCCTGGCGATGCGGGCCAGAAGTTCTTCGTCCAGCCAGTCCGGCCTGAGTGCTATCAGATCAGTTGTGGGATTTGTCATGCCAACGCTCCATCGCCTCATTTGTCTCAACTTAACAATGGCGATGGGGGGCTGAAACTGGCAGAAATGATAGGTACTGGTGCAACAGGCGGGCATGCAATACCCCCGTAAAACAAAGCCCGGTCAAGTGACCGGGCCGGGAGGGGCGCAAGCGCTGTACTGCCAGTTGTTCTTTTCGGCCATGGCGTCAGCTCACGCGGCTGATTTCGACCAGGCGGTCCGAGCCACCTTCGGCAACATGGCCACTGCGTTCGATCAGACGGTCAGAACCACCTTCGGCAACACGATCATTGCGTTCGATCAGACGGTCAGAACCACCTTCGGCAACACGATCATTGCGTTCGATCAGACGGTCAGAACCACCCTCGGCAACACGATCATTGCGCTCGATCAGACGGTCGGAACCACCCTCGGCAACACGATCATTGCGTTCGATCAGGCGGTCAGAACCACCCTCGGCAACACGATCATTGCGCTCGATCAGGCGGTCAGAACCACCCTCGGCAACACGATCATTGCGTTCGATCAAACGGTCAGAACCACCTTCGGCCACACGATCACTGCGTTCGATCAGGCGATCCGAGCCACCTTCGGCAACGGTTTTCAAGGGCTGGGCGACTTCCACAGCGCTGGAGCGCGATTCGGCGGTCAGGTGCTGGTCGGCTGCAGGCACGGCAAAAGCGTTGGCAGCAAGAATGGACAAGGTCAGGGTCAGTAGTTGGCGTTTCATGATTTGAGTGCTCCTCAGAGGGGCTGGAAAGTGGGTACGGAGCCAATGCTACGCCCGGTAACGCCAGAGAGAAGTTCATACGGATAATGGTAACAATCGATGCCATTGATAGCCGTCCAAGATGGCTCTGGCACGCGGCCTTCAAGTCGATGTGTGGCTCATTGCCACTGTTGCTTTCACGTCACGGCGCACCTGCTCTATGGGCAAAACCTGAACAATGAGCCAAGAAAAACTTCGCTATCATGAGCTTCACCGATAAAACCCTGCGGGCTTTCATCAGTCCGAGACAGTGAGTGCCATCGTTGCGCCGTTATGCGCCAAGCCGTCAGGAGAATCACGCAATGACGCGTCCCGCCAGAATCCTCGTCTGGACCCTTACCAGCCTGCTGACCCTGCTGGCGATACTGGTGGTGGTGATCGCCACCTTCGACTGGAACCGCGTCAAGCCGCTGCTCAATGAGAAAGTCTCCGAAGCGTTGCACAGGCCGTTCGCGATCAATGGCAACCTGGCGGTGCATTGGCGTACTGAGCCGGAAGAAGGCGGGTGGCGTGCCTGGGTACCGTGGCCGCACTTCACTGCCGAGGACCTGACCCTGGGCAATCCCGATTGGCTGAAGGAGCCAAAGATGGTCGGCCTGGAGCGTGTGGAGTTTCGTCTGGCGCCGCTGCCACTGATATTCCAGCAGATCGTCATCCCGCGTATCGACCTGGTCAAACCCACCGCCAGCCTTGCTCGGCTGGCCGATGGCCGCGCCAACTGGACCTTCGACTTAGGCCCCAAGGATGAGAATGCGCAGCCCTCCAAGTGGCAGTTGGACATCGGCGCCATCGGTTTTGACCAAGGCAATGTAAGCCTGGACGACCAGACCCTGAAAACCAGCATGAAGGTGCAAATCGACCCGCTGGGTAAACCGATCCCGTTCAGCGAGATCGTTGGCAAAGCCAGCGCGCAAAAGGCCGGCGGTGCGCAGGATTACGCCTTCGGGCTCAAGGTCCAGGGCCGCTACAAAGGTCAGCCGGTTTCCGGCACGGGCAAGATCGGTGGCCTGCTGGCGCTGCAGGACGCCAGCCAGCCGTTCCCGCTGCAGGCCGATGTGCGGGTTGCCGATACCCATGTCGTACTCGCTGGCACCCTGACCGACCCGCGCAACCTGGGTGCGCTGGACCTTCGCTTGCGCCTGTCCGGTGCAAGCCTGGGCAACCTTTATCCGCTGACGGGGGTGACCCTGCCAGATACCCCGGCCTACTCGACCGATGGCCACCTCACGGCCAACCTGCATGCGGCCACGGGCGCGACCTTCAACTACCAAGGGTTCAACGGCAAGATAGGTGACAGTGATATCCACGGCGACCTGGCGTTCACCGCAAGCCAGCCACGGCCGAAACTCTCCGGCAAGCTGGTGTCCAATCAGCTGTTGTTCAAAGACCTGGCACCACTGATCGGTGCCGACTCCAACGCCGAGCAGAAGGCCCGCGGGGGCGCCAGCAAGCAGCCTGCTGGCAAGGTGCTGCCGGTGGAGGAGTTCCGCACCGACCGCTGGCGCACCATGGACGCCGACGTCGAGTTTGCCGGCAAGCGCATCGTTCACAGTGAACAGTTGCCATTCAATGATCTCTCCGCCCATGTGATCCTCGATGACGGTCTGCTGCGCCTGGATCCCCTGCGCTTTGGCGTGGCCGGTGGCAACCTGGCATCCAGTATTCGCCTGGATGGCCGCAGCGTGCCGCTGCAGGGGCGCGCCCGTCTGACCGCACGCGGCTTCAAGCTCAAGCAGCTGTTCCCCACCTTTGCGCCGATGCAGACCAGTTTTGGTGAGCTCAACGGCGATGCCGATATCACTGGCCGCGGTAACTCGGTGGCGGCGCTGCTGGGTACGGCCAATGGTGACCTGCGCTTGCTGATCAACGATGGCGCGATCAGCCGCAGCCTGATGGAGATCGCCGGGTTGAACGTGGGCAACTATGTGATCGGCAAGCTATTTGGCGATGAGGATGTTCAGATCAATTGCGCAGCGGCCGATGTAGGTATCAAGGACGGGCTGGCGAGTACGCGCCTGTTCATATTCGATACCGAGAACGCGATCATCTATGTCAATGGCACCGCCAACTTCGCCAGCGAGCAGCTGGATTTGAAGATTACTCCGGAGTCGAAAGGCTTGCGGCTGTTCTCCCTGCGCTCGCCGCTGTATGTTCGCGGGCCGTTTGCCAAGCCCGGTGCTGGCGTGCAGGCGGTGCCGCTGGCCTTGCGCGGGGCAGGCATGGTGGCGTTGGGTGTGGTGGCAGGGCCGGCGGCGGGGTTGTTGGCGCTGGTAGCACCGAGCAGTGGCGATGAGCCCAACCAGTGCACGCCGTTGTTGCAGCAGATGAAAGCCGGCAAGGCGCCGGCTGAGGTGAAGGGCAAGAGGTGAGTGAACAGGGGCCGCAAAGCGGCCCCTGGTGATTACAAGCCTTCGAGAATATCCGACATGTCGTCGGCGTGTTCTTCTTCCTGAGCCAGGATGTCCTCGAAGATCCGACGCGTGGTCGGGTCCTTGTCACCAATGTACTGAATGATCTCGCGGTAGCTGTCGATCGCGATGCGTTCGGCCACCAGGTCCTCCAGCACCATCTCCTTCAAGGTGTTGCCCGCTACGTATTGAGCATGGGAGTTCTTGGTCAGGTTGTCCGGGTTGAAGTCCGGCTCGCCACCTAGCTGCACGATGCGCTCGGCCAGTTTGTCGGCGTGCTCGGCCTCTTGGTTGGCATGCTCGAGAAACTCCTCGGCAGCCACGCTCGCCTTGATCCCGCTGGCCATGAAGTAATGGCGCTTGTAGCGCAATACGCAGACAAGCTCGGTGGCCAGCGACTCATTGAGCAGGCGCAGGATTTCCTGGCGGTCGGCGTGGTAACCCTCGGTCACCGCACCTTGCTCGACGTGCTCACGGGCACGCTTGCGCAGGGTTTGCACATCGGTCAGTTCAACGTTGCTCATGGTTATCTCCAGACAAATCAGGAAGAGTGGTCAAGGTATTACGCAGGCTCAGGCGCCGTGTACGGCTTCGCTGTCCTCTTCTCGTTGTTTGCAGGTCTTGAAGCCCTTGGCATCGACATGGCCGGTGGCATCGAAACGCACGTAGTAAGGCTGCTGATGGCCATCGCGGTTGAGGATGTAGTCGTTGCAGGTGCCTCCATGCGGCAGGTCGATGGCATTTGATGGGCTGCCACCGATGGCGATGACTTTCTGCATGGTCATGCCGTTTTCAACTTGCTTGACCAGTGGCTCGTCGCGGAAGGTGACGTAGTCCACAGGGTTTTCCGGGCGGCTGCCACAGGCGGCCAGGGTCGCGCTTGCCAGAAGGATTGCCAGGGTCTGTTTGTACATGGTCCCGCTCCTTGCTCCAGGGTCTGTTCTGGTTTGGAACCGCGCGGCGCGTCAGGAGTTCGATTGCGATGCTCATTCAGGCCGCTGTAGTGTTGGCGGGTCGTCCACGCAAAGGGGCTGGGCCCATGCAGCAGGAATTGGCTACGCGATACCCGTTGGTGCTGGTGCCGGGCATGCTCGGCTTTGTCAGGGCGTTGCTGTATCCCTATTGGTTCGGCATCGTGCCGGCCTTGCGCAAGGGCGGGGCGCAGGTGTTTCCCGTGCAGGTATCGCCCTTGCACTCCAGCGAAGTGCGCGGTGAGCAGTTGCTGGCGATCATCGAAGACATCTGCCAGCGCACCGGCGCTGACAAGGTCAACCTCATCGGCCATAGCCAAGGCGCCCTGAGCGCGCGATATGCCGCTGCCAAGCGGCCAGAACGTGTGGCATCGGTGACCTCGGTGGCCGGGCCCAACCATGGCTCGGAACTGGCCGACCACCTGGCGCGTACAGCGCCGGGCGATTCTGCTCGAGGGCGCATCCTCAGGTCGGTTCTGCACGGCCTGGCGGTGCTGCTGGGGTGGCTGGAAACCGGATGGCGGCGCGCCCCATTGCCAATCGACGTGCATGCCTCGCACCAGTCGTTGACCAGTGCCGGCGTAGCGCTGTTCAACCAGGCTTATCCACAGGGCCTGCCCGACACCTGGGGCGGCGAGGGGGCGGCAGAGGTCAACGGCGTCCGTTACTATTCGTGGTCAGGCACATTGCAACCAGGTTTCACCGACCAAGGGCGTAACCGCTTTGACGGCAGCAACCGCTTCTGCCGCCTGTTCGCCCGCAGCTTCGTCAAGGAAAAGGGCCAGTGTGACGGCATGGTCGGGCGCTTCAGTTCGCACCTGGGGCAGGTGATCGGTGATGACTACCCGCTGGACCACCTGGACATCGTCAACCAGTCGCTCGGCGCCGTGGGCAAAGGCGCCGAGCCGGTGCGCCTGTTCACCGAGCACGCCGCTCGCCTCAAGGCTGCGGGGCTGTAGCCCGGCGGCGCACGGGGGTGCTCCAGCGTTCGGCGAGGATCACCCCGGCCAGGGTCAGCAGGCCGCCGATCAGGTGGTAGCTGGCCAGTTGCTCGTCGAGCACTGCGGCTGCGATCAGCGCGGTCACCAGTGGCAGCAGGTTGAAGAACAACGTGGTGCGGCTTGGCCCCAGGCGTTGCACGGCCTGCATCCACACCAGCGGCGCGATCATAGAGGCCAACACACAGGCGTACAGCACCAAGCCCACGTTATGCACGTTCAGGCCGGTCTTTTCAGAAACCAGGAACAACGGCAGCAAGACCATGATTGCTACCAGCACCTGCAGATACAGCAACTGCAAGGGTGGCAGGCGCAGCTGCCATTTCTTCAGCAGGAAGCTGTATAGCGCGTAGGCCAGGGTGGCCACCAGCATCAGCAGGTCGCCACGGTTCAGGCCTTGCTCCAGCAAGATGCCGGGCTGGCCGGCGGAGACCACTTCCAGCACGCCGATGAACGACACCACAGCGCCGGTCAGCGCACCGTAGCTCAGCCGCTGGCCGAGCCACGCGATGGACAGGGCCAGCGACATCAAGGGCATCAGCGAGAGAATGATGCCCATGTTGGTGGCGCTGGTGATGCTGGCCGCGAAATAGGCCAGGCTTTGGTAAAGGGCCATGCCGAGTACGCCAAGGACGAAGATTCTGGCCAGGTGCGGACGGATGGCGGCGCGGTTGCGCCACACGGCCGGTAGCAGGAATGGGGTGAACAGCAGCCCTGCGAGCAGCCAGCGGTAGAAGCCGATCTCGGCAGGGTGAATGGCACCTGCGGACAGCTTGGTGACCACGGTGTTGCCGGCCCAGATGAGGATGGCGGTAAGGGGGTACAGGTAATTCATGACGCAGCGGCTCTCGGATGCTCACTAGCCCCTGTGGCAGCGTGCCCGCTTGCACAGAGGTTGTAGGGTGGCCCGGTATTATCGGATGTCTGTCAGCAAGCCTATACTCTTATCCAGACAACCTGCCCCTTGAAGCAGACAGCATGCGCCGCAAATACCTCGACATCCCCCAGTTCGACCTGCTTCCTGCGCCGGTGTACCTGCGCCACGACGAATTCGGCGCCGATACGCACAGCGCGCCGCACCGCCACACCTGGGGCCAGCTCAACTACACCGCCCATGGCGTGATGCACCTGGACGTCGACGGCCAGCGTTTTCTGTCACCCCCGCATTACGCTGTGTGGGTGCCGCCGGATACCGAGCATGGTTGCTACAACCCGCAGGCCATCGTGTACCGCTCGGTCTATCTGGACCGCAGCCTGTGCGCCGGGCTACCGCAGCAGCCGTGCAGCCTGGTGATCAGCGATATCCTCAAGGCCATCCTCGGCGACTTCGCCCGCCGTGATGTCAAGGTGGCGCAGGACGAACGCGACCAGCGCCTGGTGCAGGTGCTGGTCGACCAGTTGCTGCAGGCACCCACCCAGACCTGCTACCTGCCCTTCGCTCATAGCGAGGGCATGCGCCAGGTGCTCGATGCCCTCGTCGCCGAACCTGGTGACAACCGCCCGCTGGCGGACTGGGCGGCGCAGGTGCATGTCAGCGAACGCACCCTGGCGCGGCAATTTCTGCGCGAGCTGGGCATCAGCTTTGGTGAGTGGCGCCTGCGCCTGAGGTTTTTGCGGGCCATCGAGGCGCTGGAGGCCGGTTTGCCGATACAGGCCATCGCCTTCGACCTCGGCTACAGCAGCGCCTCAGCATTCATCGCCATGTTCCAGCGCCAGGCCCATTGCACGCCAGAGCAGTACCGGCGGCAAGCGCGCACGGGTGTGTAAAATTTGTTGTCTACACTCATCTGCGACACCGTGCATCGGGCGCGGGAGAGAAGGAGACCACTCCATGAAGATGCTGCACATGCCATTGCTGGCGTTGGCCGTTATGTTCAGTGCGCAGGGATTCGCCGCCACCGCTCAACAGGAAAAGATGACCTCGTGCAATGCCGATGCTTCTGCCAAGGCGCTCAAGGGCGATGAGCGCAAAGCCTTCATGAGCAACTGCCTGAAGAAAAGCGTACCGCCCACCCAGCAGGAAAAGATGAAGCTCTGCAACGCTGACGCCAGCGCCCAGGCCTTGAAGGGCGATGAGCGCAAGGCCTACATGAGCGACTGCCTGAAGAAGAAATGACCTGCGCCTATGCCTGTAGGACGAAGGCTGGCAGACTGCGGTTCTTTTCCGTTGTCTGCCGTTGAGGCTGTATGACCTTCACCCCCCGCCAGGTCACCCTGGCCAGCTGGTTCATCGTATTTGCCGGCCTGCTGCTGGCGCTCCCTCTGAAATTGTTACCTAGCTTGCTGGCCGGGTTGCTGGTATTCGAGCTGGTGAACATGCTCACACCACGCCTGCAGCCGATCATTGCCGGGCAACGCGCGCGCTGGCTGGCGGTGGCGCTGCTGGGTACCCTGGTGGTCAGCACCCTGACCTTGCTGATCGCCGGCGCGTTCAGCTTCCTGCTGCACGAGGCAGAAAACCCCGGCGCCTCGCTGGACAAGTTCATGGCCCTGTTCGAGCGTGCCCGTGGCCAGTTGCCGCCGTTCATCGAGGGCTACCTGCCGGCCAGCGCCGCGGAATTCAAGGTGGCCATCGGTGACTGGATCAAGAGCCACCTCAGCGACCTGCAGCTGGTAGGCAAGGGCATGGCGCACATGTTCGTGACGCTGCTGATCGGCATGATTCTCGGCGCGATCATTGCGTTGCAGCGCATCCCCGACATTTCCCGGCGCAAGCCGCTGGCTGCCGCCTTGTTCGAGCGCCTGAGCCTGTTGGTGCAGGCGTTTCGCAACATTGTCTTCGCGCAGATCAAGATCTCGCTGCTCAACACCGTGTTCACCGGCATTTTCCTCGCTGTGGTGCTGCCGCTGTTCGGTGTGCACCTGCCGCTGACCAAGACGCTGATCGTGCTGACCTTCCTGCTTGGGCTGTTGCCGGTAATCGGCAACCTGATGTCCAACACGCTGATCACCATCGTTGGCATGTCGCTGTCGATCTGGGTGGCGGCGGCCGCGCTGGGGTATCTGATCGTTATCCACAAGGTCGAGTACTTCCTCAACGCGCGGATCGTGGGCGGGCAGATCAGTGCCAAGGCCTGGGAGCTGTTGCTGGCGATGCTGGTGTTCGAGGCGGCGTTCGGCCTGCCGGGCGTGGTAGCGGGGCCGGTCTACTATGCGTACCTCAAGAGTGAGCTGAAGCGGGCGGAGCTGGTTTGAAGCGGCAAGCTTCAAGCTGCAAGCTGCAAGCTGCAAGCTAAAGCCGACCGCGGTGGGCGTTCCATCGCCAATCGGCTTGTAGCTTGTAGCTTGTAGCTTGTAGCTTGCGGCTTGCAGCTCAGCCGTAACGTTTGCGTGCTTCGATCGCCAGGCCGCTGCCGATGCTGCCGAAGATGTTGCCCTCCACATGCCGCGCATTGGGCAGCATTGCCGCCACGCTGTTGCGCAGCGCCGGAATGCCGCTGGAACCACCGGTGAAGAACACCGTGTCCACCTGGCCTTCGCTTACACCGGCTTTGGTCAGCAACTCCGTGACGCTGCCACGCACCCGCTCCAGCAGCCCTTCGATCGCGCCTTCGAACACCGTACGGGTCAGGTCCACGCCCAATTCGCGCTCGACGCGGCCGAGGTCGATACGGCGGCTTTCGTGGTCGGTCAGCTCAATCTTGCTGGCCTCCACCTCCATCGCCAGCCAGTGCCCGGCCCGCTGCTCGATCAGCTTGAACAGACGGTCAATGCCCAGCGTGTCCTCGATGTCATAGCGCATGCTGCCCAGTGCCAGTTGCGACTTTTGCGAGTACAGGGCGTTGATGGTGTGCCAGGTGGCCAGGTTGAGGTGATAGCTGGTCGGCATCAGCGCACCGCTCTTCATCCGGCTGCCGTAACCGAACAGCGGCATCACGCCCTGCAGGCTCAACTGCTTGTCGAAGTCGGTACCCCCGATGTGCACGCCGCCGGTGGCGAGGATGTCGCTTTGACGCTCGGCTACCTGGTGACGTTCAGGTGACAGGCGGATCAGGGTAAAGTCCGAGGTGCCCCCGCCGATATCCACGATCAATACCAGCTCTTCACGGCTGATACCTGACTCGTAGTCGAACGCGGCGGCAATCGGTTCATACTGGAACGACACGTCCTTGAAGCCAATCTTGCGGGCCACGTCGGCCAGGGTGTCTTCGGCCTCCTGATCGGCGGCCTGATCTTCGTCTACGAAGAACACCGGACGGCCCAGTACCACCTGATCGAAGCTGCGGCCGGCAGCGGTTTCGGCGCGGGTTTTCAGCTCGCCGATGAACATGCCCAGCAGGTCCTTGAACGGCAAGGCGCTGCCCAGCACGCTGGTGTCGTGCTTGATCAGCTTGGAGCCCAGCAGGCTCTTGAGCGAGCGCATCAGGCGGCCTTCGTAGCCTTCGAGGTACTCGTGCAGTGCCAGCCGGCCATACACCGGGCGGCGCTCTTCGATATTGAAGAAAACCACCGAGGGCAGGGTGATCTTGCCGTCTTCCAGGGCTATCAGCGATTCGACCCCGGGGCGGTGCCAGCCGACGGTAGAGTTGGAGGTGCCGAAGTCGATGCCCAGGGCACGGGCCGGGGATACGTCAGACATGGGAAAAGGGCTTCCGGAGGCAAAACGGCCGCGCAGTTTATGCCACTTGGCCAGAGAATCAAGACCGGTCGTCTGCCTTGAAGCAAAGCCAAGCGAACCTTGAAAGGCTATGCTTGACCCTTATCTTCAGATGCAACATGAAAATTCACATTGGTGATCCATAGATGGACTTCAAAGACTACTACAAGATACTCGGCGTAGAGCCCACGGCGGACGAGAAGGCGATCAAGGCCGCGTACCGCAAGCTGGCGCGCAAGTATCACCCTGACGTCAGCAAGGAGCGCGACGCCGAGGAGAAATTCAAAGAGGCCAACGAGGCCTACGAGGTGCTTGGCGACGCCCAGAAACGCGCCGAGTTCGACGAGATCCGCAAGTACGGCGGCCAGCACGGCCGGCCATTCCAGGCCCCGCCGGGCTGGGAGAACCGTGGCGGTGCGGGTGGTGGTTTCGAGGGCGGTGATTTCTCCGACTTCTTCAGCTCGATCTTCGGTGCGCGGGGCGGCAACCCGTTTGGCGGCGCTCGGCAACAACGCAGTGCCGGCAGGCGAGGGCAGGACGTGGAACTGGAACTGGCGATCTTCCTTGAGGAAACCCTGAGCAAGGAATCCAAGCAGATCAGCTTCCAGGTGCCGCAGACCAACGCTGCCGGCCAGCGAACCGGGTTCACCACCAAGACCTTGAACGTGAAGATCCCGGCTGGCGTGAGCGACGGCGAGCGCATCCGCCTCAAAGGCCAGGGGGCACCTGGCAGCGGTGGCGGCGCCAACGGCGACCTGTTCCTGACCATCCGCATGGCACCGCACCCCCTGTTCGATGTCGAAGGCCAGGACCTGATCATCACCGTGCCATTGGCACCGTGGGAGGCCGCTTTGGGCACCAAGGTGGCGGTGCCGACCCTGGACGGCAAGATCAACCTGACCATCCGTCCCGACAGCCAGAGCGGCCAGCGCCTGCGTGTGCCTGGCAAAGGCCTGGCGAACAAGCAGGGCGAGCGCGGCAACCTCTACGCCCAGCTCAAGGTGGTCATGCCGCCGGCATCCGACGCCTCTGCCCGCCAATTGTGGACCCAGCTTTCCGAGAAAGCGGCGTTCAACCCGAGGACACAGTGGAGTAAGTGATCATGAGCAGCACCCTGATCGTTCAACTGGACATGCGCACGCTTTGCCAGGAGGCCGATATCACGGCCGACTACGTGGTCGAGATCGTCGAGCACGGCATCGTTGAACCTTCGGGGCGAACGCCGGAGGAGTGGTTGTTCGATGATCAGGCGCCGCTGCTGGCCAGGCGTGCGGCGAAGCTGCACCAGGAGCTGGAGCTGGAGTGGGAAGGGGTGGCACTGGCGCTGGAACTGTTGCAAGAGGTGCAGCAGTTGCGCAGTGAGAACAGCATGCTCAAGCAGCGGCTGGGCAGGTTTACCCAAATGTGATGTCGACTGCACCGGCCCCATCGCCGGCAAGCCGGCTCCCACAAGGGATGGCGCAGGGCGGCTCCACAACTGAGGCCCCAGCTGGGGGAAGAACTGCCTTGCTCAATTTCTAAAGCCGGCGCGATCGGTGGACTGCCCCCAAGAAGTTGGACACCAATCCAACCCTTGGGGGATCTATGGGTAAGTACACCGAGCAATTCAAGCTCACAGCGATTACAGCTT
>NZ_JBIVGS010000019.1:0-81581 GCF_044748785.1 Pseudomonas sp. NPDC089743
TTATTTTGAAGTTTTTGCGAGAAACTCGTTTAGCTTCAAACACTTGGCTCGCTTCGATCTCTCGTAGCGGGAGGCGAATAATACAGCGTTTAGAAACGCTGTCAACCACCATTTCAACCACTATCGATCAGATGACCGAAGCACCTCCAGCACTACCTGGATTAAGCAACCCATTGAATTTCAAGGAGTTTCTCGTTCCGACTACGCTGGGAGTGGGGCGCATTATAAGGGGATTCGAGAACGCGTCAAGGCTTAATTCCAATTAACTTCACAATCGCTGCAAAACAAAGCGGGGAGGCCTGCCGGCCTCCCCGCTGCGCTTCTCACACCTTAAAGGCTAGGGAAGGCAAATTGCGACGCCTCGTGGCTCGCACGCTGTGGCCACCGCTGGGTAATCGCCTTGCGACGGGTATAGAAGCGTACGCCATCCGGCCCATAAGCATGCAGGTCGCCAAACAGCGAGCGCTTCCAGCCGCCAAAGCTGTGGTAGGCCACCGGCACCGGCAGCGGCACGTTCACGCCAACCATACCCACTTCGATCTCATCACAGAACAGGCGTGCCGCTTCACCATCACGGGTGAAGATGCAGGTCCCGTTACCATACTCGTGATCGTTGATCAGTTGCATGGCCTGCTCCAGGCTGTTCACGCGCACCACGCACAGCACTGGGCCGAAGATCTCTTCTTTATAGATGCGCATTTCTGGCGTCACCTTGTCGAACAGAGTGCCGCCCACGAAGTAGCCATCTTCATTACCCGCCACACGCAAACCACGGCCATCCACCACCAGCCTGGCGCCAGCAGCAACACCCTCATCGATGTAGCCCACTACCTTGTCACGGGCAGCCGCAGTCACCAGCGGCCCCATGTCCAGGCCACAAGAGGTGCCAGCACCGATCTTCAGCGCCTTGATCTGCGGCTCCAGCTTGGCGATCAGCGCATCGGCAACCTGGTCGCCCACACACACCGCCACCGAAATTGCCATGCAACGCTCGCCGCACGAACCGTAGGCCGCGCCCATCAGTGCGCTGACCGCGTTGTCCAGGTCGGCATCGGGCATCAGCACTGCATGGTTCTTCGCACCGCCCAGTGCCTGGACGCGCTTGCCGCGCTTGGTACCTTCGGCATAAATGTACTCGGCGATCGGGGTCGAACCCACAAAGCTCAGCGCTTTAACTTCCGGCGCCTCGATCAGCGCGTCCACGGCTTCCTTGTCACCGTGCACCACGTTGAGGATGCCCTTGGGTAGGCCGGCTTCCAGCAGCAACTGGGCAATGTACAGGGTAGAGCTTGGGTCACGCTCGGACGGTTTGAGGATAAAGGCGTTACCGCAAGCGATGGCCAACGGGTACATCCACAGGGGAACCATGGCCGGGAAGTTGAACGGCGTAATACCGGCGACCACACCCAGCGGCTGGAAGTCGGACCAGGCGTCGATGTTCGGGCCGACGTTACGGCTGTATTCACCCTTGAGCACCTCAGGTGCCGCACAGGCGAACTCAACGTTCTCGATACCGCGCTTCAGTTCGCCTGCAGCATCTTCCAGTGTCTTGCCATGCTCTTCGCTGATCATCTGCGAGATACGTGCCTCGTTCTGCTCCAGCAGCTGCTTGAAACGGAACATCACCTGGGCGCGCTTGGCCGGGGGGGTGTTGCGCCAGGCAGGGAAGGCTGCCTTGGCAGAGTCGATCGCTTCCTGCACGGTCGCGCGGCTGGCCAGTTCGACCTTGCGCACGGCCTGGCCGGTGGACGGGTTGAAGACATCGGCGGTGCGCTCGCCCTTGGAAACCAGCTCGCCGTGGATCAGGTGCTGAACAATGCTCATGCAAAACTCCAGATAAAGAAGGTTGATGCTGGCGCGCTAACAGCTCGCGCGCCTTACGTCAGAATCAGAAAGATCAATCGATCTTGTTCAGCGCCTCACCGACCGCGTCGAACAGGCGGTCCAGTTCCTGCGGCTGGGTATTGAAGGTTGGGCCGAACTGCAGGGTATCGCCGCCGAAGCGTACGTAGAAACCGGCTTGCCACAGCTTCATCGCGGCTTCATACGGACGCACAATGGCATCGCCATCCCGGGCCGCGATCTGGATCGCGCCGGCCAAGCCGTAGTTGCGGATGTCGACGATGTTCTTGGTGCCCTTGACGCCGTGCAGCAGCTTCTCGAAGTGCGGTGCCAGTTCGGCGGCCGACTGCACCAGATTTTCCCTTTGCAGCAGATCGAGCGCGGCGATACCCGCAGCACAGGCAACCGGGTGGGCCGAGTAGGTGTAGCCGTGGGGGAATTCCACAGCATATTCCGGGGTCGGCTGGTTCATGAAGGTCTGGTAGATCTCGCTGCTGGCGATCACTGCGCCCATCGGAATGGCGCCATTGGTGACCTGCTTGGCGATGCACATCAGGTCAGGGGTCACGCCAAAGGCCTCGGACCCGGTCATGGCGCCCATACGGCCGAAGCCGGTGATCACTTCGTCGAAGATCAGCAGAATATTGTGCTGGGTGCAGATTTCACGCAGGCGCTTCAGGTAGCCCTTAGGCGGCGGCAGAACACCCGCCGAACCTGCAAGCGGCTCGACAATCACAGCTGCGATGTTCGAAGCATCGTGCAGTTCGATCAGCTTGAGCATCTCATCTGCCAGGGCGATGCCGCCCTCTTCCGGCAGGCCTTTGGAGAAGGCATTGACCGGCAGCACAGTGTGCGGCAAATGGTCGACGTCCAGCAGCTGGCCAAACATCTTGCGGTTGCCGTTTACGCCACCCAGGCTGGTACCGGCGATGTTCACGCCATGGTAACCGCGGGCTCGGCCAATGATTTTGGTCTTGGTGGCCTGGCCCTTCAGGCGCCAGTAGGCACGGACCATCTTCAGCGCGGTATCGGCGCACTCGGAACCGGAGTTGGTATAGAAGACGTGATTCAGGTCGCCAGGGGTCAGCGCGGTGATCTTCTCGGCCAGCTGGAACGACAGTGGATGACCGAACTGGAAAGCAGGCGAGTAATCCAGCGTTCCAAGCTGACGCGCCACCGCCTCGGTGATTTCCTTGCGGGTATGCCCGGCACCGCAGGTCCAAAGGCCCGACAAGGCATCGAAGATCCTGCGCCCTTTGTCATCGACCAGATAATTACCTTCGGCCGCCACGATCAGGCGTGGGTCGCGATGGAAATTGCGGTTGGCGGTGTAAGGCATCCAGTGCGCATCCAGCTTGAGCTGGCTTGCGATACCGGCAGGGGCGGTTTCGGGCATGTTCATCGGCGGTTCCTCGAAAAACGAATAGGCAACGATGGATGTTGTTGCAGCTAAATTCGCACGTGGATAAAGTCTGAAAAAGACTACTTTTCTAATCTTCAGGTAGCGCAAGACTAAACTTATGAGCCGACGCCCCGACCCACTCGCCCAAGTCAGCGATTTCGACATCCGCCTGCTGAAAATCTACCGCAGCGTAGTAGAGTGCGGCGGCTTCTCGGCTGCCGAAAACGTGCTTGGCATTGGCCGCTCAGCCATCAGCCAGCAGATGAACGACCTCGAACAGCGTTTGGGCCTGCGCCTGTGCCAGCGTGGCCGCGCCGGCTTTTCGCTGACCGAGGAAGGCCGCGAGGTCTACCATTCGGCGCTGCAACTGCTCAGCGCGCTGGAAACCTTCCGCACCGAAGTCAACGGCCTGCACCAGCACCTGCGCGGAGAACTGAACATCGGCCTGACCGATAACCTGGTGACCCTGCCGCACATGCGCATCACCCATGCATTGGCCGAGCTCAAGGATCGCGGCCCCGAGGTACGCATCCAGATCCGCATGATCGCCCCAAGCCAGGTCGAGCAGGGTGTGCTCGATGGCAGCCTGCATGTCGGCGTGGTGCCGCAAACCAGCCCGCTATCGGGCCTTGAGTACCAGCCGCTGTACAGCGAACGCTCGCTGCTCTATTGCGCGGTCGGCCACCCGCTGTTCTATGCCGACGATCAGCAGATCGACGAAGCCCGCCTCAACAGCCAGGAGGCGATCGCTCCGACCTTCCGTTTACCCGCCGAAATCCAGGCGCTTTATCAGGCCCTGAACTGCACCGCCAGCGCCTCGGACCGTGAGGGCATGGCATTTCTGATCCTTACCGGCCGCTACATCGGCTACCTGCCCGACCACTACGCCACGTTCTGGGTCCAGCAAGGCCGGCTGCGCGCCCTCAAGCCCTCACAGCGCTTCTATGACCTGAGCCTGAGCTGGGTAACCCGCAAAGGGCGACGGCCGAATCTTGTGCTGGAAAGCTTCCTCGAGAGCCTGGCTGCGACACGCTGATGCCTGCTTGTGACGCTAATGCTTGTTACTTGAGCGCAGGAAGGTAATCTTGTCCGACATCCGTTGCCACAGACCTGTACGGAATCGTCCATGACCCTAGAAGTCCCTGCGCATCGCCTTTCCGCCTCGGGCAAGCCCGCCGGCCGCATCCGCCAGAAGAACGAACAGGCCATCATCCAGGCCGCCGAAGACGAGTTCGCCCGCCATGGCTTCAAGGGCACAAGCATGAATACCATTGCGCTCAAAGCCGGCTTGCCCAAGGCCAATCTGCATTACTACTTCACCAACAAGCTCGGCCTGTACATTGCCGTGTTGAGCAACATCATCGAGCTCTGGGACAGCACCTTCAACGCCTTGAGCGTCGATGACGATCCAGGCGTTGCGTTGAGCCATTACATCCGCACCAAGATGGAGTTCTCCCGGCGCAACCCGCAAGCTTCCCGGATATTCGCCATGGAGGTGATCAGCGGCGGCAGTTGTCTGACCGAGTACTTCAGCGCCGACTACCGCGAGTGGTTCCGTGGCCGGGCGGCGGTATTCGAGGCGTGGATCGCAGCAGGCAAGATGGACCCGGTAGACCCGGTTCATCTGATATTCCTGCTCTGGGGCAGCACCCAGCACTATGCCGACTTCGCCACCCAGATCTGCCAGGTTACCGGCCGCAGCCGCCTGACCAAGCAAGACATGGAAGATGCGAGCAACAACCTTATCCACATCATCCTCAAGGGGTGCGGCATCACGCCGAGTGCCTGACATCTACTTATGCCTTCTACCCTGCTCGACCTCTGCGAGTTTCGCGAGGAAATCCGTAAGAGCCGCTTCATCACCCTTGCCGGCCCGATATCCAGCGCCACCGAGGCGATGAGTTTCATCGAACGCCATAGCGACTTGGCTGCCACCCACAACTGCTGGGCCTGGAAACTGGGCGGGCAGTACCGCAGCAGCGATGATGGCGAACCTGGCGGCACGGCCGGCAGGCCAATCCTGGCTGCCATAGAAGCCCAGGACTGTGACCAGGTCGTGGTATTGGTGATCCGCTGGTACGGGGGCATCCAGCTAGGCACCGGCGGCCTGGCCCGGGCGTATGGTGGCGGTGCCAACAAGTGCTTGCAGCAGGCGCCGAAAAGGCTGCTGGTGCAACGAAGCGAGTACAGCTGCAGCTGCAGCTTCAGCGAACTGGCCCTGGTCAAACTGCGCCTGGCCGAAGTCGACGGTCTCGTGCTGGAAGAGCGGTTCACCGCCAATGGGGTCGACCTGCACATTGCGGTCGGCGAGGCGCACACCGGCGCGCTGCAACAGCAACTGGCCGACCTCAGCCGCGGGCGCATCCTCTTGGAAGCCCACTGACCTTTGCCCACAACAACTGTGGGCCTGCCTGTGGATAAGCTTGGGGCACTCCGATGCAGGCCACGCCCTTCATGGCCTGCAGAGCATTGAGCATTTTTTGATCATAGTACGATAAAAGGCTCGGTCGGCTGAGCTTGGGTGAGTTATCCCCAGTCATGAACCCTCTATAACCAAGGCCGCCTGGCATCTTGCGCACATTAACTGTGGAACAGCCTGTGGATAACCCGTTAGCCAACAAGCGAAGCCCCCGGGCACGCACGGCCAAACACCATTGATCATTTCTTGACCACTCGTGATGCGGCGCATGACGCCAGTCTGCAGTATGCTCAAATCCTTTTCCCTACTGCGACAGGAATGTACCTATGACGACTCCAAGAACTGCCCTCATCATCGGTGCCTCCCGCGGGCTTGGCCTTGGCCTGGTGCAGCGCCTTCACGAAGATGGCTGGAACATCACGGCCACGGTGCGTGACCCGCAAAAACCCAGCGCTCTCGATAACGTGCCAGGGGTACGCGTCGAACAGCTGGAAATGAACGACACCGCACAGCTCGATGGCCTGAAGCAGTGCCTGCAAGGCGAAGTGTTCGACCTGGTGTTCATCAATGCCGGTGTCATGGGGCCGCTGCCGCAGGATTTGGAAACCGTACAGCGCAATGAAATCGGCGACCTGTTCATGACCAACGCCGTCGCGCCGATCCGCGTTGCCCGGCGCCTTGCCGGCCAGGTGCGTGAAGGCTCGGGCGTGTTGGCGTTCATGAGCTCGATCCTGGGTAGCGTGACCATCCCCGACGGTGGCGAGGTCTGCCTTTACAAGGCGAGCAAGGCTGCGCTGAACTCGATGATCAACAGCTTCGTGATCGACCTGCAGCGGCCTGACCTCTGCGTATTGGCCATGCACCCGGGCTGGGTCAAGACCGATATGGGCGGCGAGAACGCCGAAATCGACGTGCTCACCAGTACCCAGGGCATGCTCGAACAGATCAAGGCGCAAAGTGGCAACGGCGGGCTGCGCTTCATCAACTACAAAGGCGAATCGCTCGTCTGGTGAGTCGAACCTGATCGGTGGTTGAAACGATGCAAGGCCAGGCCGGGCGCAATACCCGGCCTGGCCCTGTAGAATGGCGGCAACCGTACCTGATTTGAGAACACCCACTATGTATGAATGGTTGAACGCCCTGCCCAAGGCTGAACTGCACCTGCACCTGGAAGGCTCACTGGAGCCGGAGTTGCTGTTCGCCCTGGCCGAGCGCAACAAGATCGCCCTGCCCTGGAACGACGTCGAAGCCCTGCGTAGCGCTTACGCCTTCAACAATTTGCAGGAATTCCTCGACCTGTATTACCAGGGTGCAGACGTGCTGCGCAGCGAGCAGGACTTCTATGACCTGACCTGGGCCTACCTGCTGCGCTGCAAGGCGCAGAACGTCATCCACACCGAGCCGTTCTTCGACCCGCAGACCCACACCGACCGCGGCATCCCGTTCGAGGTAGTGCTCAATGGTATCAACCAGGCACTCAAGGATGGTCGCGAGCAACTGGGTATCAGCAGCGGCCTCATCCTCAGCTTCCTGCGCCACCTGAGCGAAGAAGAAGCACAGAAAACCTTGGACCAGGCCCTACCGTTCCGCGACGCGTTCATCGCGGTCGGCCTGGACAGCTCCGAGAAAGGCCACCCGCCGAGCAAGTTCCAGCGTGTCTTCGACCGTGCCCGCAGCGAAGGCTTCGTCGCCGTGGCCCACGCTGGCGAGGAAGGCCCACCCGAATACATCTGGGAAGCCCTCGACCTGCTGAAAATCAAGCGCATCGACCATGGCGTGCGCGCCATAGAAGACGAACGCCTGATGCAACGCATCATCGACGAGCAGATCCCACTCACCGTGTGCCCGTTGTCCAATACCAAACTCTGTGTGTTCGATCACATGAGCCAGCACAACATCCTCGACATGCTCGAGCGCGGCGTGAAGGTGACCGTGAACTCGGATGACCCGGCCTACTTCGGCGGCTACGTCACCGAAAACTTCCACGCCTTGCACACCCACCTGGGCATGACTGAAGATCAGGCCCGCCGCCTCGCGCAGAACAGCCTGGACGCACGCTTGGTGTGACCGGGCAAGGCGTTGCAGCTACCCCACTTGCAACGCTGGAACGCGGGCAATGCGATTGATCTGTTGAATCCCCAGTGCCGAGATCTGCAATGCCCGCGTGTTCTCCGCCTCGCGTATCCATCCCGACTGCAGGAACAACGTGAGCAAGGCCTGCCCCAGGCTGCCGCCAAGATGAGGCCCCTGGTCGCTCCACTCATTACAGTGGCAGATCACGCAACCGCGCTGCTGCTGAGGCGCCAGTGCATCGATATAGACGCCAATGCCAGCCAACTGCGCCCGGCCCTCCTCACTGACCATCATCTGGTGCACGCTGCCCTCCAGCCAGCCTGCTACTACCAACCGATGATAGAGCTCACCGGCCAGCTCGCCGCCCAGGTGATCACCGCAACGACGGGCCCGGCGCGTCGACATCGGCATTGGCAGCGGCTTGGCCTGCACGCCCCGGTCGGTACCCAGCTGCACGCTGGCCAAGGCTTCCACGGCCGCCCCCACTTGTGGCGTCGCCAGCCGGAAGTAACGCTTGCGACCGCGCGCCTCAAGCCTGAGCAGGCCTGCCGACGACAGCAATGACAAGTGGGCGCAGGCCGAGGAGGACGTCAACCCAGCCATCATCGCCAGCTCATCGGTCGGTCGCGGCGTGCCATCGATCAACGCCCACAACATGGCGCTTCGCTTGGGGTCGGCCATCAGGCCGGCAATCTGACTGATACTGCTGACTGTATTCATGTCCCTTCAACTCCCTGCAAGATCCGAATTCCAATGGCCAACATTGGCAACGCCGATGGCCCCCTAGCTGCTACCGGCCTGGCACCGGGGTCAGTATAAGCCGCATGAACGGCCCGTCCGGCAGCCGCGCAGACAGCCCAGGGGAGTCAAAGAGGGATGGGTAGGGCAACCCTTGACCGATTGGAATAGGCCAATGGCCCCGCGTCAGTTTTAGGTGACAGGCATCAGGCCGCGAAATAGAAGGGAAGAAACGACGCACGAGGAACAATGGCCCCGCGCGGGCAGAGACTCTGCCGACAGCGCCGTTCCATAAATAGCGCAAACAAAAGTGAAGGTTCTACACCCTCCAGCCATTGCCTCTGGAAGCGTCTGACGCCCCTGCCGGAAAATGCCCTGACCGCCAGTCAGGACGCCCACTCATACCCTGGCACCCCGCAACCGCAGCGCTACACTTGAGCCGCTCTCCCCATCCTTCGGAGGTATGCCGCGATGGAGATTATCGTCAGTGCGTCTAACCGTAACCCCAACGGCCCCTGGGAAGTCAGGCTTGACCAGCATGTGGTGAGCTTTCGCAGCGAAGCAGAAGCACGCGCCTTCGTCGTCACACTGGAAGCTCGTCTGCGCGCGCCTCACCCACTCAAGCCGCAGGCGTGGCCTGCAAGCGCCGGGTCAACAGCGCAACACTGACCACCAGCGCCCCGCACAGGCTGATTACCAACGCCATGGGCACTGCACTGCCATCGTGCAGCAGGCTGACCAGCGCCGCCGCGCCTGCGGCGACGCTGAATTGCAGGCAGCCCATCAAGGCCGAGGCGCTACCGGCGCGTGCGCCCTGGCCGCTCATGGCGCACGCCGAAGCATTGGGGATGATGCAACCCAGGCTGGCGATGCAGATGAACAGCGGCACCAGCAATGGCCATAGTTCAGCTGGGCGCAGCGCTGCCACACCGAGCAACACCAGCCCCGCAGCCAGGTACAGCCAGACTGCACGCACCAGCAGGAAGGCCGGCCCACGCTTTGCCAGCAGACGCGCGTTGATCTGCGCCACCAGGATGAAACCTGCCGCATTGGTACCGAACAACCAGCCGTAGTGCTCGGCCGGCACACCGTAGAGCTTAATGAACACGAACGGTGAACCGGCGATGTAGGCAAACATACCCGCGATGGCGATCCCTCCGGTCAATGCATGGCCAAAGAACGTGCGGTCAGCCAACAACCGAAGGTATTGACGCAAAGCGCCCGACAACGGCTGGCGCGGCATGTGCGCAGGTAAGCTCTCTGGCAACCCCAGGCCGACCGCCAGCAAGCAAGCAGCACTGAACAGGCTCAATGTCAGGAAAATCGACTGCCAACCCGCCAGGTTCACCAGTACGCCGCCGAGCATCGGTGCAAGAATTGGCGCCAACCCCATCACCAGCATCAGTTGTGAGAACACTTTGGCCGAGGCCACCGGGTCGCACTTGTCACTGACGATGGCCCGTGACAACACCATTCCGGCGCAGCCGCCCAGCGCCTGGACGAAGCGCGCCAGGATCAGCGTGTCCAGGTTTGGCGCGTAGGCGCAGGCCAACGACGCCAGGGTAAACAGCGTGACGCCAAACAGCAGCGGCTTGCGCCGGCCAAAGCGATCGGCCACCGGCCCATACGCCAGTTGCCCGAGCGACAGGCCGAGGAAGTAGGCGGCCAGCGTGGTCTGGACGTGTTTTTCGTCGGTGGCGAACGCCTGCGCCATGGCCGGGAAGGCGGGCAGGTAAAAGTCGATCGCAAGGGGCCCGAACGCACTGAGTGCGCCCAGGATCAGCACCATTCGCAGGTTCATCAGGAATCCATAGCAGGCTAAGCAAGTGCGTAAGTCTACCTGCAAGCGACGCCATCAGCATGAAAACATTTGCAACAAAACAGGGCCGCAGAAGCGGCCCATTCGACTTCAGGCCACGTCGGCCTGGTAGCCCTCTTCACGAATCGCTGCCAGCAACTGCTCAGCAGCCAGAGCGCTCTGCACACGCACCTGCCTGCCGGCCAGATCGACCTCGACCTTGGCGCTCGCATCCTGGTCCTGCACCGCGCGGGTGACCGCCTTGACGCAATGGCCACAGGTCATGCCTTGTACGTTGAACACTTGCATGGGTGTTGCCTCCTTCAGGGTTTGGCGCAGTTTCAAGCTTGCCATCGGGGCAAGGTCAAGTTCTGCATCGAACGGCCGGGCTGGAAATCCCTACCAACCTCGGCCAAGCTGCGCCTTTACGATTCGGCAAGCAGGAGATTCTTCATGTTCAGGACAGCAGTGGGCGTTGTCGGGCTATTGGGCACGCTGGCAGCAGTGCCACCGGCAAGCGCCGAAGGCAACTCGGACTACAGCGTGCTGATCATTTCACGCGAACGCCTGGAAGTGGCCACCAGCTGCGAAATCGGTGTCTATCTGAACGACCAGCTCTCCGGGCGCGTGTTCCAGGAGCAGTCGGCCTCCTTCAACCTGCCGCCCGGCCCTGTTGACGTGCGCTTGCGCCTGCTGCCGGGGCAGATGCCCGGCTGCGCGCCCGGCCTGGAAGACCAGCGTAGCACTCGGCTGACCCTGCAAGCGGGCCAGATCAACAAGTACCGCATTGCCATGGGCCACAATGGGCTGGTACTGAGGCGAGCCAGCCTGGACTATTGACCTTCCCCACATGGCAAGGTTGATGCTGGTGGCCTGTCCAAGGAGGAGAGCCATGCCCGCATCCACTTCATTCGACCTGCCGATCTCCGGCATGACCTGCGCCAGCTGTGCTGGCCGCGTCGAGCGCGCGCTGCGCAAGGTCAATGGCGCTGAAAAGGTCAGCGTCAACCTCGCCAACGAACAGGCCAGGGTCCAAGCCCCGGCCGGCAGCCTGCCGGCCCTGGTCGAGGCCGTGCGCAGCGCCGGGTACCAGGTACCGACCCGCACCCTGGAGCTACGGATCGAGGGCATGACATGCGCCAGTTGCGTCGGCCGTGTCGAGCGCGCACTCGGTAAACTACCGGGCGTTGAGCAGGTGAGTGTCAACCTTGCCAACGAACGTGCCCACCTTCAGGTGCTGCAGGGCCTTGATGACAACCTGTTGCTCGGCGCGGTCGAAAAGGCCGGCTACGGTGCCAGCCTGCCGCTGCCGGCCGACAACGATCAGCAAGCCGTCCAGCGCCGACTGCGCAACGAACGTCTGGCCGTAGGCGCCGCCCTTGTGTTGGCCCTGCCCCTGGTGTTGCCGATGCTGCTGCAACCCTTTGGTGTGCACTGGATGTTGCCGGCGTGGGCGCAATTCGCGCTGGCCACCCCCGTGCAGTTCATCCTTGGTGCACGCTTTTATGTGGCGGCCTACAAGGCTGTGCGCGCTGGCGCCGGCAATATGGACCTGCTGGTCGCGCTGGGCACCAGTGCCGGTTACGGCCTTAGCTTGTACCAATGGGCCAAGGCACCGGTCGGGATGGCCCCGCACCTGTACTTCGAGGCGTCGGCGGTGGTGATCGCCCTGGTGTTGTTGGGCAAGTACCTTGAAAGCCGCGCCAAACGCCAGACCGCCAGCGCCATCCGTGCCCTCGAGGCGCTGCGCCCAGAGCGCGCAGTAAGGGTGGTCGATGGCCACGAAGAAGACGTTGCAATTGCCCGATTGCAGCTCGGTGACCTGGTGCTGGTCAAGCCAGGGGAGCGCTTCCCGGTCGATGGTGAAGTGGAAGAAGGCACCAGCCACGCCGACGAAGCCCTGATCAGCGGCGAGAGCCTGCCAGTGCCCAAGCAACCGGGCGATAGCGTTACCGGCGGCGCGATCAACGGCGAGGGCCGGCTGCTGGTGCGTACCCGGGCGTTGGGTACAGAAACCGTGCTGGCCCGCATCATCCGCCTGGTCGAAGATGCCCAGGCTGCCAAGGCGCCCATCCAGAAACTGGTAGACCGGGTCAGCCAGATCTTCGTGCCGGCCGTGCTGTTGATCGCACTGCTGACCCTGATCGGCTGGTCACTGGCCGGCGCGCCGCTGCAGACTGCGCTGATCAATGCCGTCGCCGTGCTGGTGATTGCCTGCCCTTGCGCCCTTGGCCTGGCCACACCTGCCGCGATCATGGCGGGCACAGGCGTTGCCGCGCGCCACGGCATCCTGATCAAGGACGTCGAGGCACTGGAGCGCGCCCATGCAGTGAACCGCGTGGTGTTCGACAAAACCGGTACGCTCACCTCTGGCAGCCCGCGCGTTGTCCACAGCCAGGCACTGGTCGGTGAGAAAGCTGAAATGCTTCGCTTGGCCGCTGCCCTGCAACGGGGCAGCGAACACCCCTTGGCGAAGGCAGTACTCGATGCCTGCACCGGGCAGGGGCTGGAGGTGCCTACGGTAACCGGCAGCCAGTCCCTTACCGGCCGCGGTATCGCTGGCCAGGTGCAAGGCCGTGACCTGGCCTTGGGCAACCGGCGCCTGCTCGACGAATGCAACCTGCAACCCGGCGCCCTCGCCACACAAGCACAGGCCTGGGAAGCCGAAGGCCGTACCCTGTCCTGGCTGATTGAACGGGGCCCACAGCCTCGCGTGCTAGGGTTGTTCGCCTTCGGCGACAGCCTCAAGCCAGGTGCCGAACAGGCTATCTCAGCCCTGCACCAGCGCCATATCAGCACCCACCTGTTGACCGGCGACAATCGCGGTAGCGCCAAGGTGGTCGCCGACACCCTCGGCATCGACGATGTACATGCCGAAGTGCTCCCGGCCGACAAGGCCGCCACGGTAGCCGAGCTGAAAAAGGGTGGTGTAGTGGCGATGGTCGGCGACGGTATCAACGACGCCCCAGCGCTTGCCGCCGCCGATATCGGCATCGCCATGGGGGGCGGCACCGACGTGGCCATGCAGGCTGCCGGTATCACGCTGATGCGTGGTGACCCGCGCCTGGTGCCTGCCGCCCTGGAAATCAGCCGCAAGACCTATGCGAAAATCCGCCAGAATCTGTTCTGGGCATTCATCTTCAACCTCATCGGCATCCCGCTGGCCGCGCTGGGTTATCTGAACCCAGTAGTGGCCGGCGCCGCCATGGCGTTGTCCAGCGTCAGCGTGGTGAGCAACGCCTTGTGGCTCAAGACCTGGAAACCCACCAGCACCTCGCAGGAGGCCCCATGAATATCGGCCAGGCCGCCCGCCGCAGCGGGCTCAGCACCAAGATGATCCGCTATTACGAAGCAATAGGCCTGCTCAAGCCGGCCACCCGCAGCGACAGCGGGTACCGCCTGTACCAGCCAGAGGACCTGCACAGCCTTGCCTTCATCAAGCGCTCACGCGACCTGGGGTTTTCCCTGGAAGAGGTGGGCAAGCTGCTGACCCTGTGGCAGGACCGGCAGCGCGCCAGCGCCGACGTGAAGGCGCTGGCGCTGCAACACATCGATGAGCTGAACCGGCGTATCGAGGAACTGGCCAGCCTGCGTGACACCTTGAGCGAACTGGTAGCGCACTGCAAAGGCAATGACCGGCCTGACTGCCCGATTCTCAAAGATCTCGCAAAAGGGAGTGAATGCTGCAGTTGAGCCCACGCTTGGTATGCCATATTAGCCTGGAGCCGACCGAATAGTCGCCAAATGCGCCTTTGCCCAATAAATACGGGCATTTTCACTCAAAAAAACCCGGACGCCGCCGATACAGTTTCTACCTGCCTCGCGTGTCGAAAAAAATAAATTCCGGGAGCGTCGATGAACATCAAACAGAAACTGACCTGGGCATTCGCGGTCATCGCCGCACTGCCCATCGTCCTCGTAGCCACCTTGGTGGTCATCAACCTGCGCGGCGAAGCCCGCGACGATTTTCTTGACGGCAGCAGCCGGGAAATCCGCCAGGTCAGTAACGCGATGAACCTGTTTTTCCAGGGCATCACCCAAAACGTCGACTACCTGGCCAGCCTCCCCCAGGTCACCGGTAGCGGCGACAACGTCAAGAAACACATCAGCGCCGACGCTGCGCAAATCACCCCCAGCGAACAGGACAAGACACTGTACGAACTGTTCACGCGCCTGGCCAAAAGCCACCCGGACTACGCCTACGTGTCCTATGGCCTGCAAGACGGCGGCTACGCCTTCTGGCCAGGCGATCCGAACATGAGCAACTACGACCCGCGCACCCGCCCCTGGTACCAGGCGGCCATGGCCAACCCTGGCAAGACCCTGCGCACCGCCCCCTACTACTGGGCCGGCGACGATGCCGTACTGGTCAGCACCGTGCGCACCGTTGCCAACCAACTGGGCAGCCCCGGTGGCGTGGTCAACATCGACGTATCGCTCAAGGGCCTGACCGAAATCGTCCAGCAGATCAAACTAGGCGAAAGCGGCTACCTGATTCTCATGGAAAACAACGGTAACGTGATGGTCGACCCACGCGATGCCAGTCACAATTTCAAACAGCTGGCCAGCTTCGGCGACGGTTATGCCGAGCTGGCCAAAGCCGGCAAGGGCTTGGCTGAGGTCGAAATCGGCGGCGTGCGCTACATGGCCAACGTCTACCCCGACGAAAAACTCGGTTGGACCTTCATAGGCCTGATCCAACAAAGCGAAGTGATGCAGACCACCACCCGCCTCACCTGGCTCATCGGCGGCGTCGCGCTGGTGCTGGCTGCGCTGTTCGCTGTGGTCGGCGCCACGTTCGCCAAACTCATCGTACGCCCCATCAACAGTGTTTCCAGTGGCCTGGAGGACATCGCCCAGGGCGAAGGCGACCTGACCCGCAACCTGGAAGTCCGTGGCCGTGATGAAACCGCGCAACTGGCCGGTTGGTTCAACCAGTTCCTCGGCGCCATCCGCAGCCTGATCCAGCATATCGGCTCGGCGGCGAGCAAGATCCTCAGCACCTCCACCAGCTCCACTCAGGTCTCCAGCGACATGGCCGAGGCCGCCGGGCGCCAGCGCGAAGCAGTGGACATGGTCTCCACCGCATTCCACGAAATGGTCGCCACCGCCAACGAGGTTGCCCGCTCCTGCAGCCAGGCCGCGCAGTCGGCCGACAGCGGCCAGCAACAGGCCCGCGAAGGCCAGCAGCAGATCGATGCGGCCGTCAACAGTGTCGACCGGCTGAGCCAGGAGATCGAGCAATCGGCCCAGTCGATCCAGCAATTGGAGCGCGACAGCAATGCCATTCAGTCGATCCTCGGCACCATTCGCTCGATTGCCGAACAGACCAACCTACTGGCGCTCAATGCCGCGATCGAAGCCGCCCGCGCCGGCGAACAGGGCCGCGGGTTTGCGGTAGTGGCCGACGAGGTCCGGGCGCTGGCCAAGCGCACCGCCGACTCGACGGCTGAAATCGATGGGCTGCTTGGCAACCTGGCCAGCCGTACCGCCGAAGTGGCCGAGCAGATGCATGCCAGCCTGGAAGTGTCGCAGCAGTCGGTCAACCGCATTGGCCTGGCCCGCGACAGCTTTGGCCAGATACGCGAGTCGGTGGACATCATCCGCGACATGAACACGCAAATCGCCACCGCGGCAGAAGAACAGCACCAGGTTGCCGAAGACATCAACCGCCATATCAGCCAGATCCACGGTGATGCGCAGTTGGTGGCCGACCTGGCGCAGGCGGCGCGGCAGGACTCGGAAAGCCTGGCCGGGTTGTCCAATGAGCTGGATTCGCTGGTACGACGCTTCCGCACCTGACCGGCAGGCTGCACCGGCCTCTTCGCAGGTTCCCCGAGAAGAGGCCGGCCCCCCCGCTACAACGTCAACTCACCCGGTGTAGAGCCAAACAATTGCTTGAAGGCGGCGATGTAGGCCGACGTCGAGTCATAGCCGCAGCCCAGCGCCGCGTCAGTCACACTCGCCCCCGTCTCCAGCAACGCCAGCGACGACAATAACCGCATGCGTTGACGCCAGTTGCGAAAGCTCAACCCCGTCTCGCGCTGAAAAAGGCGCATCAGGGTCTTTTCCGAGCACTGCAATTGGCCGGCCCACTGCTGCAAGGTTTGCACCTGATCCGGCGCGGCAATCAAGCTGTTGCACAGCGCCAGCAAGCCGGCATGCCGGGGCAGCGGCAGGGAGAACCCCACTTCAGGCAAAGTACGAAGCTGGTCGAGCAGCACCGAGACCAAGCGGCCTTCGACGCTATCGCCTTCGGGATAGTGCGGTGGGAAAACACAGAACTGCTTGATCAACTCACGCGCCAGCGGTGTCACTTCCAACACCCGGCACTGCGCCGAAGCCCAAGGGCAAGCGTCGCGGCGAATGTACAGGCTGCGCATTTCCGCCCGTCCGGAGGTCACCACTTCGTGTTCAGCGTCGGCAGGAATCCACACACCCCATTGCGGTGGGGCGAAATAGCTGCCATCACGCGTGTAGACACCCAGCACACCGCTGATCGCATAGGAAAACTGCACCCAGTCGTGGCTGTGGCGAGTGGTCCAGGAGCCGGCCCCCAGGCTTTCAGCACGGGCATAGAGCGGCCTGGGCAAATGGACCAGGGCTGGAATGGCGCGGGGGTGTCCGATACTCGGCATAGTGAGTTCTTGTGGTTCTGACCAGACAAGCCTAACACCGCCTACCGGCACCCTGCAGCCCAACAGGCGGTCACCGCTCGACGATCACTGTCACCCCTTGCCCGCCCGCCGCGCAGATCGAAATCAAGCCGCGCCCCTTCCCCGCCGTCGCCAGCAGTTTGGCCAGGTTGGCCAGGATCCGCCCCCCGGTCGCCGCGAACGGGTGCCCTGCCGCCAATGAGCTGCCCTTGACGTTGAGCTTGCTCCGATCGATCGCGCCCAGCGGCGCCTCCAGCCCCAGCCGCTCGCGGCAGTACTCGGCACTCTCCCAGGCTTTGAGCGTGCACAGCACCTGGGCAGCGAATGCCTCATGGATCTCGTAATAATCGAAGTCCTGAAGGCTAAGGCCATTGCGCGCCAGAAGCCGCGGTACCGCATAGGCCGGCGCCATCAGCAGCCCTTCCTGCCCTTTGACGAAGTCCACCGCAGCCGTCTCGCCATCGACCAGATAGGCCAGCACCGGCAGGCCCTGTGCCTGCGCCCACTCCTCCGTGCCCAGCAGCACCAGCGACGCACCATCGGTCAGCGGTGTGGAATTGCCCGCTGTGAGTGTGCCCACGCCGCTGCGGTCGAAGGCGGGCTTGAGCTTGCTCAACTGCTCGAGGGTCAAGTCCGGCCGCAGGTTGTTGTCGCGCGTGAGGCCCAGAAAGGGTGTCAGCAGGTCATCCTGCCAACCCTCGGCATAGGCCGCTGCCAGATGCTGATGGCTAAGCAGCGCCAATTCGTCCTGCTCGGCGCGGTCAATCTGCCAGGCCTGGGCCATGCGCTCGCAATGCTCGCCCATCGACAACCCGGTACGCGGTTCGCCATTGCGCGGCAACTCGGGCTTCAGATGCCCCGGGCGCAGTTGTAGGAACGGCTTTAGCCGCTCGCCCAGGGTCTTGCCACGGTTGGCCTGCAGCAAGATGCGCCGCAGCCCCTCATTGACCCCGATCGGGGCATCGGAAGTGGTGTCGACGCCACCGGCGATACCGCTGTCGATCTGCCCAAGGGCAATCTTGTTGGCCACCAGCAAGGCCGCCTCCAGCCCGGTGCCGCAAGCCTGCTGAATATCGTAGGCCGGCGTCTGTGGCGAGAGCCGCGAACCCAGCACACATTCGCGCGTCAGGCTCATGTCGCGAGAATGCTTGAGCACCGCACCGGCCACGACTTCACCCAGGCGCAAACCGTGCAGGCGGTAGCGTTCTGTCAGCCCCTCCAGCGTGGCCGTGAGCATTGCCTGGTTGCTGACAGTGGCGTAGGTGCCGTTGGAGCGGGCGAAAGGTATTCGGTTGCCGCCCAGAATCGCGACCCGGCGAAGTGAACGCATGCGTAGATTCCTCCTGAAACATCTCGATCCGAACAGCCTAGGTGTTTTTGCCGCATTCGAACGACCTTCCTACAAAGTTGGTCCACACTTCAGTGCTTGCCTTCAGGGAGACCCGCACATGAGCGACCGCTATCTCGACTTTGCCAACTCCAACCTCGGCCGCCGCCTCATCGATGCCGTCGGGCTGCCACACCCGGCACCGCTGGAACGCTGGCAGGCAGGCCGCCTACGCCCCGTGGAAGGTGCGCTGGTGATCGGCGGAGGGCCTTTGGCAAATCAGGTCGAAGCCATCGCTCCCCGCCTGACCAGCGAATGCTACAGCTTCAATGGCGCAAGCCTGCAGGCGCCGGCATGGGTGGCGGGTCTGGGGCCCAAGCTCAAGGCGGTGGTATTCGATGCCAGCCATCTGTCCGACAGCGACGAGCTGAAGCAGTTGCGCGAATTCTTCCAGCCGTTGCTGCGCAGCCTGGCGCCCTGCGCCCATGTGGTCATACTCGGGCGCCCTCCGGAAGGCATCGACGACCCGCTGGCCAGCGTCGCCCAGCGTGCCCTGGAAGGCTTCAGCCGCTCGCTGGCCAAGGAGCTGCGCAACGGTGGCACGGCGCAGCTGTTGTACCTGGATGAAGCTGCCGACAACCAGCTCGAAGGCGCCTTGCGCTTCTTTCTGTCACCCAAGAGTGCGTTCATTTCCGGCCAGGTGCTGCGCTTGCAGGCCTGTGCCAGCGAGGTCGAAGACTGGACGCGGCCGCTGGCCGGGCGCCGGGCACTGATCACCGGTGCTGCGCGAGGGATCGGCGCAGCCATTGCCGAAACCTTGGCGCGTGATGGTGCCGAGGTGATGCTGGTGGACGTGCCGCAGGCCCAACAAGACCTCGATGCCCTCGCCGCCCGCCTGGGCGGCAAGGCGCTGGGCCTGGACATCTGCGCCAGCGACGCCGCCGAGTTGCTGCTCCAGGCTTTGCCCGGCGGCATCGACATCGTCGTGCACAACGCCGGCATCACCAAAGACAAGACCCTCGCCAACATGACCCCTGACTACTGGGACGCGGTGATGGCAGTCAATCTCAAGGCACCCCAGGTACTGACCCAGGCACTGTATGCAGCCGGCGCGCTGGGGGCGGACGTACGCATCACGCTGCTGGCCTCGGTCAGCGGCATCGCCGGCAACCGCGGCCAGGCCAACTATGCCGCAAGCAAGGCCGGGCTGATCGGTTTTGCCCAGGCCTGGGCGCCGAAGCTTGGCGCGCAAGGTGGCAGCATCAATGCCGTGGCCCCCGGTTTCATCGAGACGCACATGACCGCCGCCATGCCCATGGGCCTGCGCGAAGCCGGGCGGCGCCTGAGTTCGCTGGGCCAGGGCGGTCGCCCTCAGGATGTCGCCGAGGCCATCGCCTGGCTCAGTCAGCCCGGCTCCGGCGCGGTCAATGGCCAAGTGCTGCGGGTCTGTGGCCAGGCATTGATGGGAGCGTGACCATGAACCGCCCTTGGCATGACCTGAACAGCCCCGACTCACGCGCAAGCCTCTATCTGCGCGCTGCCAGCAAACGCAAGATCAGCGGCCAGGCGCTGCCAGCCGATGGCCTGCGCTGCTTCATGCGCGTGCAGCACGGCAATCTCGCAGCGTACCGGCATCTTTGCCACTTCACCGATGACGCCCGCTTGCCGGGCACCTACCCCCACATCATGGCGTTCACCCTGCAGTTGCAGTTGCTGACCGCCGACAACTTCCCCTTCCCGCTGCTGGGCCTGGTACACCTGCATAACCGCATCGAGGTGCTGCGCCCCCTGGGTGGCATCGACGGGCTGCACTTTGCGGTCTATGCCGACAACCTGCAGCCACATGCCAAGGGCGGCACATTCGACCTGATCACCGAAGCCGAAGATGGCTTAGGCCTGATATGGCGCGAAACCAGCCGGATGCTGGTGCGCGGTTTGAAACGTGAAGGGCAGCCCGAAGAGCGAGAGGAAAGCGAACCCCAGCCATTGCCTGAAGCGACCCGCTGGTACGCCGACAGCGATATCGGCCGGCGCTACGCCAAAGTCTGTGGCGACTACAACCCGATTCACCTGAGCGCCACCAGTGCCCGGCTGTTCGGCTTCCCCAAAGCTATCGCCCATGGCATGTGGAGCAAAGCCATGGCACTGGCAGCGCTGCGCGGGCACCTGCCAGACAGCGGATATGCCTTTGAGGTGGATTTCCGCAAACCCGTGCGGTTGCCCTCGGAGGTGGTATTGAGCGCCAGCGCGGCCGGTCCTGCCGGGGAACTGCGCCTGGATGGGCATGGCCAGCTGCTGCATATGGTCGGGCGCTGGGCGGCGCTGTGAAGGCCGCAGGCTACCGTGGCCCGTGAATCCTCTTGCTTTGCGTTGGGGCTGCACGGAAGCTATGCGGCACTAGGAGACCCGCGATGAACCTGCAAGAACTCACTCAACGCCTGCACCAGATCCGTGACAACAACGACTGGCGCGGCTTCCACAGCCCGAAGAACCTGGCCATGGCGGCCAGTGTGGAAATGGCCGAGCTGGTGGAAATCTTCCAATGGCTCAGCGAGGACGAATCGCGCCAGCTGCCTGCGGACAAACTCGCCCACGCCGGCCAGGAGGTAGGTGACGTCGTCCTCTACCTACTGCTGCTGTGCAGCGAACTGGGCCTGGACATGGAGCAGGTGGTACGGGCCAAGCTGGCCGACACCGAAAGGCGCTTCGCTCGATGAACGACCGTCACTTCGATGAACTGGCCACCCGCTTCGCCGAGAAAATCTACGGTGGCGCCAAGGGCGCTATCCGCCTGGCCGTGCTGCAGGCCGACCTGGCCGAAACCCTCCCAGACCGCCCGCTACGGGTGCTCGACATCGGCGCAGGGCTCGGCCACATGGCGTTATGGCTGGCCGAGCGCGGTCACCAAGTGACCCTGGCCGAACCGGCCGCACCCATGCTCGAAGGTGCCCGCACGCGCTTTGCCGATGCCGGCCAGACCGCCACCTTCATCCAGGCGCCATGGCAGGACCTGCTCGGTCAACTCACCGAGCCCTACGATCTGGTGCTGTGCCACGCCGTGCTCGAATGGCTGGCCGAGCCAGAGAGCATCCTTCCCGTGCTGCACCAGCTGACGGCGCCCGGCGGGTGGTTGTCCCTGGCCTTCTACAACCGGGATGCGCTGGTTTATCGCAACCTGCTCAAGGGCCATTTCCGCAAGTTGCGCAGTAACCGCCTGGAAGGTGAAAAACAGAGCCTCACCCCGCAGAAACCGCTTGATCCGCGTGAGCTCAAGGTGCAACTTGATCCTCTATGGCAGGTCGAAACCGAGAGTGGCGTGCGAGTGTTCCACGACTACATGCCCAGGGAGTTCCAGGCCAAGGCGCAGATGCTCGACCTGCTGGAAATGGAACTGGCCCACCGCCGCCACCCAAGCTTTGCCGGGCTTGGTCGCTACCTGCACTGGATGTGCCGCCCTCGCTGACCTGCCCGCCGGGAGGACCTCATGCCGTACCGCCTGTTGTACCTGGCCTTGCTGCCGCTGGCCCTCAGCGCCTGTCAGGGCAGCAACCCGTACGTTGCCAGCAGCCGCCCCTTGCCACCGGCGCCCGCGCAGGCAGCCACCACCTTCGACGCCAGTGCCTACCCTGCCCCACCGCGTGACTATGGCCGTTACCGCAGCTGGAGCTGGCGCAACGGCCAGTTGCCAAGCGGCACTGCCGACGCCGACCCGGGGCAACTGGCCGATGCCGTCAGTGGTGCCCTCGACCAGCATGGGCTGCGCCCAGCCCGGGGCGCGACCGGCGACTTGCTGGTCAGTGCCGACATGCGCCTGGAGCGGCGTTTGCGCCAGGTACGCGACTATGACTACTACGACCCCTACTACGGCCCGTCCCCCTATGGCGGTGTCGGTTTCGGCGGCTACCGCAACGGTTATGGCGCCTATGGCAGCGTGCCGATCGTACGCACCTACGAAGTTGAGGTGATGGTGGTGCGCATCGACCTGTTCGACGCTCGCAACGGCCAGCCGGTGTGGAGCGCGAGTGCTGAAAGCGGCAGCGACAAAAGCTCGCCACGTGACCGCGAAAGCGCCTTGCGCGAATCGGTACACAAGGCGCTCAGCGGCTATCCTCCCAGTTAATGCCTAACGGAGAACCATCATGATGCGTCGCTTCGTTCTACTGTCATTGGTACTGTTGCTTGCCGCCTGCTCGAGCAACAACGTCCAGCAGGATTTCGACGCCAGCCGAGACTTTGCCGCGTACCGCAGCTGGGCATGGCAAGAGCCGGCCCTGCACTACCGCCCGGATGACCCGCGGATCAAGAGCGACCTTACCGAACAGCGAATCCGCCAGGCCGTCGCCGACCAGCTCGACCAGCGCGGCCTGCGCCCGGTCCAGGGCAGTGCCCAGCCTGACGTCAAGGTCCGTGCTTATCTGATCGTCGAGCAACGCCAGCAGCAGATCACCACCAACTACGGCGGTGGCTGGGGCGGCTATTGGGGGGGCTATTGGGGCGGGCCGATGTACAACGAAACCCGTAGCGTCGATTACAAGGTGGCGACCATCCAGGTCGACATGTTCGATGGCCGTGACGGCAAGCTGGTCTGGCGCGGCAGTGCAGAGCAGATCATGAACAATTACCCGCCCAGCCCTGAGGAGCGCAACAGCGCCATCCAGAAGACGGTGAGCCAGGTACTGGGCAACTACCCGCCAGGCAGGGCCAAATGAGCATCGCATAGCCCGTTCGTCAGATCGCGTCTACCCTGTTGATAAACCTTGATGAACGGGTAGACGTGTTCAACGAATAAGGATCGACCTGCCAATGCAAAGCATTGTTCTGCTGATGTGGCTTGCCTTGTGCACTGAACAGGATATTCGCGAACGCCAGATCGCCGACGTCCTGACCTTGGGGGTAGCAGCGGGTGCCTTGGTCTGGCTGTTCTTCACCGGCCACACCTGGATTGGCGCCGAGGCCAGCGACGCCGGCTGGGCCTTGGCCATCGTCATGCTATTGACCTTGCCAGGCTACATGCTCGGCCGCTTCGGCGCTGACGACGTCAAGCTCATGGGCGCCCTGGCGTTGGCGACCAGCCATGAATATGTGCTCGGGACCTTTATCGGTGCAGGCGTCAGCGTGTTGCTCTGGCTGCTGACTCGCCGGCGCCTGTGGACCCTGTTCAATCCGAAGGTGAAGAAGAGGTTGCAGGCACTCACCGAACAAATGGGCGACAAACAAGCCTTCGTGCCCTACGTGCTGGCCGGCTTTCTGCTCACCGCGGTGTGGATCCAATGATCAATCCCGTTGTCCGAATACTTGTACATGCGTTGTACAGGTTCGCCAGCAGCGTCTATGGTTAAGCTGCCAGAGCGTCTGGCCCGGGAGCAGGGCCGCTTAGGAACAGGGAGGTGATCGTGACCAAGTCATTCAGTGAGGTGAAGGTTCTGGTGGTTGATGACCAGCCGCTGATCGTCGAACAGCTGTGTGAGTATCTTGAAAGTCAGGGCCATCATTGCGTGGCCGCGCATTCGACAGACGAAGCCATCGAGCGCTATGTGGCAGATGAAGCCATTGGCCTGGTGCTGTGCGATCTGCACATGCCCGAGCGCGATGGCATTGAACTGATGCGCGAGCTGAAAGAAATTGCCGGGCGCCAGCGCGTGTTCGAAGCGATCATGCTCACTGGCCGCGCCGACAAGCAGGACGTGATTCGTGCGCTGCGCGAAGGCTTCACGGATTACTACCAAAAACCCGTGGACCTCGACGAACTGCTGGAAGGCGTGCGTCGCCAGGAGCAGGTTTTGCTGGAGCGCAGATCCAACTTCCAGGATTTGGGCAGTCTCAACAAACGCTTGCAAGACTTGGCTGGCTGCATCGATGAACTTTACCAGGACCTGGAAAAAGCTCGGGGCCAGGGCGTTCACCGTCGCGCCAGCGATGTCGAAGAGGGTGAGAGCGACCTGCCTGCCGCGTTCGAGAAGCTCTCACCACGCCAGCTGGAAGTGGCACGGCTGGTGAGCAAAGGCAAGACCAACTACCAGATTGCCTGTGAACTCGGGATTACCGAAAACACCGTGAAACTTTATGTGTCGCAAGTGTTGCGGCTGACCCATATGCACAACCGCACGCAACTGGCGCTGGCACTGACACCCAGTTCGTCGCCGGTGCACCTGCGGTTCACCACCCATTGATTGAAGCTGCCTTCACAGGCCCTATCACCGGCAAACCGTCGATAGGGCCTAAAGCCGGTGGCTCAATCCAACTGATAGCTGACACTCAGCATCAGCCGCGGCCCACGGTTCAGGCTGTCCAGTGCCACATCCGCCAGCGGCTTGGCGACCTCCAGCGCCACATTGCCATACCGCCCGCCTGCCAGGCGCACGCCCAGCGCTACTGAACTGAGGTGCGCATCCTCGAAAGGCCCGCCGTTGTACCAGGCGTGCGCTGCATCGAGTACCGCATAGGGCTGCACCCGCTGCAACCAGGCACGGCCAGGCCTGATGCTGTAGTTGAGCTCGTAAGCCACACCCCAGCCCTTGTCACCCGCAGCCTGGTCGCTTGGGTAGCCGCGGCCGAAATGCTGCCCGCCAAACGCCGCCCGCTCACTCTCGGGCAGCCTGTCGTCACTCCAGTGCACTGCGGCCGCCACCACGCTCTGCCAGTTGTCAGACAGTTGGTCGCTCTGCAGCCCAGCGATTCGAAAGCGCAGAAAGTCCATGTCGTAGTCCGCATCGCTGCGCGCCCCCAGATAGTCCATCCCCTGGTAGACACCGGCACTGGCGATACGCAGGCGACGGTGGTCAGCCTTGCGCCAATCGCCTTCAAATGACAGCGCGCGAACAGAGGAGTCGTACTCGGGTAAGCCGCCCGACCGATACTCGATGTGCTCCCCGACCGAATAGAAACGCCCGGCCACGTTCACCCATTCGTTCGGCGCAATCATCAGCGGCTGGCCGAGGCCGACCGAATAACGCTCACTCTCGAGCCGCTGATCAATGTCGGCACCGTGATCCAGGCGCACGCGTGTACGCGGCTCGCTGCGGTACCGCGCTACGGCTAACAGCAATTGGCTGCCCTGAGCGTCCAGAGGCTGGCTGTAATCCAGGCGCTGGTAATCAACGTGGTCGCCACCGGCCGATAGCAGAAAGCTCGCAGCCAGTTGCTCGGCAAAGCGCGTCTGGCCATTGCTGGCGAGTTTGAACAGCGCCTGCGGCCCCCCGCGGCTGCCGTCACTCAGGGTCACGCCAGCATCAACGGGTCTGTGCCATGCACGTACCCTCAGACGGTTTGCCTCTTCAGGGGCGCGCCCTACCACCACCTCCGCCTTCACATTGATACCCGGTATCCGCTGCGCCGCGCCGACATAGCGCTCGAGCGTCTCCTGGGACAGTGGCCGCTCGGCCAGCAGGCGTGCTGTCATCTGCTTGAGGTGGAGCGCAGACGGGCCGATATCACCCAGCAGCTCATATTCTTTGATGTACCCTTCCACCAGCACCACCTGCACACGGCCCTCGGCAAAGTCCTGAGGTGGCAGGTAGGCATACGACAGCGGGTAGCCATCATGCTGGTAACGCTGGGTCAGTCGCTCAGTGAATTGCTGCAGATCGCCCACGGATATCTGGTGCCCGATCAATGTTTGATAGTGCTCTCGCAATTCACTCAGCGGATAAACCGTACCGCCTTCAAAACGCACCTTGTGCAGTACGAACCGGGCTTCTGACGGCACGCGGGTGGGGGCAGTGGGCAACACGACCTGCAGCGCCGGTGTCACGGGGCGATAGGTATCCACCGGCAGGTTGGCGGTCGGCAGACGGCGCTCGTATTCCTGGGTGTCGAGAAACGCCGGCAACGGCTCGGCGAGGGCCAGGCTGGCCCAGGTCAGCAGCAACGGGGGCACGACCGCAAGACGCATAGGACGCTCCACAATCCCTTGGGCGCCGGGGCGTCGGCCGGCCACACCCATCACCAGCAAGCGTAGGTGCTGCCCCGCTAAACGTCGAACGGTTACTCGCTGACCTGGAATGCCACCCGCGCAGTTTCACCGCTCTCATCGAGTGCGCTGAGCTCATTCTGCCCAGCCTGTTCGAAGCGTACCCGCATGCTGCCCTGCCCCTCGGTCTGGCCAAGGGGCTGGCCGTTGAGGAACCACCAGCGTCGCCCACCCCCACCCAGGGCCGAAACCTGCAGTTGCAACGGCTCGCTACTGGTGGCCGGGCGGCGCAGGTTGTCGCCTGGGCGTACACCGACGATCGATAGGGGCGGTGCTGTGGCAGGCACCTGCGGCGGGCAGCTTGGGTCCACGGCCGGCAACCGCGCCGCACGCCGCTCGACCCGCGCCAGCCAAGGCTCGAGCGGGGCTGGCCAAAGGGCTATATCGCGCGCGTGGGCACCCGGGCAAGTGCCATCCACCCGCAGCCCCTGCGCGTTGACCCAGACCTGCTCATGCAAACCCAGCCCAAGCGGTTGATCGGCTGCCTGCAGGGTCGGCGGGATGGTGCCGTCCAGGGTCCAGGCGAAGCGCTGGCGCCTGCAGTTGGGGTCTTGCCGGCTCATTGGCTGGCCCAGCGGCCAGCAGATCGCGGCCACGCCAATGCTGGCAGGCACGTGCTCGACCGGCACGCCAAGGCCCCGCTGGCTATCGCGGTTGGTCAGCAGGGCGTGAATCTGCAGCATCAGCGGCGCTGCCGAGGCCAGGCCGAACTGGCCGGGTACTGGCGTGCCGTCGGGCCGGCCAATCCACACGCCAATCAGGTAACGCGCCCCCACGCCGATCGACCAGGCATCGCGAAAGCCATAGCTGGTACCGGTTTTCCAGGCCAACTGTGGGCGCTGCACCCACTGCGCGTGCGGATCACGGTCCGGTCGCGCCTGGCCGCTGAGAATCCGCCGGATGATCCACGCCGCCCCCGGCGACAGCAGGCGCCGCTCCAGCAGTGGGTCCTGCGGTTGCAAACGCACCCGCGCACTGTTGCCGCCGCGGGCCAATGCCGCATAACCACCCACCAGTTCCTCCAGGCGGCTGCCTGCGCCACCGAGGATCAACGACAGGTTAGGCTCGGCCAATGGCGGCAGCGCCAGCGGCATACCGGCCATGCGCAGTTGCGCGGCAAAGCGCTTGGGCCCGTACGCTTCGAGCAACTGCACCGCCGGCAGGTTCAGCGACAAGGCCAGCGCCGAACTGGCCGAGACCGGGCCGCTGAAACCCATCGAGAAGTTGCCAGGCCGGTAATCACCATAGCGGCGCGGCACATCCTGCAGCAGCGATTCGGAATGGATCAGGCCGTCGTCCAGGGCCATGCCATAGAGGAACGGCTTGAGGGTCGAGCCTGGTGAGCGCAAGGCGTGGACCATGTCGACGTGGCCGAAACGGCGCTCATCGGCAAGGTCGATCGAGCCCAGGTAGGCGCGCACGGCCATGCTGTGCGCATCCACCACCAGCACGGCTGCAGAAGTACGCTCGGGCAAGCGAGCACGCCAGCCCAGCAGCAGGTCTTCCAGGCGTCGTTGCAACGAGGCATCGAGCGTGGTGCGGATCAACGGCGGGCTACCGGGAGTGTTCAGCCGGCGCGCCAGTAGTGGTGCCAGGGCTGGCTCCTGACGCGGGGCCAACAACAACGCTTCTTCGGCAGCTTCCTTGATCTGCCAGGCGGGCCATACCTGATACTCGCCCAGGCGCTGCAGCACCTTGTCCCGGGCACGCTGGGCGCGTGCGGGGTGACGGTCGGGGCGCAACCGGCTGGGTGCCTGGGGCAATACCGCCAGCAGCGCTGCTTCGGCAGGTGTGAGGTGCATCGGTGACTTGCCGAGGTACGCCCAACTGGCCGCCGCCACGCCCTGCAACGTACCGCCGAAGGGCGCCCGGTTGAGGTAGATCTGCAGAATGTCTTGCTTGGACAGGTGCCATTCCAGCTGCGCCGTACGCCACAGTTGCCGCAGCTTGCCTGCCAGCGTGCGGTCGTGAGGATCGAGTAGGCGCGCCACCTGCATCGACAGCGTGCTGCCACCTGAAACAACACGCCCACCGCGCACGTTCAGCCATGCCGCGCGCACCAGCGCCAGGGGGTTGACCCCTGGGTGGTAGTAGAACCAACGGTCCTCGTAGGTCAGCAGGGCCTGCAGGTACAAAGGCGAAACCTCTTGCGGGCTGACCGGGTAGCGCCACACGCCCTGGGCATCGGCGAAGCGCCACAAGGGCGTGCCGTCTTCGGCCAGCACCACCCGCGCCAGGTCATCTGCCGGCATGGGCAATGGCCAGATGCGGTCAGCCAACCACAACAGGCCGACCAGCCCCACCAACGCCACCACGCTGGCGCGCAGGATCCTTGCCGCGCGGTGGCGCGGCCGCGCTAAGCTAGGCATCGGGAACCGACCGGGCCAGGTGATGGCCAAAGGCTTGGGGACGGCAAACTCGCCGATTCGTACATCAGGAAGCAACTATGCATGTAGAAGGTTTTTTCGAGTGGCTTGGCCAGGCACTGGGTTCGTTGATCCGCTTCATCGTCGATGCGTTGAGCGGCTTGTTCAACCTGCTGGCCAACGCCGGGGGCAACTTCATCGATGGTCTTGCGCGCACTCTGGGCATGGACACCTCACTGATCAGCATCCTTGCCCTGATCGTCGGCCTGCTGCTGCTGTACTCGGCAATCCGTGCCTTCATGCGCGCCTCGATCATCCTCGGGATCATCTGGCTGGTGCTCGGGTTGTGGGTGATGAGCTGGGTCATTCGCTGAGCTGGAAGCTGCAAGCTGTAAGCTTCAAGCTGCAAGAAAAAGCAGGCACGACGCCGATCCGCTTTGCTTGTAGCTTGTAGCTTGTAGCTTGTAGCTTGTAGCTTGTAGCTTGTAGCTTGTAGCTTGTAGCTTGCAGCTTGTAGCTGCGCGTCAGCGCCCCCCAACCGTCAGGTCGCCTTGGCCGTCGCCAACCGCCTGGAGGTTCGGGCGGTACATGGACTCCACTTGCGGGGGCGGTATGCGGTAGGTGCCTGGGGTCACGGCTCGTGCCAGGTACAACAAGTGAGTGGTGCCATAGCCGTCAAGCTTGAGCGCTGCCACGTACCGGTCATCACGGTACTCCTGGTGCACCACGCCGGCATTGAGCATCGACTCACGCCACTGCTTCACTGCGCTGCTGGCATTGTTCAGGCTGGCAGCGCTCTGCGCCAGATTCTGATTCTCCAGCTCAAGGCCCGCCGGCAACAGGTCGACCACCAGTGCATCCGGAACCCGCTCCGTGGCCTTGACCGCCAGATGCACCAGCACCAGGTCGCCACTGCGCAAATTGTGCAGGTCCAGTGGCTGGCCGTTCATCCCCAGGTATTCACGGCGGATCTGCATGCCGTTGCCGCCCGCCGCTGGCGCCTGGCGTGGATAGCCCGAGAGGGTCAGTTGCTGGTAGACCGTTTCGCTACCCTCGTTCTGCACACTCAGCGGCGAGGCCAACAGCGGGCCTTCGAGCCTCATGCCAGCGTCAGCATTGCTGAACTCCCGCACCTCGCCGGCACTGTCCAGGCGCGCCTTCCACGGGGTCTCGGGCCTATCGAGCAAGCCACTTCCGGCCAGGTATAGCGCATTGCGCTCCTGCGTCGATAGCCAACGGTTGGCTGCCAGCTCATCAGACAGCGCGAACAACCGCTGATCGACCTGGTTGCTGCCCAGACCACTCTCCTGCAACAACGCCAGGATCAGTGCCTGGTCACGCAGGCTGCTGCCGTAATCGGCCATCCAGCCTTTGCTGCGGCTGATACCCAGGCCCGCTTGCAGTGCTTGCTGCGAACGCGGCTTGTCGCCCATCTTGTCCAGCGCTACCGCCAGTTGCACCAGCGGCAGGCCAGAGCGCGCATCGGCGCGCCGTTCATACAGGCTGCGCAAGGCACCCAGCGGCGCCTGCTGGCTGCGCGAAAGTACCAGCGCGGCGTAGGCCTGTACGGCAAACCGGGTGTGTTCGGCGTTCTCGCTGTAGTCGACCTCGATCAGGTTACGCTCCTGCAGGTAGCGCAACAGGCGTTCATTGGCTTTCTTCAGCGCCTCGGCCGGCACGCCGTAGCCTTGGTCACGCGCCCTGAGCAGGAAGTCGGTGACATAGGCGCTCAACCAGTACTCCTCCTCGCCGTCCGAACTCCACAGGCCGAAGCTGCCGTTGTAACGCTGCATCCCTAGCAGGTGTTCGATGCCCATTTCGATCTTGCGCTTGCGCACCTCGGCCGGCTCGCCCTTGATCCCCAGGCGCTTGAGGCTCTGCGCATCGGCGTACAGCGAAGGGTACAGGCCGCTGGTGGTCTGCTCCAGGCAACCGTAGGGGTAGGTTTCAAGGGCACGGATCTGCTCGGCCAGGTTCAGTGGCGGGCGGCTCGACAGCGCCAGGCTGGCTTCCAGCCCGGCAGGTTCGAATGCTGCCAGGTCGGCTTCAGGCAGCGTCCAGGGCTGGTCCTTGAGGGCGACACGGTAGTGCTTGAGCATGGCCGGATACGCCGGGCGTACGCCCAGCGTCCATTCACGTTCGAAGGTGTTTTGCGGCTCGCCCGGCAACTGCAGGCCATTGACCCGCACATGCACCTTGCCCTGGCCCAAGCCACCCTGCGCCTGCACCGGGATCATCAGGGTGGTGCGCTGGCCCTCGGCCAGGGCAACACGCTGCTGGGCGTCCCCTGTTAGGCTCACCTGCCCTTCGCTGCTGATATCGACAGTCAGCTGCTGGGCCAGGCCGGAAAGGTTGGCCAGGTCCAGCGCCAGGCGGGTGCGGTCGCCGCCGGCGAGGAAGCGCGGCGCCGAGAGTTCGGCTATCAGCGGGGCCGCCACCACGGTCTTGCCCTCGGCCATGCCGAAGTGGTCCTCGGTCCACGCCTGGGCCATCAGGCGCAATTCGCCATTGAAGTCGGGGATATCCACGCTCGCCTCGCCCTCGCCCTGCTCGTTCAGGGCCACCGGCACGCTCTGCCGGGCAACGATGGTGACCGTCGTGTTGGGGCGCTTGCCACCCTTGGCCATGGCGGCGTCACCGCCGAAGGCCAGGCTGGCCAGGCGCCCCTGACCGGCTTCGATCAGTTGGCCATAGATGTCCAGCTGGTCAGCGCCGTAGGCCTTGCGGCCGAACAGGCTGGCGTAGGGGTCAGGGGTTTTGAAGTCGGTGATGTTGAGGATGCCGACATCCACCGCGGACAGCAGCACATGCGCCTGTTTTGGAATACTGCCATCGGCATTGGTGGCCTTGATCCTGACCTTCAGGGGTTGCTTGGGGCGCATTTTTTCCGCTGCCTGCAGGCTGACCGCCAGTTTGCGCTCGGCGCGGCCCAGCGGCAGGTGCAACACACCGATGGCGCGCTTGGGCGTGGCATTGGCCTTGCGCTCGCCGGGGCGGATCACCAGGGCACTGATGTACAGGTCGTGACGAGCCCACTGTTTGTCCAGTTGCACATCGAAGGTCTTGCCTTCGGCGGGCACATCGATCTCCTGCCACCACAGCGGACCATCACTGGACTCGATCATCAGGTAGCCATTGCCGGCAGCTGGCGGGGTTACCGTGACCTTCGCTGTCGCGCCGTCAGCGTAAGCCGGCTTGTCCAGCGCCAGCTTGACCTGGTCGGGGCGCACTGCGCCGCCTTCGGCATTGTCCTGGGCGCGATATCCCGCCCAGAAGCGTTGGCTGGACACCAGGCCCGTCTCCGGGTCTTCCACTTCCACGCGGTAGGGGCCCCACTCGACCTGAAAGGTCAGCTTGGCGGTAGAGCCGGCTTGCACGTTCACCTGCTCCTCGCTCTGAGTGAGGAATTTTTCGTTGTAGTTGTAGCTCCAGCCGTCGCTTTGCGAGTAGTTCCAGTAGTAGTCGCGGCGCTCTCGAATCAGCCGTACCTTGAGGCCGCTGGCAGCGAGCTTGTTGCCGTCACGGTCGGCCACCAGGAACTCGAATTCCACCGGGCCGTCGCTGTCGGTTTCTTCACCCTCGAACACGCCACGCAGGCCAGGCAGGCGGTCGGCGGGCCAGATCGGTTGTTCGAGACGACGGGTGATCGGGCGGCCACCGGACTCCTGCAAGCTGGCCTGGACGGTCAACTGCAACGGCGAGCGCGCTTCGGCCCAGCGGCTTTCGATAGCGATCACGGCCTTGCCGGCCTGATCGAGGGTCACTTCATCCAGCTCCAGATCCTGGTTCAGTTCGGTTTCGGTAACCGAACCGAACTGGTACCCCGGCAAAGCAGGCACCGCTTCGCGCAGGGGGCGCACGTACGCCTGCCCGCTCAGCCGATTGCCCGCCGCCGGCGCACCGTAGAGGTAACGGCCATTGACCTGGACCTGCGCCGTTTGCTCGGGCGAGAGCGGTGTGCCGCTGCCCTTCAGTTCAAGCGCCAGGCGTTCAGGAAGGAAGTCTTCGACGAGGAATTCATAGACCTGCTTGCGCCCCCCTCCCAAGTCGAGCAACAGTTGCCAACGACCGGTCGGCGCTTCTGTGGCCAGTTGCAACGGGTATTGATAGAGGCCACTGGCATCGGCCTCCCAGACAAACTTGCGGCTGACCTGCTCATCCGGGCGGCGCACCTCGACGCTGACCGGCTGGGCCTTCACCGGCTTGCCATCCTGGTCGCGCAAGAGGCCGTTGAGCAGCACCGTCTCACCCGGGCGATACAGGTCGCGCGGGCCAAAGATGAAGAACTGCAGAGGGTTTGCCTGCGGGCCGGTGATGTCGAATTCGGCCAGGTCCAGCGCTGCAGTGTTCAGGCGTAGCAGTGTGGTATGCACACCCTGGGTCGCGATCAGGGTATCGGCCTTGGCCGTGAGCGGCAGTTGGGCATGGCCTTGGCCATCGGTCTTGGCCTGGGCCAGCAGCTTGCCCTTGTCGTCACGCAGCTCGAGGTTTACCTCCTTGAGCGCCTTGCCACCCTCCAGGGCTTGGGCAAACACGTCAAGACGGTCGCGATAGCGGTGGGCCGATACGCCGATGTCGCTGAGGGTGAACAACGTCGCCGGCTGCGAATAATCGTAGGTCCCTGACGCGCGCATCACTGCCAGGTACACGCCCGGCTCCTGCAGCGGCTTGATCCCGGCGATCGGCAGCAACACGGTCTCGCGGGTATTGCGCGCCGGGTTGAGGTCGAACCGGCCGCTGTAGACCAGGTCGGCCAGGGCCAGGGTTTCCTTGGACTGGTAGTCGTAGAGGCTGCTGTTGCGGCCCCAGTTGACCAGGAAGGTCGAGAGCATGTCCGGCTTGACCCGGAAAAACTCGACATCGACCTTGTCGACGTTCAGGGCAATCACCGGCAGGCCCTCGGCCAGCCGCGTCGGCAGCAGCGAACCACGGCTGGCGAAGCCGATGGTCGGCTGCATGTCGCGGGTTTCCAGACGGGTCACCGACTCGCCTTCAAGCTGCTTGCCGTTGATGGCCAGCAGGCCCTTGTCGACGGTCAGCACCAGTTTGCGCTGCGGCTCGAGGTGCCGCAGGCGCAGCTCCATGTGGTTGTCGGCAAGCTCCCAGGCACCGTCGACCTTGCCTTTGACGGTATCGACCAGATGCAGCTTGGCAGCGAAGTCCTGCTTGGCGTCCAGCGGCGCGGAAAAACTGACCGAGAGGGCACTGGCGCCGTCGAGCTGCACTTCCGAGACATCCAGCACGCTGAGCTCACGGCCCTCGTAGCGTTTGGCCAGTTCGGCAGTGTCCTCACGCCTGGGCGCCGCAGATTCGGCCGGGGTGCTTGCCGCCGGTTTTTCGGTAGCGGCAGGTTCGTCTGGCGTGGTGGAATCACAGGCACTGAGCAGGGCCAGCGCGCAGGCCAGCAACAATCCTTTGTTGAACATGGAGTGGGGACTCTAAATAGGCAGCGTAGGCGTGAAGGCAGCAACTATAGCGCAACGGCAGGTGGCTGGCCGGTACAATGCGGCCTCTCGATCCAGAAGGGCACATAGCGGCCTGCTTTCTCAGGAACACAAATGTCGCAAATTGCCACCGACTGGCGCCACCGCCTCACCCACCGCAACGTCTGGGCCCTGGCCGCGCCGATGATCCTGTCCAACATCTCGGTGCCATTGGTAGCCTTGGTAGACAGCACGGTTATCGGTCACCTGCCCCACGCCCATCAGCTTGGCGCAGTGGCCGTAGGCGCCACGCTGTTCACCTTCATGGTCGGCCTGATGGGCTTCCTGCGCATGGGCTCCACCGGCTTCGCTGCCCAGGCCGCAGGGCGGGCCGATGGTGCTGCGTTGCGCCAGGTACTGGTGCAAGCCCTGCTGCTAGCGGTGGGCTTTGCCGTGCTCATCGGCCTGCTCGCCCTGCCCTTCAGCCAACTGGCGCTGCACGCGATGCAACCGAGCCAAGCCTTGCAGCAATCGACCGAGGCCTTCTTCCATACCCGCCTGCTCGGCCTGCCGGCGGCGCTGGCCAGCTACGCGCTGGTCGGCTGGTTCCTCGGCACACAGAATGCCCGCGCGCCGCTGGCCATCCTGCTGACCACCAACCTGCTGAACATCGCTCTCAACCTATGGTTCGTGCTTGGCCTGGAGTGGGGTGTGCTGGGGTCGGCGCGGGCGTCGGTGATCGCCGAGTGGGCGGCCGCACTGCTGGGGCTGGCCTTGACCCGCCCTGCCCTGCGCGCCTACCCCGGGCATATCGCCTGGGCGGCACTCAAGCGCTGGCAAGCCTGGCGGCCGTTGCTTTCCGTCAACCGCGATATCTTCCTACGCAGCCTGGCCCTGCAGCTGGTGTTCCTGCTGATCACTGTGCAAGGCGCCCGCTTGGGCGAAGCGACGGTGGCGGCAAACGCCCTGCTGCTCAACGGCCTGCTGCTCACCGCCTACGCCCTGGACGGGCTGGCGCATGCCGTGGAGGCCCTGTGCGGCCATGCCATCGGTGCCCGCGATCGGGACACCCTGCGCCGCTCACTGGTCGTGGCCTGTGGATGGTCATTGATCACCAGCCTGGGGTTTGCCGGGCTGTTCCTGCTGGCCGGGCATGTGTTCATCGACCTGCAGACCGACATCGACAGTGTGCGCGCGGCGGCATACCCGTACCTGCCGTACCTGGCGGTGCTGCCATTGGTTGCGGTGTGGAGTTACGTGCTGGACGGGCTGTTCATCGGTGCGACGCGGGCGCGGGAGATGCGCAATGCGATGCTGGTTTCGGTGCTGATGGCATTGCCGCTGGCGTGGGCCATGAGTGGGTTTGGCAACCACGGGTTGTGGTTGGCGTTTCTCGGGTTCATGGCGTTACGGGCGGTTACGCTGGGTTGGACGGGCTGGCGCCTGCAACGAAAAGGGCTATGGATTCACTGATGCAAGGCTGCTCCTGCAGGGATAGCAGGAGCAGCCGTGACAATCACGACGACAAGTACGAAGACCGGGTCAGCCCCAGGCGCAGTGCATCGAGGAACTGGGTCCGCTCGCGCGCAGTGATCTTGGCGCTGGCCACTTTGTCGCGGTAGTGGGTCATCAACTCCTCCGGCGACAGGTGCACGTAGCGCAGCATGTCTTCGATGGTGTCGTGGGTCTCGATACCGGCGTGGTACACGCTGCCGTCGGCGTGCTGGTAGATGTTCACCGAGTCGGTGTCACCGAACAGGTTGTGCATGTCACCCAGAATTTCCTGGTAGGCACCGACCAGGAACACCCCCAGCAGGTAGTCCTCACCGTCCTTGAGCGAGTGCACCGGCATGCTGGTCTCGATGCTCTGCTCGTCGACGTACTGGTTGATCTTGCCGTCGGAGTCGCAGGTCAGGTCCTGCAGCACGGCGCGGCGCAGCGGCTCTTCGTCCAGGCGGTGCAGCGGGATGATCGGCAGTACCTGGCCAATGGCCCAGGTGTCCGGCAGGCTCTGGAATACCGAGAAGTTGCAGATGTACTTGTCGGCCAGCTTGTCGTTCAGTTCATCCAGCACCTGGCGGTGCGAGCGCTGGCGGGCCTTCAGCGAGTTGTGCAGGCGGCGGCACACAGCAAAGTAGCACTGCTCGGCCAAGGCCTTTTCGCTCAGGCTGATCTTGCCATCGGCGTACTGCGCCGCCACGTCACCCATGTAGTGCGTAGCGCGCCAGTAGGTCTCGGTGACCATCTCGATGTCGGTCGGGCCGAGCAGGTCGGCCAGCCACTGCACGGTCTCGGGCAGGCTTTCCTTGTTTTCGATGGTCGGCACGTCGTCGTTGTGTTTCTCGACGTCGGTCACCTGGATCACCAGCATGGCATGGTGCGCAGTCAGCGAGCGACCACTCTCGGAGAAGATATGCGGATGCGGCAGGCCCTGGGCGTCACAGAACTCCTTGAGCATGCCCACCACCACGCCGGCATAGTCGTCCATGTCGTAGTTGATCGAGCTGGCGTTGCGCGAGTGGGTACCGTCGTAGTCCACACCCAGGCCACCACCTACGTCGATATGGTCGACCGGCAGCCCCAGGGCACGGAGCTCGCCGTAGTAGCGGATGGCCTCCTTGAAGCCGTGCTGGTAGTCGGCCAGGTTGGCGATCTGCGAGCCCATGTGGAAGTGCAGCAGACGGATGCCCTGGTCCAGCCCGGCATCGCGGAAGCGCTGCACGACCGAAATCAGCTGGGCAGCAGAAAGGCCGAACTTGGACTTCTCGCCACCGGTGTCTGCCCACTTGCTCGAAGCCAGCGACGACAAGCGGACGCGCAGCCCAACCTGCGGCTTGACCTTGAGCTCGGCGGCCTCTTCGATCACCAGCGCCACCTCGGACTCTTTCTCGATGACGATGAACACGTTGTGGCCGAGCTTTTGCCCCATCAGCGCCAGGCGGATGAACTCACGGTCCTTGTAGCCGTTGCAGACGATGGTGCCGCCCTTCGGTGCCAGCGCAAGCACCGCCAGCAGCTCAGGCTTGGAGCCCGCTTCCAGGCCGATGGAAACGTTTTGCGTGGCGATGATGTTCTCTACCACCGCTTCCTGCTGGTTGACCTTGATCGGATACAGCGCGGTGTACTGGCTCTGGTACTCGAGGCGCGCGATGTTGGCGTCGAAGGCACCGGTCAGCTGGCGCACGCGGTCCTGCAGAATATCGGGGAAGCGTACCAACAGCGGCAGCGACAAACCGCTCTGGCGCAGCTCATCGACCTGCTCGAACAGGTCGATCGGCGCGCTTTGAGGGCCGTTGGGGCGCACTTCGACGCGCCCGGCTTCATTGATGGCGAAATAACCAGCGCCCCAATGGCGGATGCCATAAACACTGCGGCTGTCGGCCACGGTCCATTGGCTACCATCGTCTTTGCGTGTGCGTCGTACGGACATTCAAGTCCCCTATAAAGTCGAAGACACTGCCCCACATGGTGGCGGGCGCAGTGTAAAAGCTGGAAATGACGATTCATCCGTGCCCAGGAATAGACCCTGGTCGCGGGAACGAGTTTAGAAAGCGCTGGGCAAAAAGTCGCGGGATGGCCTCAGCCCCCGGACTTTTTCGCCTTGAAACCCTGTTTGGTCAGCTCGCCGATCAACAGCTCGACATGGTCGCCCTGGATCTCGATAACCCCGTCTTTCAGGGCACCGCCGGTACCGCAGCGGCGCTTGAGCGTGGTGGCCAGCGCTTTGAGCTGGTCTGGCGGCAGCGGTACACCGGTGACGGTGGTCACGGTCTTGCCGCCACGGCCTTTGCTCTCACGGCGAACACGGGCGATGCCGTCGCCTTCGGGGAGGGTTTGCTGCTTGCAGATGCAGGCATCCACCGGCTGGCTGCAGTCGGGGCAGTGCCGACCGGCGTCGGTGGAGAACACGAGACCGCCAAGGGCGGAAAAGGAAGAAGCTTTCTTGGCCACTTTTGTTCCTCTGTGCTGAGGACAAAAACTGGTCGGCAGGAGCCGACCGCGAAGCCCCACTCTGGCAGGGGCGGCGCTACTGCCGCAAGACCTGCGGCAGCCCGAAAAGGGCGCGCAGTGTAACGATAAAACAGGCAATTGCTAAGTACTGGAATGCGCCATTATGCGAATGTTTTGCGACTTCGCCGCCTGTCGGCGCCTGCGTTGATGCAAACTGGCGCGTCTTACCCAGGAGACAGGCCCATGACGACACCTCAAATCGGTACGTTCATCTCCAGCTGGCACGAGCTTGGCGTAGCCGTGCCCACCCCATGGGGCGTGACCCAGGCATGTGAAAGCCAGGTCCTGTCCCTGATGACGCGCCTCGACGCAGGGTATCGGCGCCAGGGTGATCATGCCATTCATCACACCGCCGTCGTTGAGCCCGGGGCGGTGCTGAAGGGGGCAATCATCATTGGCCCCGGGGCCTTCGTGGCTGCGGGTGCCTACCTGCGAGGCGGCGTCTACATCGCCAGCAACTGCATCGTCGGGCCAAGCTGCGAGGTGAAAAGCAGCTTCATGCTCGATTCGAGCAAGTTGGCCCATTTCAACTTCGTCGGCGACTCGCTGATCGGGGCCAACGTCAATATCGAAGCCGGGGCGATCATCGCCAACTACCGCAATGAACTGGAGGGGGCCGTCATCAGGATTCGCCACGCACAGGCGACCCTCGACACCGGGGTGCGCAAGTTCGGCGCCTTGATAGGCGATGGTTGCAGGATAGGTGCGAACGCGGTCATCGCCCCTGGCGCAGTGCTCGAGCCCGGTACCCGGGTGCCGCGCCTGGGGCTGATCGACCAGTTCGCCTACGACTGAGCAGCCTTGTAGCGCGCCAGCGCTGCCAAGGAGTCAGGGCAGTAAGGGTAGATATGCTGATCTTCTGCGACCTGTGCGAGGCTGACGAAACGCGCTTCGCTCACCTCCTCCGGCTGCAGCCGCAAAGGCGCATCGGACACCGCCGAATACACCGCGCACCACAGGCGGTTATCCGGCTGGTCGAAATAGAACCGCTCATGAAATTGCAGCGCCACGCCTTCGACACCCAGTTCCTCGGCCAGCTCGCGGGCTGCCGAGACGGCATACGACTCGCCCGCGGCCACCATGCCGCCTGCTGCCACATCCCAGTAACCTGGGTATAGCGCCTTGCTCAAGGTACGCCGGTGTACGCAGAGTTGCCCTGCGCCGTTGAACAGCAGAATGAAGGTACACCGGCCGATCAGGCCCCGCTCACGCAGCTCGGCCCTTGGCAGCGCACCAAGCACCTGGTCGGCTTCGTCCACCCAGGCAACCAGCTCTCGGTCGGAGGCCGCCCGGTGGGCGGCCTCTTTGGGGCTGATGGCCATATTCAACCCTGCGACAGCAGCTGGCGCAGATCGATGACCGCAGCGTTGGCCCGGGAAATGTAGTTGGCCATGACCAGCGAGTGGTTGGCCCACATGCCGAAACCACTGCCATTGAGCACCATCGGACTCCACAGCGCCTCTTGCGAGGCCTCCAGTTCACGGATGATCTGGCGCACGCTGACGGTGGCATTCTTCTTCGCCAATACGTCAGCGAAGTCCACCTCGATAGCCCGCAGCAGGTGCGACAGCGCCCAGGCTTGGCCACGGGCCTCGTAGAACACGTTGTCGATCTGCAGCCATGGGGTCTCCACCACCTCCTCGTCCACCTGCGGCGCCTGGCCGGCAACCACCGACTCGGTCTTCAGTGTGGTGTTGAGCTTGACCCGGCCGACGCTGGCCGACAGGCGCTGCGACAGCGAGCCCAGGCGCGTGGCGACATCGCCCAGCCAGTTGTTCAGGTTGTCGGCACGGGTGTAGAAAATCGCGCCCTTGTCGCCTGCAGCCAGGCGAGCCTGATAGCGGGCAAGCGATTTGATGCCCTCTTCGAACTCCGACTCGCTGGATGGCAGGATCCAGCTCTTGTTATCGAAGTTGAAGCGCGGCTCCGCTTTGGCCAGGTCCGCGTCCTCGGTAGATTGCGACTGCGAGCGGGCGAAGTCTTTACGCATTGCGCGGGACAGGTCACGCACCTGGACCAGCACGCCGTATTCCCAGCTCGGCATGTTGTCCATCCACAGCCCCGGCGGGAAGCGATCGTTGGAAATGTAGCCGCCCGGCTTGTTCAGCAGGGTTTCGGCCACAGTCTTGAGCGTTTCGATGGTGGTGTAACCAATCACCATCTGTTGGCCATTTCGCTCGGCGGCTGCCTGGGCGGTCTGCTGCACCGGGAACAGCTCCGGTTCCTGGCTCCAGTACCAGCCCAAGCCGATGCAGACCAGCAGGTACAACCCGATCAGGGTTCCCAGGGCTCGGCTCCAGAGGCCACCCAAATAGCCACGGGCGGCAGCACCGCGGCCATCGACACGCTCACGGGGCTCGGCCTTGGCCTCGCGGTTTTTCCAGTCCAGCATGGCTTTGTCCTTATCAGTCACGACGGTTCAGGGCTTTTGACCACAGGCCAGTGCCAGGGTGCCACGGCAAGCCCATGTTGCTGCACTATAAAGCAGACACCACCGTACGCATAAGCGACCAATCAGTCAGTAACTGAATATTCCTCATCAACGCTTTGTTGATCCGCCGCACTCGCATGGGTGAAAAGAACTGCTAGCATAGAGCCATCATCGCACCTGCACATCCACTAATAAGTAGTCAGGACATGACCCAAGCCGCGGAGCCGAGCCAAGAGCGCCTCAAGCAGGAGCTCGATCAACTGCTGCAACGCCTGTCGCGCACAGGTTTGCGCAAGGGCGACCAACTTGACCAGTTGACCCTGCCACCTGCCCGCAGGCCGGTGTATCTGCTGCTGCGCGACCACGAACGTGCCGAGCGTCTGGCCCAGCAGCTGGAGTTCTTCGGCCTGAGCGTGCAACCGCTGTTCAGCGTCGACGCGTTGCTGGCCTCTGTGGCAGAGCTGGGGCCATCTGCCATCGTGATGGATGTCGACTTCGGCGGGCCGGGCTGCGGTATGCAACTGGCGGCGCAGGTGCAGTCGGGGCTGGAGCAGCCGATCCCGCTGTTGTTCTTCAGCCTGAACGAAGCGGACACGCCAACGCGTCTGGCCGCCGTGCGCGCAGGTGGCCAAGCGTTTCTCACCGGCACACTGGAGGCCTCCAGCCTGCTTGAGAAGCTTGAGATCATGACCAGCACCGCGCCGCTTGAACCACTGCGCGTGCTGATCATCGACGACTCACGCACCCAGGCGCTGCACACCGAACGCGTGCTGGGCAGCGCCGGCATGATCACCCGCAGCCTGACCGACCCGATCCGCGCCATGGCCGAGCTGGCTGATTTTCAGCCCGACCTGATCATTCTCGACCTCTACATGCCCGCCTGCTCCGGCCCGGAACTGGCCAAGGTGATCCGCCACAACGACCGCTACGTCAGCGTACCGATCATCTACCTGTCCGCCGAGGACGACCTGGACAAACAGCTCGATGCCATGAGCGAGGGCGGCGACGACTTTTTGACCAAGCCGATCCGCTCACGCCACCTGATCACCACCGTGCGCAACCGCGCTGCACGTGCGCGCCACCTCAAGTCGCGCATGGTCCGCGACAGCCTTACCGGCCTGTACAACCACACGCACATCCTGCAACTGCTGGAGGACTGTAGCTTTCGCGCCCGTCGCGAGGGCCAGCCGCTGAGCTTTGCCATGCTCGACATCGACCACTTCAAGAAGATCAACGACCGCCATGGCCACCCCATGGGCGACCGGGTGATCAAGAGCCTGGCGCTTTTTCTCAAGCAACGGCTGCGCAAGACCGACTTCATCGGCCGCTATGGCGGCGAAGAATTCGCCATCGTCATGCCCAACACCGCATTGGATGCCGCCCACAAGGTGCTGGACGAGATTCGCCGGCGCTTCGCCGAAATCCTCTACCCCGCGCAGCCCTGCGACCTGCAGTGCACCTTCAGTGCCGGGATCGTGCAACTGGACGATGAGCTCGATGCATTGAGCATGGCCAGCACCGCAGATGAGGCGCTGTATCGGGCCAAGCATGCCGGGCGCAACTGTGTGGTACGGGTCGAGCCCTGAGCGGCCGACCCGCGCCAACAAGATAGCCTTGAGCCACCATCGTCATCACCGCGTCACAAAATAGCAATAACTTCAGGCACCTACCTCCCCACCCCCGCAGGAAGTTAGCGGCTATGCGCCTGAAGTGGCTGACCAATTTCAACACCCTGTTACTGGTGACCGTGTGTATCGCGCTGGGTGCAACCCTGTGGTGGTCGCAGCGTGCCCTGGAGCGCCCCTATCAATTGATGGAACGCTATCTGGGCCTGTCCCAGCAGTTCCAGAACCAGGCCGCGCGCAACATCCAGGCCTATCTGGGCAGCGGCGACGCCCTGCGCCATGCCGCGGCGCTGGAGGCCAACCAACAGCTTGCGCAGGCACTCGCCGACTGGCCTGAAGCGCTGGCCGGCCAATTGCGCCCAAGCCTTGATAGCCTGCAAGCCTTCACCGCCAACGAGCTGCTCGCGGCCGGCAAACTGGCCGGCGACCCTCAAGCCCTGCTGTTGCAGGCCGAACGTGAACTGGGCGCCAATCTCGAACAGCTGGCCAACTATGCCCGCGACAGCGCCAGCAGCCAGGCTAGCCGTTATCTGCTGCCGTTGTTCGACGCCAGCGTCCACCTGGGCCGCCTGTCGCTGGCCCGTGACAAACTGGTCAGCAGCGGGCGGGCCGAGCTGGCCGACGAGGTGGAACGCGAGCTGCAATTGATCCGCGCCCAGGCTCAGGTCATCGACAACCTGCCGTTGCTGGGCGTGACCCGCGCCGCCGAATCCAACGCCGATGATTTCGCTGCCATGATGGGCCTGGAAACGCAGACCGCAGGGGAGCAGGAAGACGTTGCCGTGGGCCTCAAGCGCGAACTGCAAAGCCTGCTCAACCGCTACCCCGGCGAACTGCAACGGACCCGCGACCAGATCGAACGGCGTACCGTGCTGGCCGCCAGCACCAACGAACGGCTCGACGCCGTGCAAAAGGCCATTGCCAGCCTTGAGCCTGAAGTGCGCGGCCAGCATGCACGTATCGCCAGCGAAGTGCGCCTGATCCAGGGCCTGATGATCGGCCTGATCCTGCTGATCGCCCTGCTCATCGACACCCTGCAGCGGCGGCTGACGCGTACCCTGACTGGCTTGGCCCCGGCGCTGTCACGATGGGCCGAAGGCGACTTCGCCGCCCCCATCGTCCTGGGCAAGACCAACCGCGAGTTGCACGACATCCAGGAATCGCTCAATCGCCTGCGCCAGTACCTGGTAGAGCTGGTCGGCACCATCCGCCACAACGCCGAGCAGGTGGCCGGCAGCAGTCACGCACTGGCCGGCATGAGCGCTGCCCTGCATGACGGCGCAGAGCGCCAGGCGGGTGACACCGGGCAGATCCGCGATGCACTGGGCGAACTGGAGGCAACCATTTTGCAAGTGGCCGGTGATGCCAGCTCTGCGGCCGATGCCAGCCGCGCTGCCGGCCGCGCCGTGGAGCAAGGCCAGACGGTTATCGGCCAGAGCCTTGGCGGGCTGCGTACGCTGGTCGATGAAGTACAGGGCAACGCACGCATGATCGAACAGCTGGCCGAGGAGTCGGCCACCATCGGCGGTGTGCTCACGGTGATCAGGTCGATCGCCGAGCAGACCAACCTGCTGGCGTTGAACGCCGCCATCGAAGCCGCCCGCGCGGGCGAGATGGGCCGCGGCTTTGCCGTGGTCGCAGACGAGGTACGCTCGCTGGCGCAACGCACCACTGGCGCCACTGGCGAGATCCAGGCCTTGATCGACCGGCTGCAGCAGGCGGCAAGGGAATCGGTGACGGGCATGCGCGCGCAACTGGAACACGCCCAAGCTACAGCTGACCAGGCACAGGCTGCCGATGGCGCGCTGGACGAAATCGTCAACGCGATCCGCACCATAGCCAATACCGCAGTGCGCATTGCTGACGTCACGGCCCAGCAGAGTGATGCGGTGAGCGAGATCCGGGGGCACAGCGAGCGGATTCATGAACTGGGTGAAGACAACCTGCAGCGCATCGGTGAAGGGCGTGAGCAGGGCGAGCAATTGCTGACCCTTGGTGGCGAACTGAACCGGGCGGTGCGGGCCTTCAGGCTGTGATCGTTTGCCTGCCCCGCCCCCCAACGAAGGCCAACTCCGTTATCATGCCCGGCACGTTCCACCCCGCGAGGACGCCATGCGCCGCCTGTTTTTCCTGCTTTTCCTGCTGCTGGCCAGCCCTGCCTTCGCCACGGGCCTGCTCGACAACCGCCCCAGCGCCACCCTCGGCGCCGCCTCGCTGAGCAACAGCGCAGACTTTCTGCCAGTACACGAAGCCTTCAAGCTCAGCCTGGTCCAGGCTGATGCGCACACCCTCAAGCTGCGCTTCGTCGCCACCGACGGCTATTACCTCTACCGCCATCGCTTCCAGTTCCGCACCGAGCCGGCAGACATCGCCCTGGGCTCGCCGAACATTCCCAAGGGCGAGGCCAAACACGATGAGTTCTTCGGCGACGTTGAGGTCTACCACGGCGTACTGGACATCGAACTGCCGCGCACCGACGCTCGCGCCTTCACCCTGCTGGTCGGCTACCAGGGCTGTGCCGACAAGGGCCTGTGCTACCCGCCAGAGACGGCACGCCTGAGCATCGACGGCGCAGGGGGTAGCACCGCCGACGCCCCCGCGACGGCCAGCGAACAAGGCTGGAGCTGGAAATCACTGCTGCTGTTCTTCCTCGCCGGGGTTGGCCTGACCTTCACTCCCTGCGTGTTGCCGATGCTGCCGATCCTCTCTGGCGTGGTCTTGCGTGGCCAGGTCGGTGGCCTGCGCGGCCTGGCCCTGTCGCTGGCCTATGTGCTGGCCATGGCCGCCAGTTTCGCCATGCTGGGCGCATTGATGGGCCTGTTCGGTGCGAGCCTGAACCTGCAGGCGCGGCTGCAATCGGCGTGGGTCCTGGTGCCTTTCGCGCTGTTCTTTGTGCTGTTCGCCCTGGCCATGTTCGGCCTGTTCGAACTCAAACTGCCACAGGCCTTGAGCAATCGCCTCGATTCCCTCGCCCACCGCACCAAGGGCGGCTCGCTGCTGGGCGCAGCGGTGCTGGGCGTGCTGTCCAGCCTGCTGGTTTCGCCGTGCGTCTCGGCACCTCTGGCCGGCGCCTTGCTGTATATCAGTGCCAGCGGTGACGCCCTGGGTGGCGCTCTCAAACTGTTCGCCCTGGGCCTGGGCATGGGCGCGCCGTTGTTGGTGGTGGCCACGGGGGGCGCGGCCTGGCTGCCAAAGAGCGGGCCTTGGCTGAACACCGTGAAAAACGCTATTGGTGTACTGCTGCTGGGCCTGGCCATCGGCCTGCTCAGCCGCGTACTGCCGGGGCCGGCGACCTTGTTGCTGGTCGGGTTCCTGAGCGTGGGCGTGGCCGTTTTCCTCGGGGCGCTGGAGTTCGTGGTCAAGGCGCCACGCCAACGCCTGGCGCAACTGCTGGGCCTGGCCCTGCTGGTGTACGGCCTGGCCTGCTGGTACGGCGCCCTGCATGGCCAGGGCGACCCGCTGCGCCCATTGCCAGCACCCGCGCCGGCAAGTGCCGGCAGTGGCCCGGCAGCCTCGGTGGATGCCTGGCAAACCGTCACCACGCCGGCTGCACTCGACGCGGCACTGGCCGAGGCGGAAGCTGCGGGGCAGCCCGTGTTGCTCGACTGGTACGCCGACTGGTGCATCAGTTGCAAGGTCATCGAGCATGAAGTCCTCAACGCAGCGCAGGTCCAACCCCAACTGAGCGCCTTCAAGTTGCTGCGTTTCGACATCACCGAAAGCAACGCCGAGCAACGTACCCTGCTCGACCGCTATCAGCTGTTCGGCCCGCCTGCACTGTTGTTCTTTGCCGCGAACGGCAGCGAAATGATCACCGATCGGGTCATTGGCGAGATAAACGCCGCCGAATTCGCGGGTATTCTGGCGCGCGTGCGCGGCAAACTCGGTCTATAACTTCCCGCGTGCCGGCATAATTCTGCGAAGGAGTGACCAGATTTAATTTTTTGGTCACATACTTCGCGCGAACCTCGGACATCGTGCTGGCTATTGCCGGGAACTGGACACTTGCGGTCGCTTTACGGCACACTCGCCGCGCTGTGTCGAATTGCCCTACAAATCCAAGGAATCTGCAGATGGCAACGCTACTGGTGCTTCACGGCCCCAACCTGAACATGCTCGGGCTTCGCGAACCGAGCCACTACGGCGCCGTGACCCTGGCCCAGATCAACCAGGACCTGGAGCAGCGCGCGCGCGCCGCAGGCCATCACCTGCAATACCTGCAGAGCAATGCCGAGTACGAGCTGATCGACCGGATTCACGCCGCACGCAACGAGGGTGTGGACTTCATCCTGATCAATCCGGCTGCTTTCACCCACACAAGCGTCGCATTACGTGACGCATTGCTTTCGGTGAGCATCCCATTCATCGAAGTGCACCTGTCAAACGTGCACAAACGCGAACCGTTCCGTCACCACTCCTACTTCTCCGATGTAGCCGTAGGGGTGATCTGCGGTCTGGGCGCCAGCGGGTATCGCCTGGCCCTGGAGGCCGCACTGGAACAACTGGCTGCCAACGCACAGCCCTGATGATAGAAGCCCTGGCCTGAGTGGGCCGGGGTTCGAGAAAAACGTTTCAGATACGTTTTTAACTTATGCCCCCTGACCGAACCTTTGGGAGTTGATGATTAATGGATATCCGTAAAGTCAAGAAACTGATCGAGCTGCTGGAAGAGTCTGGCATCGACGAACTGGAGATCAAGGAAGGCGAAGAGTCGGTCCGTATCAGCCGTCACAGCAAGACCCCAGCCGCTCAGCAGTTCTACGCACCTGCGCCAATGGCTGCCGCACCTGCCGCTGCTCCGGTCGCTGCTGCTGCGCCGGCTGCCGAAGCTGCCGCCACCGCCCCGGCGCTCAAAGGCACCGTGATCCGCTCGCCAATGGTCGGTACCTTCTACCGCAAACCTTCGCCGACCTCGCCGAACTTCGCTGAAGTGGGCCAGAGCGTGAAGAAAGGCGACACGCTGTGCATCGTCGAAGCGATGAAGATGATGAACCACATCGAAGCCGATATCGGCGGCGTTATCGACGCCATCCTGGTGGAAGACGGTCAGCCGGTTGAGTTCGACCAGCCGCTGTTCACCATCGTTTGATTCGCGGAGAGCCAACGATGTCTGGGAAGCTGGAAAAAGTCCTGATCGCCAACCGCGGGGAAATTGCCCTGCGGATCCTGCGTGCCTGCAAAGAACTGGGCATCAAGACCGTCGCCGTGCACTCCACGGCCGACCGTGAACTGATGCACCTGGGCCTGGCAGACGAGTCGGTCTGCATTGGTCCTGCTTCGTCCAAAGATTCGTACCTGCACATCCCGGCGATCATCGCCGCTGCTGAAGTGACAGGCGCTACCGCCATCCACCCGGGTTACGGCTTCCTCGCAGAGAACGCCGACTTCGCCGAGCAGGTGGAGAAGTCCGGTTTCGCCTTCATCGGCCCGCGCGCCGATACCATTCGCCTGATGGGCGACAAGGTGTCGGCCAAGGACGCGATGATCAAGACCGGCGTACCGACCGTACCAGGTTCCGATGGCCCGCTGCCGGAAGACGAAGAGGTCGCCCTGGCGATCGCCCGTGACGTCGGCTACCCGGTGATCATCAAGGCCGCCGGTGGTGGTGGTGGCCGCGGTATGCGCGTGGTGCACAAGGAAGAGGACCTGATCGCCTCGGCCAAGCTCACCCGTACCGAAGCCGGTGCCGCCTTCGGCAACCCGATGGTCTACCTGGAGAAGTTCCTGACCAACCCACGTCACGTGGAAGTTCAGGTGCTGTCCGACGGCCAGGGCAACGCCATCCACCTGGGCGACCGCGACTGCTCGCTGCAGCGTCGTCACCAGAAAGTACTGGAAGAAGCACCTGCTCCGGGCATCGACGAGGAGGCCCGCCAGGAAGTCTTCAAGCGTTGCGTCGATGCCTGCATCGAGATCGGCTACCGTGGTGCCGGCACCTTCGAGTTCCTGTACGAAAACGGCCGTTTCTACTTCATTGAAATGAATACCCGTGTGCAGGTTGAGCACCCGGTCTCGGAGATGGTCACCGGTATCGACATCGTCAAGGAGATGCTCAGCATCGCCGCTGGCAACAAGCTGTCGATCCGTCAGGAAGACGTGGTGATCCGCGGTCACTCGCTGGAGTGCCGGATCAACGCAGAAGACCCGAAGAAGTTCATTCCGAGCCCAGGCAAGGTCAAGCACTTCCACGCCCCGGGTGGCAACGGCGTTCGCGTCGATTCGCACCTGTACAGCGGTTATTCGGTTCCGCCGAACTACGACTCGCTGATCGGCAAGCTGATCACCTACGGCAAAGACCGCGATGAAGCCATGGCCCGCATGCGCAACGCCCTGGACGAAATCGTCGTCGACGGCATCAAGACCAACATCCCGCTGCACCGCGACCTGGTGCGTGATGAAGGTTTCTGCAAAGGCGGCGTGAACATCCACTACCTCGAGCACAAACTGGCCAACCAGGAGTGATCGCGTTAGCGTGATGCAACCCCGAACCCCGGCCCTGTGCCGGGGTTTTTTGTGGGGCTTTTTCACGCCAACGGTCATGCAGCACCCCATTTACTGGCCCGATCGCGGGCAAAGCAGCGCCTTCGGTCAGATCACCACACTGAAAAACACTGAAGGGCCTAAGGAAGCCGGCTTGCCGGCCAGTGGGCTGCAGGCAGCGCCTCAAGCCATCCACAAACACCCCGCACTCGCGTAAACTGCCAGCCTTCGCGCAGCCTCGGGCTGCCCCTCTCGATTTACCAAAGGTGCCCGCCATGCCTTGGCTGCAAGTACGCCTGGCCATCAGCCCGGAACAAGCCGAAACCTACGAAGACGCCCTGCTCGAAGTCGGCGCCGTGTCGGTCACGTTCATGGACGCCGAAGACCAGCCGATCTTCGAACCCGACCTCAACACCACGCCGCTGTGGTCGCATACCCACCTGCTGGCACTGTTCGAGGCCGACGCCGACCCTGAACAGGTGTTCGCTCACCTGCGCCTGCTGACCGGCACGCAGCTGCCGGAACACCAGGCCGAAGTGATCGAGGATCAGGATTGGGAACGCAGCTGGATGGACAACTTCCAGCCAATGCGCTTCGGCCGCCGCTTGTGGATCGTGCCAAGCTGGCACGAGGCTCCGGAAAAGGACGCCGTGAACCTGCTGCTTGACCCAGGCCTGGCCTTTGGCACCGGCACCCACCCAACCACCGCCCTGTGCCTGGAATGGCTCGACGGCCAGCAGCTCGAAGGCACCCAGGTCCTGGACTTCGGCTGCGGTTCGGGCATTCTGGCGATTGCCGCACTGTTGTTGGGCGCACGCGAAGCGGTCGGTACCGACATCGACGTGCAGGCCATCGAAGCCTCGCGTGACAACGCCCAGCGCAACGGCGTCGCCGACGAGAAGCTGGCGCTGTACCTGCCCGAGCATATGCCGGCCATGCAGTCCGACGTGCTGGTCGCCAATATCCTCGCAGGCCCTTTGGTCTCGCTGGCGCCGCAGCTGTCCGGCCTGGTACGCCCAGGCGGCCTGCTCGCATTGTCAGGCATCCTTGCCGAACAGGGTGAGGAAGTGGCCGCAGCTTACGCTGCCGACTTCGAGCTGGACCCGATCGTCGTACGCGACGGCTGGGTACGCATCAGTGGTCGCCGCCGCTAAGCGGGCCTAAAATACTTTTCTGCACAGCTCCCGGATCGCCGCATGACCGACAGTTTCGTCACCCAGTGCCCGCATTGCCAGACCAGCTTTCGCGTCACCCACCACCAATTGAGCGTGGCGCGTGGGGTCGTGCGCTGCGGCCATTGCCTGCAGGTGTTCAACGCGGCGAAGCAACTGCTGGAGCAGAACCGCGCCAGCGCCGCCCCGGCAGTGCCGCCAATCCCGGCGGTTGGGCCAGTCACTGCGCCCGAGCCACCGGTCAGCGAGCGCCCAGCCGCCGAGCCGCAAGACTGGGCAGCCACAGCTCAAGCCCTCGACGAACTTGACCTGGACCAGGAACTGGCCCGCCTCGAACGCCGTGGCAAGGCAGACGAGCCGCGCCCCGCCGCCCCTGTCGATGCACTACAAGCGCGGCGTAACGAGCCCGCCGCCGAGCCCCATGGCGACGAGCCGTTCGGTAATGCGACCGACGATCACCATGAGCCGCTGGAGCCCGAAGAGCCCGCCCCGGTACTGCTCAAGCCAGAGCCGCTGGACCTGGAGCCTGCCCCGGGCGATCGCACCGAGCCCACGCTGGACGGCAACCTGGACCTGGACTTCGATGATGAACCTGCCGTGCATCGGCCCGCCGAGCGCGACAACCCCAACGACTTCCCCGAGCGGCTGCCGCCAGATGACGAACCCGTTCACGAAAAGGGCCTGAGTGCCCGTGATGATGACGATACGGATCTGCATCTTTCGGCGCACGATGACACCCCTGCCCCGGGGCTGACCGGCGAGCGCCTTGAACCTGGCTTCACCGCCAAGGCCTCGCGTGCGTCACGCAAGGAGCCGCTCATCGACGTGGTCGACGACCCTTTGCAACTGGGCTGGGAAAAGCCGCGCCCCCACTGGGGCAAACGCGTGCTCTGGAGCGTGCTCACGCTGCTGGCCGCCGGCCTGCTGGCCTTCCAGTACGTGTGGTTCCATTTCGATGAAATGGCGCGCCAGGACCAGTATCGCCCGCTCTTCCAGCAGCTGTGCCCGATGCTCGGCTGCGAGGTGCCTACCCGCGTCGATATTGGCCGGATCAAGAGCAGCAACCTGGTAGTGCGCAGCCACCCGGACTTCAAAGGCGCGCTGATCGTCGACGCGATCATCTACAACCGCGCCCCCTTCGCCCAGCCGTTCCCCCTGCTGGAGCTGCGTTTTGCCGACCTCAATGGCCAATTGATCGCCAGCCGGCGCTTCAAGCCGAGCGAGTATCTTTCGGGTGAACTGGCCGGCCGTGGCGAAATGCCCAGCCAGACGCCCATCCACATTGCCCTGGATATCCTCGACCCTGGCCCTAGAGCGGTGAATTACAGCTTGAGCTTCCGCTCCCCCGAATAGACGCCGAGCTGCAAGCGGCAAGAGAAGCGAGCCGACAACCGGTCTGCTCCCTCTTGCCGCTTGCAGCTTGCAGCTTGCAGCTTGTAGCGCCTGGTCATAAGCCTGCAACTGTTCAGAATTTATCCAAATCCATCTTTATCCGGTCACCGAGAGCGGGTATTATGCCAACCCTTTTTCGACTCCAATGATTCGGCCCCACAACAGGGAACACCTATGTCGGCGGTACGCATCGGCCCATATACACTACGTAACAACCTGATCCTCGCGCCCATGGCCGGGGTCACGGACCAGCCTTTCCGTACACTTTGCAAGCGCCTGGGCGCGGGCATGGTGGTGTCGGAGATGGTCAGCAGCGACATGAGCCTGTGGAACAGCCGCAAGTCCAGCCTGCGCCGCATTCACGAAGGCGATCCCGAGCCACGCTCGGTACAGATCGCCGGTGGCGATGCGCAGATGATGGCAGCGGCTGCCAGGGCCAACGTCGAAGCTGGCGCCCAGATCATCGATATCAACATGGGTTGCCCGGCAAAAAAAGTCTGCAACAAAGCTGCAGGCTCTGCTTTATTGAGAGATGAAGCGCTGGTCAGCGAGATTCTCCACGCCGTGGTCGGCGCGGTGGACGTCCCGGTGACCCTGAAGATCCGCACCGGTTGGGACCGGGCGAACAAGAACGGCCTGAACGTGGCGAGAATCGCCGAGCAGGCTGGCATCCAGGCGCTGGCGGTGCATGGCCGCACACGCGCCGACCTGTACACCGGCGAAGCCGAATACGACACCATCGCTGCCATCAAGCAGGCGGTGTCCATTCCGGTTTTTGCCAACGGCGATATCACTTCGCCAGAAAAGGCCCGGGCGGTGCTGGACGCCACCGGCGTCGACGGTCTGCTGATTGGCAGGGCCGCCCAAGGGCGGCCCTGGATCTTTCGCGAGATCGAGCATTACCTGGGGACGGGCCAGCATTTGCCGGCCCCGCAGCTGGACGAAGTGGAACGTATCCTGCTGGAGCACCTTGCCGCGCTGCACGCCTTCTATGGCGATGTGATGGGCGTACGTATCGCCCGTAAGCACGTCGGCTGGTACCTGGCAACACGACCCGGCGGCAAGGAGTTTCGCTCCCGGTTCAACGCTTTGGAAGACACACAAGCGCAGTGCGCCAACGTTCGAGCTTTTTTCAGCGAACGTCGACAGAGCCTTGAGACAGAGGACGGACAAGGGGTGGCCGCATGACGATGATGACCGAGACATTAGTGAGTGGAACAACGCCCGTGAGCGACAACGCCAACCTCAAACAGCACCTCAACACGCCGAGCGAAGAGGGCCAGACCCTTCGTGACAGCGTCGAGAAGGCGCTGCACAACTACTTCGCACACCTGGAAGGCGCTACCGTCACTGACGTGTACAACCTGGTGCTCTCCGAAGTAGAGGCGCCCCTGCTCGAAAGCGTGATGAATTACGTCAAGGGCAACCAGACCAAGGCCAGCGAGATGCTCGGGCTCAACCGAGGCACCCTGCGCAAGAAACTCAAGCAGTACGACTTGTTGTAAGCCAGAATCCCAATCAGAAAAGGCGGCTCCCTGAACAGAGGCGCCTTTTTTGCTGACTCCACCGCGTTATTGGAATCCGAAATGACCGACCAGACTACCCGCCTGCCAGTCCGCCGCGCCCTGATCAGCGTCTCCGACAAGACCGGTATCCTCGAATTCGCTCGTGAGCTGCAGCAGCTCGGTGTCGAGATCCTGTCCACCGGCGGCACCTACAAGCTGCTCAAGGACAACGGCGTGAACGCGGTGGAAGTGGCCGACTACACGGGCTTCGCCGAAATGATGGACGGCCGGGTCAAGACCCTGCACCCGAAGATCCACGGCGGCATCCTCGGCCGTCGCGGTGTCGACGACGCAATCATGAACGAGCACGGCATCAAGCCGATTGACCTGGTCGCCGTCAACCTGTACCCGTTCGAAGCCACCATTGCCAAGCCTGGCTGCGACCTGCCGACCGCCATCGAGAACATCGACATCGGCGGCCCGACCATGGTCCGTTCGGCTGCCAAGAACCACAAGGACGTCGCCATCGTGGTCAACGCCGGCGACTACGCCAGCGTCCTCGAAGGCCTCAAGGCCGGCGGCCTGACCTACGCCCAGCGTTTCGACCTGATGCTCAAGGCCTTCGAGCACACGGCGGCGTACGACGGCATGATCGCCAACTACATGGGCACCATCGACCAGGCCAAGGACACGCTGTCCACTGAAGCACGCAGCGAGTTCCCGCGCACCTTCAACAGCCAGTTCGTCAAGGCTCAGGAAATGCGCTATGGCGAGAACCCGCACCAGAGCGCGGCGTTCTACGTTGAAGCCAACAAAGGCGAAGCCAGCGTTTCCACCGCCATCCAGCTGCAGGGCAAGGCGCTGTCGTTCAACAATGTGGCCGACACCGACGCCGCGCTGGAGTGCGTGAAGAGCTTCGTCAAGCCGGCCTGCGTCATCGTCAAGCACGCCAACCCCTGCGGCGTCGCCGTGGTGCCTGAGGACGAGGGCGGTATCCGCAAGGCCTACGACCTGGCCTACGCCACCGACAGCGAGTCGGCCTTCGGCGGCATCATCGCCTTCAACCGTGAACTGGACGGCGAAACCGCCAAGGCCATCGTCGAGCGCCAGTTCGTCGAAGTGATCATCGCCCCGAAAATCTCCCAGGCTGCCCGCGACGTGGTGGCTGCCAAGCAGAACGTACGTCTGCTGGAGTGCGGCGAGTGGCCAGCCGAGCGTGCCGCCGGTTGGGACTTCAAGCGCGTCAACGGTGGCCTGCTGGTGCAGAGCCGCGACAACGGCATGATCACCGCCGAAGACCTGAAGATCGTCACCAAGCGTGCACCGACCGAGCAGGAAATCCACGATCTGGTGTTCGCCTGGAAGGTGGCCAAGTTCGTCAAGTCCAATGCCATCGTCTACGCCAAGCAGCGCCAGACCATCGGCGTCGGCGCTGGCCAGATGAGCCGCGTCAACTCCGCGCGCATCGCTGCCATCAAGGCAGAGCATGCCGGCCTGCAAGTACAAGGTGCGGTCATGGCGTCGGACGCGTTCTTCCCGTTCCGTGATGGCATCGACAATGCCGCTAAAGTGGGTATCAGCGCCGTGATCCAGCCCGGTGGTTCGATGCGCGATGCCGAGGTGATCGCTGCCGCTGACGAAGCCGGCATCGCCATGGTATTCACCGGTATGCGCCACTTCCGCCACTGATAGCAGCGGCAAGCTTTACGCTGCAAGCTGCAAGCAAGAGCAGGGCAAATTGCTCCTGCTTGCAGCCACAGCCCCTTGAATCCCTGAGTTGTGAGCACGTGAAAGGATCAGCGCCAACCGCTTTCTTTTGACGCTTGCAGCTTGCAGCTTCTCCGAAGGAGCCTGTAATGAAAGTTTTGATCATTGGCAGCGGCGGCCGTGAGCACGCCCTGGCCTGGAAAGTCGCCCAGGACCCACGCGTCGAGAAAGTATTCGTCGCCCCTGGCAACGCCGGTACCGCCATTGAAGCCAAGTGCGAGAACGTTGCCATCGACGTGACAGCCCTTGAGCAACTGGCAGACTTCGCCGAGAAGAACGTCGACCTGACCATCGTGGGCCCCGAGGCGCCACTGGTCATCGGTGTGGTGGACCTGTTCCGCAGCCGCGGCCTGGACTGCTTCGGCCCGACCAAGGGCGCGGCCCAGCTGGAAGGCTCCAAGGCATTCACCAAGGACTTCCTGGCTCGCCACAAGATCCCGACCGCCGACTACCAGAACTTCACCGAGATCGAGCCGGCCCTGGCCTACCTGCAGGAAAAAGGCGCGCCGATCGTGATCAAGGCCGACGGCCTGGCTGCAGGCAAAGGCGTGATCGTCGCCATGACCCTGGAAGAAGCCGAAGCCGCCGTGCGTGACATGCTCGCAGGCAACGCCTTTGGCGACGCTGGTTCGCGCGTGGTGATCGAAGAGTTCCTCGACGGCGAGGAAGCCAGCTTCATCGTGATGGTCGACGGCCACAACGTGCTGCCAATGGCCACCAGCCAGGACCACAAGCGCGTAGGTGACCAGGACACCGGCCCGAACACGGGCGGCATGGGTGCCTACTCCCCTGCCCCAGTCGTTACCGCCGATGTCCACCAGCGCGTGATGGACCAGGTGATCTGGCCGACCGTGCGCGGCATGGCCGAAGAAGGCAACGTGTACACCGGCTTCCTGTATGCCGGCCTGATGATCGACAAGGCGGGCAACCCCAAGGTCATCGAGTTCAACTGCCGCTTTGGCGACCCGGAAACCCAGCCAGTCATGCTGCGCCTGGAATCGAGCCTGGTGCTGTTGATCGAAGCCGCTTTCGCCAAGGCGCTGGACAAGGTCGAAGCGCAGTGGGACCCGCGCCCGAGCCTGGGTGTGGTGCTGGCTGCCGGCGGGTACCCGGGCGACTACGCCAAGGGCGACGCGATCAGTGGCCTGGAGGCCGCAGCCAAGATCGAAGGCAAGGTGTTCCATGCCGGTACTTCGCTCAAGGACGGCCAGGTCGTGACCAACGGTGGCCGCGTGCTCTGCGCCACGGCCATGGGCAGCACGGTCGCAGATGCCCAGCAGCAGGCTTACCGCCTCGCCAAGGAAGTCACCTGGAACGGTAGCTTCTACCGTACCGACATCGGCTATCGGGCCATTGCCCGCGAGCGCGGTGAACACCAGCAATAACCTTGACCGGATAGCCGCAGCGTCTTGCGCGTGCGGCTTTCGGCTCGTCGACATGGCCCCATCGGGGCCTTGCCTTCGACTTGGCGCGCCGCGCATAGTTACTCCACGGCACATCAGCTAGGAAGGGATCTCGTAGTGCGTCGGCTTCGGATTGCCACAGCTCTGATCGTCAGCTTGCTGACCCTGCTCTGCCTGCTCCCGGCTTCGGCCGACCAAGGCGGAGGCTGGTCCGTTTTGCTCGACGAACAAGCCAACCTGCAATTGAGCGACGTCCGCTCGGATCGCTATCGCAACCAGTTCAGCCCCACGACCCTGGGCGACCTCGATGCAGCACCGTCGCAACAGGCCCTATGGCTACACTATCGCCTCGAACCGGGTGAGCAGGAGCGACTGTTGCGGGTCTTCGCCCCGGACCTTTCACGCCTGGACCTCTACGCCCTGGAGGGCGACAGGCTGCTACGCCAGCTGCACCACGGCCGCCAGGCCGGCAACGCCAGCCCGACCCTGCGTGGCAGCGACCAAGTATTGCCCCTGCCGAACAGCCCGACCGCGGTGGACGTCTACCTGCGCCTGGTCTCCGAACATCAATTGCGCCCGGCCATCACCCTGGAGCCTGCGGCAGTCGCCGCTTCGAATCAGGGCCAGCCATTGCTGTTCGGCATGCTCTTCGGCGGCCTGGCCATGCTCATCCTGCACAACCTGATCCGCTTTCTATACACCCGCTCCAGCACCACCCTGGTCCTTGCGTTGTACCACGGGCTGATGCTGCTCAGCGGCCTGATCCTGCTCAACCTCAGCGGCCCCTGGTGGCACCTGTGGCACAGTGCGCAAACCCCGGCCGCCTACCTGACCCTGGTGTTGGCGGGCCTCGCGGGGCTGTATTTCACCCAGCACTTCTTCTCGCGCTGCAATTCACCGCAGCTCAATCGCTTGCTGCAGGGCGAAATGCTGGTGGCCACGGTCAGCGGCCTGATCCTGCTGTTCGTCGATACCCTGCCGCTCAACCTGATGACCTACGCCCTGCTGGCCTTGGGCAGTGTGAGCATGCTGCTGGTCAGCAGCTACCACTGGTACAAAGGTTATGCACCGGCACGCCTGTTCAGCCTGGCCATGGTCGTGTTCAACCTGGGCGGGCTGGTGTTGCTGCCGGCCCTGCTCGGCCTGACCCGCACTTCGACGCCCTGGCTGCTGTGCATTCTGCTCGGTTTGACCGTGGCCAGCGGCCTGCTGCTGAACCTGGCGGTCAGCGAGCGCCTGCGGCGCATGAGCGAAGAGCGCTTCAGCGCCAGTCGCGCACTGGCGGCCAGTGACGCCGAAATCAATGCCAAGGCCGAGTTCCTGGCCAAGATCAGCCATGAAATCCGTACCCCCATGAACGGCGTGCTGGGCATGACCGAACTGCTGCTGGGCACGCCGCTGTCGGTCAAGCAGCGTGACTACGTGCAGACCATCCACAGCGCCGGCAACGAACTGCTCACACTGATCAACGAGATTCTCGACATTTCCAAGCTCGAGTCGCGGCAGATCGAACTGGACGATGTGCAATTCGACCTCAATGCCCTGATCGAAGACTGCCTGAACATCTTCCGCGCCAAGGCCGAACAACAGAACATCGAGCTGATCAGCTTCACCCAGCCGCAAGTGCCACGGGTCATCAGCGGCGACCCGACGCGCCTGCGTCAGGCCCTCTCCAGCCTGCTGGAAAACGCCCTGAAAAACACCGACCACGGCGAAATTCTCCTGGTCGTTGCACTGGACCAGCGCAGCGAGGTGCCGCGCCTGCGGATCGCCGTGCAGGACAGCGGCGAGCCGTTGCCTGCGGCCGAACGCGAAGCCCTGCTGCAGGCAGAGCTGCACAGCCATCACTTCCTGTCCAGCAACAAGCTTGGCGGCCACCTCGGGTTGATCATCGCCAAGCAACTGATCGGCCTGATGCAAGGCGAATTCGGCATCAAGAGCAGCACCAGCATGGGCAACACCCTGTGGCTGACCCTGCCGCTCGACCCCTCGCGGCTGGAGCAACCCTTGGCCGACCTCGACAGCCCATTGCGTGACGCCCGGGTGCTGGTGGTGGACGACAACGACACCTGCCGCAAGGTGCTGGTGCAGCAGTGCAGCGCTTGGGGCATGAACGTCAGTGCCGTGCCCTCGGGCAAAGAAGCCCTGGCCCTGCTCCGGACCAAGGCGCACCTGCGCGACTATTTCGACGCGGTCTTGCTCGACCAGAACATGCCCGGCATGACCGGCATGCAGCTGGCCGCCAAGATCAAGGAAGACCCCAGCCTGAACCACGACATCCTCGTGGTGATGCTCACCGGTATCAGCAATGCACCGAGCAAGGTCATTGCCCGCAATGCCGGGGTCAAGCGCATCCTGGCCAAACCGGTGGCCGGCTACACGCTCAAGACCACCCTGGCCGAAGAGCTGGCCCAGCGCGGCCGCGAACAGACCGTGCCGATGCCCCTGCCAGGCACCCCGCCCACCCACGAGCTGCCGGGCGACTTCCGCGTGCTGGTCGCCGAAGACAACAGCATCTCGACCAAGGTGATCCGCGGCATGCTGGGCAAACTCAATCTCGAACCGGATACCGCCAGCAATGGCGAGGAAGCCCTGCAGGCCATGAAAGCCCATCGCTACGACCTGGTGTTGATGGATTGTGAAATGCCGGTGCTCGACGGCTTCTCCGCCACCCAGCAACTGCGCGCCTGGGAGGTCGCCAACCAGCGCCAGCGCACCCCGGTGGTGGCACTGACCGCGCACATCCTCGCCGAGCACAAGGAGCGCGCACGGCTGGCCGGCATGGATGGGCACATGGCCAAGCCGGTGGAGCTGTCGCAATTGCGCGAGTTGATCCAGTATTGGGCGAACCAGCGGGAAACCAAGACCGATCCGCTGCATACCTCCTAACGATAAAGCGCTGCCGCAGCGGCCTGGATTACAAACTGCGGTTGCTGCGCAGCCCTTCTGCGCCACCAGGCCGCTCCGACAAAGGACTCACCCTCATGCTTCACGAGTTGTTCAGTGTCTACCTGAAGATGCTGGTGCTCTACAGCCCGTTTTTCGTGCTGTCGTGCTTCATCAGCCTGACCCGTGGCCACTCCAGCAAGGAGCGCAAGCAGCTAGCCTGGAAGGTTGCGTTCGCCGCATTGGTGGCCAGTGTGTTGCTGTACCTGTTCGGGCGGGCGATCTTCGGCATTTTCGGCATCACGGCCGATGCCTTCCGCATCGGCGCCGGCAGCGTGCTGTTCATCTCGGCATTGGGGATGGCCCAGGGCAAACCGGCCGTGCAGGCCGACAACGTGCAGCAGGACGTAACCATCGTACCGCTGACGATCCCCCTCACCGTAGGCCCGGGCACCATCGGCGCGCTGCTGGTGATGGGCGTCAGCCAGCCGCACTGGGACGACAAGTTACTGGCCATCGTCAGTATCGCGCTGGCCAGCTTCACCGTGGGCCTGGTGCTGTATCTGTCGCACGGCATCGAGCGCATTCTCGGTGAGCAAGGCCTGCAGATCGTCAGCCGCCTGATGGGGCTGTTCGTCTGCGCCTTGGCGGCGCAGATCATCTTCACCGGCATCAGGGGCTACCTGGTCGGCTAGCCCCGCCGCTTATGGCGCAACAGGGTACCAGCGCGGGGTATAGACCCACTGCCCACCCTCGGCACGGGCAAAGGTGCAGGTCGTGGAAGAACCGACCAGTACCATGGTGCGCATGTCGACCATCTCTGGCACCAACTCGGCGAGGGTGACCACCTTGAGCGTCTGCCCCGGCCTGCCGATGTCACGCCCCAGCACTACGGGTGTATCGCCATCCCGGTGCTGGCGCACGATTTCCAGCGCGCGGCCAAGCTGCCAGGGGCGCGAACGCGAGATCGGGTTGTAGAAGGCCAGCACCAGGTCGGCCTGGGCTGCCAGGTCTAGCCGATGTTCGATGGTCGACCAGGGTTTGAGATTGTCCGACAGCGACATCACGCAGAAGTCATGCCCCAGCGGCGCGCCCGCTTGAGCGGCGGTGGCCAGCGAGGCCGAAACCCCCGGCAGGATCTGCAGATCGACCCGATGCCAGGCGGGGTCAGAGGACCCGTGCAGCGCTTCCAGCACGGCTGCGGCCATGGCGAAGACCCCCGGGTCACCCGACGACACCACCACCACCGAGCGCCCCTGGGCAGCAAGCTCGAAAGCATGACGCGCGCGCTGCATCTCTTCGCGATTGTCGGTGCAATGTTGCACCTGGTCGTCGCGGAACGGTCCGGCCATGCGCACGTAGGTTTCGTAACCGAGAATGTCCTCGGCGCGTGCCAGCTCGGCTTTGACCGCCGGCACCATCAGCTCGGCGGCGCCAGGGCCAAGGCCGATGACGGCCAGGCGACCACGCTTGCGCCCCAGCTGGTTGCCCTTGACTGGCGCCGATGCCAGCGCGATGACCAGGCCCGCCTGCTCGATCAGGCGCGCATCCGGCAATGCTGCGGCGGCCATGCTGACAAGCGTGCTTTCTTTGGCCGCAAAACGCAGTGCGACACCCAGCGTCTCGGCCGCTGCCAGCAAGGACGGTTCGGCCATGGCCTGTTCGGCGGCCAGCAGGCACGCCAGTGACTGCTCGGCGATGCCCGCTTCACGCAGGGCATCATGGACGCGTTCGACCAGATCAGCGCCGCCCGCATCCACCGCAACCACCACCGAACGGGGGCGGATCAGCAACTCGTCACGGCTGGCCGGGCGCGCAGTGCATCCCACATGAATGGTGCGCTGGGCGGCTTCACTGGTTGGCAATTGGGCCTGAGCCAGCCACGGCGCATCGCCCTCGATGCGTACGGCTTCGCCCGCCAGCAGATCGGAAACGAAACGCTTGCCCTGTTCGATGTCCGCCAAGGCGTAGCCTTCGGGTGGGTTCAGCAGGCAGGTGCCGAAACGCAGCTCGCCACTGGTGGTGATCGCCGGGGCCACGCCCAGCGCCTCAGCGATCTCCCGGGCCATGAGGTTGACGCCGCTCAACCCGCCCAGCAGCGGCACTACCGCACTACCGTCCTCGGCCACCGCCAGCACCGGCGGCTCCGCGCCTTTCTCGCTGAGCAGGCTGGCCAGGCTACGGATGACGATACCCGCCGCACACAGGGCAATGATCGGCGTGTCCTGCCGGTAGAGCTCGCGCAACGTGTCGCCAAAGTTTTCGTAATACTGGTCGGCCAGGTCGACCCGACCACTCAGGCCGTGCAGCGTTGCCTGTGGATACCGCTGCTGAATGCGCCGCGCGGTGGCCACGCTGCCAGCGCCGAGCACCATGATCGCCGGTGCCTTGTGCATGCTCATCCCTGCCATTTTTCACCCGGCACGATGATCAGCGAGAAGTACGGTGATGACTGTGGATCCACCTGATCCAGCGCGACGATTTTCTGATTGGCCATGGTCGCCCGTTCCACGTACAGCGCTCGGCTGTCCAGGCCCAGTTCGCCCAGCACCTGCCGCACCTTGGGGAAGTTGCGGCCCAGCTTCATGATTACCGCCGCGTCGGCGTCGGCCAGGCGCCGCTTGAGCTCTTCGGCCGGCAGCACCCCCGACAGCACCGACAGGCTCTGGTTGCGGTAAACCAAAGGGGCCCCCAGTACCGAGGCGCCGCCCAGCATCGAGCAGACGCCAGGGATCACTTGCGCGTCATAGCGTTGCGCCAGACGGTCATGCAGGTACATGTAGGAGCCGTAAAAGAACGGGTCACCCTCGCAGATCACCGCCACATCGCGGCCAGCATCGAGGTGTTCGGCCACCTGCACGCTGGCCTCGTCATAGAAATCGCTGATGACCTGCTCGTAGGACAACGGTGCCGGCAACGCCTCGGTGGTCACCGGATAGACCAACGGCAGCAGCGTTTGCGATGGCTGCAGGTGCGACTCGATGATGCCGAAGGCATTGCCACGCTTGCCCTTGGCCACGAAGTAGGCGACCACCGGGGCCTCGCGTAGCAAGCGCAGGGCCTTGAGGGTGATCAGCTCAGGGTCGCCAGGGCCTACGCCCAGGCCCAGCAGACGTCCACGCGGCGCCATCATTCCACCTCCGTGGCGAGGGCATTGACCGCCGCCGCCGCCATCGCGCTACCGCCCAGGCGGCCCTGCATGATCACGAAGGGTACCCCTCGGCTATCTGCGGCAAGCATGGCCTTGGACTCCGCCGCACCGACGAAGCCAACCGGGAAGCCGAGGATCAGCGCAGGCTTGGGTGCCCCTGCATCGATCATTTCCAGCAAGTAGAACAGTGCGGTCGGTGCGTTGCCGATCACCACCACGCTGCCCTCCAGGTAGGGCCGCCACAGTTCCAGAGCCACCGCCGAGCGGGTATTGCCGGCATCTTTGGCCAAGGCTGGGACACTCGGGTCACGCAGGGTGCAGATCACTTTGTTGTCAGCGGGCAAGCGTGCACGGGTGATACCTTCGGCGACCATGTGCGCATCGCATAGGATCGGCGCGCCGTTGGCCAGGGCCTCACGGCCGGCGCGGCCTGCACCTTCGGAGAACTGCAGGCCGTCGATGGCCTCGACCATGCCGCAGGCATGGATCACACGAACGGCGAGTTTCTCAAGGTCCGCGGGGATCCGCTCGAGCCGGGCCTCCTCACGGATGATCCGGAAAGAATTGCGATAGATCTCCTGACCATCGCGGATGTAATCAATCATCAAGGTGCTCCGTCGGCAGGTCGAGCATGGCGCCTGCTTCGTTCAAGGTGAGGTTGGCGGCGCGCAGGGCGCCGAAGCCCGGCAGGCGCGCGTCACGCAAATAGAGGTCATAGCGGCCCGGCGAGCGGGCCAGCAGCGTGGCCGGGGCGACATAGGCCACGGCGCAGGATCGGGGGCAACCAGACAGGTGCACGCTGGCAGGCGCGCCCGTAGGCAAGAGCGCTGCCAGGGCCACGGCATCGGCCTTGGTATCGCCGTGCGCCTTGGCGCAGCCGCTGGCGCCGGTGCAGGCAACCAGGCGGGCCAGGGGCTCATGGCTGTGGCACAGCCAGCCAAGGGCCGAAAGCTCACGTTGCACCGCAGCGATGCGCGTGCCAGCGATAGAGGTCAGCATCAGGCTTTGCCAGGGGCTCAGGCGCAGGCTGCCATCGCCGTGTTCACGGGCGATGCGCGCCGCACCGCGCAGCATGTCGGCGTTGAGCCTGCCAAGCGGCGGGGCAATGCCCAGGGCCATGCCTTGCTGCTGCTGAACGGCGCCGAGCCATGAGCGGTGGCTCGCTGCGCGGCGCCACGCGAGCACGACATCATCCCGGCGGATTTGCAGCCCCAGCCCCTCGATGAACCGCTCCACTGAGCGGTTTTCCAGCAACTGGCGCATGCGCGCCTGCTCCGGGCTGGCCAGATCGAGAAAGCGCTCAAGCACTGCACGCACCAATTCCAGCCCCTGCTCTACCGGCACCGCACCCAGCACCTGGCCGTCAGCCGGGCAGCCGGCCAGGCCGAACGCCAGCCAGGTGCGTTGTTCGAGCCGCAATGCGCAAAGCCATAGATCGTGCGGGTGCTCGAGCATCGCCAGGCCTTCGCCGCCGTCCAGTTGCAGGGCGAACTTGGCCGATAACTGATGAAAGCGCGGCGTGCCTTGCAGCAGGTCGAGGATGTGTTCGGCCAGGGGGCGAACATCCAGCACCATTGAGGGGTCATGCCCGGCCAAAGGGCTGAGCATCAGGTTGCGCACATCGTCACTGGCAGCATCGCGGGGGCCCAGGCCTGCTGCCAGCAGGCTTTCGATCAGGCCGGCGTGATCATCGCCAATGCCACGGATCTGCAGATTGCCGCGGTTGGTCGCCTCGATCACGCCACCGGCGAAGCGCTCGGCAGCCGCCGCCACGGCATCGGCCTGATCGGCCAGCAACAGCCCACCGGGCAGCTTGATCCGGCAGATCCCGCCATCCAGAGCGCTGACGATGCGCCACAACCCCGGGCAAGCCGAGGGACGGGGCGACACGGGTGGGGTATGGACCTGCTTCAAAGGGGCGTCCGGCAATCGCTGAAAATGCGCTTGAGTGTAGAAGGCGCGGTATTATGCCTGCTTTGTCCGGCGGCATGAAAAGCCGGTGGTCGAGCATCGCTGGCGATTGAACAGAAATTCATCACCGCGTCGCCCCCCTTTGCCGGCTGAGGGGGGCAACGCGCCCCCAAAAATGGCGGATCGGAAACACATGACACCCTGGCTGACAGTAATTGGCATCGGCGAAGACGGCTTCAGTGGGCTGGGCAAGCAGGCCCGGCGCGCCCTGCTCGGCGCTTCGCGGATCATCGGCAGCCCACGTCAGCTGGCCCTGTTACCGCGCTGCGTGAGCGCCGCCCGAGAGGATTGGCCGAGCCCGTTCTCGCTCGCCCCGGTACTGGCCCGGCGCGGTGAGCAGGTGTGCGTGCTCGCCAGCGGTGACCCGATGTTCTACGGCGTCGGCGCCAGCCTGGCGCGGCAGGTGCCGGCCCAAGAGCTGCAGGTGCTGTCGATGCCCTCGTCCTGCGCCCTGGCCGCCGCCCGTCTTGGCTGGCCGCTGCAGGACGTGCAGGTGGTGTCTGTGGTCGCACGCCCCCTGGCGTCTCTCAACGCCCACCTTTACAGCGGGATGCGCCTGCTGGTGCTGAGCAACGACGGTGACAGCCCTGCAGCCATCGCCGCCCTGCTGCGCGAGCGCGGTTTCGGGCCGAGCCGCCTGCAGGTTTTCGAGCACCTCGGCGGCCCTGCCGAACGCCACCTGGCGGGCATCGCCGATGATTGGGCCCAGCCCCAGGTGGCCGCGCTGAACCTGGTCGCCATCGAGTGCCAGGCCACGGCCGACGCTCCGCGGCGCTCACCCACGGCCGGCCTGCCGGACGATGCGTTCCGGCACGACGGCCAGCTGACCAAACGTGACGTACGCGCCATCACCCTGGCCCGCCTGGCCCCGCAGCCAGGCGAGTTGCTGTGGGACGTGGGCGCAGGCTGTGGCTCGATCGGCATCGAGTGGATGCGCGCCCACCCGGCCTGCCGAACACTGGCAATCGAAGCCGACGAGGGCCGCCAGGGCTTCATCGAGTACAACCGTGATGCCCTGGGTGTCCCCGGCCTGCAACTGGTGCGCGGCAAGGCACCGCAGGCCTTGGCCGAGCTGGAGCGCCCGGATGCGATCTTCATCGGCGGCGGCGTCACCCGGGAAGGCGTGCTGCCGTTGTGCTGGGAGCGGCTGCGCCCAGGGGGGCGATTGGTGGCCAATGCCGTGACACTGCAAAGCGAACTGGCACTGGCGCACTTTCGCCAACTGCACGGCGGTGAACTGACGCGCATCCATGTCGCCCAGGCCCAGCCATTGGGCGCCTTCGACACTTGGCGCCAGGCATTGCCGATCACGTTGCTCGACGTGGTGAAGCCCCTCGATGCGTGAAGAAACCCGCGAACAACCTGCGCCACTGCGCAGCGGCCTGACCACCGGCAGCTGCGCCACTGCCACCAGCCTGGCGGCAGCGCGCCTGCTGTTGACCGGTGTGAGCGCTGACGCCGTGAGCATCACCCTGCCCAAGGGCAAGGTGGTACAGATGCGCCTGGAATTCTGCCGCCGCGAGGGCGAGCACGCCGAAGCTGGCACACTCAAGGACGCCGGCGACGACCCCGATGTCACCCATGGCGCGCTGCTCTACAGCCAAGTGCGTTTACGGCAAGCGCCGGGCGTACGCTTTGTCGCTGGGGTGGGTGTCGGTACCGTCACCCGCCCCGGCCTGGTACTCGCCGTGGGCGAGCCGGCGATCAACCCGGTACCGCGGCGCATGATCAGCGAACACCTGCAGCAACTGGCCAACGACTGCGCCTACCGCGGCGGCTTCGAAGTCACGGTCAACGTAGCGGGCGGCGAGCAGTTGGCGCTCAAGACCATGAACCCGCGCCTGGGCATCCTCGGCGGGTTGTCGATTCTCGGTACCAGCGGGATCGTGCGGCCCTTCTCCTGCGCGGCCTACATCGCCTCCATCCACCAGGGCATCGATGTCGCCCACACCAACGGCTATACCCATATCGCCGCCTGCACCGGCAATGCCAGCGAAGACACCATGCGCCGCGTGTACGGCCTGCCGGAAATTGCCTTGATCGAGATGGGCGACTTTGTCGGCGCGGTGCTCAAGCACCTGCGCAAGGTGCCGGTGCCACGCCTTTCACTGTGCGGTGGGTTTGGCAAGATCAGCAAGCTGGCTGCCGGGCACATGGACCTGCACAGCCGCCACTCGAGCATCGACCTGCCGCAACTGGCCGGCTGGGCCGCAGACATCGGCGCCGATGCCGACCTGCAGGCCGCGATCAGGGCAGCCAACACCAGCCAGCAAGCCTTGGCGCTGGCGCACGCCGCTGGCATAGCCCTGGGCGATGCGGTTTGCGAGCACGCCCTGGCGTTCGCCCGCAGCGTGGTGCCTGCACAGGTGCAGGTGGAAGTGTTCGCCATCGACCGCCAGGGCGGCATCGTCGGCAAGGCAGGTGTGCAATGAACCGGCGCATCCTGCTGCTGGGCGGTGTCACCGAGGCACTGGCCATCGCCCGCCAGCTTGGGCCGCGGCATGTCTACAGCCTGGCGGGCATCGGCCGGGTGCCGGAAGGTCTGGCCTGCCAGGTGCGGGTCGGCGGCTATGGCGGGGCTGAAGGCCTGGCCGCCTACCTGCGCGAGGCGGGTATCACGTTGCTGATAGACGCCACCCACCCCTATGCCGCGCAGATCAGCCGCAATGCCGCCGTCGCCGCACGCGCCGTGGGCATCCCGTGCTGGGCCTTGCGTCGCTTGGCATGGCAGGCCCAGCCCGGTGACGACTGGCGCGAGGTGGAGGACTGGGCGGGGCTGATCCATGCACTCAAGCCATTCCGTCGGCCGTTGTTCACCTTGGGGCGCGAGCCGCTGCAGCATCTGGATGAGATTCCGCCAGAGCAGTTCTGGACCCTGAGGGCGTTACAGGCCTGCCCGGGTAACGATCGCTGCGAAGTGATCGGTGCGCGCGGGCCGTTTCACCTTGACGATGAGCGGATGCTGTTCGCCCGGCGCGCTATCGATGTGCTGGTCAGCAAGAACAGCGGCAGCGTTGCGACCGAGCCCAAGCTTGAGGTGGCGCGGGAACTTGGCATTCCGGTGCTCATCCTGAAACGCCCAGCGCTGCCGCCCGCGGACCTGGAGCTGAGGTCAGTCGCGCAGCTGCTTTCAACGCTGGATCTTGCGTAAGTCGCTTCGAGTCCTACAACCGTTTCAGCGTTTTCCGCTGGCTGTCGAATGGCCATGGGCCGCTGCGCTGGCGTAAACTCGCCCCTCTCCCCCGGAAGGCGTCAACCATATGGAAATGCAATGGTGGATCTGGCTTGTCTTCGGCATCGCGCTGATCCTGCTCGAACTGATCCTGCCCACGTTCTTCATCATCTGGTTCGGCATCGGTGCCGTGCTGGTGTCACTCATCTCGCTCGCCGCCCCCACCCTGCAACTGGATATGCAGGTACTGGCGTGGGTGCTGTTCTCCTCGGTCACCACCGCACTCTGGTTCAAGCTGTTCCGGCGCAAGCAGCCGGATGTGCGCTGGACGGCCGACAGCGTGATCGGCGAAGTGGGGCTGCTGATCAGCAGCGTTTCGCAATTCCAGAAAGGCCGTGTGCGGTTTCAGAAACCGATACTGGGCAACGAGGAATGGGTCTGCGTCGCCGACAGCGATATCCCGTCAGGCGAGCGTGTACGTCTTGTCGCCATCGAAGGCAATACTGCCCGGGTCATCCGGGCCTAACCGCATTAAAAGGAAGTTCACATCATGACCAGCCTCATCGTCGTCGGCACGCTCGCCGTTTTCGTCCTGATCACTGTCTTCAAGGGCGTACGCATCGTACCCCAGGGGGAGGAGTGGATCGTCGAGCGCCTGGGGCGCTACCACAGCACGCTCAAGCCTGGCCTGAACATCGTCATCCCGTTCATGGACGTGGTCGCCTACCGCCTGCCGACCAAGGACATCATCCTCGACGTGCAGGAGCAGGAAATCATCACCCGCGACAACGCGGTGATCGTCGCCAATGCCCTGTGTTTCGCCAAGGTGGTCGACCCGCAGAAGGCCTCCTATGGCGTGCAGAATTTCTCGTTCGCCGTCACCAGCCTGACCATGACATCGCTGCGCGCCATCGTCGGCGCCATGGACCTGGACGAAGCGCTGTCCAGCCGCGAGCAGATCAAGGCACGCCTGCGAGAGGCAATGTCCGAACAGACCGAAGACTGGGGTGTGACCGTCCGTTCGGTAGAAATCCAGGACATAAAGCCATCGCAGAACATGCAACTGGCCATGGAGCGCCAGGCCGCGGCCGAACGTGAACGTAAAGCCGACGTGACCCGTGCTGAAGGTGCCAAGCAGGCCGCCATTCTCGAGGCCCAGGCGCGCCTGCAGTCGGCCAAGCTCGATGCCGAAGCGCAAATCAACCTTGCCGAGGCTTCGGCGAAGGCGATTTCGCTGGTCAAAGAGGCGGTGGGCACTGAGACGGTACCCGCCATGTACTTGCTGGGTGAGCGTTATGTCGGCGCCATGGAGAACCTGGCGAGCAGCAACAATGCAAAAGTGGTGGTGCTGCCGGCTGATTTGCAAGAGACCGTGCGTGGCTTGATGGGCCGTAACAAGGCTTGATGGCTGGAGTAGCTTCATGGCCGGCGATGGGCTACGCAGCAGCCCATCTACCCGCCTGCGTCACTTCACCGCACCCCATCATTTTTACCTATACTGCGCCGTACAATACCCACCACGATTCCTGACCGGATCTCTCCATGCCCCCACGTCGGCACATCGCCTGGATAGCCTGCCTCGCAGTGCTGTTCAACCTGCTGGCCATGCCGCTGTCCTCTGCCGCGCCCAAGGGCCCGGCCGAGCAGCTGCTGTGGGGGGCTTTCTGTTCCAGCGCGGTTGGTAAGGCCAAGGTAGACATTCAGGCTCTGGCCAAGATCGACCTCGGCACGCAAAGCGACGATCACTCGAACATGCAGCACTGCTGGTGCTGTTCGGGTGCCACGCCGTTGCTGGCCCTGCCAGGTTATCCGCCACAACTGCACAACCCACCCGCGTTGGCGGCTGCGCATGCGCCACCGCCCGCCGATTACCAAATGACGCCGCGCCAGCTCTGGCCCGCGCTCAATCCCCGCGCCTCTCCCCTGGTCTGAGTTCATCACGCTGTTTACCTGAACCTGAACAGAACGGAGACCTACACCATGCTCAAGCAAGCTCTCATCGTGGCCGCACTGCTGCTGCCCGGCGCTTTCGCCAACGCCCATGAATACACGGTGGGCGAGCTGCATATCGCCCACCCCTGGTCGCTGCAACTGCCGCCGAACGCGCCCAATGTGGCGGCCTACTTCATCGTGCACAACAACAGCAAGTTCGATGACCGCCTGCTCGGCGTAGACAGCCCGATCACCGCTGACGCACAGCTGCACGAACACGTGATGAGTGCCAACGGCGCAATGAAGATGCAGCAGGTGCCTGATGTAGTGGTGCCAGCTGGCAAGGACGTGGTCTTCGCCCCCAGCGCCTACCATGTGATGCTGATGCAGCCCAAGGACCGCAGCCTGCTCAGCGACGGCAAGCGCTTCCCGCTGACCCTGCATTTCGAGAAGGCCGGTGACATCACGGTCGAGGTGGCCGTGCAGAAGCAGCCCCCGGCAGACCAGCCACACGAACACGCGCACTGACCCTTCGCTGACTGGCGCTCGCTTTCATGAGCCTGCCACGCAACGGGCACAGCCCTACCACCGGCCCTGAACGCAGGCGCATCGGTGGCGGTTGGCTGAGCCTGTTCGCCATGTGGATGATCTTTATCGGCCCGCTGATCTCCCAGTCGATGCCGATGGATCATCACGCGGGCATGAGCATGCCGATGGGCATGGCGCTGTCCTCGGAGCACAGTCACGCCAGCAATTCGCATCACGGCCACGGCGACGATGGCCAACTGCATGTGATGTGGGAAAAATGCGGCTACTGCAGCCTGTTGTTCAACTGCCCTGCCTTGCCGCAAACCTTCAGCCCACTGGTTGCCGGGCACGCCCTGCCCGTCGCCCTCCTCCCTGCCGCCCCCCTCCAAGGCCATGCCCGACAGGCCATATTTCCCGGTGCGCGCAGCCGCGCGCCACCGTCTTCGATCAGCGTCTGACCCTGCTGCCGCACGGAGCCTGGAGGCTCCGCGCCCACCCATGACTGATCGACTGGAATCACTATGTCAGGCTGCACCCCTGTATTCGCCCCCTATCTGCGAGGGACGTTCGCCGTATTGTGCGGTTCGCTGCTCGCACCCATGGCCCTGGCCGCCGAACCTGGCCATGAAACGCACGAGCAAGCGCCGCCAGAGCTGAGCCCGACGGTGATCACCGCCATTGCGCCCAGCTCGCCTTTGACCGTTGTCACCAACCCCAAAGACCCACGCCAGCCCGTGCCGGCCAGCGATGGCGCCGATTACCTCAAGACGATCCCTGGCTTTTCAGCCATCCGCGCCGGTGGCACCAATGGTGACCCGGTGCTGCGCGGCATGTTCGGTTCGCGCCTGAATATCCTCACCAATGGCGGTGTGATGCTCGGTGCCTGCCCCAACCGCATGGACGCACCGACCTCTTACATCGCCCCGGAAACCTATGACCGCCTTACCGTGATCAAAGGCCCGCAAAGCGTGATCTGGGGCCCCGGTGGTTCTGCCGGGACCATTCTCTTCGAACGTGAACCGGAAAAATTCGGCACCCTCGGTAGCCGGATCAACGCCAGCCTGCTGGCCGGTTCCAACGGCCGCTTCGACCAGGTGCTCGACGCCGCCGCAGGCAACAGCCAGGCCTATGCGCGCTTCGTCGGCAACCAGTCGCGCTCGGACGACTACCACGACGGCAACGGCGACACCGTGCCCTCGCGCTGGGACAAATGGAACGGCGATGTGACCCTGGGCTGGACACCCGATCAGGACACCCTGCTCGAACTCACCGCCGGTAAGGGTGACGGCGAGGCCCGCTATGCCGGCCGTGGCATGGACGGCTCGCAGTTCAAGCGCGAAAGCCTGGGCCTGCGCTTTGAAAAGTCCAACCTCGGCGAGGTGCTCGACAAGGTCGAGGCGCAGGTCTACTACAACTACGCCGACCACGTGATGGACAACTACAGCCTGCGCACCCCATCAGGCAGTGGCATGATGGGTATGCCCATGGTCAGCAATGTCGACCGCCGCACCTTGGGCGCGCGCATCAAGGCCACCTGGCGCTGGGCCGACGTGCAACTGATCAGTGGCATCGACGCGCAGACCAACGAACATCGCCAGCGCGGTGGCATGGGCGTTGATGCGCACAAGGGCCAGCCCTGGACCAAGGACGCCGACTTCCATAACTACGGGGCCTTTGGCGAACTGACCTGGTACGCCACAGGGGTTGACCGGCTGATCACCGGCGCCCGCCTCGATCGCGCCTCTGCCCGCGATTTCCGGGCTGGCAGCGCGACCGAAGGTGATACCCGCGCCGATACGCTACCCAGCGGTTTCGTGCGTTATGAACACGACCTCGCGGCGGTGCCGGCCACCACTTACATTGGCCTTGGCCATGCCCAGCGCTTCCCCGACTACTGGGAGTTGTTCTCGCCCCAGCTGGCGCCCCCTGGCGCAGCCAACGCCTTCGACGGCATCAAGCCAGAAAAGACCACCCAGCTCGACTTCGGCATCCAGTATCGCGACGAGCGTCTTGAAGCCTGGGCTTCGGGTTATGTCGGGCAGATCCGCGACTACATCCTGTTCGACTACCGTAACGGCATGATGGGCATGAGCACCTCCCAGGCGCAGAACATCGATGCCCGCATCATGGGGGGAGAACTGGGCGCCGCCTACAAGCTGACAGAAACCTGGAAGGCCGATGCGACCCTGGCCTACGCCTGGGGCAAGAACAGCAGTGACGGCAAGGCACTGCCACAAATGCCACCCCTGGAAAGCCGCATGGGCCTGACCTACAGCCGCGACACCTGGAGCGCCGGGGCCTTGTGGCGGCTGGTGGCTGCACAGAACCGCATCGCCGAGAACCAGGGCAATGTGGTCGGCAAGGACTACGAAAAAAGCGCCGGGTTCGGCGTGTTCTCGCTCAATGGAGCCTACAAGGTGAACAACAACCTCAAGTTCAGTGCAGGCGTCGACAACCTGTTCGACAAGGCCTATTCCGAGCACCTTAACCTGGCCGGCAACGCCGGGTTCGGCTACCCGGCTTCCGATCCACAGCCGGTCAACGAGCCCGGCCGGACGTTCTGGACCAAGGTCGATTTCAGCTTCTGACAACAACGGGCGCGGCTGCTGGCTGCGCCCCTCAGCTGGTCAAACAGGAGGTTCCCATGAGCGGAACACGCGTTTCCTTCTACAACCTGGCCTGGCGTTGGCACTTCTACGCGGGGCTGTTCGTCGCCCCGTTCATGATCCTGCTGGCTATTACCGGGATCATCTACCTGTTCAAACCGCAACTGGACCCACTGCTGTACCGTGACCTGATGGTGGTCGAGGCCGGCCATCACCGCCAGGGCGCCGACCTGATGCTGGCCGAAGTGCGCCAGGCTTACCCCAAAGGCCATGTGGCCCAGTATCTGCCACCCATCGATGCCGAGCGCAGCGCGCAATTCGTGGTACATGACGGCGGGCGCGAACTGAATGTGTTCGTCAACCCCTATAGCGGCAAGATCCTCGGCGAGCAGGATGCCAAGCAGAACCTGCAGGCAGTCGCCCGAGCCCTGCATGGCGAACTGATGGTCGGCACGCTCGGTGACCGCCTGGTGGAACTGGCAGCCGGCTGGGGCATCGTGCTGGTGGTGTCCGGCCTGTACCTGTGGTGGCCGCGCGGGCGCAGCGGCGGTGGCGTGCTGTGGCCACGGCTGTCAGCACGGGGGCGGCTGCTCTGGCGCGACCTGCACGCGGTCAGCGGCTTCTGGGGTTCGGCCCTGTTGCTGCTGATGCTGCTCAGCGGCATGACCTGGACCGGCCTGTGGGGCAAACAGTACGCCGACTTGTGGAACCGCTTCCCGGCAGCGATGTGGAATGACGTGCCCAAGTCCGATCAACAGGCCGGTGAACTGAACAGCGCCCACCGCCAGACGGTGCCCTGGGCCATGGAAAACACGCCGATGCCGCAGTCTGGCGCACACGCCGAACATGCTGGCCACCACATGATGTCGAACAGGCCAGCGGCACCTCTGGTGAGCCTGCAGCAGGTTCAGGACCTCGCCACCGCGCGCCAGGTGGAGCCCGGCTACAGCATCACCATGCCGACCACTGCCGACGGCGTATTCACCATCGCCGTGTTCGCCGACGACCCGCGCAACGATGCCACCCTGCATGTTGACCAGTACACCGGCAAGGTACTGGCCGACGTGCGCTGGCAGGACTACAGCCCGGTGGCCCGCGCCACCGAGGTGGGCGTGATGCTGCACGAGGGCAAGATGTTCGGCCCGCTGAACCAGATCATCATTCTGCTGGTGTGCCTGATGATCCTGCTCGGTTCGGTGAGCGGGCTGGTGATGTGGTGGAAGCGCCGGCCGAGCGGCGGCCTGGGGGTGCCGGCGCTACGCCATGACCTGCCGCGCTGGAAGGCGGCGGTAGGGGTGATGGTGGTGCTAGGCGTGATCTTCCCGCTGGTTGGGGTGTCGATGGTGGTGATGTGGGTGGTGGACAGCCTGGTGGTACGGCGCAAGGTGCTGGCCAGCATCTGAGGCCATTGGGGCTGCACAGCAGCCCCTGCTACCGAAAAGTCGAGTCGATCTGTCGCGCCCCGTTTTGGGACGCGCGTGTTAGCCTACGCGGCTTTCACAAAAAGACTGACCCTCAATGGAATGCAGCCGATGACCCGGACCTCTTCCCCTCCTGCTCAAGCGCAGCACCTGCAGCGTAACCTGACCAACCGCCACATCCAGCTGATCGCCATCGGTGGTGCCATCGGCACCGGCCTGTTCATGGGCTCGGGCAAGACCATCAGCCTGGCGGGGCCGTCGATCCTCTTCGTCTACATGATCATCGGCTTCATGCTGTTCTTCGTCATGCGCGCCATGGGCGAACTGCTGCTGTCGAACCTCAACTACAAGTCGTTCATCGATTTCTCGGCCGACCTGCTCGGCCCCTGGGCCGGCTACTTCACCGGCTGGACCTACTGGTTCTGCTGGGTGGTCACCGGTATTGCCGATGTGGTCGCGATTGCCGCCTACACACAGTTCTGGTTCCCGGACCTGCCGCAGTGGATACCCGCGCTGACCTGCGTTGCAGTGCTGCTGTCGCTTAACCTGGTTACCGTGAAGATGTTCGGTGAGATGGAGTTCTGGTTCGCCCTGATCAAGATCCTGGCCATCCTGGGCCTGGTCGCAACCGGCCTGTACATGGTCATCACCGGTTTCGAATCGCCGAGTGGGCGCACCGCGCAGCTGGCCAACCTGTGGAATGACGGCGGCATGTTCCCCAATGGCCTGATGGGCTTTTTCGCCGGGTTCCAGATCGCCGTATTCGCCTTCGTCGGCATCGAACTGGTCGGCACCACCGCCGCCGAAGCGAAGAACCCTGAACGCACCCTGCCAAGGGCGATCAACTCGATACCGATCCGCATCATCGTGTTCTACGTGCTGGCACTGATCGCGATCATGGCGGTGACCCCCTGGCGCGACGTGGTGCCGGGCAAGAGCCCGTTCGTCGAACTGTTCGTGCTGGCCGGCCTGCCGGCGGCGGCAAGCATCATCAACTTCGTAGTGCTGACCTCGGCGGCCTCGTCGGCCAACAGCGGCGTGTTTTCCACCAGCCGCATGCTCTTCGGCCTGGCCCAGGAAGGCGATGCACCGCGCGCATTCGAAAAGTTGTCGAGCCGTGCCGTCCCGGCCAACGGGCTGTACTTCTCGTGCACCTGCCTGCTGCTTGGCGCGGTGCTGATCTACATGGTGCCGAATGTGATCGAGGCATTCACCCTGGTGACCACGGTCTCCGCGGTGCTGTTCATGTTTGTCTGGACGCTGATCCTGCTGTCGTACCTGAAGTACCGCAAAACCCGGGCGGCGCTGCACCAGGCGTCGACCTACAAGATGCCGGGCGGGCGCTTCATGTGCTACGTGTGCCTGGCGTTCTTCGCCTTCATCCTGGTGCTGCTGAGCCTGGAAGCGGACACCCGCTCTGCGCTGATCGTTACGCCTATCTGGTTCATGTTGCTGGCAGTCACCTACCAAGGTGTGCGTAGCAAGCGCCATCCGCGACCGGCTGTGCGCAACAGCTGATGCACCAAGGGGCTGCTTTGCAGCCCATCGCCGGCAAGCCAGCTCTCGCAGGTACAGCGTTGCTCTTCAGCACAATGCACCCCTTGTGACCGGCTTGCCGGCGATGGGCCGCAGAGTGGCCCCAATGCTGTGCAGGCAAAACATTCAGGCACCATCCTGGACCGGCCCCGCGCCCCAACACCTCGCACAGCCCTTCTATTACGCACCTTTTGCCGTTCGGCACACCCCTTGCAACGCCCCTCCCCGCTTGGCCAACACCAAAAAAAAACTCAGCGGAGAGAGCACATGAAGCGTCGCAGTCTGATCAAGGCCTTTACCCTCAGCGCATCGATTGCGGCGATGGGTCTTAGCTGGAGCATCCAGGCCGCCGAGACCATCAAGGTCGGCATCCTGCATTCGCTGTCCGGGACCATGGCGATTTCCGAAACATCGCTCAAGGACATGGCCCTGATGACCATCGACGAGATCAACGCCAAGGGCGGGGTCAACGGCAAGATGCTCGAACCGGTGGTGGTCGACCCTGCATCCAACTGGCCGCTGTTCGCCGAAAAGAGCCGTCAGCTGCTGACCCAGGACAAGGTCGCGGTGGTGTTCGGCTGCTGGACCTCGGTGTCACGCAAGTCGGTGCTGCCAGTGTTCGAAGAGCTCAACGGCTTGCTGTTCTACCCAGTGCAGTACGAAGGCGAAGAGATGTCGCCGAACGTCTTCTACACCGGCGCCGCGCCCAACCAGCAAGCGATTCCCGCCGTGGAATACCTGATGAGCGAAGACGGCGGCAGCGCAAAGCGTTTCTTCCTGCTCGGCACCGACTACGTCTATCCGCGCACCACCAACAAGATCCTGCGCGCCTTCCTGCACAGCAAAGGCGTGGCCGACAAGGATATCGAAGAGGTCTACACCCCGTTCGGCCACGCCGATTACCAGACCATCGTCGCCAACATCAAGAAGTTCTCGGCGGGCGGTAAAACCGCGGTCATCTCCACCGTCAACGGTGACTCCAACGTACCGTTCTACAAGGAACTGGCCAACCAGGGCCTGAAAGCCACCGACGTACCGGTGGTGGCGTTCTCGGTGGGTGAAGAGGAACTGCGCGGTATCGACACCAAGCCGCTGGTAGGCCACCTCGCCGCCTGGAACTACTTCGAATCGGTGGATAACCCGGTCAACCAGAAGTTCGTCGCAGACTGGAAGGCCTACGCCAAAGCCAAGAACTTACCGGGTGCCGACAAAGCCGTGACCAACGACCCGATGGAAGCCACCTACGTGGGCATCCACATGTGGGCGCAAGCGGCGGAAAAAGCCAAGTCCACCGATGTCGACAAGGTCCGCGAAGCCCTGGGTGGGCAAACCTTCAAGGCCCCGTCCGGTTTCACCCTGACCATGGACAAGACCAACCACCACCTGCACAAGCCGGTGATGATCGGCGAAATCCAGGATGACGGGCAGTTCAGCGTGGTCTGGGAAACCGAGCAACCGCTGCGCGCGCAGCCGTGGAGCCCGTTCATTCCAGGCAACGAAAAGCGCCCTGACTATGCAGTGAAAGGCAACTGAGTGCACTGGGGCTGCGCTGCAGCCCATTCGCCGACAAGCCAGCCCCCACAGGGTCATGAGAACAGCACCAACCTGTGGGGGCGCGGCTTGCCGGCGATGAATCCACCGCCGATTTCAGGATTGCCCGCATGTTCAGAATCCTCCTTACCCTGCTGCTCCTGCTGCCCCTGGCAACCCAGGCCAGCGAGGGCGAATTCTTCCTCACCGCCAAGCCCGCCGAGCAGGCTCGCCTGCTCGAAGGCTGGGCGGCGCAACCCGAAGCCGCGCGCCTGCCGCTGCTGGAAAACCTGCGCCAGGGCCGCATCGCCGCCGATGACACCCGCAAGGTGCGTCTTAACAACCGCCTGCGCGGCCTGATCGATAACGCCCTGGCCAGCCATCAGTTGCTCAGCGACAACAGCGACACGCGCCTGGCCGCCGCCCAGCAACTGCAAAAAAGTGCGCGCCCGGCGCAAATGGCGTTCCTCGACCGGCGCTTTGCCAGCGAACCCGACACTGCGGTGCACGCTGCGCTTGGCCTGGCACTGGCCAACCTGCAACTGGGCGCCAGCGAGCCAGCCGTACGCCTGGCGGCGGTACGACTGCTTGGCCAAACTGGCGACCCCTTGGCCCGCACGCGCCTGGAGGCTTTGCTGCAGCCCGATGTGGAAACCGACGCAGCCGTGCGTACTGCCGCTGAAACGAGCCTGGCCCAAGTCAAACGCAAGCTGCTGTTCGGTGAACTGCTCGGCCAGGCGTTCAGCGGCCTGTCGCTGGGTTCGATCCTGCTGCTGGCGGCCCTTGGCCTGGCGATCACCTTCGGGCTGCTGGGCGTGATCAACATGGCCCACGGCGAGATGCTCATGCTCGGTGCTTACAGCACCTACATGGTCCAGGTGCTGCTGCAGCGCTACGCCCCCGGCGCCATCGAGTTCTACCCGTTGATTGCCCTGCCAGTGGCCTTCGCCGTCAGCGCCGGGGTGGGCATGGCGCTGGAGCGCACGGTGATCCGCCACCTCTACGGCCGCCCGCTGGAAACCCTGCTGGCGACCTGGGGCATCAGCCTGATACTGATCCAGGCCATCCGCCTGCTGTTCGGCGCGCAGAACGTCGAGGTCAGCAACCCGGCCTGGTTGTCTGGAGGCATCCAGCTGCTGCCCAACCTGGTGCTGCCCTACAACCGTCTGGTGATCATTGCGTTCGCGCTGGCCGTGGTGCTGCTGACATGGCTGCTGCTCAACCGCACGCGGCTGGGCCTGAACGTGCGTGCGGTGACCCAGAACCGCAACATGGCTGCCTGTTGTGGCGTGTCCACCGGGCGCGTGGACATGCTCGCCTTCGGCCTGGGCTCGGGCATTGCCGGGCTTGGTGGTGTAGCGCTGAGCCAGGTCGGCAACGTCGGCCCGGACCTTGGCCAGAGCTACATCATCGACTCGTTCCTGGTGGTGGTGCTCGGCGGTGTCGGGCAACTGGCCGGTAGCCTCTGGGCCGCCTTCGGCCTAGGGATAGCCAACAAGCTGCTGGAGCCGCAAATAGGCGCAGTGCTTGGCAAGATCCTCATCCTTGCGTTGATCATTCTGTTCATCCAGAAGCGCCCGCAAGGCCTGTTCGCCCTCAAGGGACGGGTTATCGACTGATGAACCAGCCACTGCTTGTCACCGCTTCGCAAAAAGCCGGGCCACGCCTGTCACTCGCCATTGGCACGGTCGTCGTCCTGCTGTTGCTGGCCATGCCGCTGCTGTCGTTGCTGCCGCCCGACCACGCATTGCAGGTATCGGCCTACACCCTCACGCTGGTCGGCAAGATTCTCTGCTACGCCATCGTCGCCCTGGCCCTGGACCTGGTCTGGGGCTACGCCGGGCTGCTGTCGCTCGGGCACGGGCTGTTCTTCGCCCTCGGTGGCTACGCCATGGGCATGTACTTGATGCGCCAGGCCGCGGGTGACGGCCTGCCAGGGTTCATGACGTTCCTGTCGTGGAACGAGCTGCCCTGGTACTGGGCCGGTACCCAGCACTTTGCCTGGGCCCTGTGCCTGGTGGTGCTGGCGCCGGGCCTGTTGGCGCTGGTGTTCGGCTTCTTCGCATTCCGCTCGCGGATCAAGGGCGTGTATTTCTCGATCATGACCCAGGCCCTGACCTTCGCCGGCATGCTGCTGTTCTTCCGCAACGAGACAGGGTTTGGCGGCAACAACGGTTTCACCAGCTTCCGCACGATTCTGGGCTTCGACATTGCCGCGCAGGGCACCCGCGCGGTGCTGTTCCTGCTCACCGTCGGTTTGCTGCTGGCAAGCCTGTACCTGTGCTGGCGCCTGACCCAGAGCAAGTTCGGCCGGCTGCTCACCGCGGTACGCGATGCAGAAAACCGCATGATGTTCTGTGGCTATGACCCGCGGGGTTTCAAGCTGCTGGTGTGGGTGCTGAGCGCCGTGCTCTGCGGCCTGGCAGGGGCACTTTATGTGCCACAGGTGGGCATCATCAACCCCAGCGAAATGTCGCCGACCAACTCCATCGAGGCTGCTGTCTGGGTAGCCCTGGGCGGGCGCGGCACGCTGATCGGCCCGCTGCTGGGCGCAGGCCTGGTCAACGGCATGAAGAGCTGGTTCACCGTTGCCTTTCCTGAATTCTGGCTGTTCTTCCTCGGCGCATTGTTCATCCTCGTCACCCTGTACCTGCCCAAGGGTGTGGTCGGCCTGCTGAAGAAAAGGAGCCAGCCATGAAAGGCGTGCCACCTGTGCATCCGGAATTCATGCTCGAACCGGTATTCGACAACCTTGGCAGTGGCCGTGATGCCATTGGCCTGGGCAGCCGCCGGGAGGCGGGGCTCGATACCCGTCACGGCACGGTGCTGAGCCTGGAAGGCATCAGCGTCAGCTTCGATGGTTTCAAGGCCCTCAATGACTTGAACCTGTACATCGGTGTAGGTGAATTGCGCTGCATCATCGGCCCCAACGGTGCTGGCAAGACCACCATGATGGACGTGATTACCGGCAAGACGCGCCCCGACACCGGCAGTGCGTTCTTCGGCGATACCCTGGACCTGACCCGCATGAGCGAATACCAGATCGCCCAGGCCGGCATTGGCCGCAAGTTCCAGAAGCCCACGGTGTTCGAAGCCCTGACCGTGTTCGAGAACCTGGAACTGGCACTGAAAACCGAAAAATCGGTCTGGGCCTGCCTGGCAGCACGCTTGAACGGTGAGCAACAGCAACGCATCGAGGAAGTACTGACCACCCTGCGCCTGCTCCCCCTGGCCCAGCGCCAGGCAGGCCTGCTGTCGCATGGGCAGAAACAATTCCTCGAGATCGGCATGTTGCTGGTGCAGGAGCCACAACTGTTGCTGCTCGACGAGCCGGTGGCTGGCATGACCGATGCCGAGACCGAGTTCACCGCTGAGCTGTTCAAGGGCCTTGCCGGCAAGCATTCGCTGATGGTTGTGGAGCACGACATGGGGTTTGTCGGCAGCATTGCCGACCATGTGACCGTGCTGCACCAGGGCAGCGTACTGGCAGAAGGGTCGCTGGAGCAGGTGCAGGCGGATGAGCGGGTGGTCGAGGTTTATCTAGGGCGCTAGCGCGCCTCAAGTGGCAAGCCGCGAGCCGCAAGCCGCAAGCAGTAGCGGTGCTTTATCTTGCCCTTGCGGCTCGAGGCTTGTAGCTGACAAGAACGAGGAATTGAAAGTGCTTGAAGTCAGTGAATTGCACCAGTACTACGGCGGCAGCCACATCCTGCGCGGCCTGTCCTTCGAGGCCAAGGTCGGTGAAGTCACCTGCCTGCTCGGACGCAACGGCGTGGGCAAGACCACCCTCCTGCGCTGCCTGATGGGCCTGGTGCCGCCACGCGAAGGCCGCGTGGAGTGGGAAGGCAAGCCAATCACCGCGCTCAAGCCGCAGCAACGGGTGCATGCCGGCATTGCCTACGTGCCCCAGGGCCGCGAGATCTTCGCGCGGCTCAGCGTCGAGGAAAACCTGCTGATGGGCCTGTCGCGCTTCCCGGCACGCGAGGCGCGTGAGGTGCCTGCGTTCATCTACGAACTGTTCCCGGTGTTGGAGCAGATGAAGCAGCGGCGCGGTGGTGACCTGTCTGGCGGCCAGCAGCAGCAGCTGGCTATCGGCCGCGCCCTGGCCAGCCGACCACGCCTGCTGATTCTCGACGAACCCACCGAAGGTATACAGCCATCAGTCATCAAGGAAATCGGTGCCGTCATCCGCCGCCTGGCTGAGCGTGGCGACATGGCCATCCTGCTGGTGGAGCAGTTCTATGACTTTGCCGAGGAGCTTGCCGACCAGTATCTGGTCATGGCCCGTGGCGAAATCATCCAGCGCGGGCGTGGCGAAAACATGCAGGCCGAGGGTGTGCGTGGGCTGGTAACCATTTAATCTGCAGCCCTGGACCTAGTGAGATGTAGCAATGAGCCACGAAATTCGCGATGCCCTGTTCGCTGACGTGCCGGGCATCCTGGACATCTATAACGACGCGGTGCGCAACACCACGGCGATCTGGAACGAAACGCCGGTGGACCTCGGCAACCGCCAGGCCTGGTTCGAGGCCCGGGCACAGCAGGGTTATCCGATTCTGGTGGCAGTGGATCACAGCGGTGTGCTGGGCTATGCGTCGTTTGGCGATTGGCGGCCGTTCGAGGGCTTTCGCCATACCGTGGAGCATTCGGTGTATATCCGTGGCGATCAGCGCGGCAAGGGCCTGGGGCCGCAGTTGATGGCAGCACTGATCGAGCGCGCGCGGGGGTGTGGCAAGCATGTGATGGTCGCAGCCATCGAGAGTGGCAATGCGGCGTCGGTGCGCCTGCATGCGCGCCTGGGCTTCGTGGTGACCGGGCAGATGCCCCAGGTGGGGGTGAAGTTCGGGCGCTGGCTGGATTTGACTTTCATGCAGCTGGTGCTCGACCCGGAGGCAGAGCCAGCCTGATTTTTGCTGATTGCACGGGCCCCATCGCCGGCAAGCCGGCTCCCACGCCGTGGACTGCCCCCCAAAAGTTGGACAGCTTTAAGCTGCAGCCCGAGTCCTGTACTCCACAGGGCTCAGGCCATTGAGCCTGAGCTTGATGCGATCA
>NZ_JBIVGS010000020.1:0-76041 GCF_044748785.1 Pseudomonas sp. NPDC089743
TGATCGCATCAAGCTCAGGCTCAATGGCCTGAGCCCTGTGGAGTACAGGACTCGGGCTGCAGCTTAAAGCTGTCCAACTTTTGGGGGGCAGTCCATGGATCGCGCCGGCTTTTAGAGGTTGAGCAAGACAGTTGCTACAACCGGGGTCGGGTTTGCCGGCGAATCAGCGGGCAGGTCAGAGGGTGCGGGGGCGGGTGACGCGGTCTACCAGGTAGACCAGCCCGTGGTAATCGATGCCGCTGTGGCTGGACAGCCCGATCTCGCAGGTTCGGCTGGTAGAAATCCCTTCGCTGCAATGCTGCACCGCGTCCTTCAGGCTGCGCAGTGAGTGGGCATTCAGCTCGGGTGTGGTAAAGCCTTTGTCACCGGCAAAGCCGCAACAGTGAATCCCTTCTGGGATCACCACCTGCGTGCTGCAGCGCCGTGCCAGGTCGATCAGGGCCTGGCTTTCACCCAGGTGCTGGGTGCTGCAGGTCACGTGCACGGCCACCGGCTCGTCCTGTGGGGTGAACTCCAGCTTGTCCAGCAGGTGTGTGCGGATGAAGCGCACCGGGTCGTACAGGTCCAGGCGGGTGTCGCCCAGGCCCTGTACCAGGCGCAGGGTGCAGGGGCTGGTGTCACAGTAGATGGGGTCCAGGCCGCCGCGGCTGGCGTGCAGCAGTGCGTTGATCAGCTCTTGGCGCTTGTGCTCCGCTTGCTCGGGGTAACCTTTGGAGGCGAACGGCTGGCCGCAGCACAGGCTGTCGGCGTTGCCGGGGAACACCACTTGGTAACCGGCCTTTTCCAGCAGGGCGCGGGTTTTGTCCAGCAGTGAACTTTGTTCGCGGTCGGCATAGGCCGGGCCCATCACCCGCGACACGCACGCCGCCAGGTACACCACCCGTGGCCGGGCATCGTTGCTCGCCGGGCCAAAACTTACGCTGCGCAGCGGTTGCGGCATGGCGGCGGACCATTGCGGCAGGCGGCCTTTGCTGGCTTTGCTCAATGAGGCGCTCAGGCGGCCCAGGCGCGGGGCGCCGAGCAGCTTGCGCGCAGTGTTGGCGGCGGTCAGGGTCAGGCGGGCGCCGGCCAAGGTGGTGTGGAAGTGTTCGGCCAGCCAGTCGGCGGCCTTGGCATGCTCGGCGGCCTGGCTGCGCAACTTCTTCACCAGCTCGCCGGTGTTGATGCCCACCGGGCAGCGCTGGGCGCACAGGCCAGTGGCGGCGCAGGTGTCGATGCCTTGGTACTGGTACGTCTGCAGCAGGGCGCGGGTGTCGATGCCGGCGCGTTTTTTCGCCTGAATGTCACGCCACATGACGATGCGCTGGCGTGGGCTGAGGGTCAGGCCTTTGGATGGGCAGACCGGTTCGCAGAAGCCGCACTCGATGCATTTGTCGACGATCTCGTCGGCGGCTGGCAGCGGCTTGAGGTTTTTCAGGTGGATGTCCGGGTCTTCGCTCAACACCACATCGGGGTTGAGAATGCCGTTGGGGTCGAGCAGGCGTTTGAGCGTCCACATCAGCTGATAGGCGTCATGCCCCCACTCCAGCTCCACGAACGGCGCCATGTTGCGGCCGGTGCCGTGCTCGGCTTTGAGCGAGCCGCCGAATTCCACGGCCACCAGTTGCGCCACGTCATCCATGAAGGCCTGGTAGCGCGCCACTTCCTGCGCGCTGTTGAAGCCCTGGGTGAAGACAAAGTGCAGGTTGCCCTCCAGCGCATGGCCGAAGATGATCGCTTCGTCATAGTGGTGCTTGTCGAACAGCTGGATCAGGCGGTTGACGCCTTCGGCCAGTTGCTCGACGGGGAAGGTGACGTCTTCGATGATCACCGTGGTGCCGGTCTGGCGCACGGCGCCGACGGCGGGGAAGGTGTCCTTGCGGATCTTCCACAGCTGGTTGTACACCGCCGGGTCTTCGCTGAAGTCGACTTGCTGTTCCAGCGGGTATTCGGCGATGGAGGCCATGACCTGTTGCAGTTGTTCGTGCAGCAGGCTCTGGCTGGCGGCGCGGGACTCGATCAACAGCGCGCAGGCATTGTCCGACAGGCCTTTTACCCACAGCGGCATGCCCGGCATGTTCTGCACCGAACGCAGGCTGCGGCGGTCGAGCAGCTCCACGGCGGACACTGGCTGGCGCTTGAGCACGGTCACTGCGCGGCAGCAGCTTTCTACGCTGGGGAACACCAGCAGCGCGCTGGCCTTGTGCGGGTGATCGGGCACGGTGTCGTAGGTGACAGCGCTGATGAAGCCCAGCGTGCCTTCAGACCCAACCAGCAAGTGCTGGAGGATATCCAGCGGCTCGTCGTAGTCCACCAGGGCGTTGAGCGACAGGCCGGTGGTGTTCTTCAGCCGGTATTTGTGCCGGATGCGGTCTGCCAGTTCGGTGTTGGCGCGGGTTTCGCGGCCAAGCCGGGCCAGCGCTTCGAGCAGTTCGGCGTGGCTGCTTTCAAAGGCGGCAACGCTGGCCGGGTCTTCGCTGTCCAGGCGCGTGCCGTCTGCCAGCACCAGGCGCAGGCCGGCCAGGGTGTGGTAGGTGTTTTGCGCGGTGCCGCAGCACATGCCGCTGGCGTTGTTGGCAACGATACCGCCGATCTTGCAGGCATTGATCGAGGCCGGGTCCGGGCCGATCTTGCGCCCGTAAGGAGCCAGCCAGGCGTTGGCCTGGGCACCGATGACCCCGGGTTGCAGGCGGATCTGTTCGCCCTGGCCGCGGATCTCTTTGCTGCCCCAGTTATCGCCGAGCACGATCAGCACCGAGTCACTGATGGCCTGGCCGGACAGGCTGGTGCCCGCGGCGCGGAAGGTTACCGGCACGCGCTCGCGCTGGGCCAGCTGCAGCAGCCCGACCACTTCGTCTTCCGACTCCACACGCACCACCAGCTTGGGGATCAGGCGGTAGAAACTGGCGTCGGTGCCAAAGGCCAGGGTGGACGTAGGGTCGTCGAAACGGCGGTCGGCGGGTATCAGGCGCTCGGCATCACGCAGGAAGGCGGCGGGCAGGCTCATGCTATCTCCTCACGGGGCCACGGCGTCTGGCGCGCCGCGTGCCCCGGTCATACAGGCGGTGTTTGTGCAGGCGCTCAAGCGCCCAGTTCGCGTACCAGCGAGTCGCGGCTGATATCGCTGATCGACTTGGCGCCCGTGAGTACCATGGCCACGCGCATTTCCTTTTCGAACAGTTCGAGCAGGTTCTTCACCCCGGCCTGGCCGTGCACGGCAAGGGCCCAGAGGAAGGCGCGGCCGATCAGCACGGTGTCTGCACCCAGGGCGATCATGCGCACCACGTCCAGGCCACTGCGGATGCCGGAGTCGGCGAGGATTTTCAGGTCGCCTTTGACGGCGTCGGCAATCGCCGGCAACGCACGGGCGCTGGACTGCACGCCGTCGAGTTGGCGGCCGCCGTGGTTGGAGACGACGATGCCGTCGGCTCCGAACTTGACCGCGTCCCGTGCGTCGTCGGCGTCGAGGATGCCTTTGATGATCATCGGGCCGTCCCAGAACTCGCGGATCCATTCCAGGTCCTTCCAGGAAATGGACGGGTCGAAGTTGTTACCCAGCCAGCCGATGTAGTCGGCAAGGCCGGTGGGGTTGCCGCGGTATTTGGAGATGTTGCCCAGGTCGTGCGGGCGGCCCATCACGCCAACGTCCCAGGCCCATTCGGGGTGGGTCATGGCCTGCAACACGCGGCGCATGGGCCCATTGGCGCCGCTCATGCCGGAGTGGGCATCACGGTAACGGGCACCTGGCACCGGCATGTCGACGGTGAACACCAGGGTCTTGACCCCGGCAGCCTTGGCCCGCTCCAGCGCGTTGCGCATGAAGCCGCGGTCTTTGAGCACATACAGCTGGAACCACATCGGCCGGTCGATCGCCGGCGCCACTTCCTCGATCGGGCAGACCGACACGGTAGACATCGTGAACGGGATGCCGTGGGCGGCTGCCGCGCGGGCTGCCTGCACTTCGCCGCGGCGGGCGTACATACCGGTGAGGCCGACCGGGGCCAGGGCCACGGGCATGCTCAGGGTTTCGTCGAACAGCCGGGTTTCCAGGCTCAGTTCGGACATGTTCTTGAGCACCCGCTGGCGCAGGGCGATGCCGGCAAGGTCCGAGACGTTGTGGCGCAGGGTGTGCTCGGCGTACGCGCCGCCGTCGGCATAGTGGAAGAGGAAGGGGGGCAGCTTGCGTTGGGCCGCGGCGCGATAGTCAGTGGAGGCGGAAATGATCATGGATTCTCGCAGCGTGGGTTGAAGGAGACGCCGGGCGCTCGCTGGCGCCCGGCCCCTTTCACTTTAGTGATGAACCAGCATGCCGGTCAGCCAGTAGGCCTGGACCAGGGTGATCAGGCCAACGATGGTGGCGAAGAACAGGCTGTGCTTGACGGTGAAGCGGAACAGGTCGGACTCCTTGCCAACCAGGCCGGTGGCTGCGCAGGCCACGGCGATCGACTGCGGCGAGATCATCTTGCCGGTCACGCCGCCGCTGGTGTTGGCCGCTACCAGCAGGGTGTCGTTGACGCCGATCTGGTGGGCGGTGGTGGCCTGCAGCGAACCGAACAGGGCGTTGGACGAGGTGTCCGAGCCGGTGAGGAACACACCCAGCCAGCCCAGGAACGGCGAGAAGAATGGGAACGCAGCGCCAGTGCCGGCCAGTACCAGGGCCATGGTCGAAGACATGCCCGAATAGTTGGTGACGAAGGCGAAGGCCAGGACCATGCCGATGGAAAGGATCGGCCAGCGCAGTTCCCAGAAGGTCTCTTTGAAAGTGGTAAGACCAGTTTTGAAGTTGATTTTCAGCACGGCCATGGAGATCAGTGCCGACAGGAAGATCGCTGTGCCGGTGGCGGAGATCGGGTCGAGCTTGAACACCGCTGGCATGGCGGTCGGCGCGGCGACGATCGGCGCGGTCTTGATCACCAGTTGGTCGAGGTGCGGGATGGCGAAGTTGAACACGAAGTTGTACATCGCTCCGCCTGGGGCGAATGCTGCCTTGAACGGTTTCAGGGTCCAGAGGGTGACCAGCACGGTGAGGATCAGGAATGGCGACCAGGCCTTGAAGATTTCACCAAAACTGTAAGGGCTCGGCTGGCTGCCGCCGCTGCTGACCACGGCGGCGCCGACGCTGCCTTTGGCTTCGGCGAACGAGCGCTTGGGTTGCCAGACTTTCAGGAACAGGGTCAGGGCCACCAGGCTGGCCAGGGCCGAGGTGATGTCTGGCAGTTCCGGGCCGATGAAGTTGGAGGTGAAGTACTGGGTGACGGCGAAGCTCAGGCCGGCCACCAGGGCTGCAGGCCAGGTTTCTTTGACGCCGCGCAGGCCGTCCATCATGAACACCAGCCAGAACGGCACGAACAACGACAGCAGCGGCAGCTGGCGGCCGGTCATGGCGCCGATGTGGAAGGCGTCGATGCCGGTCACCTGGCCGGCGACGATGATCGGGATGCCCAGGGCGCCGAACGCCACTGGGGCGGTGTTGGCGATCAGGCACAGGCCGGCTGCGTACAGCGGGTTGAAGCCCAGGCCCACCAGCAGGGCGGCAGTGATTGCCACGGGGGCGCCGAAGCCGGCCGCGCCTTCGAGGAAGGCCCCGAAGCAGAAGCCGATCAGCAGCACCTGTAGGCGCTGGTCGTCGGTGATCGACAGTACCGAGCTGCGGATGACCTCGAACTGGCCGCTCTTGACGGTGAGCTTGTACAGGAACACCGCGGCAACGATGATCCAGGCGATTGGCCAGAGGCCGTAGAGGAAGCCATAGCCCGCGGCAGCGAGGGCCATGTCGACCGGCATCTGGAAGGCGAAGATCGCTACCAGCATGGCTAATCCAAGGGTGATGCTGCCGGCGACGTGGCCTTTGAGGCGGAACACGGCGAGGGCCAGGAAGAAGAACACGATGGGTATGACCGCCGCCAATGCGGACAGGCCAAGGCTACCGAGCGGGGAATAGAGTTGTTGCCAGGTTTGCATATGGGGTGGCCCCTAATTGTTGTTGGTCAGGCACTGGCATTGGATAATTGGTAAGACCAATTTACAATGGCTGGACGCTAGGTTAAAAGCGCTGTGATGGGTGTGTCAATTTGTCCTGTGCAAAACTTTGGTCGTGTGCCGATGAGCGGGCGGCTGATGGGGTTTGAAAAACGTCGCCTGATGGGTGTCGGCGTGGCGTGGATCGGCGAGAATAGACGCCCCCTGAATTTTGCCGGGGGTTTGTGGAGAGCATGTGATGGTTTTTGATCAGGTCCGCCAGCGGCGCCTGTCCGACGACATCGTCGACCGGTTGGAAGGGATGATTCTCGAAGGCACCCTGACCTCGGGCCAGCGGCTGCCGGCCGAGCGCGCCCTGGCCGAGCAGTTCGGTGTGTCGCGCCCCTCACTGCGCGAGGCGATCCAGAAGCTGGTGGCCAAGGGATTGTTGGTCAGCCGGCAGGGGGGTGGTAACTATGTGGCCGAATCGCTCGGCTCAACCTTCAGCGACCCGTTGCTGCAACTGCTGGAGCACAGCGCCGAAGCGCAGCGCGATTTGCTGGAGTTCCGTCATACCCTGGAGGCGTCATGCGCCTATTACGCTGCCCAGCGCGCCACCGAGCCTGATCGCGCCCGGCTCAAGGCTGCATTCGACACCCTGCAGGACTGTTATGCCCGGGCTGACCAGGTTACCCGGGCAGAGGAGGGGGCAGCGGATGCGCGCTTCCACCTGGCGATTGCCGAGGCCAGCCACAATGCCGTGCTGCTGCATACCATTCGCGGGCTGTTCGACCTGCTCAAGCGCAATGTGGTGACCAATATCGGGGGCATGTACCAGCAGCGCACCGAGACGCGGGACATGCTGATCAGCCAGCACCGTGAGTTGTATCAGGCGATTGTCGAGGGCAGGGCGGACGATGCGCGGGAGGTGTCCAGCCGGCACATTCTGTATGTGCAGGAGGTGCTGGAGGAGGCGCAGAACGAAGCCCAGCGCGTAGCGCGGGCAGAGCGGCGCAGCGGGCGCTGAAGTTCGTGGCCCTATCGCCGGCTTGCCGGCTTCCACAGGGGTTGCGCCAGCTTTTAGCAGTTGAGCAAGACAGATGTTTCCACAGGCGCGTCACTGACCTGAAGCCAGTGGGCTGCCTGTGAAAGCCGGCTTTCCGGCGATAGAGGCGCTACAAAGCGAAGAAGCCTTTAGTCTTCCTTGCCCTTGTTGCGCACCGCACGCTGCAGCTCGCGGTTGGAATCGCGTTCGCGCACGGTGTCGCGCTTGTCGAATTCCTTCTTGCCCTTGCCAAGCGCAATCTCGCACTTGATCAGGTGCTTGCTCCAGTACAGCGCCAGGGCCACACAGGTGTAGCCCTTTTGCGCCACCGCAGCTTCCACACGCTCCAGCTCGCGCTTGTTCAGCAGCAGCTTGCGCGAGCGGATGGGGTCGGCGATGACGTGGGTGCTGGCAGTGGTCAGCGGGGTGATGTGGCTGCCGAACAGCCAGGCTTCGCCATCCTTGAGCAGCACGTAGCTGTCGGTCAGGTGCGCCTTGCCGGCCCGCAGGCTTTTTACTTCCCAACCGGACAGGACCAGCCCGGCCTCGAACTTGTGTTCGATGAAGTAATCGTGTCGCGCCTTTTTGTTTTGCGCGATGGTCCCGGTCGGATGTTTCTTTTGTTTAGCCATAGGGGCGGCATTATAGGCAAGTCACCGCGTGGTCGGCTACGGGATTTCGGTGCGCTTGAGCCACCGCAATGAATACCGGACAATACAGGCCCTGTCTTACGCACAGGTTCTGTTTTTGGCACGCTGCGAAGCCCGCCACCCAGCCTTGGAAGTGACGCCTGGATGACTACCCATATTCAACGCTCCGCCCTGCTGCCGTACCCTGCCCAGGCGCTGTACGACCTGGTCAATGATGTAGCCAGCTACCCGCAGTTTTTGCCCTGGTGCTCGGCCTCGACGGTGCTCGAAGCCAGTGACACGCACATGCGGGCCAAGCTTGAGGTGGCCAAAGGGGGGATGAGCCAGCAGTTCGTGACCAGCAATGTGCTGGTGCCGGGGCAGTCCATCGAGATGAACCTGGAGGAAGGGCCGTTCACCCAGCTGCATGGCGTGTGGGTGTTCAAGGCGCTGGGCGAAAAAGCCTGCAAGATCAGCCTGGACCTGTCCTTCGATTATGCCGGGCCGATCGTGCGGGCGACCTTGGGGCCGCTTTTCAATCAGGCCGCCAATACATTGGTGGATGCGTTCTGCCAGCGTGCCAAGCAGCTCAATAGCTGATGCTGCCTAGCCACCAGGCACAAAAAAAGCCCGGAATGATCCGGGCTTTTTTTCGCCTGCAATTTATTGCGGCGAGGTATCCAGTGGGGCGGGTGTCGGCACCGGTGTGGTCTGGATGGTGTCGATCTCGCGCTGGATGGATTCTTCCACAGAGCCAGGCTTGGCCGGCTTCTCTTCCGGCTGCGATGCTGGCTGGCCTGGCTCGGTGGCCGGGCTGACAGTGGTATCGCTGCTGCCGCCCAGGATTTCCTGGTCGCGGCTCACCCCTGGCATGAAGTCGCCAGACAGGCTGACCAGCTGGTCGCTGTCATTGAAGAAGATGCTCATGCGCTCCTGTTGGCGTTGGCCGCCACCAGGCTGCAGGCTGTACAGGTAATCCCAACGATTGGTGTTGAAAGTATCCTGGAGCAGAGGGTTGCCCATGATAAACCTTACTTGCCGGCGGGTCATTCCGGGGCGTAATTGGTCTATCATGTCTTGCGTAACGACATTGCCCTGCTGGATGTCGATTTTGTAAACCCCGGGAAACGAGCAACCGGCGAGTGCGAGCAGTCCCACGAAGGTGAGGCTGGTTAGCAAGTGCTTGGTGTTGTTTTGCATCGGTGGGCGACTTCCACTATCTTGGCTGGACAACGTAAACCCCGATCATACCCGTATTAAGAGAAGCTGCGAAGCAGCATCGGCGAGAAAGCTGACCATGGTTGAAAATAGCGAACTGCGCAAAGCCGGTCTCAAGGTGACACTGCCTCGAGTCAAGATCCTTCAGATGCTCGATTCGACCGAGCAACGTCACATGAGCGCCGAGGATGTCTACAAGGCGCTGATGGAGGCTGGCGAGGACGTCGGTCTTGCAACCGTTTATCGCGTACTCACCCAGTTCGAGGCTGCTGGGCTGGTGGTGCGTCACAACTTCGATGGCGGTCACGCAGTTTTCGAGCTGGCGGACGGCGGTCACCACGACCATATGGTCAACGTGGAGACCAGTGAAGTCATCGAATTCATGGATGCCGAAATCGAGCGGCGTCAAAAAGAGATCGTGGCCGAGCATGGCTACGAGCTGGTGGACCACAACCTGGTCCTCTACGTGCGTAAGAAAAAGTAACGATTTCGGTCGTTATGAGCAGCAAAGGCGACCCTAGGGTCGCCTTTGTGCTTTGTGCCGCAGGGTTAACTGCTGGAGCCAGCTGCAGGCAGCCTCACGCCTTGCCGGACACCACCATCTTGCGTGCATGCGCCAGCGATTCCTTGGTCAGGTCGATCCCCCCCAACATCCGCGCCACCTCTTCGACCCGCTCGCGCTTGCCAAGGTTGGCCACGGCCGTGTGCGTTGTGTCGCTGTTGCGCACCTTGTGCACGAACAAATGATGATGCCCTTGCGCCGCGACCTGAGGCAGGTGGGTGACGGTCAGCACCTGGCCGCGTTCACCGAGGCGGCGCAACAGTTGGCCGACGATCTCGGCCGTCGGCCCACCGATACCCACGTCAACTTCGTCGAAGACCAGCGTCGGGATGCGTGAGGTTTGCGCCGTGATGACCTGAATCGCCAGGCTGATCCGTGACAGTTCACCGCCCGAGGCCACTTTGGCCAACGCTTTGAGCGGCTGCCCGGGGTTGGCGCTGACCAGCAGTTCTATCTGCTCAAGGCCGTGTGGCGACAGGTCGTTGCTTTGGTTGGGTGTGAGTTCGATGCAGAACCGCCCGCCAGGCATGCCCAGGCGCTGGATCTCTTGTTCGACCGCGACGGCGAGCTGTTTGGCGGCCTGTTGGCGCAAGGCGCTCAGCTCGGTTGCCTTTTCCTGATAATGCTTGGCATAGGCGGACAGTTCCTCACCCAGGCGCTCTATGGATTCGTCGCTGGCATTCAGGCCTTCGAGCTCCTCAAGCAGTTGTTGCTGCAGGTGGGGCAGTTCGGTCGGGTGCACGCGGTGTTTGCGTGCCAGGGTGTAGATGGTGTCGAGGCGCTCTTCCAGGGCCTGCAGGCGCATGGGGTCGGCGTCGAAGTTGTCGAGGAAGCGGTTGAGTTCGCCTACGGCTTCTTCTATCTGGATCTGTGCGCTGGCGATGAGGTTGGCGGCTTCACCCAGTGCCTTGGGCGTATTGGCTGCGGCGCCCAGGCGGTTGAGGCTGGAGGTGAGGGCGCCGAGCACATTGCCCGAGTCGCTTTCGCTGCACTGGTCGATGACCTGGCGGCAGATGCCGAACAGGGCCTCGGCGTTGGTCAGGTTCTTGTGTTCCTGCTCCAACTGCTCCAGTTCGTTTTCACCCAGGCCAAGGTTGTCGAGCTCTTCGAGCTGATAGCTGAGCAACTGGTGGCGGGCGCGCTGCTCATCGCCGGAGTTGGACAGGTGCTCAAGCTCCAGGCGGGTCTGGTTCCAGCGCTTGGCGGCCAGCTGAACCTGACGGGACAGGTCGATGGCACCGGCATATTCGTCGAGCAGGCGGCGGTGGGTGTCGGTCTTGAGCAGCGACTGGTGCTCATGCTGGCTGTGGATGTCGATCAGCAGTTCACCGAGCGCCTTCAGGTCACCCAGCGGGCAGGGCGTGCCGTTTATGTAGCCGCGGCTGCGGCCTTCGGCCGTGATCACGCGGCGCAGGATGCACGGGCCGCCATCGTCCAGGTCGCGATCGGCCAGCCAGGTGTGCGCTTCGGGGATGTCCACCAGGTCGAAGGTGGCCAGGATGTCCGCCTTGTCTGCGCCAGGGCGCACCACGCCGCTGTCGGCACGATCACCCAGGGCCAGGCCGAGGGCGTCGAGCATGATCGATTTGCCTGCGCCGGTTTCGCCGGTGATGACGGACATGCCGCGGGCGAGTTCGAGATCGAGGTGTTCGACGATGGCGTAGTTGTGAATGGACAGGTGCACCAGCATGGGGCGGCTCCCGAAAAGTCAGGTCTGGTTATTTATACAGTACTTTTTTCGGCCCTGCCAATGCCTGCTCGCAGTTTCCATCGTCGAGCCAAAACCGCTTTGCCCCTTGAAGCTGATTTTTCCGGCCCCATATAGCCGGCAGACACGGCGAGCTTTGCTCGTACTACAGAGATTGCGGAGGAGAGACCCCATGGCTGACGAACAGCTGAATGAGAAAGACCTTAACGCCGAAGAGGCAGGTGCAGTGGATAACGGCGCCCGCGTTCAAGAGCTCGAGGAGCAGCTGGCCGCCGCCAAGGATCAGTCCCTGCGTGCCGTCGCCGACCTGCAGAACGTGCGCCGCCGCGCCGAGCAGGATGTCGAGAAGGCGCACAAGTTCGCCCTGGAAAAATTCGCCGGCGACCTGCTGCCTGTGATCGACAGCCTTGAGCTGGCTCTGGCGCACTCCAGCGCTGAGGATGAGCAGGTCAAGAAGATCCGTGAAGGCGTCGAACTGACCCTCAAGATGTTCCAGGACACCCTCAAGCGTTACAACCTCGAAGCCATCGACCCGCACGGGCAGCCGTTCAACGCCGAGCACCATCAGGCCATGGCCATGCAGGAAAGCGCCGAGGTAGAGCCCAACAGCGTGCTGAACGTGTTCCAGAAGGGCTACCTGCTCAATGGCCGCCTGCTGCGCCCTGCCATGGTAGTGGTCAGCAAGGCGCCGAGCGCGCCGCAGCCTTCGATCGATGAAAAGGCTTGAAATCCGTCGGGGCATCCCCATCTAGGTGTCAAGCCTTCAAGTATTACCGCAGTTGGCCAAAGTAGTCGCTGCAACCAAATTCAAGTTTCGGGAGAGTAAACATGGGCAAAATCATCGGTATCGACCTGGGGACCACCAACTCGTGCGTCTCCATTCTGGAAAACGGTAACGTCAAGGTCATCGAAAACGCCGAAGGTGCGCGTACCACCCCTTCGATCGTGGCCTACGCCAATGACGGCGAAATCCTGGTTGGCCAGTCGGCCAAGCGCCAGGCCGTCACCAACCCGCACAACACCCTGTTCGCAGTGAAGCGCCTCATCGGCCGCCGCTTCGAAGAAGATGTCGTGCAGAAAGACATCAAGCTGGTGCCGTACAAGATCGTCAAGGCTAACAACGGTGACGCCTGGGTCGAGGCTTCCGGCAAGGAAATGGCGCCGCCGCAGATCAGCGCCGAAGTCCTGAAAAAGATGAAGAAGACCGCCGAAGACTACCTCGGCGAGCCAGTCACCGAAGCGGTCATCACCGTTCCGGCCTACTTCAACGACAGCCAGCGTCAGGCCACCAAAGACGCCGGCCGCATCGCGGGCCTGGACGTAAAGCGCATCATCAACGAGCCGACCGCTGCTGCGCTGGCCTATGGCATGGACAAAGCCAAGGGCGACCACACTGTCATCGTTTATGACCTGGGTGGTGGTACCTTCGACGTATCGGTCATCGAAATCGCCGAAGTCGACGGTGAGCACCAGTTCGAAGTACTGGCCACCAACGGCGACACCTTCCTGGGTGGCGAAGACTTCGACATGCGCCTGATCGACTACCTCGTCGACGAGTTCAAGAAAGAGTCGGGCATGGACCTGAAGAACGACCCTCTGGCCCTGCAGCGTCTGAAAGAAGCGGCGGAAAAGGCCAAGATCGAACTGTCCTCGGCCCAGTCGACCGACGTGAACCTGCCGTACATCACTGCAGATGCGACCGGTCCGAAGCACCTGAACGTGAAGATCTCCCGCGCCAAGCTGGAGTCGCTGGTCGAAGACCTGGTCAACCGTACCATCGAGCCTTGCCGCATCGCCCTGAAAGACGCAGGCATCGACGCCAGCAAGATCGACGACGTGATCCTGGTCGGTGGCCAGACCCGTATGCCGCTGGTGCAGAAGGCCGTAGCCGACTTCTTCGGTAAGGAAGCTCGCAAGGACGTCAACCCGGACGAAGCAGTCGCCATGGGCGCTGCCATCCAGGGTGCCGTACTGGCCGGTGACGTGAAAGACGTGCTGCTGCTGGACGTCAGCCCGCTGACCCTGGGTATCGAAACCATGGGCGGCGTGATGACCCCGCTGATCGAGAAGAACACCACCATTCCGACCAAGAAGTCGCAGGTGTTCTCGACGGCCGACGACAACCAGGGCGCAGTGACCATTCACGTGCTGCAGGGTGAGCGCAAGCAAGCCTCGCAGAACAAGTCGCTGGGCAAGTTCGACCTGGCTGACATCCCGCCAGCACCGCGTGGTGTTCCGCAGATCGAAGTGACCTTCGACATTGACGCCAACGGCATCCTGCACGTCGGCGCCAAAGACAAGGCCACCGGCAAGACCCAGTCGATCGTGATCAAGGCCAACTCCGGTCTGTCCGACGAAGAGATCGAAAAAATGGTGCGTGACGCCGAGGCCAATGCCGAGGAAGACCGCAAGTTCGAAGAGCTGGCCGCTGCCCGTAACCAGGGTGACGCGCTGGTTCACTCGACCCGCAAGATGGTCGCTGACGCCGGTGACAAGGTCACTGCCGAAGAGAAGACTGCCATCGAAGCGGCCGTGGTTGCCCTGGAAGCCGCTGTCAAAGGCGACGACAAGGCTGCCATCGATGCCAAGGTCGAGGAACTGTCCAAAGTCTCCGCGCCGGTAGCGCAGAAGATGTACGCCGAGCAGTCGGCCGAACAGCCTCAGGGCGGCGCTCAGCAGCAGGCCGAACCGGAAGCCAAGCACGATGACGTGGTTGACGCCGAGTTCGAAGAAGTGAAAGGCGACGACAAGAAGTAATCGTTGCATGTTGTCGGCCAGCTCACCGTCGTTTGGCGGTGAGCTGGTAGGATGTCGCCGCGCGGGGGCTTGCTCCCGCGTTGGCGTATCTGGAATTCGAGAATTTTTTACAGCATTTGTCTGGGCCGCATCGGGTCTTCAGGCGGGTGCTGACGGCGCGGCGCGGATGCCGAACGCCCAACAAGGTGCAAATGACCTATGTCCAAGCGTGATTATTATGAGGTCCTGGGTGTCGAGCGCGGCGCCAGTGAAGCAGACCTGAAAAAGGCTTATCGCCGCCTGGCGATGAAGTACCACCCGGACCGCAACCCGGGCGACAAAGAGTCCGAAGACAAGTTCAAGGAGGCCAACGAGGCCTACGAAGTGCTGTCTGATGCGAGCAAGCGGGCCGCGTTCGACCAGTATGGTCACGCCGGTGTCGACCCGAGCATGGGTGGCGGCGGTGCAGGCTTCGGTGGCGCCAACTTCTCCGACATCTTTGGCGATGTGTTCAGTGACTTCTTCGGTGGTGGGCGTGGCGGTGGTCGTGGTGGCGCTGCGCGCGGCAGCGACCTGCGCTACACCCTGGAACTGAACCTGGAAGAAGCCGTGCGCGGCACCACGGTCAGTATTCGTGTGCCGACCCTGGTCAATTGCCAGTCCTGTGACGGCAGCGGTGCGAAGAAGGGTTCGACGCCATCGACCTGCCCGACGTGCGGCGGCATTGGCCAAGTGCGCATGCAGCAGGGCTTCTTCTCTGTGCAGCAGACCTGCCCGCGCTGCCATGGCCAGGGCAAGATCATCACCGACCCGTGCAATGCTTGCCACGGTGAAGGCCGCGTCGAGGAATACAAGACCCTGTCGGTCAAGGTGCCGGCCGGCGTCGACACGGGCGACCGTATCCGCCTGTCCGGCGAAGGCGAGGCGGGCACTCACGGTGGCCCGACTGGCGACCTTTACGTAGTGATCAACGTGCGTGAGCACGAGATTTTCCAGCGTGACGGCAAGCACCTCTACTGCGAAGTGCCCATCAGCTATACCGATGCCGCTCTGGGTGGCGAGCTGGAAGTGCCGACCCTCGATGGTCGTGTGAAGCTCAAGATCCCGGAAGGCACTCAGACCGGCAAGCAGTTCCGCCTGCGTGGCAAGGGTGTGGCACCGGTGCGTGGTGGTGGTGCGGGTGACCTGCTGTGCCGCGTTGCGGTCGAGACCCCGGTCAACCTCAGCCGTCGCCAGCGTGAACTGCTCGAAGAGCTGCGCGACTCGCTCGAAGGCGACAGCTCCCACTCGCCCAAAGCCAATGGCTGGTTCGATGGCGTGAAGCGCTTCTTCGGCGATCTCTGACAAGGAACAGGCTATGCGACGTATTGCAGTGATGGGCGCGGCAGGGCGGATGGGCAAAACCCTGATCGAAGCTGTGCAGCAAACCCCAGGTGCCGGGCTGACCGCGGCGATCGATCGCCCGGACAGCTCGCTGGTCGGGGCGGATGCCGGTGAGTTGGCGGCCCTTGGCCGTATCGGTGTGCCGCTGTCGGATGACCTGGCCAAGGTTGCCGACGATTTCGATGTGCTGATCGACTTCACTCACCCTTCGGTGACCCTGAAGAACTTGGCGTTCTGCCGCAAGCATGGCAAGGCCATGATCATCGGCACCACCGGTTTCACCAGCGACGAGAAGCAGCTGTTGGCCGAGGCGGGCAAGGACATCCCGATCGTCTTCGCCGCCAACTTCAGCGTAGGCGTCAACCTCAGCCTGAAGTTGCTGGACATGGCCGCGCGGGTGCTGGGCGATGATGTCGACATCGAGATCATCGAGGCGCACCACCGGCACAAGGTCGATGCGCCGTCAGGCACTGCGCTGCGCATGGGTGAGGTGGTGGCCAATGCACTGGGCCGTGACCTTCAGGAAGTGGCGGTGTATGGCCGTGAGGGCCAGACGGGGGCGCGTGATCGCAAGACCATCGGCTTCGCCACCGTGCGTGCCGGCGATGTGGTCGGTGACCACACCGTGCTGTTCGCCGCAGAAGGTGAGCGCCTGGAAATCACCCACAAGGCTTCCAGCCGCATGACCTTCGCCAAGGGTGCGGTGCGTGCCGCGCTGTGGCTGGATGGGCGTGAGGCGGGCTTGTACGACATGCAGGATGTGCTGGAGCTGCGCTGAGTCTTGCAGCGACTGTGATGGCCCCATCGCCGGCTTGTCGGCGATGGGGTGCAAGGCACCCCTTGTCGCAATCATGTGTTTTAGAGGCACATTTGCGGTAGACCAAAAAAGCACTTTTCTGTAAGCTACAGCTTTAGTGTGTCCACTAAAAGCGCGCAGCGAATTGAATTCAGCACATAAAAGCGGGGTGACGTGTCCATACGTCACTCCGCTTTTTTGCAACCTGCGATCGCCCTTTCATGCTTGATTTACGGGAGGTCTTCTTGACAAAGCCAGCCATACTCGCCCTTGCCGACGGCAGTATTTTTCGCGGTGAAGCCATCGGTGCCGACGGTCAAACCGTTGGTGAGGTGGTATTCAACACCGCTATGACCGGCTACCAGGAAATCCTTACAGACCCTTCCTACGCGCAGCAAATCGTTACCCTGACTTACCCGCACATCGGCAACACCGGTACCACGCCGGAAGATGCCGAGTCGAACCGCGTCTGGTCCGCCGGCCTGGTCATTCGTGACCTGCCGCTGCTGGCCAGCAACTGGCGTAACACCCAGTCGCTGCCTGACTACCTCAAGGCCAACAATGTCGTTGCCATCGCCGGCATCGACACCCGTCGCCTGACCCGTATCCTGCGTGAAAAGGGCGCTCAGAACGGCTGCATTCTGGCTGGTGACAACATCAGCGAAGAAGCCGCCATCGCCGCGGCCCGCGCCTTCCCCGGCCTCAAGGGCATGGACCTGGCCAAGGTCGTTTCCACCAAGGAGCGTTACGAGTGGCGCTCCAGCGTGTGGGAGCTGAAAACCGACAGCCACCCGACCCTGGAAGCCTCCGAGCTGCCGTACCACGTTGTCGCCTTCGACTACGGCGTCAAGCTGAACATCCTGCGCATGTTGGTCGCCCGCGGCTGCCGCGTGACCGTGGTGCCTGCCCAGACCCCGGCCAGCGAAGTGCTCGCGCTCAACCCGGACGGCGTGTTCCTGTCCAACGGCCCTGGTGATCCGGAGCCATGCGACTACGCCATCCAGGCGATCAAAGAGATCCTCGAAACCGAGATCCCGGTGTTCGGCATCTGCCTCGGCCACCAGCTGCTGGCCCTGGCCTCCGGCGCCAAGACCGTCAAAATGGGCCACGGCCACCACGGTGCCAACCACCCGGTCCAGGACCTGGACACCGGCGTGGTCATGATCACCAGCCAGAACCACGGTTTCGCCGTAGACGAAGCCACCCTGCCGGGTAACGTGCGCGCCATCCACAAGTCGCTGTTCGACGGCACCCTGCAGGGTATCGAGCGTACCGACAAGAGCGCGTTCAGCTTCCAGGGCCACCCTGAAGCGAGCCCGGGCCCGACCGACGTCGCGCCACTGTTCGATCGTTTCACCGATGCCATGGCCAAGCGCCGCTGAGCATCCTGCTTCAAGGCCCCGGGCCGGCACCTGCCGCGCCCGGCCGCGCCTGACCCAGATTGTTCAAAGCGGCTTGCCGACTGACCCCGGATTTGAGTGACCACCATGCCAAAACGTACAGACATCAAAAGCATCCTGATTCTCGGCGCTGGCCCGATCGTGATCGGCCAGGCCTGCGAATTCGACTACTCCGGCGCCCAGGCTTGTAAAGCCCTGCGCGAGGAAGGTTTCCGCGTCATCCTGGTGAACTCTAACCCAGCCACCATCATGACCGACCCGGCCATGGCCGACGCCACCTACATCGAGCCGATCAAGTGGCAGTCGGTGGCCAAGATCATCGAAAAAGAGCGCCCGGACGCCGTATTGCCGACCATGGGTGGCCAGACCGCACTGAACTGCGCCCTGGACCTGGAGCGCCACGGCGTGCTGGAGAAGTTCGGCGTAGAGATGATCGGTGCCAACGCCGACACCATCGACAAGGCCGAAGACCGTTCGCGCTTCGACAAGGCCATGAAGGACATCGGTCTGGAGTGCCCGCGCTCCGGTATCGCCCACAGCATGGAAGAGGCCAATGCGGTCCTTGAGAAGCTTGGCTTCCCCTGCATCATCCGCCCGTCGTTCACCATGGGTGGCACCGGCGGTGGTATCGCTTACAACCGTGAAGAGTTTGAAGAAATCTGCACCCGTGGTCTGGACCTGTCGCCGACCAAAGAGCTGCTGATCGACGAATCGCTGATCGGCTGGAAAGAGTACGAGATGGAAGTGGTCCGCGACAAAAAGGACAACTGCATCATCGTCTGCTCGATCGAAAACTTCGACCCGATGGGCGTGCACACCGGTGACTCCATCACCGTGGCGCCAGCGCAGACCCTGACCGACAAGGAATACCAGATCATGCGCAACGCCTCGCTGGCGGTGCTGCGTGAAATTGGCGTTGAAACCGGCGGTTCCAACGTGCAGTTCGGTATCTGCCCGAACACTGGCCGCATGGTCGTGATCGAGATGAACCCGCGTGTTTCGCGTTCCTCGGCGCTGGCTTCCAAGGCAACGGGCTTCCCGATCGCCAAGATCGCCGCCAAGCTGGCCATTGGTTACACCCTCGACGAACTGCAGAACGACATCACGGGCGGCCGTACCCCGGCGTCCTTCGAGCCGTCGATCGACTACGTCGTGACCAAGCTGCCACGCTTCGCCTTCGAGAAATTCCCGAAAGCCGACGCCCGCCTGACCACCCAGATGAAGTCCGTGGGTGAAGTCATGGCCATCGGCCGTACCTTCCAGGAGTCCCTGCAGAAAGCCCTGCGCGGCCTGGAAGTCGGTGCTTGCGGCCTGGACCCGAAAGTCGACCTGGCCAGCCCTGAAGCCGCCAGCATCCTCAAGCGCGAGCTGACCGTGCCGGGCGCCGAGCGTATCTGGTACGTGGCTGACGCCATGCGTTCGGGTATGACCTGCGAAGAGATCTTCGCCCTGACCGGCATCGACATGTGGTTCCTGGTGCAGATGGAAGACCTGATCAAGGAAGAAGAGAAGGTCAAGACCCTGGCCCTGTCGGCGATCGACAAGGACTACATGCTGCGCCTCAAGCGCAAGGGCTTCTCGGACCAGCGTCTGGCCAAGCTGCTCGGTATCACCGACAAGAACCTGCGCCGTCACCGCCACAAGCTGGAAGTGTTCCCGGTTTACAAGCGCGTCGACACCTGCGCTGCCGAGTTCGCCACCGATACCGCCTACCTGTACTCCACCTATGAGGAAGAGTGCGAGGCCAACCCGTCGACCCGCGACAAGATCATGATCCTGGGTGGCGGCCCGAACCGTATCGGCCAAGGCATCGAGTTCGACTATTGCTGCGTGCACGCGGCACTGGCGCTGCGTGAAGACGGTTACGAGACCATCATGGTCAACTGCAACCCGGAAACCGTCTCCACCGACTACGACACCTCCGACCGTCTGTACTTCGAGCCGTTGACCCTGGAAGACGTGCTGGAAGTCTGCCGCGTCGAGAAGCCCAAGGGCGTCATCGTCCACTACGGCGGCCAGACCCCGCTGAAACTGGCGCGCGCCCTGGAAGAGGCCGGCGTACCGATCATCGGTACCAGCCCGGACGCCATCGACCGTGCCGAAGACCGTGAGCGCTTCCAGCAGATGGTTCAGCGCCTGAACCTGCTGCAGCCGCCAAACGCCACCGTGCGCAGCGAAGAAGAAGCCATCCGTGCCGCGGGCGGTATCGGTTACCCGCTGGTGGTGCGCCCGTCCTACGTACTGGGCGGCCGCGCGATGGAGATCGTCTACGAACTGGACGAGCTCAAGCGCTACCTGCGTGAAGCCGTGCAGGTGTCCAACGACAGCCCGGTACTGCTCGACCACTTCCTCAACTGCGCCATCGAGATGGATGTGGATGCGGTCTGCGACGGCACCGACGTTGTCATCGGCGCGATCATGCAGCACATCGAACAGGCCGGTGTTCACTCCGGTGACTCGGCGTGCTCGCTGCCGCCTTACTCGCTGAGCAAGGACGTGCAGGACCAGGTTCGCGACCAGGTGCGCAAGATGGCACTGGAGCTGGGCGTGGTTGGCCTGATGAACGTGCAGCTGGCCTTGCAGGGCGACAAGATCTACGTGATCGAAGTCAACCCGCGCGCCTCGCGTACCGTGCCGTTCGTGTCCAAGTGCATCGGCACCTCCCTGGCGATGATCGCTGCCCGCGTCATGGCTGGCAAAACCCTGAAAGAGCTGGGCTTCACCCAGGAAATCATCCCGAACTTCTACAGCGTCAAGGAAGCCGTCTTCCCGTTCGCCAAGTTCCCGGGGGTTGACCCGATCCTCGGCCCTGAGATGAAATCGACGGGTGAAGTCATGGGTGTCGGTGACAGCTTCGGTGAAGCGTTCGCCAAGGCCCAGATGGGTGCCAGCGAAGTGCTGCCAACGGGCGGTACCGCGTTCATCAGCGTACGTGACGACGACAAGCCGCAAGTGGCTGGCGTTGCCCGCGACCTGATCGCCCTGGGCTTTGAAGTGGTCGCTACTGCAGGTACTGCCAAGGTCATCGAGGCGGCGGGCCTGAAAGTGCGCCGCGTGAACAAGGTGACCGAAGGTCGTCCGCACGTGGTCGACATGATCAAGAACGACGAAGTGTCGCTGATCATCAACACCACCGAAGGCCGTCAGTCGATTGCTGACTCCTATTCGATTCGTCGCAATGCGTTGCAGCACAAGATCTACTGCACCACGACCATTGCGGCTGGTGAAGCCATCTGCGAAGCGCTGAAATTCGGCCCTGAAAAGACCGTTCGTCGCTTGCAGGATCTGCATGCAGGACTTAAAGCATGAGCATTACCAAGTATCCGATGACCGTTCAGGGCGCTCGCGCCCTGGAAGAGGAACATCTGTTCCTGAGCAAGACCGAGCGCCCGCGCCTGAGTCAGGCCATTGGCGAAGCGCGCGAACTGGGCGACCTCAAGGAAAATGCCGAATACCATGCCGCCCGTGAGGAGCAGGGCATGGTCGAGGCGCGTATCCGCGACATCGAAGGCCGTCTGCAGAACTCGGTCGTGATCGATGTGACCACTATTCCTCACACCGGCAAGGTGATTTTCGGTACCACTGTGGTGCTGGCCAACACTGAAACCGATGAAGAGGTGAGCTACCAGATCGTTGGCGAGGATGAAGCCGACGTGAAGCAAGGCAAGCTCTCGAGTGGCGCACCGATCGCCCGTGCCATCATCGGCAAGGAAGAAGGTGATACTGTCGTCGTCAAGACGCCAAGCGGCTCGGTCGAGTACGAGATTGTCGAAGTCAAGCACATCTGACCGGCGCCAGCGGGCGCCATCCCTCGAGGGGATCCTCTGGCAACTGGCCCAGGTTTTCTGGGTCGGTGGCCTTTGGGTGTTCCATGTGGGGCTGGTGCCTGCGCTCAAGGTCAGTGGCCTGGCGCCCTTGCTGGTACAGGACATCGCCGGGCAGATCGACCGTTGGTTGATAGGTGTGGCGATGCTCGGGCTGCTGACGCAGCTGGCGGTGCTGGCGAGGGTCGATGGCCTGGCTGCCTGGTGGCGGCAATTCCGTGGCCAGATGCTGTTGCTGGGCTTTGCGGCCTGCGTGGGGTACTACACCTTGCGCTACGGTATCTCGGTCGGCGAGCGCTGGCAGATGTTCTGTTTCCTGGTGCTGGGGTTTTCCGGCATCGTGCTGGTCGCTCAACCGGTACCGGTCAGGGCGCGTCAAGCGCGCCACTGAGCGGCGCCACCGTTACTTGTAACGGTGGATGTTGGACAGCTGCTTGTTCGGCTGCGGGTTCTTGCGGTAGATCAGCGCTTTCTTGCCGATGGTCTGCACCAGCTCGGCGCGGCCTTGCTTGCACAGCTCTGCGATGGTCTCGGCGCGCTCTTCGCGATCTTCCGAGCGAATTTCGACCTTGATCAGCTCATGGTCAGCCAGGGCGCGGTCCAGTTCAGCGATCACGCCTTCATTCAAACCGTTGCCAGCAACGATCAGGACCGGTTTCAGGTCATGACCAATGGATTTGTATTGCTTCTTCTGCTCGTTATTGAGCGGCATAATCTGACCCTTTCCGTCTGATTCTGTAAAATTGACGGGCATTTTACCCGAGGGCCTGTGGCTCCGCCCAGTCAAACACGACGCATATCATCGAGGTGCCCCGTGGTACAACGTTCCAAAAGCAGCGCCAACTGGCTGCGAGAGCATTTTAACGACCCTTTTGTTAAGCAGGCGCAGAAGGATGGCTACCGCTCGCGCGCAAGCTACAAACTGCTGGAGATCCAGGAGAAGGACCGCCTGATCCGTCCCGGCATGAGCGTGATCGACCTCGGCGCAGCCCCTGGCGGTTGGTCGCAGGTGACCAGTCGTCTGATTGGTGGCCAAGGCCGCCTGATCGCTTCCGACATTCTGGAAATGGACTCGATCCCTGACGTTACCTTCATTCAGGGCGACTTCACCCAGGATGAAGTGCTGCAACAGATTCTCGACGCTGTCGGTGATTCGCACGTAGACCTTGTGATTTCCGACATGGCCCCCAATATGAGTGGTACGCCTGAAGTGGACATGCCACGTGCGATGTTCCTCTGTGAGTTGGCCCTGGACCTGGCAACACGTGTACTCAAGCCCGGTGGTGATTTTCTCATCAAGATTTTCCAGGGCGAAGGCTTTGACATGTACCTGAAGGATGTTCGCACCAAGTTCGACAAGGTGCAGATGCGCAAGCCGTCGTCTTCGCGGGACCGCTCGCGTGAACAGTACCTGCTGGGTAGGGGGTTCAAGGGCGCTTGAATGGCGTGCTGCGGGGTGGTCGATAGTTATTTCCAATCGGCCGCCCCGTCTGGATTGTCCGAACTTCGTGTAGTCTAGATTTCACAAAGGGTTACAGACGGTGCCTGCGGTTGCGTAGGTAATGTAGTAAGTTAGGGCGATGAATATCATGCGAGGCACGGCTGCGTCGTGCGCCGGCCTCAGAGGGTAGCGAATTGAACGACATGGCAAAGAATCTGATCCTGTGGTTGATCATCGCAGCTGTCCTGGTGACGGTGATGAACAACTTCTCCAGCCCTAACGAGCCGCAGACCCTCAACTACTCCGACTTCATCCAGCAGGTCAAGGATGGCAAGGTCGAGCGTGTTACCGTCGATGGCTACATCATCACCGGCAAACGCTCCGATGGCGACAGCTTCAAGACCGTTCGCCCGGCCATTACCGATAACGGCCTGATCGGCGACCTGGTCGACAATAACGTGGTCGTCGAAGGCAAGCAGCCGGAGCAGCAGAGCATCTGGACTCAGCTTTTGGTGGCGAGCTTCCCGATCCTGGTGATCATCGCCGTGTTCATGTTCTTCATGCGCCAGATGCAGGGCGGTGCAGGCGGCAAGGGCGGGCCGATGAGCTTCGGCAAGAGCAAGGCGCGCCTGTTGTCCGAAGACCAGGTCAAGACCACCCTGGCCGACGTCGCAGGTTGCGACGAGGCCAAGGAAGAAGTCGGCGAGCTGGTCGAGTTCCTGCGCGACCCGGGCAAGTTCCAGCGTCTGGGCGGGCGCATCCCGCGTGGCGTGTTGATGGTTGGCCCACCGGGTACCGGTAAGACCTTGCTGGCCAAGGCCATTGCCGGCGAAGCCAAGGTGCCTTTCTTCACCATCTCCGGTTCGGACTTCGTCGAGATGTTCGTCGGTGTGGGTGCCAGCCGTGTGCGCGACATGTTCGAGCAGGCCAAAAAGCACGCCCCATGCATCATCTTCATCGACGAGATCGACGCCGTTGGTCGCCACCGTGGCGCCGGCATGGGCGGTGGTCACGACGAGCGTGAGCAGACCCTCAACCAGTTGCTGGTCGAGATGGACGGCTTTGAAATGAACGATGGCATCATCGTCATCGCCGCCACCAACCGTCCGGATGTACTGGACCCGGCCTTGCTGCGTCCTGGCCGTTTCGACCGCCAGGTGGTGGTCGGCCTGCCGGACATCCGTGGTCGTGAGCAGATCCTCAAGGTCCACATGCGCAAGGTGCCGATCGGCGAAAACGTCAACCCGGCGGTCATTGCCCGTGGTACGCCAGGCTTCTCCGGTGCTGACCTGGCCAACCTGGTCAACGAAGCTTCGCTGTTCGCGGCACGCTCCAACAAGCGCCTGGTCGAGATGAAAGAGTTCGAACTGGCCAAAGACAAGATCATGATGGGCGCCGAGCGCAAGACCATGGTCATGTCCGAGAAGGAAAAACAGAACACCGCTTACCACGAGGCCGGTCACGCCATCGTGGGTCGTCTGGTGCCTGAGCATGACCCGGTCTACAAGGTCTCGATCATCCCGCGCGGTCGCGCCCTGGGTGTGACCATGTTCCTGCCCGAAGAAGACCGCTACAGCCTGTCCAAGCGTGCGCTGATCAGCCAGATCTGCTCGCTGTACGGTGGCCGTATCGCCGAGGAAATGACCTTGGGCTTCGACGGCGTCACCACCGGTGCCTCGAACGACATCATGCGCGCCAGCCAGATCGCCCGGAACATGGTTACCAAGTGGGGCCTGTCCGAGAAGCTCGGCCCGCTGATGTATGCCGAAGAAGAGGGCGAGGTCTTCCTCGGCCGCAGCGCCGGTAGCCAGCACGCCAGTGTTTCCGGTGAAACTGCCAAGCTGATCGATTCGGAGGTGCGCAGCATCATCGACCAGTGCTATGCCACTGCCAAGCAGCTGCTGACCGACAACCGCGACAAGCTCGACGCCATGGCCGAAGCACTGATGAAGTACGAGACCATCGACGCCGACCAGATCGACGACATCATGTCCGGTCGTACGCCTCGCGAACCGCGTGACTGGGACGACGATAAGACTTCGGGCACGCCTGCTGCCCAGAATGATCGCCCTGAATCGCCGATCGGCGGCCCAGCGGCTCAACACTAAGGGCATCTATGAGCTCTAAGCTGTACCCGACCCGGTTGCCTTGCGGCAACCGGGTTCTTGATTTGTCCCGTACCCATGTCATGGGTATCCTCAATATCACCCCTGATTCCTTCTCTGATGGCGGGCGCTTCAGTCAGCGCGACGAGGCCCTGCGTCATGCAGAAGCCATGGTGGCGGCAGGCGCGACGCTGATCGACATCGGCGGCGAGTCGACTCGCCCGGGTGCCCGTGCGGTGTCGGTCACCGAGGAGCTCGAGCGTGTGGCGCCTATGGTCGAGGCGATCAACAGTCGCCTTGACGTGGTCATTTCGGTCGATACCTCCACGCCTGCCGTCATGCGTGAGTCAGCCCGCCTCGGTGCTGGCCTGATCAACGACGTGCGTGCACTGGAACGTGATGGTGCCCTCGATGCCGCGGCAGATACCGGGCTGCCGGTGTGCCTGATGCACATGCGCGGTGAGCCGGGGAACATGCAGGACGACCCGCATTACGAGGATGTGACTGCTGACGTAACGCGCTATCTTGAACAGCGGATGGCGGCTTGCGCAGCGGCGGGAATCGGTGCCGAACGCATCATCCTCGACCCAGGTTTCGGCTTCGCCAAGACACTGGCGCATAACCTCAGCCTGTTCAAACATATGGAAGCGCTCTACAGCCTCGGTCGCCCGTTGCTGGTGGGGGTTTCACGCAAGAGCATGATCGGCCTGACGCTGGATCGTCCGGTCGGCGAGCGGCTGTACGGCAGCCTCGCGCTTGCGGCATTGGCCATGACCAAGGGTGCCAGCATTCTGCGCGTCCATGATGTGGCCGAGACCGCCGATGTGGTGCGCATGATCGCTGCGGTACAGAACGCCGAATAAGAACATTGGAGTCCCTATGAGCAGAAAATACTTTGGTACCGACGGCATCCGTGGCCGCGTCGGCGAATACCCGATCACCCCCGACTTCATGCTCAAGCTGGGCTGGGCGGCGGGCATGGCCTTCCGCAAGCAAGGTAACTGCCGCGTGCTGGTGGGCAAAGACACGCGTATTTCCGGTTACATGTTCGAGTCCGCGCTCGAGGCGGGCCTTTCTGCTGCAGGTGCTGACGTCTTGCTGCTCGGGCCGATGCCGACCCCGGCCATCGCCTACCTGACCCGTACCTTCCATGCCGAAGCGGGTATCGTCATCAGTGCTTCGCACAACCCGCACGATGACAACGGTATCAAGTTCTTCTCGGGCCAGGGCACCAAGCTGCCCGACGAAATCGAGCTGATGATCGAGGAGCTTCTTGACCAGCCGATGACGGTGGTCGACTCCAGCAAACTGGGCAAGGTTTCGCGCATCAACGATGCCGCTGGCCGCTACATCGAGTTTTGCAAGAGCAGTGTGCCGACCAGCACCGGTTTCGAAGGCCTCAAGCTGGTGGTGGACTGCGCCCATGGGGCGACCTACAAAGTCGCGCCGAGCGTGTTCCGTGAGCTGGGTGCCGACGTGACGGTGCTGCATGCGCAGCCTGATGGCCTGAACATCAACGAAAACTGCGGTTCGACCCATATCGAGTCGCTGCAGGCGGCAGTGCTGGTCGGTCATGCCGACTTGGGTATCGCCTTCGATGGTGACGGTGACCGGGTGTTGATGGTCGACCATACCGGCGCGATCGTCGATGGTGACGAGCTGCTGTTCATCATCGCCCGGGACCTGCACGAGCGGGGCAAGTTGCAGGGTGGGGTGGTCGGTACGCTGATGAGTAACCTGGGCCTGGAGCTTGCGCTCAAGGACCTGGACATACCCTTCGTGCGGGCCAAGGTTGGCGACCGCTACGTGATGGCCGAGCTGCTCGAGCGCGGCTGGCTGGTGGGGGGGGAAAACTCTGGGCATGTCGTGTGCTGCAACCACACCACCACCGGTGACGCGATCATTGCCGCACTGCAGGTACTGCTGGCGCTCAAGCGCCGCGGCGAGACCTTGGCGCAGGCTCGCCAGGCCTTGCGCAAGTGCCCACAGGTGCTGATCAATGTGCGCTTTGGCGCGAGCAAGGTCGACCCCCTGGAGCATCCGGCCGTCAAAGAGGCCAGTGCCAAGGTCACTGACGACATGGCGGGGCGTGGGCGTGTGCTGTTGCGCAAGTCGGGCACCGAGCCGTTGGTGCGGGTGATGGTTGAAGGTGACGACGAAAGCCAGGTGCGCACGCATGCCGAAGCCCTGGCCAAGCTGGTCGCTGAAGTTTGTGTCTGAATTGGGCTTGCCAGCGCAGATCTGGTTGGGTAAGATCTGCGCCCACTTTGACCGACGAGGTAAAGCATGCGTCGCCCTATGGTAGCTGGTAACTGGAAGATGCACGGTACCCGCGCCAGCGTCGCTGAGCTGACTCAGGGCTTGGGCAATATGCTCATTCCCGACGGTATCGAAGTCGCGGTGTTTCCTCCGGTCCTGTTCATCAATCAAGTCATTGATGGCCTGCAAGGCAAAGGAATCATCGTCGGAGCACAGAATTCTGCAGTACAGCCCGAACAGGGTGCGCTGACCGGTGAAGTTGCACCGAGTCAGTTGGCTGAAGCGGGTTGCAAGTTGGTGTTGATTGGCCACTCCGAACGTCGCCAGGTTATCGGTGAAAGTGAAGAAGTGCTTAATCGCAAGTTTGCAGCTGCTCAGAAAAGTGGTTTGACGCCGGTGCTCTGTATAGGGGAAACTCTCGAAGAGCGCGAAGCGGGCAAGACGCTAGAAGTTGTAGGGCGTCAACTAAGCAGTGTTATCGACGCGTTCGGTATTGCCGCTTTTGCCAATGCAGTAATTGCCTATGAGCCTGTATGGGCCATCGGTACAGGTTTGACGGCCTCGCCGCAACAAGCTCAGGATGTGCATGCCGCCATCCGCAAGCAGTTGGCAGCGAAGGACGCCGAAGTTGCGCAGAACGTGCAGCTTCTCTACGGCGGTAGCGTGAAGGCGGCCAATGCGGCCGAACTGTTCGGCATGCCGGATATTGATGGGGGGCTCATTGGTGGAGCATCCCTGAACGCAGACGAATTCGGTGCAATTTGTCGCGCCGCAGGAAACTGAACAAATGCTGGAAACAGTTATCGTTGTTTTTCATCTGTTGGCAGCGCTGTCGCTTGTAGTGCTGGTTCTGTTGCAACAGGGTAAGGGTGCGGAAGCAGGTGCATCTTTCGGCGCAGGTGCTTCAAATACTGTGTTCGGAAGCCAAGGTTCTGCTACCTTCCTGAGTAAATTCACTGCTATACTTGCTGCCACTTTCTTTTTGACAGCACTTGGGTTAGGATACTTCGCCAAGCAACAAGCTCACCAGCTTGGTCAGGCGGGACTTCCGGATCCAGCGGTCTTGGAAGTGCAACAGCCAAAGCCGGCAGTAAATGATGATGTACCGGTGCTCCAGGAGCAGAAGAGCGAAACCACCCCAGCGGGTGACGTACCTCCTCCAGCCGAAGAGCAGAAGTAACGGGTTTCAAGAAGTAATATTGCCGAGGTGGTGGAATTGGTAGACACGCAACCTTGAGGTGGTTGTGCCCATAGGGTGTAGGGGTTCGAGTCCCCTTCTCGGTACCAATTAAAGCTTGAGAGCCCGCTTTAGCGGGCTTTCTTGCAGGTGGAGGTTAGATTGACCCAGCGACGGGTTCAGTCTTATACTTTCGCCCCAGCTTTGTCGCGGGGTGGAGCAGCTTGGTAGCTCGTCGGGCTCATAACCCGAAGGTCGTTGGTTCAAATCCAGCCCCCGCAACCAGCTTCAGCGGAGCCCCTTTTCAGGGGCTTTTTGCTAGCCGAACAGTTTACGGCGTCGTTGTCCAACGGCGCTTTCAGGGATGGGCGCTTCGCCCATTTTTTATTTGCACAGCATGCACGAGGGGGTTCAGGTGTCGAGCAAGCTAGAACAGTTGCAGGCCTTGTTGGCCCCGGTGGTCGAGGGTCTGGGCTATCAATGCTGGGGGATCGAGTACGTTTCCCAGGGTAAGCATTCGGTACTGCGCATCTATATCGACAAGGAAGGCGGCATCCTGGTGGAGGACTGTGAAGCGGTCAGCCGTCAGGCCAGCGCCATTCTTGATGTGGAAGATCCGATCAGCAGTGAATATACCCTTGAGGTGTCCTCTCCAGGCATGGATCGCCCGCTGTTCACGCTGGAACAGTTTGCCTCGCATGCCGGCGAACAAGTGAAGATCAAGCTGCGTACGCCCTTCGAAGGTCGTCGTAACTTCCAGGGCCTTCTCCGCGGTGTGGAGGAGCAGGATGTGGTGGTCCAGGTGGACACTCACGAGTTTCTGTTGCCGATCGATTCGATCGACAAGGCCAATATTATTCCCAGTTTTGACTGAGACGTGCCGGGCCCGGCGGACTATCCGGGCCCAATGGCTTGCGCAAGGCGAGGCGTACGATGAGCAAAGAAGTACTGCTGGTTGTTGAATCGGTATCCAACGAAAAAGGTGTACCGCCCGGCGTCATTTTCGAAGCGCTGGAAGTGGCTCTGGCCACTGCAACCAAAAAACGTTTTGAAGACGAAGTCGATCTGCGTGTGGAAATCAACCGCCACACCGGTAGCTACGAGACCTTCCGTCGCTGGACCGTGGTCGACGAAGCCGATCTGGACGATCCGGCGATCGAGACCTGGCTGGCCAAGATTCACGAAACTCACCCTGAAGCCAAAGTGGGTGACGTGATCGAGGAGAAGATCGAGTCCATCGAATTCGGTCGTATCGCCGCCCAGACCGCCAAGCAGGTCATCGTGCAGAAGGTCCGTGAGGCCGAGCGCGCCCAGGTGGTCGATGCCTACCGCGAACGCGTTGGCGAGATCATCTCCGGCACTGTCAAAAAGGTTACCCGCGACAACGTCATCGTCGACCTGGGCAACAACGCCGAGGCGCTGCTGGCTCGCGAAGACATCATTCCACGTGAGACCTTCCGGGTCAGCGTGCGCTTGCGTGCGCTGCTCAAGGAAATCCGCACCGAGAACCGCGGTCCGCAGCTGATCCTGTCGCGCACCGCGCCACAGATGCTGATCGAACTGTTCCGCATCGAAGTGCCGGAAATCGCCGAAGGCCTCATTGAAGTCATGGCCGCTTCCCGTGATCCGGGTTCGCGTGCCAAGATCGCCGTCCGCTCCAAGGACAAGCGCATCGACCCGCAGGGTGCCTGTATCGGCATGCGCGGTTCGCGCGTCCAGGCCGTATCCGGCGAGCTGGGTGGCGAGCGTGTGGATATCGTCCTGTGGGACGAGAACCCGGCGCAATTTGTCATCAACGCCATGTCGCCGGCTGAAGTCGCGGCGATCATCGTTGACGAAGATGCCCATGCCATGGACATCGCCGTTGCCGAGGACAACCTGGCCCAGGCCATTGGCCGTGGTGGTCAGAACGTTCGCCTGGCCAGTCAGTTGACCGGCTGGACCCTGAACGTGATGACCGAGAAGGATATCCAGGCCAAGCAGCAGGCGGAAACCGGTGACATCCTGCGCAACTTCATCGAGGAACTGGAAGTCGACGAGGAGCTGGCCCAAGTGCTGGTCGACGAAGGCTTTACCAGCCTTGAAGAAATTGCCTACGTACCGTTGGAAGAAATGCTCAACATCGATGGCTTTGACGAGGAAATCGTCAATGAGCTCCGCGCTCGAGCCAAGGACCGTTTGTTGACCAAGGCCATCGCTACCGAAGAAAAACTGGCAGACGCCCATCCGGCCGAAGACCTGCTCTCCCTTGAGGGCATGGACAAGGACCTGGCGGCGGAACTGGCGGTGCGCGGCGTGGTTAACCGCGAAGACCTGGCCGAGCAGTCGATTGACGACCTGCTCGACATCGACGGCATCGACGAAGAGCGTGCCGGCAAGTTGATCATGGCCGCCCGAGCCCACTGGTTCGAGTAATTAGGCGCGGCCTGAGGAGAGAAGTGCATGACGCAAGTCACGGTGAAAGAACTGGCCCAAGAGGTCGAGGCACCGGTAGAGCGCCTGCTGCAGCAGATGCGTGAGGCAGGTCTGCCGCACACCGACGCCGGTCAGGTAGTGACCGACAATGAGAAGCAGACTCTGCTGACCCATTTGAAGAGCAGCCACAAGAGCAAGGCGGAAGAGCCGCGCAAGATTACCTTGCAGCGCAAGACCACCAGCACCCTGCGTGTCGCCGGTAGCAAAAGCATCAGCGTAGAAGTACGCAAGAAGAAAGTATTCGTTCAGCGCAGCCCTGAAGAAATTCAGGCTGAGCAGAAACGTGAGCAGGACGAGCGCCGTGCGGCTGAAAACGCCGCGCGTGACAAGGTCGACGCCGACGTTCGCCAGCGCAACGAAGAGCAGGCTCGTCGCCACGCGAACGCCACTGCTGCCGCTGCCCCAGCTGCCAAGGCCGAGCCGGCACCCGCCGCTCCAGCTGCAGCTCCGGCACCCGCACCGGTCGTCGCTGACGCGCCTGCTTCCGAAGACGCTGCAGCCCGTGCTGCCGAGCGCAAGAAGGACGAGACCCGTCGCAACGAAAGCCGCACCCGCGATGACGATCGTCGCCGTGGCGAGGCGCCACGTGTGTCGATCAAGGTCAAGGTGAAGGAGAAGGAAAAGGCTCCGACCCCTCGTGCCGCTCCGCGCACCACCGACGAAGAGAGCGATGGCGCTCGCCGTGGTCGTGGTGGCAAGGGCAAGCTGAAGAAGCGCAACCAGCATGGCTTCCAGAACCCGACTGGTCCGGTCATCCGTGACGTGACCATCGGCGAGACCATCACGGTCTCTGAGCTTGCGCAGCAGATGTCGGTCAAGGCCGCTGAAGTCGTCAAGTTCATGTTCAAGATGGGTACTCCGGTCACCATCAACCAGGTGCTCGACCAGGAAACCGCTCAGCTGATCGCAGAAGAGCTGGGCCACAAGGTCACCCTGGTCAGCGATACCGCCCTGGAAGATTCCCTGGCCGAATCGCTGAAGTTCGAAGGCCAGGCCGAGTCGCGTGCACCGGTGGTTACCGTCATGGGTCACGTTGACCATGGCAAGACGTCCCTGCTCGACTATATCCGTCGTGCCAAGGTTGCCGCTGGCGAAGCCGGTGGTATCACCCAGCACATCGGTGCCTACCACGTGGAAACCGACCGCGGCATGGTCACCTTCCTCGATACCCCAGGCCACGCTGCGTTCACTCAGATGCGTGCCCGTGGTGCCAAGGCGACCGACATCGTCATCCTGGTGGTGGCGGCGGACGACGGCGTGATGCCACAGACCCGTGAAGCCGTTCAGCATGCCAAGGCAGCTGGCGTCCCGCTGGTGGTTGCGGTGAACAAGATCGACAAGCCTGGTGCAGACCTCGATCGCATCCGTAACGAGCTGTCGGTCGAAGGCGTGACCTCCGAGGAATGGGGTGGTGACACGCCGTTCGTCAAGGTTTCGGCGAAGATGGGTACCGGTGTCGACGAACTGCTCGAAGCCGTACTGCTGCAGGCCGAAGTGCTCGAGTTGACGGCCACTCCGACCGCGCCTGGTCGTGGTGTGGTGGTTGAATCGCGCCTGGACAAGGGCCGCGGCCCGGTGGCTACCATCCTGGTTCAGGACGGTACCCTGCGTCAGGGCGACATGGTCCTGTGCGGCTCCAACTATGGCCGCGTGCGTGCCATGCTGGACGAGAACGGCAAGCCTGTTAAGGAAGCCGGCCCGTCTATCCCGGTCGAGATTCTTGGCCTGGATGGCACCCCGGAAGCCGGTGACGAGCTGTCCGTGGTCGCCGACGAGAAGAAAGCCCGCGAAGTTGCTCTGTTCCGTCAGGGCAAGTACCGCGAGGTCAAGCTGGCTCGTGCTCACGCCGGCAAGCTGGAAAACATCTTCGAGACCATGGGTCAGGAAGAGAAGAAGACCCTCAACATCGTCCTCAAGACCGACGTGCGCGGTTCCCTGGAAGCACTGCAGGGTTCGCTCGGCGGCTTGGGCAACGACGAAGTTCAGGTTCGCGTGATCGGTGGTGGCGTCGGTGGTATCACCGAGAGCGATGCCAACCTGGCGCTGGCGTCCAATGCGGTGCTGTTCGGCTTCAACGTGCGTGCCGATGCCGGTGCGCGCAAGATCGTCGAGCAGGAAGGTCTGGATATGCGTTACTACAACGTGATCTACGACATCATCGAAGACGTCAAGAAGGCCCTGACCGGCATGCTCGGCAGCGATGTCCGCGAGAACATCCTGGGCGTTGCCGAAGTGCGTGACGTGTTCCGTTCGCCGAAGTTCGGCGCCATCGCTGGCTGTATGGTCATCGAAGGTACCGTGTACCGCAACCGTCCGATCCGCGTACTGCGCGACGACGTGGTCATCTTCGAAGGCGAGCTGGAATCGCTGCGTCGCTTCAAGGACGACGCTGCAGAAGTACGTTCGGGCATGGAGTGCGGTATTGGCGTCAAGAGCTACAACGACGTCAAGGTCGGCGACAAGATCGAAGTCTTCGAGAAAGTCCAGGTTGCTCGTACCCTTTAAGGGCGAGCAGGGTCTCAGCCCCCGCCCCAGGGCGGTGGGCAGCCCCTCAGTAGGTAGCGCCCGGTCAGGCTTCAGCCTGACCGGGCGTTTGCCGCTTTAAGTTACAGGTAGCAAGAATGGCCAAAGAATACAGCCGTACCCAACGTATCGGTGATCAGATGCAGCGTGAGCTGGCAGAGCTGATCCGCCGTGAAGTCAAGGACCCACGCGTGGGCCTGGTGACGATCACTGCCGTGGACGTCAGTCGCGACCTGGGCCACGCCAAGGTCTACATCACTGTCATGGGTGAAGAAACCCCGGACGCCGTGCAGCAGTCGCTGAAGGCGCTGAACAGCGCAGCCAGCTTCCTGCGCCTGCACCTGGGCCGCTCCATGCAGCTGCGCAGCGTGCCGCAGTTGCACTTCCATTTCGATGAAAGCGTCAGCCGCGGTGTGCATCTGTCGGCGCTGATCGAGCGTGCAGTGGCCGAAGACCGCCTGCACAAGGATACCGACGAGCAGGACACCAAGGAGTAACCGGTGGCCCAGGTCAAACGTATCCGCCGCAACGTCAGCGGCATCATCCTGCTGGACAAGCCACTTGGCTTCACTTCCAACGCCGCACTGCAGAAAGTGCGCTGGTTGCTCAACGCGGAAAAGGCCGGCCACACTGGCAGCCTCGACCCGTTGGCTACTGGCGTGCTGCCGCTGTGCTTCGGCGAAGCGACCAAGTTTTCGCAGTACCTGCTCGATTCCGACAAGGGCTACGAAACCGTCATGCAGCTGGGGCAGACTACCAATACTGCCGATGCGGAAGGCGAGGTCCTGCAAACCCGTGAGGTGACCGTTGGTCGTGCCGACATCGAGGCGCTGCTGCCACGTTTTCGCGGCCCGATCAGCCAGATACCGCCGATGTACTCGGCGCTCAAGCGTGATGGTCAGCCGCTTTACAAGCTGGCGCGTGCAGGAGAGGTAGTGGAGCGCGAGGCGCGTTCTGTTACTATTAACCGCTTGGAGTTGCTCGAGTGCGAAGGTACACGAGCACGGCTGAGCGTAGGATGCAGCAAAGGCACCTATATTCGCACCCTGGTGGAGGATATCGGCGAGGCCCTTGGCTGTGGCGCCTATGTTGCCGAGCTGCGCAGGACCCACGCCGGGCCCTTCGAGCTGGCCCAGACCGTGACCCTCGAGGAACTCGAGCAGGCCCACGCCGATGGCGGTAACGAAGCGCTCGATCGCTTCCTCATGCCTTCGGACAGTGGCCTGCAGGACTGGCCGCTGATTGGCCTGTCCGAACACAGCGCGTTCTACTGGCTGCATGGCCAGGCGGTACGTGCGCCGGACGCGCCGCAATTTGGCATGGTCCGGGTACAGGATCACAATGGTCGTTTCATCGGTATCGGTGAAGTGAGCGAAGACGGGCGTATTGCGCCGCGTCGACTGATTCGATCGGAATGATCGAAACCGCGGGCTTCGGCTTTTGCTGTGGCCCGCGGATACAAGGGTGGCTGTCAGTAGGCACGGTCACACCTTTTTTATTAATACAGGGATTTGTCCCTGGCCTATTGGACCCGCTTGCGGGTTCCGTTATCAGGAGAAGCCAAATGGCCCTCAGCGTTGAAGAAAAAGCTCAAATCGTTACCGACTTCCAGCAAGCTGCTGGTGACACTGGTAGCCCGGAAGTTCAGGTCGCTCTGCTGACCGCGAACATCAACAAGCTGCAAGGCCACTTCAAGGCCAACGGTAAAGACCACCACTCGCGTCGTGGCCTGATCCGTATGGTTAACCAGCGTCGTAAGCTGCTGGACTACCTGAAGGGCAAAGACACCACTCGTTACAGCGCCCTGATCGGTCGCCTGGGCCTGCGTCGCTAATAGCGGCCTGGTCAGTGGTGTGCATGGCGTGTTGCATGCTTCGCCAGCGCTGCTTGGCAGCGTTTGCGTCGGACACGTCACGCGTATCTTCGAGGTTGGCAGCCTGGCAACGCTGAGCGGTTTTTCCGCCCGGCGCCAGGCTCCCAGCCTCGTGTTGTATCTGGACGGTCAATGGGGCCGATTCCCTGTTCTGCCCAAGAATTCGCAAGAAACCAGTTCCCCCAGAGCCACTGAAAAAAGGTAGGAAACCGTGAACCCGGTAATCAAGAAATTCCAGTTCGGTCAATCGACCGTTACTCTCGAAACGGGCCGCATTGCCCGTCAGGCAACCGGCGCCGTGCTGGTTACCGTCGACAACGATGTCACCGTGCTGGTGACCGTAGTCGGTGCCAAGCAGGCCGATCCAGGCAAGGGCTTCTTCCCGCTGTCGGTCCACTACCAGGAAAAGACCTACGCCGCCGGCAAGATCCCGGGTGGCTTCTTCAAGCGTGAAGGCCGTCCTTCCGAGAAAGAGACGCTGACCTCGCGCCTGATCGACCGTCCGATCCGCCCGCTGTTCCCTGAAGGCTTCATGAACGAAGTCCAGGTCGTCTGCACCGTGGTGTCGACCAGCAAGAAGACCGATCCGGACATCGCTGCGATGATCGGTACCTCGGCTGCCCTGGCCATCTCCGGTATCCCGTTCGAAGGCCCGATCGGCGCTGCCCGTGTTGCCTTCCACGAAAGCACTGGCTACCTGCTGAACCCGACTTACGAGCAACTGGCTGCCTCGAGCCTGGACATGGTCGTTGCCGGTACCTCCGACGCCGTACTGATGGTTGAATCGGAAGCCCAAGAGCTGACCGAAGACCAGATGCTGGGCGCTGTACTGTTCGCCCACGACGAATTCCAGGCCGTTATCCAGGCTGTCAAAGAGCTGGCTGCCGAAGCCGGCAAGCCGACCTGGGACTGGAAACCTGCCGTTGCCAACACCGAGCTGTTCAACGCCATTCGCGCTGAGTTCGGCGAAGCGGTTTCCCAGGGCTACACCATCACCGTCAAGGCCGACCGCTATGCGCGCCTGGGCGAGCTGCGTGACCAGGCGATCGCCAAGTTCTCCGGCGAAGAAGGCCAGCCTTCGGCCAGCGAAGTCAAAGAAATCTTCGGTGAGATCGAATACCGCACCGTTCGCGAAAACATCGTTAACGGCAAGCCGCGTATCGATGGTCGTGACACCAAGACCGTACGCCCGCTGAATATCGAAGTTGGCGTTCTGCCGAAGACGCACGGTTCGGCACTGTTCACCCGTGGTGAAACCCAGGCCCTGGTCGTCGCGACCCTGGGTACTGCCCGTGACGCCCAGCTGCTGGACACCCTGGAAGGCGAGAAGAAAGACCCCTTCATGCTGCACTACAACTTCCCGCCGTTCTCGGTGGGTGAGTGTGGCCGCATGGGCGGTGCTGGCCGTCGTGAAATCGGCCACGGCCGCCTGGCCCGCCGTTCGGTACAGGCCATGCTGCCTGCCGCTGACGTGTTCCCGTACACCATCCGTGTCGTGTCGGAAATCACCGAATCCAACGGTTCCAGCTCCATGGCTTCGGTCTGCGGTGCTTCCCTGGCACTGATGGATGCTGGTGTACCGATGAAGGCACCGGTGGCCGGTATCGCCATGGGCCTGGTCAAGGAAGGCGAGAAGTTCGCTGTCCTGACCGACATCCTGGGTGACGAAGACCACCTGGGCGACATGGACTTCAAGGTTGCCGGTACTGCCAAAGGCGTTACCGCACTGCAGATGGACATCAAGATCAACGGCATCACCGAAGAGATCATGGAAATCGCCCTGGGCCAAGCCCTGGAAGCGCGCCTGAACATCCTCGGCCAGATGAACCAGATCATTGGCCAGTCGCGTACCGAGCTGTCGGCCAACGCGCCGACCATGATCGCGATGAAGATCGACACCGACAAGATCCGTGACGTCATCGGTAAAGGCGGCGCCACCATTCGCGCCATCTGCGAAGAGACCAAGGCTTCGATCGATATCGAAGACGATGGCTCGATCAAGATCTTCGGCGAAACCAAAGAAGCTGCAGAAGCAGCGCGTCAGCGCGTTCTGGGCATCACCGCCGAGGCCGAGATTGGCAAGATCTACGTGGGCAAGGTCGAGCGTATCGTCGACTTCGGCGCCTTCGTCAACATCCTGCCTGGCAAGGATGGTCTGGTGCACATCTCCATGCTCAGCGATGCACGCGTAGAGAAAGTGACCGATATCCTCAAAGAAGGTCAGGAAGTCGAAGTACTGGTACTGGACGTGGATAACCGCGGCCGTATCAAACTGTCGATCAAAGACGTTGCCGCGGCCAAGGCCTCGGGCGTCTGAGCGACCAGCAACGCTGTATGAAAAGGGCCCCTAGCGGGCCCTTTTTTTATGGCCTGCCGGGAACCTTTTGCACACTTGCATCTTGCACGCAGATTTACCTCGCAGGTTGCAATTTGCACGATCAGCCGCTTTTCGAGACTTGTATAAGTTGTTGATATTCAAGGGAAAAAATAAATCTCAGAACCTGGCACAGCCCGTGCAACTACCTTCATATCTGCCGCCAGGACATACGGCGCAGACCTTTCGAAAAACAGGAGTGACTCACATGAAGAAGTTCGCCATTGCTGCCGCTACTGCTACCGCTCTGACCCTGACCATGGCTGGTGGCGCGTTCGCCGCAGAGCCAGTTCAGGCTCCAGTCATGTTGGCTGCCAACGATACTGTGGACAACATGCAACAGGAAGGCTCCGACACTTGGATCACTACCAAAGTCAAAGCTGACCTGATGACTGAAAAAGGCGTGCCAGGCTCTGACATCAAAGTCGAAACCAGCCAAGGTGTGGTTTCGCTGTCTTCTGACGTGAAGGTCACCGACTCTCAGAAAGAAAAAGCAGTACGCATTACCAAGAACATCGAGGGCGTCAAGAGTGTCATGGCTGATGGCCTGAAGTCCGAATAAGGAATGTCCCGTCGGCCAGAAGGACCTGGCCACCTTTAAAAAAAGCCCCGGCCTCGGCCGGGGCTTTTCATTAGCGCTCAATTCACCGGATTGCGCGCGACGACATCGCCTTCGAAACACACCTGCTCGGCGATCAGTGGCTCCACAAGCGGCCGGCTCTCACGAAAGTGCGGGGTTTGGGTATGCGCTTCGTACGCCTTGTCATCGCGGTAGATTTCGTAGAGGTAGATCACCTCGGGGTCGACTCGATCCTGTGACACATCGAATACCAGGCAGCCGGGTTCTGTGGCAACGGAAGCGGCAGCGTTTACCTTGATGGCAGTGAGAAATAGTTCGGCGCAACCCGGCTTGACCCGTGTCTTGATGAACAGACTGTACACATGAGGCTCCTTTTGTTTTAAATTCAACAATGAATTGTATACAAAAATGGAGCCAGCCGATGTCTGATTTACCTGCACGCCCCGGTCGCCTCAATGGCCTGCGCCATATCGCCCTGTTGGTGCCCAACCTTGAAGAATGCGAGCGCTTCTATGTCGATGTGCTCGGCATGGAGGTATTGAATCGGGCCAACGAGGATCTGGTCTACTTGACCTGCGGTAACGACAACCTGTCGCTGGGGCGGGGGGCAGGCGCTGCCAATGGCCTACAGACGCTGGATCACTATGGGTTCATCGTCGACAGCGTAGAGGAATTGGAGGCCTGGTATCAGTACTTCAAGGCCTGCGGGGTGACGCTGCTGGACCGGCCCTTCAATCATGGGGATGGCGCGCGCAGCTTCCACTTGCTGGACCCGGCAGGCAACAAGGTGCAGCCGCTGTACCACCCGGCGGTGTCGGGGCAGCGGTTGGTCTGAATTCAGGTTGTGGATGTGATGGCCCCATCGCCGGCAAGCCGGCTGCCACAGGGATCGCGCCAGCTTCTCGGGGCAGTGCAGCACCGGTGGGGGCCGGTGCAGCTGGCAGGGATTACTCAGCATCAAGGTGCAGCGGCGTAATCACCCGACCATCTGATTCAGCCTGCCCCAGCGTGGTATCGATGAAGTAGACCCGGTCATCCTCAAGCTTGCCCTTGTCGACCAGGTAGTCCTTGATACTGCTGGCCCGCTCCTGGCCCAGGGTCCGCAGCAATGCGGCACTTTCGGCCCATGACTTGAGTACCGCCTCGCGCAGCTTGGCGGTGCGTTCCTCGCGGCTGAGCTGTTCCCAGTCGGCCGGCGGTTGCTGTTTCAGGCGGCTACGGTAGATGCCTTCGAGCATGGCCGGTTTGTCGCTGTCGTCGACCACCAGCATGGACGCGTTGGCCGGGACCTTGTCGCCACGGCGTTGCAGAATCTTGTACCAGATGGCCTGATACTCCCGCTCCAGGCGCTGCTGAGCGAGCAGTGGGCCATCGCTGCTCTGGGCACTGGTGCCTTCGATTTCCAGGCGCAGTTCAGGGCGCTCCTTGAGCGCCGAGGCGAGTTTGTTCAGGGCCGATTGCGCATCGCCATTGAGCTCGCTGGAACCGGGGGCGAACGATACATTGCCGAGGTCTTGTGAGCCGCCGCCAGCGATCAGCCCGCCGATGAATTTGAACGGTGCCTGGGCCGCCCGCAGCACTAGGTTACGCAAGGTCTGCCAGACGATTGGCATGACGCTGAACTGCGGGTTGTTGAGGTCGCCGGTCACTGGCAGTTCGATCGAGATCTTACCTTCGGTGTCCTTGAGCAGCGCAACCGCCAAGCGGATGGGCAGGTCGACCGCATCCGGGCTATCGACTTTTTCCCCCAGTTGCAGCTGTTCGACCACCACTTTGTTCTCGGCTTTGAGCTGGCCGTTGGTGATCAGGTAGTGCAGGTCGAGGTTGAGGCGGCCCTTGCGAATGCGAAAGCCTGCAAACTTGCCGGAGTAGGGCGTCAGCGTGGTCAACTCGACGCGCTTGAAGCTGGTGGCGATATCAAGGCTGGCCAGCGGGTTGAACGGGTTGAGCGCGCCTTTGATGGTAACGGGTGCGTAACGGTCGACTTTACCCTTGATGTCCACCTTGGCTGGCGCCGGCTTACGGTTGTCGATGGTGCCGATCTGGCCGTTCATTTGCTGGACGGCCGTGGCGAAGTTAGGTGTGAGGGTGAGGTCGGCGAAGTTGGCTGAGCCATCGTTGATGCTGATCTGCCCGATGCGGATGCCCAGCGGCTTGCTGCCTGCGGGGCTGGCCGGCTTGGCTTCGCTTGGCGCGGGGGCATCGGCAGGCTGCGGGATGAGCAGGTCATCCACGTTGGTGCTGCGGTCTTCGTTGATGATGAAGCGGGCATAGGGCTGCAGGAGGGTTACCTTATCGATCGACAGGGTATCGCCGTGCACATAGGCCAGGCCGTCGACATTCACCTGCTGCCATTTGACGAAGTCGCGGTTCTTGATGGTGTCCAGGGTGTGCAACTGGTTGACCTGCGCCTTGCCGGCCACGGTGAAGGCCATTGGCTCGGTGCCTTTGAGGTCGACCTTGAGGTCGCTGGCGAGCATGCCGCTACGCAGCTCCAGGCGGATGAACGGGTTGATGTAGGCCTGCGCAATACGCAGATCGATGTCGCGTGTGCTGACGTCGAGCCTGGCGCTGACCGGCGCCAGGTTGACCTCGCCACTGGCCTGCAGCTTGCCCTGCTTGCCAATGCCGGTGTCGAGCTTGAGGGTGAAGGGCGACTGGTTGAGGCTGTCGAAGCCCTGCATGTCGACGTTCAGCGGCCCAACGTCCAGCGCAACCGGCTCTTTCTGGCTGCGGTCGGCCAGGTGCACCTGATAATTGCGCAGCTGAACGTCCTTGAGTAGCACTTGCCATGGCTTGCTCGGCTGCTTTGCTGCCTCGTCGTTGGGGGCCGGTGCTGCGGCGGCCGGCTCTGCCTTTTCCTTGGGCGTGGGCTTGGCCGGCTGGCTGGCGAAGAGTTTTTGCCAGTCGAGTTGGCCGTCCGGCTCCAGGGCGGCCCAGGTTTCCAGTTTTTCACTGCGGATCTTGCCCACGGTCACCAGCTGCTTGGCCAGGTCGATGCGGGTTTCGCTGACATCGAGGCTCGCCAGGCGGACCAGTGGGCGGCCATCCGGCGCCTTTATGGCGAATGGCGCGACACGTACCGAGGTGTTGTCCAGCAACAGCTCGGTTTGCTTGGACAGGTTGAGCCTGTAGTGCGTGTCGAAGTTGACCACGCCGTCCTCCAGCACCAGCGGCACGGCGTCGCGAACGTAGGGCCAGAACAGCTTCATTTTGCCGTCGGTGATTTTCAGTGTGCCTTCGGACGCTATAGGCGCCAGGCTCAAGGTGCCGTTCCAGTCGATGCGCCCGCCGTTAGGGCCCAGTGCCACCAACGTCATGTCGGCGTTGTCGTTCGGCAGCGTGCTGAGGTTTTTCAGCTCCAGGTTCATGTCGTCGTAGACGAATTCGATCGGCTCGCTTGGGCGTTGGTCGGCAAAATGCAGGTAGCCAGCGTTGAGCTTGATGCTGCCGATGCGCAAGGGGAACGGATCCGATGCAGGCTCGTCAGCTTTGGGTTCGCTGGCCGGCAGCTTGAAAAGCTCGGTGAGGTTGAGCGTACCGTCCTTGGCGAAGAGCACTTCGTTGCGGGGCTTGTCGAGTTCGACCGCCTGCAGGTGCAGGGCGCCGCTCCACAGGCTGTCGAGCGCCAGGTTGGCATACAGCCGCTCGAAGCCTACCTGTTCCTTGCCCGGTTCGCCGATCTGCAGGCCCCACAGCGTCAGTTCGAGGCTGAACGGGTTGAGTTCTATGCGCTCAATGTGCGCCGGCAGCGTGGCGTATTGCGCCAGCTGCTGGTTGGCGATGCGCAGGGCAACGCCAGGCGCGATTAGAAAGCCAAGCAGGCTGTAGAGGGCCACCAGAGCCAACAGGGCGCCGAGGGCGCGAGTCAATCCTTTGTACATGTGTCGCTTCGTCTGTCCAGGCAGGAGAGCTTGGAGTATGGCAGGTTAAATCGGTTCCGCCGGGGCGAGGGCATTTGCGCTCACTCGATCCCCATACGCCTTCTGGCGCGATGCGCCGAACCGTCACGCATGGCCCAACGCAGCACGGGGGCGGTGCGGTTGAGTCCCATACGGATCATGCGCCGCTGCAACGGGCTCTGATGCAGGCCGAGCATGGCCTGGGCCCAGTCCGGCAACAGGTCGATACCCGCTTGCAGCATCAACCTGCCAACCGGCTCGGCAAGTCGGCTCGGGGCTGGGGCCTGAAGCAGGATCTCGACCACTTCCAGGCTGCGCGCGTCGCAGTGCAATTGAGGCCGCATACGCTGCAGGTACTCGTCAACCTGCTGGCATGAGCGGGGTACATTGCGGGCGCCGAGGCGTTCGGCGATCAGGGCGATCTCATCGTAATAGCCATCCTGCTCGGCGCGCGACAGCTGCGGGTCGCGATAGCGCAGATGGGCGGCGAGGAAGCTGCTGACTTCGGCCACGTGAACCCAGGTCAGCAGGTCGGGGTCGCTGGCAGCGTATGGACGGCCATCGGGCGATGTCCCGGTGACCTGCAGGTGAATGGTGCGGACCTTGTCGATCAGCCATTCGGCATCACGGGTCGAGCCGAATGTCGTGCCCGAAATGAACTGGCTGGTGCGGCGCAGACGGCCGAGCAGGTCTTGGCGAAAGTTGGAGTGATCCCACACCCCCGCCAGTGCCAGCGGGTGCAGCAGTTGCAGCATGAGGGCGCTGATACCGCCAACCAGCATGCTGGGGAAGTCGCCGTGCACCCGCCAGCTCATGCTGTGCGGGCCGAACAGGCCAGGGTCACCTTTGGGGGATTCCAGGTCGAGCTGGCCGAGGGCCAGCCCGGTGAGGCTCATGACCTGGGTTTCGATGCGGCGGCGTAGGGCTTCCATGGTGACCTGTCGTTCAGGGCGGCCATGAACAGCTGCCGCCGGCTATTGGTTGAGGCGTTTGTCGATCAACCCCTGCACCACGCTCGGGTCAGCCAGGGTCGAGGTATCGCCCAGGGTGTTCAGCTCGTTGCAGGCAATCTTGCGCAGTATACGCCGCATGATCTTGCCCGAGCGGGTCTTGGGCAAGGCCGGCGCCCACTGGATCAGCTCGGGTTTGGCGAAACTGCCGATCTCTTTGCTGACCAGTGCCAGCAGTTCGGCCTGCAGGGCATCGTCCGGCGTCACGCCATTCATGGTCGTCACGAAGGCATACACCCCCTGACCCTTGAGGTCATGGGGGTAACCGACCACTGCGGCCTCGGCGACGCTTTCGTGCAACACCAAGGCGCTTTCCACTTCGGCGGTGCCGATGCGGTGACCGGAAACGTTGATCACATCATCGATGCGGCCAGTGATCCAGTAGTCGCCATCGGCATCGCGGCGGGCGCCGTCGCCGGTGAAGTAATAGCCGGGCATGGGTTTGAAGTAGGTGTCTACCATGCGTTGGTGGTCGCCGTAGACGCTGCGGATCTGCCCCGGCCAACTGGCCTTTATCGCCAGCAGGCCGGCGCCGGGGCCTTCGATCAGCTTGCCTTTGTCATCCAGCAGCACCGGCTGCACACCGAACATGGGTTGGGTCGCACAACCGGGCTTGAGCTTCTGCGTGCCGGGCAGCGGGGTGAGCATGATGCCGCCGGTTTCGGTCTGCCACCAGGTGTCGACGATAGGGCAGCGTTTTTGGCCGACTTGCTCGAAGTACCATTCCCACGCCTCTGGGTTGATCGGCTCGCCGACGCTACCGAGCAGGCGCAGGCTCTTGCGCGACGTACCCTGCAACGGGCCAGAGCCTTCACGCATCAGTGCCCGCAGCGCGGTGGGCGCGGTATAGAAGATATTGACCTTGTGCTTGTCCACCACCTGCCAGAACCGGGAGCTGTCAGGGTAGTTGGGAACGCCCTCGAACATCAGTGAAACCGCGCCGTTGGCCAGCGGGCCATAGACGATGTAACTGTGGCCGGTGACCCAGCCCACATCGGCGGTGCACCAGAACACCTCGCCGTCACGGTAGTCGAACACCACCTTGAAGGTCATGGCGGCCTGCAGCAGGTAACCGGCAGTGGTGTGCAGCACGCCCTTGGGTTTACCGGTGCTGCCGGAGGTGTAGAGGATGAACAGCGGATCTTCGGCCTCCATGGGTTCAGGTGGGCAGTCGTCACCCGCGTTTTCCGTCGCCTGGTCGTACCAGAGGTCGCGGCCTTCGCTCCAGGCGACGTCGGTGCCCGTACGGCGTACTACCACTACGCTGCTGACGTCCGGGCAACTGGCCAATGCCTTGTCGACATTCTGCTTGAGCGGGATGCGTTTGCCGCCGCGCACGCCCTCGTCGGCGGTGATCACGGTGCGGCAGTCAGCATCGAGAATGCGGTCGCGCAACGCATCCGGCGAGAAACCGCCGAACACCACCGAGTGAATCGCGCCGATGCGCGTGCAGGCAAGCATGGCGTAGGCGGCTTCGGGGATCATCGGCATATAGATGCATACCCGGTCGCCTTTTTGCACGCCACGTGCCTTGAGCGCATTGGCCAAGCGGCAGACCTGGCGGTGCAGCTCTTGGTAGGTGATGGCCTTGGAGTCCGCTGGGTCGTCGCCTTCCCACAACAGGGCGGTCTGCGCGCCGCGCTGGGCCAGGTGGCGATCGATGCAGTTGTAGCTGACGTTCAGTTGACCACCTTCGAACCAACGGGCTTCGCCGGTCTTGAGGTCGCAGTGCTGTACGCTGGACCACGGTCTGATCCAGTCCAGGCGCTTGGCCTGTTCTGCCCAGAAGGTGTCGGGGTCTTCGACCGACTGGCGGTAGAGGCGGCTGTAGTCGTCGGAAGAAAGGCTGGCGGACTGGCTGACGGCCAGGGCCTGGGGATAGTCGCGGATATCGAACATGGCAGGTGGTCCTTTGCTCTTGTCGGGGCGGTGGACTGCAACGGCTATTCGATTGGACAGTGTAGCTGGAACAGGTGTTCAACCTGTGCCGGCGTCTTCGCGGGCGGGCCACGAAGACGCCGGCATCGGTCAGCCGCGGTGACGGCCGCGGAAGTAGTTGATCAGGCCCTGGGTGGAACCATCTTCGGCGCTGTCTTCCAGGCTGCCGACGATACGCTGGTAGACACCCTTGCCCAGCTCCTTGCCCAGTTCCACACCCCACTGGTCGAAGGCGTTGATGCCCCAGATCACGCTCTGCACGAACACCTTGTGCTCATACATCGCCACCAGCGCGCCAAGGCGACGCGGGCTGATGCGTTCGACCACAAGGGTGTTGCTCGGGCGGTTGCCCGGGATCACCTTGTGCGGCGCGAGTTTTTCGATGTCGGCTTCATTCAGGCCTTTTTGACGTAATTCGGCCTCTGCCTCTTCACGTGTCTTGCCCAGCATCAGCGCCTGGCTTTGCGACAGGCAGTTGGCGTACAGCCACTGATGGTGGTCGGCGACCGGGTTGAAGCTCACCACCGGGACGATGAAGTCGGCCGGGATCAGCTGGGTGCCCTGGTGCAGCAACTGGTGGTAGGCGTGCTGGCCATTACAGCCGACGCCACCCCAGATGACCGGGCCGGTATCGGTCTTCACTGGCGTACCGTCGGTCAGCACGCTCTTGCCGTTGGATTCCATGTCCAACTGCTGCAGGTGTTTGGTGATGTTGCGCAGGTAGTGATCGTAGGGGAGGATCGCGTGGCTGCGGGCACCCCAGAAATTACCGTACCAGACGCCCAGCAGGGCCAGCAGCACCGGCATGTTCTTCTCGAACGGCGCGGTCTGGAAGTGCTGGTCCATGGTGTAGGCACCCGACAGCAGTTCCTTGAAGTTGGCGGTCCCGATGGCCAGGGCAATCGGCAGGCCGATGGCCGACCACAGCGAATAGCGCCCGCCGACCCAGTCCCACATGGGGAAGATGTTTTCTTCGCGGATACCGAAGGCCACGGCGGCAGCCTTGTTGCTGGAAACGGCGATGAAGTGGCGATACAGCTCTGCTTCGGAACCGCCCTGGGCCAGGTACCAGGTACGTGCGGCCATGGCGTTCTTCAGGGTCTCGAGGGTGTTGAACGACTTGGACGAGACGATGAACAAGGTGGTTTCGGCGCGCAGGTTGGCCGACAGCTCATGGAATTCACTGCCGTCGATATTGGCCAGGTAGTGGCAGCGCACGCCTCGCTGGGCGTAGGGCAGCAGCGCCTCGGAAACCAGCTCTGGGCCCAGGAAAGAGCCGCCGATGCCAATGTTGACCACGTCGGTGATCGGCTTCTCACTGTAGCCACGCCATAGCCCGTCATGGATACGCCCCACCAGCTCGGTGATCTGGTTGAGTACCTTGTGCACCTCGGGCATCACGTTGACGCCGTTGACGCTGAGCTTGTCACCCACCGGGCGGCGCAGGGCGGTGTGCAGCACCGGGCGGCCTTCAGAGGCGTTGATGATTTCGCCGCTGAACATCGACTTGATCGCATCCTGCAGGCCGACTTGTTCGGCCAACTGCACCAGCAGGTCGCGGCTTTGTTCGTTGATCAGGTTTTTCGAGTAGTCGAGGAACAGGCCGCAGCAGCTCAGGGAGAATTCATCGAAGCGCTTGGGGTCGGCGGCGAAGGCTTCGCGCATGCTGAAATCCTGCATGGCGTCGCGGTGCTGCTGAAGGGCCTGCCAGGCTGGCAGGGCCGTAACATCATGGGGTGTCCGGTAATACGCCATTGCGCAGAATTCCTTGTTGCGTAGGTGTGGCCTTGGACAGGGGCGTCATGGCCAGGTTCAGGCAGGCCATCATTATAGGCATTGGTTGCGCGCAGGGAATGGGGCGGGGAGGGGAATTTGGGGCTGCAGTGCAGCCCCTCGGCGTCACGCGGTCGGTTCGTCAAGGTGCACATAAAGGTTGTCGATAAGCCGCGTGTTCCCCAGGTAGGCGGCAACCAGAATCACCAGGTCACGGTCATCGATCATCGCTGGGCGAAGGGTCAGCGCATGGCGTACCTGCAGGTAGTCCGGGCGCAGGCCGGCTGCTGCCAGCTGATCCTGGCCCTCGGCAACCAGCGCGGCAAAGTCGCGTTGGCCACGGCTGATGGCGTCCCCGATGTGCTTGAGCGTGCGGTAGACCACCGGCGCGGTAGCCCGCTGCTCGGCCGTCAGGTAACCATTGCGTGACGACAGCGCCAGGCCATCTTCGGCGCGCACGGTCGGCTCGCCGATGATCTGGATCGGCATGTTCAGGTCGCGCACCATGGCGCGAATCACCGCCAGTTGCTGGTAGTCCTTTTCGCCGAATACCGCGAGATCAGGCTGCACCATGTTGAACAGCTTGCTGACCACGGTTGCTACGCCCTCGAAATGCCCCGGACGGCTTGCGCCACACAGGCCTTCGGAAAGGTTCGGCACGCTGACGCGGGTCTGCACGGCCATGCCGTCTGGGTACATCTCTTGCACAGTAGGCGCGAACAGCAGATCGCAACCCGCCTGGAGCAGGCGCTCTTGGTCGGCGGCGAGGGTGCGAGGGTACTTGTCGAGGTCTTCGTTGGCGCCGAACTGAAGCGGGTTGACGAAGATGCTGGCAACGACGAAGTCGGCACGTTGGGCCGCTTTGGTCACCAGCGCAGCATGGCCGCTGTGCAGGTTGCCCATGGTTGGCACGAAGCCGATACGCTTGCCCTCGCCACGGGCGCGAGCGATGGCCGCGCGCAGTTCACCGACGGTATTGACTGTATTCATGCGCTGAATCCGTGCTCACTCGCTGGGAAGCTCACGTCTTTGACCGCCTTGACGTAGGCGGCAAGTGCGCTCGCGATGTCTGGCTGGCCGACCATGAAGTTTTTCACGAACTTCGGCACCCGGCCGCTCAGGGACAAGCCCAGCATGTCGTGCAGGACCAGCACCTGGCCGTCGGTAGCGCTGCCGGCACCGATGCCGATCACCGGGATACTCACGGCCTGGGTAATCTCGGCGGCCAGTTCGGCTGGTACGCATTCGAGCAGCAGCATGGCGGCGCCGGCCTGTTCCAGCGCGATGGCATCAGCGCGCATCTGCCGGGCCTGGGCTTCCTGGCGCCCCTGCACTTTATAACCGCCCAGAACGTTGACGGTTTGCGGGGTCAGGCCCATGTGGGCGCACACCGGCACGCCGCGCTCGGCCAGCAGGCGAATGGTCTCGGCCAGCCATGCAGCGCCTTCAAGCTTGATCATGTGGGCGCCAGCCTGCATCAGCATGGCGCAGTTGGCGAAGGCCTGCTCGGGGGTGGCGTGGGCCATGAACGGCAGGTCGGCAAGAATCAGCGCACCCTCGTTGCCGCGTTTGACGCAGGCGGTGTGGTAGGCCATTTCCGCCGTGGTGACGGGCAGCGTGCTGTCATGGCCCTGCAGGACCATCCCCAGGGAGTCGCCCACCAGCAACACTTCGACCCCGGCCTGGCTGGCAGCCTTGGCAAAGGTGGCGTCGTAGCAGGTCAGCATGGTGATCTTTTCACCCTTGGCCTTGAGGCCGTGCAGGGTGGTCAGGGTTACGTCAGGCATGTAGGAAAATCCTCGTTCAGGCGCTGTGAAAAACGACCGCCAACAACGCGTGTAGCCATCTTCCGGAGCGGCACATCATCGCGCGTGATGTTCGGGGCACAGGTCCGTCCGGGCCTAAATACGGGTATGCGGCACTTTGGTGCCACACGGGACGCCTATAGTCGTGAGCGAGGTGGGGGAAGTCAATCACCCTGTTACCGCATTGTTACTAACAGGGTGTTACTGGCGTTACCGCCCTTGGAGAAGGGCCGCAGCGCCTGGGCTACAGGCGTTCCAGGCCAACGAACGGGCAGGCTTGGAGCAACTGGGCAAGCGGGCGCCCGTCGGCCAGGTGAAAATCGTCTGCCACCAGCTCGGCCAGTGGGTATAGCACGAAGGGGCGGGCATGCATGTGGTAGTGCGGCACCTGCAGGCGTGGCACATCGATGACATGGTCGCCGAACAGCAAGATGTCCAGGTCGAGCGTGCGTGGGCCCCAGCGTTCCTTGCGCACACGGCCCTGTTCGTTTTCGATGGCTTGCAGGGCGTCCAGCAGGTCCAGGGGGGCGAGTGAGGTGTCCAGGGCAGCGACGGCGTTGGTGTAACGCGGCTGGCCAGGCAGCAGGGAGTCGCTGGTGTACAGGGCAGACGCTGCCACCAGGCGGGTGTTCGCCACCCGGTCCAGCGCCTGCAGGGCGTTGCCCAGTTGCTCGGCAGGCGCATCCAGGTTGCTGCCAAGGCCGATGTAGGCGCGAGTGGTCACTCGAACGCCTCATCGCCACCACGTTTACGCTTGCTGGAGCTGCGCTTGCGCTTGCGTGGGCCGGCGCCGGTGCCTTCATCGCGGCTGCCCAGCTCGCGGATCATCTCGCGGCGCTCGGCGTCGTTGGCGTCCTGGTAATCGGTCCACCACTGGCCGAGGTCATCGGTTTCTTCGCCTGCGCTCTCACGCAGTAGGAGGAAATCGTAGCCGGCGCGGAAGCGTGGGTTGTCGAGCAGCACGTCGGCACGTTTGCCGCTGCGGCGCGGCAGGCGCTCCTGCATGTCCCAGATCTCGCGGATAGGCAGGGTGAAACGCTTTGGAATGGCAATGCGTGCACACTGTTCGGCAATCAGGTCGTGGGCTGCGCCATTCATCGCCGGGATCGGCGGTACGCCCTGGTTTTGCAGGTGCAGCACGCGGCTTGGCAGTGCTGGCCAGAGCAGGGCGGCGAACAGGAAGGCCGGGGTCACCGGTTTGCCTTGCTTGATACGCAGGTCAGTGTTGCTCAGGGCCTGGCTGATCAGGGTATGGGTGTAGGTCGGGCGCTCTTCCAGTGCATGCGCACTGGCCGGGAACAGCGGCTCGAACAACGCCAGGTCTACCAGCATCTCGAAGACGATCGCGCCTTGCCCGGACAGGAACAGCTTGAGGCACTCCTCGAACAGCCGCGCTGGCGGGATTTCGCGCAGCAGCGGCGCCAGGCCGCGGATCGGCTGGTAAGTGTGCTTTTCGATGCCGAAGTCGAGCTTGGCGGCGAAACGCACCGCGCGCAGCATGCGTACCGGGTCTTCCTGGTAGCGATGAGTCGGGTCACCGATCAGGCGCAGCAGGCGGTTGCGTACGTCATGCACGCCGTTGGCGTAATCGAGGATGCGTTCGCTGACCGGGTCGTAGTACAGGGCGTTGATGGTGAAGTCGCGGCGTTGCGCGTCCTCTTCCAGGCTGCCGTATACGTTGTCGCGCAGAATGCGGCCACTGGCATTGTGCGACGAGCGGTGGCTGTCACCCTGGTCGTCTTCGGAGTGAGGGGCACGGAAGGTCGCGACTTCGATGATTTCACGGCCGAAATGCACGTGAACCAGCTTGAAGCGACGGCCGATGATGCGCGCATTGCGGAACTCGGCACGTACCTGCTCAGGTGTTGCGCTGGTGGCGACGTCGAAGTCCTTGGGCGTGATGCCCAGCATCAGGTCGCGTACGCAACCACCGACCAGGTAGGCCTGGTAGCCCGCGCCTTGCAGGCGCTCGACGATATTCACCGCATGGCGGCTGAACTGGTGGCGCTGCAGCGAGTGTTGGCTCTTGTTGATCACCTCAGGCGTGGTGCGCTTGTGGTGCTGGCCCGGTACGGGAGGGCGGAAAGACTGGAACAGCTTCTTCAGCATGGGATGCACTGTGTGAAGGAATGTTCGGCCAAGAATAGGAGAATGGCCGCATGATGGGCGGGGATTCTAGCATTTACTCGGGGAATGGTGTAGGCGGTAGCAGGATGGACTGCCAGAAGGGGAGAAACGACAAGGGGAGCCTAAGCTCCCCAAGAAGTCGTTGCGTGCTCTTATTGTTTTTATGCCGGGCTTCTTGTTTTTGTTGAGTGCCCTGCCCACAAATCTCAAAGCTTGTGGACGACCCCCAATCCAGGGGTTAAGAGCAAACGGATTGCTTTGGCCGCTGATGTCATGCTGATCAATCGATCCAACCAGTTCAGGCGCTGCTTTTTAGTGCAGTTTTTGTTGTTCTCTGCCTGGTCGTGGGGCAAGCCCCAAACACGCATCCTCTCCAAAAGAATCAGTTAGCTGCGCCTCCGCCGTCTTGTTTTTATTGTGCGTGAGCCGTTTCGTCTTGTTCTTATTCTGAGTTGCAGTGCTTGTTATTGTTCTTGTACTGAACATATAGCAGGTGGCGTGCCAACTTTGAGAAACCCAATGAAATCAATGGTTTGACGGGTTTGACGAGAGGCTGGCCGGTGGGGAATGACGAGATTTCGTTACCGTACGCCTCGGGAACTGTTACGGCGAAAAGGTTAGGTAACAGATTTTTGCGGGGGCCGATTGTTACCAGGGGCACAGAGGCTGTTGCGCGTCCATGCAATGGAGCGCCGCGCGGGCGGCGCTCCATAGGAGCCGCTCATTCGCTGGTAGCGTTGCTCTTGCGGCGCGGTATGCCCAGGCGTTGGCGGCGTTCCCACAGGCACTTGCGGCTGACGCCGAGCTTGCGGGCCAGTTCGGTTTCGGTCATATGGTCCTGGTGCTCGAGCACGAAATGCTGGAAGTAGTCTTCCAGCGACAGGTCCTCGGTCGGCTCATGGCTGGCGTTGTTGGCAGCGCCCGCGGCCATCGCGTTGTCGAGCGCGTCGTCATCGTCCATGTCGCTCAGCTCGATGTCGATACCCAGCAGTTCGGCCGATATCTCCGCGCTCTCGCTTAGAATCACCGCACGCTCTACGGCGTTCTCCAGTTCGCGCACGTTGCCCGGCCAGCTGTAATGACGAATGGCTTGCTCGGCTTCAGACGAGAAGTGCAAATCGTCACGACCGATGCGCGCGCTCTGCCTGGCGAGGAAGGCGCTGGCGATCTCGTTGACGTCACTGCCGCGCTCACGCAGGGCTGGCAACTTGAGGGCGATCACGTGCAGGCGGTAATAAAGGTCTTCACGGAATTGCCCAGCCTTGGCCAGGTTTTTCAGGTCGCGGTGGGTCGCGGCAATCAGGCGCACGTCGACTTTTTGCGACTGTACCGAACCCACCCGGCGGATTTCGCCCTCCTGCAACACCCGCAGCAGACGGGCTTGGGCTTCCAGCGGCAGTTCACCGATCTCATCGAGGAACAGGGTGCCGCCGTCTGCCGCTTCCACCAGGCCGGCACGCCCTGCGCTGGCACCGGTGAATGCCCCTTTTTCGTGGCCGAACAGTTCCGACTCGATCAAGGTTTCGGGGATGGCCGCGCAGTTCACCGAGATCATCGGCGCTTTGGCGCGCCGTGACAGGTTGTGCAGGGCACGGGCTACCAGTTCCTTACCGGTACCGGACTCGCCCTGGATAAGCACATTGGAATCGGTCGGCGCCACCTTGCGGATCTTGCTGTACATGTCCTGCATGGGAGGGCACGAGCCAATGATGCCGATCTCGCCGTTGGCCGATGCCGGAGCGCCTTTGTCGGCAGGGGATGCCTTGCCGTTGCTGCGTGGCTCGGCCACTGGGGCGGGTGCCGGTGCACTCTGCCGGTCGCGCAGAATACGCGCCACCGCCTGGAGCATTTCGTCGTGGTCGAAAGGCTTGGCGATGTAGTCCACCGCGCCCATCTTCATCGAGTCCACCGCCGAGCGCAGGCTGGCGTAACTGGTCATGATCAGCACTGGGGTGCCTTGGCCAAGCTTGATCAACTCGGTACCCGGCGCGCCGGGCAGGCGCAGGTCGCTGACGATCAGGTCGAAGGTGGCAATGCTGAAGCGTTCCTGTGCTTCCTGCACCGAGCCGGCTTCGCTGACCTGGTACTGGTTCCGCTCGAGCAGGCGACGCAAGGCCGAGCGGATGATGGTTTCGTCTTCGACGATCAGAATATGCGGCATTGATTCAATTCTCTCGACGGTCTCGAATTTCAGGGGACGTCGCTACGACATGCCGGGGCAGGGTCACGCGGATCCGGGTGCCACGTTGCCGTTCGATGTCGGCCGGGCTGTCGATGGTGATTTGCCCATAATGCTCTTCCACGATGGAATAGACCAGAGCGAGCCCTAGTCCGGTTCCCTCGCCAGGGTCCTTGGTGGTGAAGAAAGGTTCGAACAGGCGGTCCATGATGTTCTTCGGAATCCCACTGCCTTCGTCCTCGACGATCAGGTCGACGGTGTGCTCGCTGACCTCGGTGCGTACCCGCACGGCGCTGCCAGGCGGCGACGCGTCACGCGCGTTGGAGAGCAGGTTGATCAGCACCTGGGCCAGGCGCTGAGGATCCCCCTCTGCCCAGTGGTCGGGGTCGCAGAGGTTGAAGAACTGTACTTCGAAATTGCGCCGGTTCAACGCCAGCAGACCGATGGCATCCTGGGCCACTTCGGCCAGGCACACTGGCTCTTCGCTGTTCTGGTGGCTACCGCCGGCATGGGCAAAGCTCATCAGCGACTGCACGATGCGCGACACCCGTTTGGTCTGTTCGAGGATCTGGCTCGACAATTCGATGATCTCGCCGTCGCCTTCGCGCTCCTCGCGCAGGTTTTGCGCCAGGCAGGCGATGCCGGTGATCGGGTTGCCGATCTCGTGGGCCACGCCCGCAGCGAGGCGGCCGATGCTGGCCAAGCGTTCGGAGTGCACCAGCTTGTCTTCCAGGGCCTGTGTCTCGGTGAGGTCTTCGACCAGCAACACCAGCCCGCTGTTGCCAGGTGCCAGGGGCTCATCGATGGCCGCTTTGTGCAGGTTGAGCCAGCGCGGCTGGCCGTCCAGTGCCAGGCGCTGTTTGTGCAAGTGCTCATCGGGTACGTTGATGAAACCCAGCAGCAGGCCGCGCCACGGTTCATCGATGGTTACCAGGCGCGACCCGACCACGTGCTTGGCGGCGATGCCGGTCAGCTCCTCCATGGCCTTGTTCCACATCAGGATTTCTTTGTCCTTGGCCAGCGAGCAGACGCCCATGGGCAGCTCCTGCAGGGTCTGACGGTGGTAGCGGCGCAAGGCATCGAGTTCGGCAGCCAGGCCCGTCAGGCGCGAGTGGTAATCTTCCAGGCGGCTTTCGATGAAGTGGATGTCTTCGGTGACGTAGTTCTCGTTGCCAGACTTGTAGGGCAGGAAGGTTTCGACCATGTCCTGGGCCACGCTCGGCCCCATCAGGCCCGAGAGGTTGGCCTCGATGCGGTCACGCAGGCGGCGCAGGGCATAGGGGCGGCGCTCGTCGAACGGCAGGTAGAGGTCACGCAGGGCTTGTTCGACTTCCTTCTGTGCAGCCTTTGCACCCAGTGGCTTGGCCAGTTGGGTGGCGAACTCCTGCGGTGAAGCTGCATGCAGCTCGCGGCGCTGGGGCCGGCGCACGTTGTCCACTGCACATGCTTCGGCGGCACTGACCTCCTCGCTGCTGGCGTTGGTGAACAGTGAAATCAGCGTGAACAACAGTACGTTGGCTGCCAGGGAGGCGATCGCTGCCATGTGCCAGCTGGTGTCGTCGAGCACATAGATCATGTCCAGCAGTGGGATGTAGAAGCCCTGCAGGTTGCCCAGCAGGGGCAGCAGCATGGTCACCATCCAGACCAGGGTGCCGGCCAGCAGGCCGGCGATGAAGCCGCGGCGGTTCGCGGTTGGCCAGTACAGCACCGACAGCACCCCCGGCAGGAACTGCAACGTGGCGACGAAGGCGACGATGCCCAGGTTGGCCAGGCTCTGGTGGGTGTTCTGGTTCAGGTAGAACATGAAGCCGGCGGTGATGATGGCGACGATCAGTGCGCGGCGGGTCCATTTCAGCCAGCGGTAGATGTTGCCTTCAGCCGGCGGCTGGTACAGCGGCAGCACCAGGTGGTTGAGCGCCATGCCCGACAGGGCCAGGGTGGTGACGATGATCAGGCCGCTGGCGGCGGACAGCCCGCCGACATAGGCCAGCAGTGCCAGCGCCTTGTTGTTGGCGGCGATCCCAAGGCCCAGGGTGAAGTACTCGGGGTTGGTGCTGGCGCCCAGGCGCAGGCCCGCCCACAGCACCAGCGGCACGGCCAGGCTCATCAGCAGCAGGAACAGCGGCAGGCCCCAGCTGGCGCTGACCAGTGAGCGCGGGTTGAGGTTTTCGGTGAAGGCCATGTGGTACATGTGCGGCATGACGATGGCCGAGGCGAAGAACACCAGCAGCAGGGTGCGCCATGGGCCCTCCTGCAGCGGGGTGTGCAGCGCGGCCAGGGCGGTCTGGTTCTGCAGCAGCCACACTTCCAGCCCGTGCGGGCCACCGAACACGCCGTACAGGGCGTACAGGCCAATGCCGCCCAGCGCCAGCAGCTTGATCACCGACTCGAAGGCGATGGCGAACACCAGCCCTTCATGCTTTTCGCGCGTGGCGATGTGGCGCGAGCCGAAGAAGATGGTGAACAGGATGATCAGTGCGCAGAAGGCAAAGGCCACGCGTGCCTTGACCGGTTCGCCGGTGAGAATGCTGATCGAGTCGGCCACTGCCTGAATTTGCAGGGCCAGCAAGGGAAGCACACCGATCAGCATGAAAATGGTCGTCAGCGCACCGGCCCAGGTGCTGCGAAAGCGAAAGGCCAGCAAGTCGGCCAATGACGACAATTGGTAGGTGCGGGTGATCTTGAGGATCGGATAAAGCAGCACAGGCGCCAGCAGGAAGGCGCCGGAGACGCCCAGGTAACAGGCGAGGAAGCCGTAGCCATACTGATAGGCCAGGCCCACCGAGCCGTAGAAAGCCCAGGCACTGGCGTAGACGCCCAGCGACAGGGTGTAGGTCAGCGGGTGGCGAATGATCGAACGGGGTATCAACCCACGCTCGCTGATCCAGGCCACACCGAACAGCACCATCAGGTACCCGGCGCTGATCAGGATCATCTGGGTCAGGCTAAAGCTCATCGGCATCTCGTTGGCTCTGCAGGATGAAAGTGACGACGATCAGGATCAGCCAGAGCAGGTAAGGGCGATACCAGGCGCCGGTCGGTTCGATCCACCAGTCCATGATGGCCGGGGAGAACAGGTAGATCCCCACGACCAGAAGCAGGACCAAACGATAGATGTACATGCTGGCCTCGATGGTTGGGCGCTGCGGGCTTGGACTTATTATTGGCGCAAATGGTTGGAGCGATGCTAGCGGGAATCGGTGGTGTTCGCCAAGGGTTTGAAATTATTGGGCTTTTGTTTTTGAGGCGTGGGTTGCCCGATTTCGCCCTGTCGCCAGCTGGCCGCGAGGTAGCGCACTGTTACTGTGGAAGCCGGCTTGCCGACGATAGGGCCGGTGATGCTTCACTTCAAATCAGCCTCGGGCACCGTTGTTCGCTGTGCAATGGCTTCTGGCTGCCAGCGCTGGCGCGCCACGGCCAATACTTCAGCGGGCGATGCCGTCAGCAACTGAGGGTCGGCTTCCTGGCCCAATGCGCGCAATGCCCGCAACAGCAACGGCGTTGCCTGATCAGCCTCAAGCGGCGGTGAACGGTATGACTTGCCCAGCTTGTGCCCATCAGGTTGCACGATCAATGGAATGTGCAGGTAACGCGGTTGGGAAAAGCCCAGCAATTCCTGCAAGTACAGCTGGCGCGGCGTGTTGTCGAGCAGGTCGGCCCCGCGCACGATGTCGGTAACACCTTGCCAGGCGTCGTCCAGTACGACTGCCAGCTGGTACGCATACAACCCGTCGCGGCGCTGAATCACGAAGTCGCCCACCTCGCGGCCAAGGTGTTGCTGGAACTCCCCTTGCACGCGATCGGTAAAGCGGTAGAGCAGTTCTGGCACCCGCAGGCGGATGGCGGCGCCTTCGCGCGCGTGCCCGGCGTTGCGGCAAAACCCTGGATAGATGCCGTTGTAGCCTTCGAGCTGTTTGCGCGAACAGGTGCAGGCGTAGGCCAGGCCCATATTGAACAGGCGGTCTACCACCGCGCCGTAAGCGTCGTGGCGCTGGCTCTGGAAGACCACCTCGCCATCCCATTCCAGCCCATAGCGCTCCAGGGTCTGCAGGATTGCATCACGGGCGCCGGGCATTTCCCGTGGCGGGTCGGTGTCTTCGACGCGTAGCAGCCAACGGCCATTGACCGCGCGGGCGTCAAGCCAGGAGGCCAGGGCGGCCACCAGCGAGCCGAAGTGCAGAAAACCGCTGGGGGTGGGGGCGAAGCGTCCGATGTAGCGCGAGTCGTTCATGGGCAGTGGTGTTTCTGAAAATAAAACGGGGCGCATGATGCGCCCCGTTCGGAGGAGAGAAGGATCAGCCTTTGCCGACTGTCTTTTCCTTTTTCTCGGCGATTTCCTTGCAGTCGAAGCACAGGTCCGCGGTGGGGCGGGCTTCCAGGCGACGCAGGCCGATTTCGATGCCGCACGATTCGCACCAGCCGTACTCTTCGTCCTGGATCTTCTGCAGGGTCTTGTCGATTTTCTTGATCAGCTTGCGCTCGCGGTCACGGTTGCGCAGCTCAAGAGCAAATTCTTCTTCCTGGCTGGCACGGTCGGCCGGGTCCGGGAAGTTCGCAGCTTCATCTTTCATGTGGTCTACGGTGCGATCCACACTCTGCATGAGCTCGCCTTTCCAGGCGTTGAGAAGCGTGGTGAAGTGCTTCTTCATGGGCTCACCCATGTACTCTTCGCCCTTGGTCTCATTATAGGGCGCGACACCGTACATGGTTTGACCGGTTTTTTGCTTTTCTACGGTGGACATGAATAGACCGCCTCTTACTCATCTGATCCAATGCGCAGGATGCTCCATCTCCGGCACCCGCCGGCCCTGCGACTGCGAGCCGCCGAACTTACCAGATAGATCGGGGGTGCGCTAGCCCGCCCGATCCTACGTGTTGACAGCGCCATGGGGCGTACGTTCGGTGCTGTGCAAAGGTAGAATCACCAGTTTAGACCCAATTGAGAGAAGGTAATGGCCCACCACTACAGTGCGCGCAGCCGCGCCATTGAACCCTTCCATGTCATGGCGTTGCTGGCGCGGGCCAACGAGCTGCAAGCGGCCGGTCATGATGTGATCCACCTGGAAATCGGTGAGCCGGACTTCACCACCGCCGCGCCTATCGTCGAAGCAGGCCAGGCGGCGCTGGCCGCCGGGCATACCCGCTACACCGCCGCGCGTGGCCTGCCGGCCCTGCGTGAGGCGATTGCCGGCTTTTACGACCAGCGTTATGGCGTCGCGATAGACCCCGAACGCATTCTGATCACCCCGGGGGGCTCTGGCGCGCTGCTGCTGGCCAGCAGCCTGCTGGTCGACCCCGGCAAGCACTGGCTGTTGGCAGACCCCGGCTACCCCTGCAACCGCCACTTCCTGCGACTGGTCGAGGGTGGGGCGCAACTGGTACCTGTCGGGCCTGAGGTGAACTATCAACTGACCGCCGATCTGGTGGACCGGCACTGGAACCAGGACACTGTCGGTGCCCTGGTCGCCTCGCCAGCCAACCCCACCGGTACCGTGCTGGAGCGTGATGAGCTGGCCAGCTTGTCCAAGGCCACCCGCGAACGAAATGGCCACTTGGTAGTGGACGAGATCTACCACGGGCTGACATACGGCATGGACGCGCCGAGCGTCCTGGAAGTGGATGATTCGGCTTTCGTCCTGAATAGTTTTTCCAAGTATTTCGGCATGACCGGGTGGCGGCTTGGCTGGCTGGTTGCACCGCCTGAGGCCGTGGCCGATCTGGAAAAGCTTGCGCAAAATCTGTACATCAGCGCACCAAGCATGGCCCAGCACGCCGCACTGGCCTGTTTCCAGCCTGAAACCCTGGCAATTTTCGAAGCGCGCCGCGCCGAGTTTGCCCGCCGTCGCGACTACCTGTTGCCCGCCCTGCGCGAACTGGGCTTTGGCATTGCCGTGGAGCCGCAGGGCGCGTTCTATCTATATGCCGACATCAGTGCCTTTGGCGGCGATGCCTTTGCTTTCTGCCAGCATTTTCTGGAAACCGAGCACCTGGCGTTCACGCCGGGCCTGGACTTCGGCCGCCACCTGGCAGGCCATCATGTGCGCTTTGCCTATACACAGAGCCTGCCGCGGCTGGAGGAGGCGGTCCAGCGCATCGCCCGTGGCTTGCGGAGCTGGCAGGGCTGATGGTGTTCTTTCCTCCACTCGAACAAGGGCGGCTGCTGCGCCGCTACAAGCGGTTCCTGGCGGACATCCAGCTGGCCAATGGCGAGCAGTTGACCATCCACTGCCCCAACACGGGCTCCATGCTCAATTGCATGCGCGAGGGCGGGCAGGTCTGGTTCAGTCGCTCCAACGACCCCAAGCGCAAGTTGCCGGGCACCTGGGAAATCAGCGAGACGCCTCAGGGGCGGCTGGCTTGCATCAATACGGGGCGGGCCAACGCGCTGGTCGAGGAAGCGCTTCGCGCGGGCGTGATCCAAGAGCTGGCGGGCTTCACTGCACTCAAGCGTGAGGTGGCCTACGGTGAAGAGGGCAGCCGCGTGGACTTTCGCCTGGAGTTCGACCACGGGCCGGCTTATGTCGAGGTCAAGAGCGTGACCCTGGGGTACCCGGATACGGCAGTGGCCGCTTTCCCGGATGCCGTCACCCAGCGCGGTGCCAAGCACCTGCGCGAACTCGCGGCGCTGGCCCGGCAAGGTATACGTGCGGTGCAGCTGTACTGTGTGAACCTGACGGGCATCGAAGCGGTGCGTCCGGCCGACGAGATCGATGCAGCCTATGCCCGGGCGCTGCGTGCCGCCGTGGCGGATGGGGTAGAGGTGCTGGCCTATGGCGTGCGCCTGGATGCCGGGCACATCGTCATCGACCGCCCGCTACCGGTGTTGGTCAACCCCTGAGCCAGATCCCCTGGCTGTCTTCCAGGCAGTCCAGGGCCTGCAGCGCGTCACCCTCGCAGGGGCCTGCCACGCATTCGCCATTTTCGATCAGGAACAGCGCACCGTGATGGGCGCAGTGAATGAGGCTTGCACTGTCATCGAGAAATGCGTCCGCCTGCCAGTTCAAGGGGATCCCCCGGTGCGGGCAGCGGTTGCGATACAGACGCACCTGACCTTGGCGACGCACGCCGAACAGTTCGATGCCGTCTACCCTGAAGGCGCGGCTATGGCCCTCGGCCAGCGCTGCGGAAGTACAAAGGAAGTGCATGTGCAGGAAAACTCGTGAGACATGTGATGGCTTGACGCGCCAATGCGAATAATTATCAAATTGCGCGCAATCGCTGCGCCCGTTTGTCTATGGTGCGCAGTTCCGCCGTTCGCCACAAGGCGTGTGGCTCGCCTTCAGAAGGAATCCGATGATGCGTCGTCCCGCTGCCTTGTTTGCCTTGTGCGCAGCCCTGGTCGCTTCCACCCAGGCGCTGGCCGCCGATTTGCCACAGCGCTGGGTCAGTGCTGGCGGCGCATTGAGCGAGTGGGTCAGCGCCCTGGGCGGCGAGCCGCGCCTGGTGGGTGTGGATACCACCAGCCAGCATCCTGAGTCGCTCAAGGCCCTGCCAAGTATCGGTTACCAGCGCCAGTTGTCCGCCGAGGGCATCCTCAGCTTGCGCCCGGATGTGCTGGTCGGCACAGAAGAGATGGGGCCGCCACCTGTGCTTGCGCAAATCCGCAAAGCCGGCGTTCGGGTGGAGCTGCTCTCCAGCAAGGCGGACCTCGCCGCCGTGGATGCAAACCTCAAGCAGCTGGGTGTTTTGCTCGGCGCCGAGCAGAAGGCCGCGCAACTCGCCGCTGATTATCATCAGCAGCTTGAGCTGTTGCAGATGCAGGTCAAGCAGGCACAGGCCAGCCACAACGCGCCGGGTGTGCTGTTGCTGGTCGGCCACGCGGGGGCGAAACCGCTGATTGCCGGGCAGGGCACCGCCGGTGACTGGCTGCTGCGTCAGGCAGGTGGGCGAAACCTGGCCGAGCATCAGGGATACAAGAACTTCTCCAATGAAGCATTGGCGGCCCTGGACCCCGATGTCGTGGTGTTCTCCGATCGCGCGTTGGTCGGCGACCAGGCCCTGCAGGCACTGCTCAAGGAAAACCCGGCGTTGACCGCCTCCCGAGCGGTACGCGACCAGCGCCTGGTGCAACTTGACCCGACCCTGTTGGTCGGCGGCCTTGGCCCGCGCTTGCCGCAGGCCCTGCAAGACCTGGCGGCTGCCTTCTACCCGGCGGCAAAGGTCAGCCTCACGCAATGAAGCAGCGCGTGCAGCCACGTACACTGATTATCTGCCTGAGCCTGCTGTGCCTGTTGGCGGTATGGCTGTCCCTCGCCCTGGGCCCTGTGAGCTTGCCGCTGTTCGATACCTTGCGCGCGGGCCTGCGGTTAGTGGGGCTGCGTATCGACGGCGAAGGCCTGCAGCAGGCCGAAATGATCCTGGGCCAGATTCGCCTGCCACGCACGCTGCTGGGCTTGGCAGTGGGGGCGGTGCTGGCGCTGTGCGGTGTGGCCATGCAGGGGTTGTTTCGCAATCCGCTGGCCGACCCTGGGCTTGTGGGCGTATCCGCCGGGGCAGCCATGGGCGCTGCAGTGGCTATCGTTGGCGGCAGTTGGTTTGGCGGCCTGCCTGAGGCATTTGCGCCTTACTTGTTGTCACTGTGCGCCTTTATCGGCGGCCTGGCGGTCACCGCGCTGGTCTATCGCCTAGGGCGGCGCGATGGGCAGACCAATGTGGCCACAATGTTGCTGGCCGGTGTAGCCATGACCGCGCTGGGGGGCGCGGCGGTCGGCCTGTTTTCTTATCTGGCCGACGACGCCACCCTGCGTACGCTGACCTTCTGGAACCTGGGCAGCCTCAACGGTGCCAGCTACGACCGGCTGTGGCCGTTGCTGATCGTGGCCGCAGGCGTCGCGCTGTGGTTGCCGCGCCGGGCGCGGGCGCTCAATGCCTTGCTGCTGGGCGAGTCCGAGGCGCGGCACCTGGGTATCGAGGTGGAGCGGCTCAAGCGCGAACTGGTGTTCTGCACGGCCCTGGGTGTGGGCGCGGCCGTGGCGGCGGCGGGGCTTATCGGCTTCATCGGCCTGGTGGTACCGCACCTGGTGCGCTTGCTGGCCGGGCCTGATCACCGCGTGGTGTTGCCCGCATCGCTATTGGCTGGCGGCATGCTGATGCTGCTTGCCGACCTGGTGGCGCGCTTGGCGCTGGCGCCGGCCGAGTTGCCGATCGGTATCGTCACGGCCTTTATCGGTGCGCCGTTTTTCCTGGTTTTGTTGATCAGAGGGCGCAGTTGATGTTGCAAGTCGAGGGCCTTTACCTGCGCCGTGGTGGGAATGAAGTACTGCATGACCTCAATCTGCAAATGCATCCGGGCCAGGTGGTGGGTGTGCTCGGCCCGAATGGTGCAGGCAAGAGCAGCCTGCTGGGCGTGCTGTGTGGCGAACTGGCGCCCGGCCAAGGGCGCGTGACGTTGCAGGGCCGGCCGTTGGCCAGCTGGGACGGGCAGGCGCGGGCCAGGTGCCTGGCGGTGTTGCCGCAGGTGTCCAGCCTGGGCTTTGCGTTCAGGGTCGAGGAAGTGGTCGGCATGGGGCGAATGCCCCATGACAGCGGCCAAGTGCGTGACGCTGAGATCGTTGAGGCAGCGCTGCATGCAGCAGATGCCTGCCATCTGCTGGGGCGCAGTTACCTGGCGTTGTCGGGCGGGGAACGGCAACGTGTGCACCTGGCCCGCGTACTGGCGCAGCTGTGGCCGGGTGAGGAGGGGGCTACGCTGCTGCTTGACGAGCCGACCTCGATGCTCGATCCCTTGCACCAGCACACCACCTTGCAAGCTGTGCGCAGTTTTGCCGACCGCGGCGCAGCGGTATTGGTGATCCTGCATGACCTGAACCTAGCGGCGCGCTACTGTGATCGTATTCTGTTGCTCGAAGGGGGCCGTGCCCATGCTCTGGCCTCGCCGCAGGAGGTGTTGACGCCCGCGGCGCTCAAGGCCGTGTTCGGCATAGACGTATTGGTACAGGCCCATCCGGAACGGGGGCATCCGCTGATCATCACCCGCTAGGAGGCGTTGCCCATGCATCATTGCTTACTGTCTGGCGCGCTGCTGGGCGTGTTGTTTGCGCTGGGGGGCTGCCAAGCCAGCGTGCCGCCGCTACCCGCCTGGCAGAGTAGCGAAGGGCGTGACCGCGCAGAACTGGGGCAAATCCACGATCTGGCCAGCGGCAAGGTCATCAGCCCTGAACAGCTGGTGGAGGAACTGGCTGGCGTACCGCGAGTGCTGGTAGGCGAAAAGCATGACAACGCAGACCATCACGCCTTGCAACTTTGGTTGATCCGCGCCATGCAGGCCCGGCGCCCCCAGGGCAGCCTGCTTCTGGAAATGCTGCAACCGGAGCAGCAGGCTAGGGTCGATGCGGTTCAAGCCCAGGCCACATTGCCGCAAGAGCTGCCCAAGGCCCTGGCGTGGCAGGAGGGCTGGGACTGGCAGCTGTACGGGCCGATCGTACGTGAAGCATTGGGCAGCCATGTTCCCCTTCTGGCCGCCAACCTGTCGGCTGGCGAAATGCGCCAGGCCTATCGCCTGGCGACGCCGGTGCCGGGGGCGCAGTCCAATGCGCCACAGGTGAAGGCAGCATTGCTCGAGCAGGTGAGGGCCGGGCACTGTGATTTGCTCCCCGTGAGCCAGTTGCCGGCCATGCTGGCCGTTCAGCAACAACGTGACCGGCGCATTGCCCAGCGGCTGCTCTCGGCGCCGCAGCCTGCCCTGTTGCTGGCCGGTGCATTCCACGTACGCAAGGACTTGGGCGTGCCGTTGCACCTCGCCGACCTGGGGGCAGAGGGGCAGAGCAAGGTGCTGTTGTTGGCCGAGGTGGGTCAGCAGGTCGACGCGGGGATGGCAGATTATGTCTGGTATACGGCGGCGATGCCGGAGCAGGATTATTGCGCACCGTTGCGTAAGTAGGCGTGCAGGCGGTTAGGAGGCAGTGGCAAGCCTCAAAAAAAAAAGACCCGGCAAAAAATGCCGGGTCAATAACCGTGATTAGCCTGATGAGGAGATAATCTGAGAGTCCGAACCAGGGGCTTTCAGCTTATCCAACCAGTCTCGCGACCAGTTGTGATAATCATAACGATTCTCATTATCGAGTCAATCCCCATCTGATGTTTATTTCGCATTTTTTTGCGTAGGGCATTTCGCATCGAGTTGTTGATTGAGCGCTTGCTTGCGCTCGGCCGGCAAATCGTTCCAGTGCATGTCCAGCAGCGCGCCTTCAATGGCGTACAGCAACACCTTCGACGCCCGGAACCCTCGGGTTTTGACGGCCTGGTAAGCACCTACCGCGCCGAGCCGACGCAAATCCGATGCACTGTGGATACCGGCCGCATGTAACCACTGCGCGGAGGTCTTTCCAAGATTCTTCAGATGCTGCAATTCATCGTTCATCGAGCCTCCTGGCGATGGCTGAACGGGTATTAGGGGATAAATCGCGAGCAGGTCAGAGAGGAGTGTAGCGGGGGTTGGAAAATGCGCGGCCTTTTGCCATCGGGGGCGACGAGATGCCCTGTTTGCGCCGGGGGGGAGGTGTTCGGGCCGGCCACCAGCCGGCCCGAATCGAGCTGATTTTAGAGGCCTGGCAAACGCTGGCGGATCTGGTCGATCACCTGGTCCATGCTGCTGGCATCCTGAGTATCAACGCGCGTGCTCTGCTGCCGTTCCACTTCATCCAGTGGCTCACGGCTGGCCTGCTGCGCCTTGACCACTTCCAGGGTGGCGTCCGACGGGTCGTTGTTGTCCGCCAGGCGCTGCTCCAGCCAACTGGCGATGACCGCCTCAGGTGCCTGGCAATCGAGGATCAGCAATGGCACGCCGGTATCGTTCGCGACTTCGGCGGCAGCTTTGCGGTGTTCGCGCTTGAGGTAGGTAGCATCGAGCACTACCGGGAAACCTGCGCGCAGGATGGTCGCAGCAAGCTGGTGCAGGCGCTGGTAGGTGGCGGTGCTGGCATCGTTGTCGTAGATGCCCGCTTGCAGTTGACCTGCTTGGGCTTGTTGCTGTTCACCGTACAAGCGCTTGCGCTCCACATCCGAGCGCACGCGCACAGCGCCCAAGGCTTCGACCAGGCGCATGGCGACGTGGCTCTTGCCTACGGCCGACACGCCATGGGTGATGGCCAGTAGGCGCGAAGGGATGGCGCTGTAGCTTTCTGCCAGGTTGGCGTAGTTGCGGTAGGTGCGCAGGCTGGTGGCACGCTGCACGCCATCGGCATTGGCCGGCATGCTGAACAGGGCGATCTTGGCGCGGACCAGGGCGCGGTAGGCTTTGTAGAAGTTCAACACTTCCAGGCCTTCATAGTCGCCGGTCAGCTCCAGATACTGGCTGACGAAGCGCCGCGCCAGGCATTTCAGGCCGCGGTCTTCCAGGTCCATGGCGAGGAAGCTGGTGTCGGCCCAGACGTCGGTCATGCGGAACGGTTCGTTGAACTCGATGCAGTCGAAGATCACCACCTTGCCATCGATCACGGTGGCGTTACCCAAGTGAATGTCGCCGTGGCATTCGCGGGTGAAGCCATTGGCCTTGCGCGCCGCGAACAGGCCTTCAAGGCGCTCGAAACTGCTGCGCGCCCAAGCTTGCAGGTTGTCCAGCTGCTGCAGGTCGGCCTTGTCACTGAGGAACGGGCGGATCTGCTCGAAGTTCTGCTCGACCGGGGCCATGACACTTTCAGGTGAGCCATATGGCTGCTCCGCGGGCACCTTCGGAGTCTGCAGGTGGAATGCTGCGATCTGCCGGGCCATCTGGTCGATGTGGCCAGCATTGAGTTCGCCGTTGGCCTGCAGGGTGTTGAGCATCTGCCCCTGCGGAAACTGGCGCATTTTCAATACGTACTCGATCGCAGCGCCTTCACCACCAAGCTGCGGGGCTTCGGCGCTGCCAGTGATCGGCAGCACTTCCAGGTACAGGCCGTCCGTCAGACGCTGGTTCAGGCGCAACTCTTCGTTACAGAAATGCTGGCGCTGATCGAGCCCGGTGAAGTCGAGGAAGCCGAAATTCATCGGCTTCTTGATCTTGTAGGCGTATTCGCCAGTAAGCAGGACCCAGGAGATGTGCGTCTCGATGAGTTGGAACCCGTCCACGGGGTGAGGGTAAAGGGCGGGGTTCTGCAACGCTGTGATCAAGGCTTGGCTCACGGGAAATCCTTCCGGGGGCAGGGAATTCGAAGGCGCCATTATGGTCAATGGTGCCGTCCCTGCATACCGCCAGAGGGCGCCTGCCCAGCCTTTACAAAGTGCGTATAATCCGCCGCCATGACTCGAACCCGAAATTCCCGTACCCCTAAGAAACGCCCGACCGGCCGCTCGCGCGCCTGGCTGGGCTGGGCGTTCAAGCTCAGCCTGGTCGGCCTGGTGATCGTTGCCGGCTTCGCGGTTTACCTCGATGCTGTCGTCCAGGAGAAGTTCTCCGGCAAGCGCTGGACCATCCCGGCCAAGGTATACGCCCGGCCGCTGGAGCTGTTCGTCGGCCAGAAGCTGAGCAAGAACGACTTCCTCACCGAACTCGATGCCCTCGGCTACCGGCGAGAAAGCGCGGCCAATGGCCCGGGCGCTGCGGCTGTCAACGGTAATACCGTCGACCTCAACACCCGCGGCTTCCAGTTCTATGAGGGGATGGAACCCGCGCAGTTCGTGCGTGTGCGCTTCTCCGGCGACTACGTTGCCGGGCTGTCCGGCGCCAACAATGCCAAGCTGGATGTGGTGCGCCTCGAGCCGTTGATGATCGGCGGCATCTACCCGAAGAACCTCGAGGACCGCATCCTGATCAAGATCGATCAGGTGCCCCCGTACTTGCTCGAAACCCTGGTGGCAACCGAAGACCGAGACTTTTACAGCCACTTCGGCGTGTCGCCCAAGTCCATCGCGCGTGCTTTGTGGGTCAACACCTCCGCCGGTACCATGCGCCAGGGTGGCAGTACCCTGACCCAGCAGTTGGTGAAGAACTTCTACCTGACCAGCGAACGCACCCTCAGCCGCAAGCTGACCGAAGCGATGATGGCCGTACTGCTGGAGCTGCACTACGACAAGCGCGAAATTCTCGAGGCCTACCTCAACGAGGTCTTCGTCGGCCAGGATGGCCAGCGCGCCGTGCATGGCTTTGGCCTGGCCAGCCAGTTCTTCTTCAGCCAACCGCTGTCGGAACTCAAGTTGCACCAGATCGCCTTGCTGGTGGGCATGGTCAAGGGGCCGTCCTACTACAACCCGCGTCGCCACCCCGAACGGGCCCTGGCGCGGCGTAACCTGGTCCTGGACCTTGTGGCCGAGCAGGGCGTTGCGAGCCAGGAGGCGGTCGATGCGGCCAAGAAGATGCCGCTGGGCGTGACCAAGCGGGGCAGCCTGGCCGACAGTTCGTTCCCGGCCTTCCTCGACCTGGTCAAGCGTCAGCTGCGCCAGGACTATCGCGACGAGGACCTTACTGAAGAAGGCCTGCGCATCTTCACCAGTTTCGACCCGATCCTGCAGATGAAGGCCGAAACCTCGATGAATGAGACCTTCAAGCGTCTGGCAGGGCGCAAAGGCGCTGACGAGGTCGAATCGGCGATGGTCGTGACCAACCCGGAAACCGGTGAGGTGCAGGCACTCATCGGCAGTCGTCAGGCCGGATTCGCCGGCTTCAACCGTGCCATCGATGCCGTGCGGCCGATTGGCTCGCTGGTCAAGCCTGCGGTGTACCTCACCGCGCTGGAGCAGCCGAGCAAGTACACCCTGACCAGTTGGGTGCAGGACGAGGCGTTTTCGGTCAAGGGCGCCAATGGCCAAGTGTGGCGCCCGCAGAACTACGATCGCCGCCCGCATGGCACCATTTACCTGTACCAGGGGCTGGCCAACTCCTACAACCTGTCGACCGCCAAGATCGGCCTGGAAGTAGGTGTGCCCAACGTCATCAAGACCATCGGCCGGCTCGGGGTCAATGTCGATTGGCAGCCGTTCCCGGCAATGCTGCTGGGGGCCGGTGGCATGTCGCCGATGCAGGTGGCGACGATGTACCAGACCATCGCCAACGGCGGCTTCAATACGCCGATGCGCGGTATCCGCAGTGTGCTCACCGCCGAAGGTGAGCCGCTCAAGCGTTACCCGTTCCAGATCCAGCAGACCTTCGACCCAGGCTCGATCTACCTGGTGCAGAACGCGATGCAGCGGGTGATGCGCGAAGGTACCGGCCGCTCCGTGTACAACGTGCTGCCCAGGTCGCTGACGCTGGCGGGCAAGACCGGTACCAGTAACGACTCCCGTGACAGCTGGTTCTCCGGCTTCAGCCAGGACCTGCTGGCGGTGGTGTGGATGGGCCGTGACGATAACGGCAAGACGCCGTTCACCGGCGCCACCGGTGCCCTGCAGGTGTGGACCAGCTTCATGAAGAAGGCTGACCCGCTGCCGCTGGACATGCCGCAACCAGACAACGTGGTACAGGCCTGGATCGACCCCTACAGTGGGCAGGGCTCCGACGCAAGCTGTCCGGGAGCGGTGCAGATGCCGTATATTCGCGGCAGCGAACCGCCCGCCGGCGCAATCTGCGGTGGCGAGCAAAATCCGGCAGAATCGGTCATGGACTGGGTCAAAGGCTGGATGAATTAAGCCCTGGCAGCATTGATGAGGTGTGAAGTGAAAAAGTGGTGGTTTCCTGCCGTGACGGCACTGGTGGTGCTGCAGGGCTGTTCCAGCGTTCAGCGTGGCAACATCCCGGTCGTGGACTCGAGCACACGAGTGTCCAACAGCGAACGGGTGACGGCCAACCGCTCGGCGGCCGGCATCAACAACGGCACGTCGCAAGCGCAAACCCTGCCCGAGGACTCCGGCGTGACCGTGATGATTCCGCAAGGCGCCGGTGCCACGGGCATCCAGACGTTCCCAGCAGGCAGTGGCGTGGCACCGATCAGCACCACGCCGATTACCCCTGGCCCCGGCACATCTGCGCCGATGGAGACCAACCCCAACCCGATCGCCGACGAACCGTTCGACATCGCGTCGATGAACAGTGCCTCGGCGGCTGCCAGCGCGCCAACCGGCATTCCGCGCAGCAGTGCGGCATCCGGTGGGCTGTCGGCTGACGAGCAGCTCGATGGTCCGGTGCTGGCCCTGTTGACCACTGCCCAGTCGCAACAGGGCAGCGGCGACTTCAACGGTGCAGCCTCGAGCCTGGAGCGCGCCCAACGCATCGCCCCGCGCGAGCCGCAGGTACTGTTCCGTCTGGCGCAGGTGCGCCTGTCCCAAGGCGATGCAGCACAGGCCGAGCAGTTGGCGCGCCGTGCCCTGACTTACGCCAATGGCCGTCCTGACCTTCAGGCCGAGCTGTGGAACACCATCGCCCAGGCTCGTGAGAAGCAGGGCGACAGCGCTGGCGCCGCGTTGGCCCGGCAGAAAGCGCGGGTCAACTCGTGATGATCGAGCAGCGCATTCTGGATATCGCTGACCACCTGCTGCTCATCGAGCGTGAGTTGATCGTGCAGGGGTGGTGGGCTGACGAGCCGCCAAGCGATGAGGCGCTGGCCAGCACGGTGCCTTTTGCGGTCGACAGCATGAGCTTCGAGCAGTGGTTGCAGTGGATCTTCCTGCCGCGCATGAAGATCATCATCGAGCTGGGTCAACCGCTGCCCAACGCCTCGGGCATTCTGGTGATGGCCGAGACGGTGTTCGTCGACAGGCCGGAGCAGAGTCGTGAGTTGCGGCGCCTGCTGGCAGAGTTCGATCGATTGATCGCGAGTTGAGCCTGATTTCTTCTATTTTTCCTTCAAGGGCCGCAGATTGTGGCCCTTTTTTGTGTAAATGTTGTTTTTTCTGCTGCAGTGTCGGTTTTTAGTGGTGGCTGGAATTCATCTTTAGGAAAAATTGGCAATAATTTTTCTTGACTTGTAGCCGCCAAATCACAAGAATCCAGATTCCGCTTTAGAGGGACTGCCAGAAGCAGACCCGCTAAGCAGATCATGAGGCGCACACCCGCGCCGACCTGTTACACCCCGCAACGCGTTACCTCGCGCTGGGTGGGATAACCCCGCAACACTCTGGGGCGCTCCCAATACTTGCTCAGTCAGTGCTGACGTTCGCTCATGCTCTGCTTGGCAGTAAACCTATTAAGACCCGTCCACTAGGGACGGTATTCTGGCGTTTTAGAGGTGAACAACGTGGAGCTTTTATCTGGCGCTGAGATGGTCGTCCGCTTCTTGCGTGACGAAGGCGTTAAGCACATCTACGGGTACCCTGGTGGTGCTCTCCTGCATGTTTACGACGCCCTGTTCAAAGAACCGGAAGTCGAGCACATCCTGGTTCGTCACGAGCAGGCCGCTACCCATATGGCGGATGGCTACGCCCGCGCCACCGGCAAGGCCGGTGTGGTGCTGGTAACCTCCGGCCCGGGCGCGACCAATGCCATCACCGGTATTGCCACCGCTTACATGGACTCGATTCCGATGGTCATCCTGTCCGGCCAGGTGCCTAGCACCATGGTGGGTACCGATGCCTTCCAGGAAACCGACATGATCGGCATCTCGCGGCCGATCGTGAAGCACAGCTTCATGATCAAACATGCCACCGAGATCCCTGAAATCCTGAAAAAAGCCTTCTACCTGGCGCAATCCGGCCGTCCAGGCCCGGTCGTGGTCGACATTCCAAAAGATATGACCAACCCGGCCGAGAAGTTCGAATACGTTTACCCGAAGAAGGTCAAGCTGCGCTCCTACAGCCCGGCAGTGCGTGGCCACTCCGGCCAGATCCGCAAGGCTGCCGAGATGCTGCTGGCTGCCAAGCGTCCGATCGTTTATGCCGGTGGCGGTGTGATTCTCGGTGGCGGCTCCGAAGCGCTGACCGAAATCGCCAAGTCGCTGAACCTGCCAGTCACCAATACCCTGATGGGCCTTGGCGGCTTCCCGGGTACCGACCGCCAGTTCCTGGGCATGCTCGGCATGCACGGCAGCTACACCGCCAACATGGCCATGCACAATGCCGATGTGATTTTCGCGGTCGGCGCGCGTTTCGATGACCGCGTGGTCAATGGCCCGGCCAAGTTCTGCCCGAATGCCAAGATCATTCACATCGACATCGACCCTGCGTCGATCTCCAAGATGATCAAGGCCGACGTGCCGATCGTGGGCCCGGTCGACAGCGTTTTGAGCGAGATGCTGGGCATCCTCAAGGAAATCGGCGAGCAGCCAGACAAGGCCGCGGCCGAAGCCTGGTGGAAGCAGATCGACGAATGGCGCGGTAATGGCGACCTGTTCCCGTACAACAAGGGCGACGGCAGCGTCATCAAGCCGCAGACCGTCATCGAGACCTTGTGCGAAGTGACCAACGGCGATGCCTTCGTCACCTCCGACGTCGGCCAGCACCAGATGTTCGCGGCGCAGTACTACCGCTTCAACAAGCCGAACCGCTGGATCAACTCCGGTGGCCTGGGCACCATGGGCTTCGGTTTCCCCGCGGCCATGGGCATCAAGCTCAATTTCCCGGATCAGGACGTGGCCTGCGTGACGGGCGAAGGCAGCATCCAGATGAACATCCAGGAGCTGTCCACCTGCATGCAGTACGGCCTGCCGGTGAAGATCGTCAACCTGAACAACGGCGTGCTGGGCATGGTCCGTCAGTGGCAGGACATGGCCTACAACGGCCGCCACTCGCATTCCTATGTCGAGTCGCTGCCTGACTTCATCAAGCTGGCCGAGGCCTATGGCCATGTGGGTATCCGCATCACCAGCCTGAAGGACCTCAAGCCCAAGCTCGAGGAAGCCTTCGCGATGAAGGACCGCCTGGTGTTCATCGACATCGCGGTCGACCGTACCGAGCACGTCTATCCGATGCAGATCAAGGATGGCTCGATGCGTGACATGTGGCTGAGCAAGACGGAGCGTACCTGATATGCGGCACATCATTTCCCTGCTGCTGGAAAACGAACCCGGAGCTCTGTCCCGCGTGGTCGGCCTGTTCTCCCAGCGCAACTACAACATTGAAAGCCTGACCGTGGCGCCTACCGAAGACCCGACCCTGTCGCGTCTGACGCTGACCACCGTTGGCCATGATGAAGTGATCGAACAGATCACCAAGAACCTCAACAAGCTGGTCGAAGTGGTCAAGCTTGTCGACCTGTCGGAAAGCGCTCACATCGAGCGTGAACTGATGCTGGTCAAGGTCAAGGCCACCGGTGCCCAGCGTGCCGAGATCAAGCGCACCACGGACATCTTCCGTGGCCAGATCGTCGACGTTACCGCCAGCGTGTACACCGTGCAGCTCAGTGGTACCAGCGACAAACTGGACAGCTTCATCCAGGCCATCGGCACTGCATCGATTCTCGAAACCGTGCGCAGTGGCGTCACCGGCATTGCCCGTGGCGACAAAGTGCTCAGCATCTGAATTCAAAAATTAGCGATGGCTCCATAGGGGCCGAGATATAACCAGGGGTATTTCATGAAAGTTTTCTACGATAAAGACTGCGACCTTTCCATCATCCAGGGCAAGAAAGTCGCCATCATCGGTTACGGTTCTCAGGGCCACGCTCAAGCGTGCAACCTGAAGGACTCCGGTGTAGACGTTACCGTCGGTCTGCGTAAAGGTTCGGCTACCGTTGCCAAGGCTGAAGCCCACGGCCTGAAAGTGGCCGATGTTGCCACCGCCGTCGCTGCTGCCGACCTGGTCATGATCCTGACCCCGGACGAGTTCCAGGGCACTCTGTACAAGAACGAAATCGAGCCGAACATCAAGAAGGGCGCCACCCTGGCCTTCTCCCACGGTTTCTCGATCCATTACAACCAGGTCGTTCCACGTGCCGACCTCGACGTGATCATGATCGCGCCGAAGGCCCCGGGCCACACCGTGCGTTCCGAGTTCGTCAAAGGCGGCGGTATCCCTGACCTGATCGCTATCTACCAGGACGCCTCCGGCAACGCCAAGAACGTCGCCCTGTCCTACGCTTCGGGCGTTGGTGGCGGCCGTACCGGCATCATCGAAACCACCTTCAAGGACGAGACCGAAACCGACCTGTTCGGTGAGCAGGCCGTTCTGTGCGGCGGTACCGTCGAGCTGGTCAAAGCCGGTTTCGAAACCCTGGTCGAAGCTGGCTACGCGCCGGAAATGGCCTACTTCGAGTGCCTGCACGAGCTGAAACTGATCGTCGACCTCATGTACGAAGGCGGTATCGCCAACATGAACTACTCGATCTCCAACAACGCCGAGTACGGTGAGTACGTCACCGGTCCCGAAGTCATCAACGAAGAATCCCGCAAGGCCATGCGCAACGCTCTGAAGCGCATCCAGGACGGCGAGTACGCGAAGATGTTCATCTCCGAAGGCGCCACCAACTACCCATCGATGACCGCCAAGCGTCGCAACAACGCCGCTCACGGTATCGAAGTCATCGGCGAGCAACTGCGCTCGATGATGCCGTGGATCTCGGCTAACAAAATCGTCGACAAGACCAAGAACTGAGTCTTATCGAATGATGAAAAACGCGGCTTCGGCCGCGTTTTTTCGTTCTGGCATTCAGCTTCTGGTATAAAGCAGACCAGTGGCCTGCCGTCAGAACCTGTTTCGCGGGCCCGTGTCGAACATTTTCCATCCTGTTGCAAGGTACCCTCCATGAGCGAACGTCCCGAAGAGCCGAACAAGCCCTCCGACGCCGAAAGCCTGCTACCTGTCGATGAGCACGTTGAAGAAGGGCATGATGCCGAAGGGCGCAAGGTGCGCCATCGCGGTATCTATCTGTTGCCCAACCTGTTCACCACCGCCAACCTGTTTGCCGGTTTCTACTCCATCATCAACTCGATGAGCGCGCAGAGCGCCCTCAGTGCTGGCGACCCGCGCGAGGCGAGCAAGTACTTTGCCTTTGCCGCCATCGCCATCTTCGTGGCCATGGTGCTCGACGGCCTCGATGGCCGCGTCGCCCGCATGACCAACACCCAGAGCGCCTTTGGGGCCGAGTACGATTCGTTGTCGGACATGGTCGCCTTCGGCGTGGCCCCGGCCCTGCTGGCCTTCGGCTGGGCGCTGGGCGATATGGGCAAGGTCGGCTGGATGGTCGCCTTCATCTATGTCGCTGGCGCCGCGCTGCGCCTGGCGCGTTTCAATACCCAGGTCGGGACTGCTGACAAGCGCTACTTCATCGGCCTGGCCAGCCCGGCTGCCGCTGGGGTGGTGGCCGGCACCGTGTGGGCCTTCAGCGACTATGGCATCCAGGGGTCCAAGTTGTCGTTCCTGGTGGCACTGCTGGTTGCCGCTGCCGGTATGCTGATGGTCAGCAACATCAAGTACAACAGCTTCAAGGAGCTCGACCTCAAGGGGCGCGTGCCGTTCGTGGCGATCCTGGCGGTGGTGCTGGTGTTTGCCGTGGTATTCAGCGATCCGCCGCGCATCTTGCTGCTGATCTTCCTCGCCTACGCCGCTTCCGGCCCGATCCAGTTCCTGCTTAAAGGCCGCCATCGTAAATCTTGAATGATTTAATGATGGAATAACCCTGCGGCTCCATAGTCTTACTGGTACATCCGCTAACCAGTGCTGTGGAGCCGTCATGCTTATAAAGCTTCCCAGGTCTTCCGATTGCAAGGCATCGGAGATCACGCCCGAAAGCATCTACCTTTCCCGTCGTACCCTGCTGGGTGGCTCCATGGCCGCCGTTGCGCTGGGGGCGATGCCCTTTGCCGCGCGCGCGGCCCAAGCATCGCGTTACGCAGATGTCGAGGCAGGCAACGCACCGGCCTGGTTCACCAGCAAGCTGGCTGAAACGCGTTGGCAAGCCGTGACGGTAAAAGACGAGGCGATAACGCCCTTCAAGGATGCCACGCATTACAACAACTTCTATGAGTTCGGGCCTGATAAAGGCGACCCAGCCGCCAATGGCGGGAGCCTGAAGACCGAGCCCTGGTCGGTGGTGGTCGATGGCGAGGTTGGCAAGCCCGGGCGCTATGCGCTGGAAGATTTTGTCAAACCCTACGCGCTTGAAGAGCGTATCTATCGGTTGCGCTGCGTGGAGGCCTGGTCAATGGTCATCCCCTGGCTGGGCTTTCCCCTGGCCCAGGTGCTCAAGCAGGTTGAACCGACTTCGAAGGCGCGCTATGTGCGGTTCGAGACCCTGCAGGATCCGCAAAACATGCCGGGGCAGCGTTCGGGCTTCGCCTTGATCGATTGGCCTTATGAGGAGGGCTTGCGCCTGGACGAGGCGATGAATCCCCTGGCGATCCTGGCGGTCGGCATGTATGGGCGGGAGTTGCCCAACCAGAACGGTGCGCCCCTGCGGCTGGTGGTGCCGTGGAAGTATGGGTTCAAGAGCATCAAGTCGATCGTGCGAATCAGCCTGGTGGCCGAACGGCCGCGCACCACCTGGGAGAGCCTTGCGCCTGATGAATATGGTTTCTATGCCAACGTGAACCCTGAGGTCGATCACCCGCGTTGGAGCCAGGCGCGCGAGCGGCGCCTGCCCAGTGGCCTGTTCAGCCCCAATGTGCGACAGACACAGATGTTCAATGGCTACGCCGATGAAGTGGCGTCGCTGTACGCTGGCCTCGACCTGCGGAAGAACTATTGATGCGTTATCCCTGGCTGCGCTTGCCGATCTTTATCGTCGGTTGTGCGTTTCCGCTGTGGTGGTTGTATGAGGCGGCCATGAACCTGCTTGGACCGGACCCGGGGAAGATCCTTATGGATCGGCTTGGGCTGGGGGCGTTGATCTTCCTTTTGATCACGCTGAGCATGACGCCGCTGCAGAAGCTGACGGGGTGGTCGGGTTGGATCGTTGTGCGTCGGCAGCTGGGATTGTGGTGTTTTGCCTATATCGTGTTGCACCTGCTTTGCTACCTGTTCTTTATCCTGGGGCTGGATTGGGGGCAGTTTGCCGTCGAGCTGCGCAAGCGGCCGTACATTATTGTGGGTGCGCTCGGCTTCCTGGGTTTACTGGCGCTGGCGGTGACTTCCAATCGCTACAGCCAGCGGCGCTTGGGCGCACGCTGGAAGAAACTGCACAAGCTGGTTTATGTGATTCTCGGGTTGGGCCTGCTGCATTTCCTGTGGATCGTGCGCTCCGATCTCCGTGAGTGGGCGATCTACGCGGCCATCGGGGTCTTGTTGATGGTGCTGCGGGTGCCAGCGGTGGCGCGGCGCGTGCCTCGAATCATGGGGCGGCGGGGAAGGGTGGCTTCGTAGGTGCTACAAGATAACGTCAAACCATCGTTGCGCTTTATTGAGCCACTTCCGTCTATGTGTCATTTTCTTGAAATTAAAGGTTGACGCCCTCTCGAATCCCCTTATAATGCGCCCCACTTCCAGCGTAGTCGGAACGAGAAACTCCTTGAAATTCAATGAGTTGCTTAATCCAGGTAGTGCTGG
>NZ_JBIVGS010000021.1:0-70849 GCF_044748785.1 Pseudomonas sp. NPDC089743
TACGAGGGCGCGCAACCTGATGCGTCTGGGCTTAAGCGAAGAGCGTGCCTGTAAATCGGCCTATAACGGCCGAGGCCCGTGGTGGAACTCGGGGGCGCCACATATGAATCAGGCGCTGCCGAAGAAACTATGGGATCGACTCGGACTGGTCTCGATACTGGATACGATCAACCGGCTTAGCCGCACAGCCTGAACCGCCGTGTACGGAACCGTACGCACGGTGGTGTGAGAGGACGGCGGGTGTGAACCCGCCTCCTACTCGATCCTGGGCCAAAAAACTCAATGACTTAGGTGATTTGCGGGCTGCTGAGCTCCGCGAAACCTTGCTTCGCGACGTCTCCAAAACACGCGCAGCCAAAGGCATGGCGCCAGTTTCCTAGCACCAGTGACCTGGGACAGTTATGCGCTATCTGCCCTGTTTCAGTTAACCATGTAGTGGCTCATTGCCATTCGTCGGTTCAAAACTTCGGGGAGGCACGGGCGTTGTACACAGTGCCTGGGTCAGCAGAATGAGATCGAGCAAAAGGTGGAGACCCTGTCGTCGATGCCATCAGGCTGAACAGAAGGCTTGGTTGAAAGAGATCTTCGGGCGGTAGCAAAGCACTGGCACAGCTCTGCCTGAACTCAATCAGCAGATGTTCTGGTGCCGAGCAGCCACCTCCTAGATGATCTTGTTCGATCGTTAGTCGTCGACCAGGCTCTGTGCGGATACCGCTTTCACCTGGACGCGAATTTGGTGCACTACTTTCATCCACCCGACGTACAAGCCTTAATGCTCCCTGCTGCATGCTGCGCTCGTGCAATACGTCTCGCATGTGGTCATAGTCGGCTTCGATGGCTGATAGCGGCAGTCATCACGATCTGTCCTGGGTTAAACAGCGGTGCTGTGACTGGTTCGTCAACTTCGGGCGCTTCGTCAGTGCTCGCCGGCGAGGAACTGATGATCAGAACCTGGCCGTGATGCGCTGAGGAAGGCGTCATCTCCCAAGCACGAATGATTGGGATGAAGCGGTCGGTGAGGATCCTGACTTCTGAGACGTTACCCTTCTCGTCTTCGGTGAATTCGGTCTTGCGCACCTTGTCCTTGTAGGTATCACCCTTCACGACCAAGGTCCGCCCCAACTTCGAACGTACAACACCGGAGATTGCGCCGGCGGCCAGGGCCAGAGCGAGGTGCCAGCGGGAAAGCTCGCGGACAGGGGCTCGAGGTTGAAGGCCGGCTTGCCCGAAGTGCAAGTTGAAGTCGGGCCAGAGACCCCGCAACCGCAGAATCTCGGCGGCGAATTGCTCCGGCTCTCCGCCCGCGCATTGATCGGGTCGGCCCGCTCCCCTTGGCCCTGGATTTAGAGAATTAAAACTGTCCCTGCGAAGGCAGGATTTCCGGGGCCTCAAGCCAGCTCTGAGGGAAACGCAAAACTGTCGCAACCCCCAAGAAAGCCTATATAGACACATGCTCTAGAGAATTAAAACTGTCGAAGCCAGGAACGACGCAATCTTACGCACATCCATTGGGACCTGTGGCTGTTAGGTTGCGGGTGTAGGATTTTTCAAAATGGCCCAGCACCTCAACGTCAGCCAGGGACGTGAATGATCCAAATGATCTGAAAGGCCGCCGCTACAGCTTCATGCTGACGCCCCAGCGGGTGTCACGGGTTGTCTTGTCGTAAGCATTGAGGGCGGTGAAATACCTCACCGTGAAGAAATTATTCACTGCGGTACCGATACTCAACGTCGCCCCCTCGCTAGCTCCCCAAGCTCCCGACACAAACCCAAGGTTCAGGTACGGGCGGCAAGCTGATGTCGAAGGCAATTCTCGATGTTCCACCCATACAGCCATTGAACTGCATCATAGAATTGATCTTGGCTTCGACCAGCCCAGAGCTGATTGCGCACCAAACGCTCGACTCCTTTCGCATGATACAGACGACCCATTTCTCGCGCCGACCACAGCACTCGCGCCGTGCGCGGAATGCGGATCGACTCGTACAGGCGGAAGGCTGCCTGCAGGTCGTGTTCGCAAGCCTTTACCGCCTGGCCCAACACCACTGCGTCTTCCAATGCCATGCACGCACCTTGGGCAAGGTACTGGGTCATCGGGTGGGCGGCATCACCAAGGAGCGTCGAACGACCTTCACCCCACTGGTCCACTGGATCGCGATCGGCAGTGGCCCAGCGGCGCCAAGAGGTGGGCCGGTCAAGCATCTGATGCGGACGCTCGTGAATGCCTTCGAAGTACGACAACACTTCTTCTTTGCTGCCATCAGTGACGCCCCACTGCTCCTCGTTGCGGCTGTGGAAGGTGACCACCAAGTTGTACTGCTGACCACCACGCAGGGGGTAATGCACCAAGTGGCAACGTGGCCCCGCCCACAGCATCGGGGCGTTGACTCGCAGATCTTTGGGCATGTTCTCGACATCCACCACGGCGCGATACACCACGTGACCGGTAACCCGAGCCTGGTCGCCGACCATGCGCTCGCGGATTACCGACTTCACGCCGTCGCAGCCGATCACCGCATCAGCCTGATAGCGATTGCCCTTGCAGTCGGTCAGGGTAACGCCATGATCGTCCATTTCCATGCTGACGATGCGAGTCGAAGTCTGGAAGCGGATCAGTGGGTTCTTCTGAACTGCTTCCAGAATGGACAGGTGGATATCGGCCCGGTGGATTACGCCGTAGGGGTTGCCAAAGCGTTGGCGGAAGCGCTCACCTACCTCGATGCGTCCTACCTCATGGGCATCGATGGCGTCCATCATGATCAGGTGGTCGGTGAAGACCGAGCGGTTTCGTGCTGCATGCCCAACGCCCAAGGCGTCCAACGCCGCATAGGCATTTGGACCAAGCTGGATACCAGCGCCGATCTCACCGATATGATCTGCCTGCTCTAGCAGGAGAACCTCTATGCCCTGAGCGGTAAGAGCTTGGGCTGCCGCCAGCCCTCCAATGCCACCGCCGACGATGATGATTTTTTGTTGTTTTTTGACAGTCATGATTCGGATCTCCGTTCAGGCGTGAACCTTTACTTCTTATTGAGTGAAATCAGGTTGCTGGCTGGGTGCAGCGCGCTGGAAGGCCGGTTGCGCTTGGCAATGATCGTACACAGCCACAACCCTTGGGTAGGCTCTGAGATCGCACCCCATCCGCTCGGCATTGGCTACCTGGGGCACCAGGCAGCAATCAGCGAGGGTCGGTTGCTCGCCGAAGCAGTACGGGCCGCTACCATGGCGCTGCAACAATACTTCGAGGGCAGACAAGCCTTCGGCAACCCAGTGCGCGTACCAGCGGTCCTTTTCCTCAAGGCCCACTTCCAGCACGCGCTGCAGGTAACCCAACACGCGCACGTTATTGAGTGGGTGGATATCGCAGGCAATTAGCTGGGCAACTTCAAGTACCCGCGCACGCAACAGTGGTTCCGTAGGCACTAATGGGGCCTGAGGATAAAGGGCATCAAGATAGTCGATGATGGCCAACGACTGGGTCAGAGCTACGCCATTGTCGTCAACGAATACCGGCACTCCGCCGATCCGGCTGAGTTCCAGGTGCTGCGCCAGACGCTGCTCGCCAGCGCGCAGGTTGACGCCGTGGTACTCCACCTCCTGTCCCTTAAGCGCCAAGGCGATGCGCACGCGATAAGAGGTGGAACTGTTGAAAAAGCTATAAAGCTGCATGGCAGTCATCCTGGTTTTTCAGAGGGGAATCGGTGCTTCTGCGCGCAGCTGATTTCCCGCTTGCACGCCTTTGAAAAGGATCGCCAACGCCGCCACGATGGCGGGCAGCATCAATACCGCGAACAACATTTCGAAGGACAGTCCGGCGTCCACCAGTAATGCGCCGCCGAAGGTGCCGCATACCGAACCGATGCGGCCTACCCCGTGTGCCCAACTGACGCCAGTGGCGCGGCTGCTGGTGGGATAGAAGGCTGCGACCAGGGCGTTGGCACCCACCTGCGAGCCGCTGATACAGAAGCCCATGCCCGCGACGCTTAGGCCCAGCAGTACATAGTCGTCGTGCAACTGGCCGATGGCGAACAAGCAGCCTGCGCCGCCGAACAAAGCTATCACCAGGACTTGGTGCGGATCGAAGCGGTCCATGGCTGCTCCCAGACACAACGCGCCGATCGTGCCGCCGATCTGGAACAACGCACTGATCAGCGCCGCCTGGCTCAGGCTCAGGCCGGTGTCCTTGACCAGCAGGGGCAACCAATTGGTCATGCCGTAGATGATCAGCAGGCTCATGAAGAACGCCAACCATAGCGCCAGGCTGCCCCGGCGCAACGGTTCGGCCAGGATTTGCCTTACCGGCGACTGGTGTTCGACGATCTCATCAATCCGCACGCTTTGGCAGCCAACCGGTAACAAACCGATCCTTTCCAGGATGGCCTGGGCAGCTGCGGGTTGGCGGCGTGCGAGGAAGCCTACTGATTCAGGTAGAGCCAGTATCAGCACCGGCAGCAAGGCTAAGGGCAGCACGCCACCCAAGACCAGCACGCTGCGCCAACCGAACAGCGGCAACAGCTGCGCAGCGACTACTCCGCCCAGCGCAGAGCCGAGAGTGAAACCGCAGAACATGCCGGTAACCATCAGCGAGCGGCGCCGTTGCGGACAGTATTCAGAGGTTAAGGTAATGGCGTTAGGCATCGCGCCGCCCAGACCCAGGCCGGTGAGCAGGCGTAACAGCGCCAGGGTGTGCAGATCCTGAGCGAACGCGGCGGCCAGGCTGAACACCCCGAAGCAGGCGACCGATAACAGCAGCACACGCTTGCGGCCAAATCTGTCGGCAAGTGGTCCGGCCATAAATGCACCGAGCATCAGACCGATCAACGCGGCGCCCAGCACCGGACCCAGTTCAGCGGCACCGATCTGCCAATGCTCGCGCAACGCCGGCGCGATGAAACCGATGGCCGCTGTATCCAGGCCGTCGATGGCCGTGACTAGGAAGCACAGCAAGAGAATACGCCACTGGAAGGCGCTTACCGGCTGGCTGTCGATGAAGACTTGTACATCCACAGTGTTGTTTTTGTCAGTGGAAGACATGAGCGAAACCTCCGAGCCTGCGCAGGCGCGGGCTACGTGAATAAAAACGGAGGAAAAGGCCGGCGATGCCGGCCCAATGCAGTCAGATGACGCGAACCTGCAGCTCGCCCAGCCCATCGACGCCGCCGACCATCAGCTCGCCGGCCACGACCGGGCCGACACCCTCGGGGGTGCCGGTCATGATCAGGTCACCGGGCTGCAGCTCGAAGAAGCGCGATAGATAGGCGATGGTTTCCGGCACCGACCAGATCAGTTTGTCGATGTCGCTGCGCTGGCGGTCCTGGCTTTCTACTTGCAGCCAGATGGCGGCCTGGGTCGGGTGGCCGACCCGGCTGGCCGGGTGTAGTGGGGCGATCGGCGCGGAGGCATCGAAGGCCTTGCCAATTTCCCATGGGCGGCCCATTTCGCGCATCTTCATCTGTAGGTCACGTCGGGTCATGTCCAGGCCAACGGCATAACCGAATACGTGTCCATTGGCCTGCTCCAGTGGGATGTCACGGCCCCCCTTACCGATAGCCGCGACCAGTTCGATCTCGTAGTGGTAGTTATTGGTTTCAGCCGGATACGGCAGTTCCAGGGTCTGGCCGTCGGCCACTGGCACCACAGCATCGGCCGGCTTGCAGAAGAAGAACGGCGGTTCGCGATCCGGGTCGAAGCCCATTTCACGAGCGTGGGCGGCGTAATTGCGACCCACGCAGTACACGCGGCGTACCGGGAAGCGCTGGTCGCTGCCGGCTATAGGCAGGCTGATGGTGGCGGCAGGTTCGAACAGGTAAGTCATGGCAAGGTTTCCTCGGGTCATTATTGTTCGCGGACTTCGCGCAGCAGCCCGAGGGCCTCCTGCACCGGCCGGTCGGAATAGCTGAACAGCACGCACTCGTCGTCGGCCTGCAAGCTCAATGCTGCCCAACTCGGCACCATGAAGGTGTCCTTGGGCTCGAAGTGGAAGGTTTGCCCGCCAATGATGGCGCGCCCCCGGCCCTCGACCACTGAATAAACGGTGGCGTCGGTGCAGCGAGCGGTCTTGCCGACAAAGCCACGTGGCAGGAGTTGCATGCAGGTGCCGATGGTCGGCATCGCCCACCCGCCGGTGGCCGGGTTGACATAGCGCAGCTTGACGCCGTCCCACGCATCAATCTCGGCCTGACGTTCGAGGGTGGCCAGGGCCTCTCGGGTACGGGTATAGGGGTAGCTGAAAATCGGTGATGTAGCCCCATTAACTTCATGACGCAGCGGCAGCATATTGGCGCCGTAACGGGCCAGGCTATTACCTTCCGGACGGCTGACCGGCTGTACGGCCTCGGGGTAGTTTTCGGCGAAACCAGCGCCGTAGAAACGCACCGTGGGGATGTCCAGGCCATCGAGCCAGATCACTGGCTCACCACCTTCGGCTTCGCTGAGATTGCCGTGGTCGTGCCACGTCCAGGACGGGGTGATGATGAAATCGCCCGGGTGCATGGTGGTGCGTTCGCCGTCCACTGCGGTGTAGGCGCCCTTGCCTTCGACCACGAAGCGCAGTGCTGATTGACTGTGACGGTGGCTGGGGGCGATCTCGCCCGGCAGGATCAACTGTAAACCGGCATACAGGCTCGGGGTGATCGAGGCTTGACCGCGAATACCGGGGTTCTCCAGCACGAGCACCCGGCGCACGGCCTCTTCTGCGCTGATCAGTTGCCCGGCTTCCATCAGGTAGGGCCGTACCTCGCTGAAACGCCATAGGGCAGGCACACACGCCGTGGTTGGCTGGGGCGGCACCAGGTTGTGTAGCTGCTCCCACAGCGGGAACAATTCCTGACTGTCGATGCGTTGATAAAAGTCGGCGCGGGCCGAACCGATGTTGTCTTTGTTATTCATCGCTTCACCTGTGGTGGGCTGTGATTTGGGGCTCACGGCATCATTAACGCCCCTATGTCGATGCGATTAAACGCCCGCTCTACATACAAAAAAAATGATATTTTTATATGCATCCATATGAAAAACCTGATGGGGTATCAACGTGCATTGGACTCGACGCTTACGCCCACGCCACCTCCAGCTGTTAGTTACCCTCGCTGAAACAGGCAACCTCAGCGACACAGCGCGTCAGGCGTACACAACCCAGCCGGGACTCTCAAAATTCTTGAAGGATCTTGAGGAAGATGCGGGAACACTCTTGTTCGAACGGCACGCTCGTGGGCTACGCCCAACCACGGAAGGCACGCTATTGGTCAACCATGCACGGCGTATCCTGAGCGAGATGGAACGGGCGCAATCGAACTTGGATGCGCTTCGCGAGGGCAACACTCACAGCGTCGCCATCGGCACCTCTCCAGCTGCGGCACCCAGTCTGGTACCCGATGCCATCCTGTACTTCCTCAAGCGACACCCCAAGGCTCAGATTTCGCTTCACGAAAGCACCATGGACGTACTGCTCGAACGGTTGAGACTGGGACATCTGGATGTGGTGGTAGGACGGATCGACAACTACCAACCCAGCCATGACCTCAACAGCGAGATGCTCTTCCGTGAACCGATGCAGGTGGTCGGAAGGCAGGGACACCCGCTGTTGCAGCGCCAGGGTCTTGCCTGGAGCGATCTCTACGAATATGAGTGGCTGCTGTGGCCACCCGGGTCGCCGATACGCAATCGCCTGGATGCAGCGCTGACTAATGCTGGCCTCAAACCGCTGCCTTGCAGAGTGGAATCCTCTTCGCTGATGGCTAACCTCTGGCTGATGCAAAACAGCGACATGCTCTCCGCAGTTTCCGGTCGGGTTGCTGAGCATTTCCATGCGCGAGGCTTGGTGCGCCGCCTGGACTTCGAACTGGAGGCGGAAGGCGCAATCGGCATGTGCTGGCGTGATGAGTCTCACCCAGACACTGCGGTTCTGGATCTTCTCGATAGCTTGCGCGAGGCAGCACAACATCCGATCCGAAGAAGACTCCTAGGCGTAAGCGAAATTGGAATTGACCCAAGCTAAGGAAACTCCGAACAAGTTGCTCATCAGTCGGAAATGTGCGGTTTAGGGATGCCGAAAAGCCCGCTTTTCAGTCGCCGATTATTGGATAACCAAGGCAAAGCCTTGGTTATCTGGACTCACGGGCGCACCTCTCCCGCAGCAGGCAATAATTGCCGGCGCACCATCCACAGATTCGACAGGGCAAACAGCGTGGTCAGTTGCGCCGTATTCTTGGCCAAGCCGCGAAAACGAGTCTTTACATAGCCGAACTGGCGTTTGATCACCCGGAACGGGTGCTCCACCTTCGCACGCACTTGCGCCTTGGCCTTTTCGATCTTGCGCTTGGCTTGGTAGAGCACGCTGCGTTTGCTCAAGTGTTTGTAGGTGCTGCGGCGGGCAGCGACCTGCCATATCACCTGCCGTCCCTCGTGTTCTGGCCGCTTTTCCACGCCTGTGTAACCCGCATCCGCACACACGACATTATCTTCGCCATGCAATAGCTGAGCGACCTCCGTCACGTCAGCTACGTTCGCGGCGGTACCATGAACGTGATGCACTAGACCCGATTCAGCATCCGCGCCGATGTGGGCCTTCATGCCGAAATAATACTGGTTGCCCTTCTTCGTTTGATGCATTTCAGGATCGCACTTGCCTTCCTTGTTCTTGGTCGAACTGGGCGCGTGGATGATGGTAGCGTCGACAATGGTGCCCTGGCGCAACGACAGGCCCTTGTCTTGCAGGTAATTGTTGATGGTTTCCAGAATGCCGGCCGCCAACTGATGCTTCTCCAGCAGGTGCCGGAAGTTCATGATCGTCGTGTCTTCGGGGATCGGAGCGCTGAGCGTCAGACGAGCGAACTTGCGCATCGAAGTAATCTCGTACAGCGCCTCTCCCATGGCTGGATCACTCAACGAGAACCAGTTCTGCAACAGGTAAATGCGCAGCATGGTTTCCAGTGGATACGGCTTGCGGCCACCGCCAGCCTTTGGGTAATGCGGCTCGATCAACGCCACCAACCCGCTCCACGGCACCACCTGTTCCATCTCGGCCAGGAAACGCTCGCGACGGGTTTGCTTGCGCTTACCGGCGTTGTCGAAATCGGAAAAGCTCATCTGGCTCATGGGATGGCGGGCTTGTAGAGGGCAGTTGGACGGAGGGCTATTTCAGCACAGGTCAGATGGCCTGTGCTGACTTGATCGGAGAATCCTTAGGCTGGACTCATTCAGTGCGGTAGACACGCCATCTGGTTGAGGACCCCATCCCTGATGTCTAGGCTGTAGCCGTATGTTCAAAATGGAGGTCCTGAACTGAGGCTTGGAGGTGTATAGGAAACCAGGGGCGATTCACACTTAATGCCCCTCAGGCCAAGCTCACAGTACTGCATATCTCGACTCGAAGCGTCGATCTGAGCAGCAAATCAAGGTCGATTCATACATAATTCACAACAGTTACGTGCGTAGCACTCAAAAAGTTCTGTTGGAAAATACATTACACTCGCGAATGGACTAGAAGTGCCTAGTAACATCTGCGGTTTATACAATCGTCAGCCTCCATATTCTCTTCATTCCCATACAAAAACGAGCGTTAATACTTGCATGCATGATTCAAGACAGCGCTACCTCGGCTCTTCCGGGTTGCAGGCCTGCACGATCACCTTCGCGCTGCTCAGTGGCTTGGCATTGGCCAGCCCAGCCTCGGCAACGGATGCGTTCGATAGTCAATCGCCCTACATGTTCGGCAACTGGGGCGGCACGCGTGACGGCCTTGCGCAACAAGGCATCGAGTTCAACGCCAGCTATGTCGGTGAAGTCGGGGCCAACCTGGGCGGGGGCTACAACAACAGCCGCGCCACCCGTTACAGCGATCAGTTCGCCTTCGGCGCCAAGTTCGACCTGCAGAAGCTGCTGGGCTGGCACTATGCGGCCTTTCAGCTGACCGTCACCGATCGCAACGGCGACAATATCTCCAACGACCGCGTCGGCGATCCACGGGTCGGCACGCTGAGTTCCTCCCAGGAAGTCTGGGGGCGCGGCTCGCACTGGCGCCTGACGCAGATGTTCTACCAGCAAAAATTCCTCGACCAGCGCTTGGACATCAAGGTCGGCCGGTTCGGCGAAGGCGAGGACTTCAACACCTACGACTGCGACTTCCAGAACTTGGCGTTTTGCGGCTCGCAGGTCGGGAACTGGGGTGGCATCTGGTACAACTGGCCGGTGAGCCAGTGGGCCGCACGGGTCAAGTACGCGATCACCCCCGAGCTCTACGCGCAGATCGGCGCCTACGAGCAGAACCCCTCAAACACCGAGTCGGGCAACGGCTTCAAGCTCAGCGGCAGCGGCACCGAAGGTGCGGTGTTGCCGATCGAGCTGGTCTGGCAGCCACGCCTCAATGGCCTGCCGGGCGAGTACCGCGCGGGCTACTACTACAGTACCGCCGATGCCAAGGACGTCCTCAAGGACAGCCATGGCCAGCCCGCTGCCATTTCCGGCAACGACTACCGCAGCGCGTCGAGCAAGCATGGCCTGTGGTTCGGCGTGAAGCAGCAGGTCACCCAGGTGGGGGCCGACACCTCGCGCGGGCTGAGCCTGTTCACCATGGCTACCGTACATGACAAGAAGACCAACCTGGTCGATCACTACGTGTCCGCGGGTGCCATCTACAAGGGCCTGTTCGATGCTCGCCCGCTGGACGACATCGGTTTCGCCGTGTCGCTGATCCACGTGAACCCTGCCTACCGCAAGAATGCCAAGGCATCGAACCTGGCCAACGGCGTCTACGATTATGACGACCCAGCCTACCTGCCGGTGCAGGACACTGAGTACAACGCCGAGCTGAACTACGGGGTGCATGTCACCAACTGGCTGACCGTTCGCCCGAACCTGCAGTACATCCGTCACCCCGGTGGCGTGTCCCAAGTGGACGATGCCTGGGTCGGTGGCCTGAAGATTCAAGCGTCTTTCTGACGTGAAGCGCGCCGGCCCCGGTCGGTTTTTTGACCAACTCTAAATGGAGTTTTTTCTATGAGCACTCAGGGTGCTTCGAACCGTAGCCGACTGCTACCGAGCCTGCTCGGTATCGTCCTGCTACTGATGGGCCTGGCCCTGGTGGCGGGCGGTATCAAGCTCGCTACCATCGGTGGCTCGCTGTATTACCTCATCGCCGGCGTGGGCATTGCCCTGACCGGTATCCTGCTGCTGGCCGGCAAACCAGCGGCGTTGTGGCTGTATGCCCTGGTGCTGTTTGCCAGCACGGTCTGGTCGCTGGTCGAAGTGGGCCTGGACTGGTGGCGCCTGGTGCCACGCCTGGCGCTGTGGTTCGTGCTCGGCATCGTGATGCTGCTGCCCTGGTTCCGTCGTCCGCTGCAGGCCAGCGAAGCGGCAGGCAAGGGTACCGGCGCACTGGGTTTCGCTGTGGTGGTGGCGGGTCTTGCGGCCCTGGCCAGCCAGTTCGTCGAGCACCGTGAAATCAACGGTACCCTCGACCGCGACAGCACCGACGTGACCCACAGCGCACCGGCCCAGCCCGATGGCGACTGGCAGCACTACGGGCGTACCGCGTTTGGTGACAAGTACTCGCCGCTCAAGGAAATCACCCCCGAGAACGTGCACAAGTTGGTGCCGGCCTGGACCTTCCGCACCGGTGACATCCCGACCGAGAACGACCCGGGCGAGACCACCGCGGAAAACACCCCGCTGAAGGTCAATGGCATGCTCTATGTGTGCACCCCGCACAGCCAGGTGATTGCCCTGGATCCGGACAGCGGCAAGGAGATCTGGCGCTACGACCCGAAACTGTCGACGCAGAACGCCGACAACTTCAAGGGCTGGGCGCACATGACCTGCCGTGGCGTGGCCTACCACGACGACGCGGCCTATGCCGAGGCGTCTGCCGAGCAGAGCCCGAGCACCGACGCCGCTGCCAATGCCTGCCCGCGTCGCCTGTTCCTGCCGACCGCCGACACCCGCCTGATCGCGCTCAATGCCGACACCGGCAAGGTCTGCGAAGGCTTCGGCAACAAGGGCCAGATCGACCTGACCACCAACATAGGCACCTTCGCCGCGGGTGGTTACTACTCCACCTCGCCGCCTGCGGTGACCAAGGACCTGGTGATCATCGGCGGCCACGTTACCGACAACGTCTCCACCGACGAGCCCTCCGGCGTAGTGCGTGCCTATGACGTGCACGATGGCCACCTGGTGTGGAACTGGGATCCGGGCAAGCCGGACGCTACCGCGCCGATCGCTGCCGATGAGTTCTACACCCGCAACTCGCCGAACATGTGGTCGGTGGCTTCGGTCGACGAAAAACTGGGCATGGTCTACCTGCCCATGGGCAACCAGATGCCTGACCAATGGGGCGGCAACCGCACCCCTGAGTCGGAAAAATACAGCGCCGGCGTGACCGCCCTGGACCTGGCCACCGGCAAGGTGCGCTGGACCTACCAGTTCACCCACCACGACCTGTGGGACATGGACGTCGGCGGCCAGCCGACCCTGATGGACCTGAAGACCGCCGACGGCGTCAAGCCGGCGCTGCTGGCTTCGACCAAGCAGGGCAGCATCTACGTGCTGGACCGTAGCAACGGCCAACCGATCGTGCCGATCGAGGAACGTCCGGTGCCGCAGGGCGCCGTGGAAGGCGACCACACCGCGCCGACTCAGGCCTTCTCGGACCTGAACTTCTCGCCGACCACGCTGAAAGAAAGCGACATGTGGGGCGTGAGCCCGTTCGACCAGATGCTCTGCCGCATCCAGTTCAAGTCGCTGCGCTACGAGGGCATGTTCACGCCGCCGTCGCTACAGGGCTCGCTGGTGTTCCCAGGCAACTTCGGGGTGTTCGACTGGGGCGGCATTTCGGTCGACCCGGTACGCCAGGTGCTGTTCGCCAACCCGGACTACATGGCCTTCGTCTCGACCCTGGTGCCGAGCGCAGACGTGGCTGGCGGCCCGGCTCGCAAGTCCGAGACCGAGGGCGTGCAGCCTAACAAGGGCGCGCCGTACGGTGTGATCATGTCGCCGTTCCTGTCGCCGGTCGGCCTGCCTTGCCAAGCTCCGGCCTGGGGCTATGTGGCCGCGGTCGACCTGACCACCCACAAAGTCATCTGGCAGCACAAGAACGGCACCGTTCGCGACAACTCGCCACTGCCGCTGGCCCTGCCGATGGGCGTACCGAGCCTGGGCGGCAGCTTCATGACCGCCAGCGGCCTGGCGTTCCTGTCGGGTACCCTGGACCAGTACCTGCGCGCCTATGACGTGCGCGACGGCAAGGTGCTGTGGGAAGGCCGCCTGCCGGCCGGCGCGCAAACCACGCCGATGACCTACCAGGGCAAGGACGGCAAGCAGTACGTGCTGGTCATGGCCGGTGGTCATGGCTCGCTGGGCACCAAACAGGGCGACTATGTGATCGCCTACAAGCTTGCCGATTGATGGAAACGATCCAGTGAAAATGCCGCTCTTGAGCGGCATTTTCATTTTCTGCGAAGTAGCCAACCTGACGTCTAGCCATTGCAGTTACACTTAACCCCGAGCAACGCACGCTGGCTGACGGACGCGCAAAAGCAGGCGATCGAAACGGCCTTGGCCGAGGAAGACGCAATCGCAAATCCGGCGGGCACCAGCGCTTCATCGAAGCCCTGGGCGACCGCAAGGTGTGGTTCATCACCTTGGCCTACTGCCTGAGCATCATGTGCACCGGCAACGTCACCAATATCTGGGCGCCGTCGATCATCTGCGACGCCGGGGTCAGCAACCTCGGCCAGCTCGGCCTGTTCTCCGCCCTGCCCTATGTGGTCGGCGTCGGGGTGATGCTGTGGGCCTGCCGTCACTCCGACTTGCAATCGGACACCAGAACCCAGGTCTCGTCCGTGAGTTCGTAACGCTTTGCCATCACAGTATTCCTTTCAGCCGCTGGCGGAGGACGAACGGGTTATATCGCTGATCGAATCGATGGTGCCTGCGGCCGAGGTCTACTCGATGAATGCTTCGCTGATCTCACTGGCGTGCAGGGGAGTCTGACCCAATTCGGCCGGGAGGTACGCGCCAAGGTGCTGCGCTGCACTGGCATCCCTGTCGGTGTGGGGATCGCCCGTACCAAGACCCTGGCGAAGCTCGCCAACCACACAGCGAAGCGCCTGCAGGCGCATACGGGTGAGGCTGAAGTCGTAAACAACAGCCGATGTTTCGCAAAACGGGCTGGTGGCTTAGGCCCAAACATAGGAACGATGAGTTTTCTTCGTGCCCGGCATGAGCATTTGCACCGGCGTTTCATCAACATGAACGACCGGCTGCTCAAGCACCACTTCGCGCAGCGCATCGACCAGTGGCTGCAACTGTATACCGCAGGCGCCAACCCATTGGGCGAGAGTAGAACGCGGGATAGCCAGGCCGGCGCGGCCAAACATGGCTTCCTGACGGTACAGCGGTAGGTGGTCAGCAAATTTCGCAATCATGACGTGGGCCAACAAGCCCGCAGTCGGGATGCCCTTGTCGATCACCTGCGCCGGCACCGGTGCCTGAATCAGTGTTTCGCAACTGTCGCAGACCCACTTACCACGGATATGGCGCTCCACGGTGAACACGCCGGGTGTGTAATCGAGCTTCTCGCTGACATCTTCACCGATGCGTTTGAGCGCGCAGCCACAGGCACACTCCCTGTTGTCCGGCTCATGATGGATCAGCGTGCGGGGAAACTCAGGCGGCAAGGCGCGACGTTTGGGTTTCTGCTTTTCCTGGGTAGGTGCCGGAGTAACTTGCAGCGACTCCAGCTCTGCTTCAATGGCAGCGATATCGGTATCGATCAGATCGTCGAGCAAACTGGCCTATTCCGGGCTCATTTGCTCGCTGCGTTTGGCGAACTTGAAGCGCTTGAGCTGGGCGATTTCGTGGCTGAGTTTTTCGATCAGCGTTTTGTCTTGATGGATCTTCTTGTCCATGACCTGAACGGTCTTGCCCATCGTTTCGACTTGCTCGTCGAGCGCCGAGACGCGTTGCAACAACTGCGCCGCCAGAGCGCGCAGTTGTTCGGGATTCAGGTGGTCGAGGTCAGGGATCGAAGTCATGCCGACAATCTTGCGAGATCAGCATAAACAAGACGACAGGCTGATCGGACAATTGCACTGCCGGATGGGGCATGGCTCGATTCAGATGATGGAAATGGCGTTTCCGGGGCCAACTCTTTGCCAAGGCAAGCCCAGTATCAAGGCGTGTAGCTGTTCGGCGCTCAGCTCCATTTGTGAACCTTGGCGCGTGCCAGGCCAGGCGAATTTTCCTTGGTGAAGCCGACGTGCCGCCAACCAGATACCCAACCCATCATGCACCAGAACTTTCATGCGGGTGGCGCGGCGATTGGCGAACAGATAAGCACAGTGCGGCTGCGCCGCACCGAACACCGCGATCACGCGGGCCATGGCGGTGTCGGTGCCGGCACGCATGTCCATCGGCTCGGTGGCGAGCCAGATGGTATCGATGCGGATCATCTCAGTAGCTCTCGAAGAAAGCTCGCGCAGGCGGCTGCGCTTTCCACTGGCCAAGTCATCTTAATGGGCGTTCGCGGGTGCTGGATGTCAAGGCTGATACTGGAGGGCTGAGCATGCGTGCCAGCGCCGAGCATCTGCGGATGCAGCGGGATGAACGCAGGCTGAAGCGCCACGGCTTTTTGATTATGCAGCCGAATCCATTTATGGACGAGGTTGGCATTAAGGCTGTAGCCCAAGGCGATGTTTGCGATGGAGGCACCGGGCTCTAAGCACTCTTGGATGACCTGGGCTTTGAAAGATTTGCTGTAGGTTCGGCGCTGAGGGTGCATAAGAAATCCGCTTGAGAGGCCAGAAATGGTGTCCGCTTAAATTAGGTGGACACCATGGCCTTCGGCGGTTGCGTCAGGAAGATGTGTTGGCCGGACGGATACATTCATGGACCTGCTTTGCAGACCTTTCGCTGCCACGGGCCGCTCCCACAAAAGCAGTCTGTGCACTTCAGGAAGCAGGCCAATTTTGAAGCTTAGAACATCAACCCGGTAACAGGTCAGCGCGCAAAAGTAAGTAATGGCCATCTGAACGTGGCTGATTAGGAGGCGTGATGCGTGCTGCTTACCCCTAGTGGTTTCCTGCTGCCGAGCATCTGTAATTGGAGCAACGCTTTGTAATCGCCAGCCTGTGCCTGTGTTCATCGCATCAAGCTGTGAGACCGGTAGGCTTAGGTGGGAAACTGTAAGCCATACCTACAGAACGTGGTGCCGTGTGAATGAAACCAAACTGTGCGTAAAGGTCTTGTGCTTGGCCATCCGCGATAAGGCTGACGTACCCACTTTCAGGGACGTTGGCTTGAATGTATTTAATGATTTCAGCCATGATTCGTTTTCCTAAGCCTTTGCCTTGATGCGCGGGAAGGACGGCTATATCCACAACTTGGAAGAAGCATCCTCCGTCACCGATTACGCGCCCCATTCCCACGGGTACCGTCCCATAAAGGATCTGAACGGCGAAGAGCGTATTGGGCAGGCCTCGTTCAGAGGCTTCATCCGTCTTGCCGCTAAGGCCGGAGCCCCTCCGTAGTGCTTGGTAAGTCTGCACTGACGGCAGTTCCAGTAAACATGAATATGAGGTCATCCGCGCCACCGTCCTACAAGGACTCTCAAGAGTAATGACATAGGTGCGTCCATTTATGCGGCAACACCGGATAAATTTCAAATGCTTGCTGCGTAGCAAGCCGCACTAGCAATACACAGCGCAACGCGTGCTGGATAAAGCGGTGCATTACCTTTCGGCGCTGGAGGGGGGCGCCTTAGCTCCAGGCCCCTATTGGCATTGCGATCAATACTGGAGTCACGCCGCAACAACTGCGCCATGTGAGTCGGCTGTTGGCCGAGCAAGTCAGTGCAGAAGCATCACGGCGTACCACCGATGCACTGAAGTTGCAGATTGCTCCACAGTAAGCACCGTCAGTAACCCCTTCCCGGGGCTACTTCCCCAAGCATCGGTTGCCCATGCTGGTAGTTGCGCAGGTTGTCCAGCAATACCCAGAATGCTGATTCTGGGTGGGTCACTGCACCAATGTGCGGAGTCACCCACACATTGGGATGTTGCATGAGTTTATGTTCCGGCTGCGGTGGCTCATGGACCAGCACATCCACGATCGCTTGGCGCAGGTGACCGCTGTCCAGTGCCTGGATCAAGTCTTCCTCTACCAGGTGAGCACCGCGTCCGAGGTTGATAATGCTGGCGCCCCGCGGCAGGGCGGCGAACAGGTCGGCATCGAGGATCGCGGTGGTGTGTGGGGTAAGCGGAAGCAGGCAGATCAGAATTTCACAACCGTCGAGAAAGTCCGCTAAGCCAGCGTCACCTGCATGGCAAGCAACCCCCTCCAACTGTTTCAATGTGCGCGACCATCCCCGCAAGGCAAAGCCAAAACCCTGCAACCGGCGCAGTACCGCCTGGCCCAGATTACCCAGCCCCATCACGCCAACGCTGCGCTGCCGGGCTGGCACATTTTGCTGCACATGCCATCGCCCCTCGCGCTGCTGTTGAAGATAACGCGGCAAGTCTCGGTGCAGTGCCAGTACCGCCATCGTCGCGTACTCGACGATGCCCTCGGCGATACCGGGATCAAGCATCCGCACGATCTGTACGCTCGATGACAGTGCAGTGGTGTCGAACTGATCGACGCCTGCCGACGTCGCGAACAGCACCTCAAGGTTGGGAAATCGCTCGGCGATACCTTCCGGGGGTTGCCACGTGGCAAGGTAGCGGATATCCGTGGGTTCGCCGACCTCCGGCCAGAGCCGCACTTCGATATCCGGCGCGTGTTCGGCGAACAGGGCTTTCCAGGCCCGGCCTCGGTCTGGGTCGACTTTGAAGAGCAGTGCCATGGTGCTCGCTTCCTGGGTAGCTGAAGGGGCCTCAAGCATGTCAGAGGTGCACGCAACATTCGTCTGGGCGCCAGGGGAAATTCAGCAGGTTATGCCTGCCTCGAACGGTGAAAACGGAACATTGGCGCAGGTGATGGCGCCGATACTGTTTGCACACCGTCACTCACCCCAGCGGAGCGCCCCATGTCCTTCACGTCATTCAAAGCCTTGACCTTCGATGTTGTCGGTACCCTGATCGATTTCGAGGCTGGCATCCTCAATCATATCCGTGGCGTAGTCGCCGAGGCCGCCAAGCCCTACACCGACGACGAAATCCTCAAGGCCTACCGTGAAGCCCGCGCGGAGTCGGATGCAGGCTGGTGGCCTGACGACCTGGAGCGTTGCTACCACCGCATCGCTGCCAAGCTCAACCTCCCCGACAGCGCCGAATATGCGCGGGGCCTTGCGCTGTCGGTAGAGAATTTCCCGGCATTCCCCGATTCGGTAGAGGCCCTGCAACGCCTGCGTAAGCACTTCAAGCTGGTCGCCACCACCAACTCACGCATCTGGGCGCTCAACCACATGGCCCGTACCCTGGGTGAGCCTTTCGATGTGCGGGTCACCGTGGACGATGTGCGCTTCGAAAAGCCCGACCCGCAGTTCTTCGCTTACACCCGGGGCGTTCTGGCTACCCAGGGCATCGTCTTCGAGCAAATCCTGCATGTTGCGCAAAGCCAGTACCACGATATCGGTGTGGCCAAGCGTTTGGGTTACCAGGTGTGCTGGATCGAGCGCCGCCATGCGCAGAAGGGTACCGGCGGAACGCTGGAGTCCGAGCGCACCGAGCCCCACTACCACTTCACCTCACTGGCGCAATTGGCCGATGCGGTGGAGAAGGAACTGGGCTGAATTGGAGTGGGGCCGCATTGCGGCCCCGGTGTCATGACATTGCGGACGAGTGCATCATGAATATCCAGTCTCTATGGGCCGCCACTGCCGAGCCCGACGTGCCGCTCTCGTCGCTGCAAGGCGATCGCAGGTGCGACGTGGTCATTATCGGTGGCGGCTATACCGGCCTCAGCGCCGCCCGCCACATCGCCGACAGTGGCCGTGAACCGGTGGTGCTGGAGGCCAACAGCCTGGCCTCCGGTGCCAGTGGGCGTAATGGCGGCGTGGTGTCGCCGAAGTTTCGCGTCAGCTTCCAGAGCGTGATGCAACGTTTCGATCGCGACACCGCACTGCACCTGTATCGCACCGGCTATGACGCGGTAGACAGTGTGATAGAGACCGTCGATACCCTGGGCTTGAGCGAGGCCAAGCTGACACTCAATGGTCACATTGCGGCGGCCCACAATGATAAGGCGCTCGCTGGCCTGCAGGCGACGTCGCAATGGATACGGCAGGAAACCGGTACTCGCAGCTCGGTAATGCTGGATGCCGAGGAAGTCGCGCAGATGACGGGTTCCCAGCGCTTCAGGGGAGGCATGTTGACCCCCAAGGCCGGGGGGCTGCACCCGCTCAATTTTGCCCGTGGTATCGCACGCCATTTGCACGGGCGCGGGGTTCAGGTGTTCATCGACAGCCCGGCCCAGCGTGTGGAGTGCCGCGCCGATGGCGTGGTGGTTGAGACTGCCCAAGGGCGCGTGCACGCCCAGCAACTGGTGTACGCCACCAATGCCTACTCCGACCTGACCCCCGTCACCGCCAGCTTGCACCGGCGTATCGTGCCGTTTTGCAGTGCGATCATCGCCACCGAGCCACTGCCGAGCGCAGTGCTGGCCAGCCTCCTGCCCGGCGGCCAAGTGTGCGGGGATACCAAGCGTATGCTGCGCTGGTTCCGAGTGATTGGTGACCGCCTGATCTTCGGTGGGCGCGGGGCATTCGGCAAGGATGGCAGCAATGCTGCCTACAAGGCGCTGGAGGAGAACATGGCGGAGATCTTCCCGCAGTTGTCTGGCCAGCCGATCGCTTATCGCTGGTCAGGTTTGGTAGACATGACCCTGGACGGCTTGCCCCATGCCGGTAAGTTGGATGAGCGGCGTTTCTATGCCATCGGTTACAACGGTGGTGGGGTCGCCATGTCGACCTATATGGGCGCCCGCCTGGCCGAGCTTACCGCAGGTCGTCCGCTTGACTTGCGTCTTCTGGCTGGCGAGCGTCTCAACCCGATCCCCTTGCATGCCTTCCGAGCGCCGGGTGTGCGCCTGGCCGCCGGCTGGCAGCAGTTTCTCGATGCCATTGGCCATTGACCAGGAGCTTTCATGGCGCAGGTTCTGCATTACCGTCCAACCGATCCGATCAGCCATCAGTATGGGCCAGGTTACGAGGTGGGCCGTGGCGAAGGCGCGCAAGCGCTTCGTTGCGCAGCATTGGATGCTGTGCTGCTGGGGATGCTCGAAGAGGGCGAACTGAAGCTGAGCGGGGAGGGTTTCGTGTTGCAGCTCAAGGCAGGTGACTGCTTTGTGGTGCCCCAGGGCGTGGCGCTCGACTGGCAGGCGCAAGGCGCGCTGCGTTATTGGTTCATTCGCATTCCGGGTGTGGAGGGGGCTGCCAGCCATGGCCAGCCGCTCAAGTTGGCACTCGATGGTCGCTTGCAATCCTGCAATCCGCCGTCCGCCAACGTACTGCTCAGCCCCACGCCAAGCGCCTGGAGCCAGGCGGTGTTCGAGCAGGGCGCGTTACGCATTGGTGTATGGGCGTGCGAGCCGTACCAACGGCGGCAGGTGGAGCCGGGTTACAGCGAGCTGATGCACATCATCGATGGCCAGATCACGCTGACGGAGAGTGATGGCACCCAACACACCATTGCCGCGGGTGAAACGGTAGTCGTGCCGGCCGGAGCCACCAACGCCTGGGCCAGTGAAGTGCTGGTGCGCAAGGTCTATTGCATTTACGGTTAGGCCGAAGGCTGCCTCATCGCCTTATCCAGACACGTCGGAAAACGGTCAGATTTAAAAACCCGGTTGGGCTCACGCAGATAGTTACCGAGCCCACCAGCCCCCAGCGAGCATTTCTACTGCGCTTCGATGATCATACGGCTTTGACCAGGCTACGCACTGGCACGGTGCTCTTGACCACGGGCGACTTGATCACGATGTAGCTGAAGTATTTCTCGATGCCGATGTCCTTCTCCAAAATCGATTCCATCAGTTCCTGGTAATGCTGGATGCTGCTGCACAGGAAGCGCACCAGGTAGTCGTAGCCCCCACTGATCAGATGACACTCCAGCACCTCATCGATGTTGCGGATACTCGATTCGAACTTCACGAAATCCGCACGCTTGTGGTCCTGCAGGGTAACTTCTGTGAACACGGTGACCGAGTTGGCGAACTTGGCCAGGTTCACGTGGGCTTCGTAGCCACTGATATAACCCGCTGCCTCCAGGCGTTTGACGCGCTGCAGGCAGGGGCTGGGGGAGAGCCCCACGGCTTCGGCGAGGCTGACGTTCGTCATCCGCCCGTCCTTTTGCAACTGGACAAGAATGTTGATGTCGATGCGATCAAGTTTGGTTGCCGCGTCCATCGTTGAGTCCTCAGTTGATTGCGCGCCGATCTGCCTGCTTCAGGCCCTCAGTGCCCATTGGTGGGCATGGGCCATGTCGGCCAGGCTTGCGTATTCACAACGTTTGGCGTCGAGTGCCGAATGCGTGAGGTTCCAGGGGGTGGACTGTGCGCGCCGCAGGGTACAGATCGGGAAGTCGACCAAGCTGTTCCAAGGGTCGTCCGGTTCACTGCTGCGAACGGGCAGCATGCCCATCCGTTGTACTTCAATCTCCTGCAGAGCCTGTGCCAAGGCCGGCCGCCAGTCGTCGTCAGCCGGTTCAACGACAGCATCGAAGGCCACCGGCAAGCGCCGGGTCAGGCTTTCGATATCGATGCCGTGCCGGGGGGCGATGAGCACCAGGCGATAGAACTTGCTCAGGTACTGCAAGGCGCCAGGAGCGTCCTCGTAGATCGGCCACTGCGCTGCAGCGCTACCAAACGCCACACTTGCATCCCAGTCCGGAACCACAAGCAATTGCTGCGCCAGGCGTTGGTACAGTTGCCCGTGCAAGGCGGCCGGGCTGTTGGCCTGGCGCGCCAGTTGCAGTGTCAGCTGGCGATAAGCGGCGAGTAACTGTTGGTCGTTGAGCCGCTGGGCAGATTGCGCCGCAAGGGGGCGCAGGCCTTCGAGAATGCCCCGTTCGCGGTCGACCAGGGTGGCATACGACAAGCCCAGTGCCTGGTAATGCGTGATTTTCATGGGTATTGACTCCTGTGATGGTTCAGCGGGTCCGTCCGGGGCTATAGCCAGGGCCGCGTCAGCAGCCCTGGGCGATTCATCAGGCACCCGCGGCATCCAGTGCCTGGCCAAGCATCTGCAAGGCCTCGGCCAGCTGCGCCGGGGTAGTGACCAGTGGCGCCAGGAAGCGCACTACGTTGCGGTGCACGCCACACTTGATGACCAGCAGGCCGGCATGCCGGGCCTCATCGATCACGCGTTGCGCCAAGGCAGCGTCCGGGCTGTTGGCAGCATCCCCGGTAACCATCTCGATCGCTTGCATGAAGCCCAGGCCGCGCACCTCGCCGATACGCGGGTGTGCCTGTTGCAAGGCCAGCAACCCTCGGTGCAGTTGCTGCGCCAAGGCTTCGCCCTGTGCCAGCAGGTCCTGGCTTTCAAACAGGTCCAGCACCGCGAGTGCGGCCGCGCAGGCCACACCGTTGCCGCCGTAGGTGCCGCCCAGCCCACCAGGTGCAGGGGCGTCCATGATCGCTGCACGGCCCACCACACCCGACAGCGGCATACCACCGGCCAGGCTCTTGGCAACAGTGACCAGGTCAGGCTGGATGCCGGCGTGCTGGAAACCGAACATCTTGCCCGTGCGGCCGAAACCGGCCTGGATCTCGTCAAGGATCAATACGATGCCGTGGTGATCGCAGCGCTCGCGCAGCCCTTGCAGGAATGCTTTGGGTGCGGCGATAAAACCGCCGTCACCTTGAACGGGCTCGATCAGAATGGCCGCGACCCGGTCTGGCGCAACATCGGTGGTGAACAGTTCATCGAGGCGCGCCAGGGCTTCATCACTGTCGATGCCGCGATAGGGGTTGGGGTAGGTGGCATGGTAGATCTCGGCCGGGAAGGGGCCGAAGTTCTGCTTGTAGGGTTGGCTCATGCCGGTCAGCGTCACGCCCAGCAAGGTGCGGCCGTGGAAGCCGCCGGTGAAGGAAATGACTGCAGGGCGGTTAGTGTGGCCACGGGCGATCTTGATAGCGTTTTCTACGGCTTCGGCCCCGGAAGTGAACAGTGCCGTCTTGTAATGCTCACCGTTGCCTACCAACGCGTTCAGGCGTGCGGCGACTGCGATATAGGGCTCGTATGCAACCACCTGAAAGCTGGCGTGTGAAAGCTGCTGAACCTGGCGTTGCACCGCCTCCACCACCCTGGGGTGGTTGTGCCCGGTGTTGAGTACGCCGATGCCGCCAACGAAGTCCAGGTAGCGACGCCCGTCGACATCCCACAGTTCGGCACCGCTGGCACGCGCTGCCACCAGCGGATGGGCGGTGGCGATGCCGCGTGGCACGTTCTCTTCGCGCCAGGCAAGCAGGCGTTGGTTTTCGCTCAAAGGTGGATTCATGGTGATCTCCGGGGCAAGTCAGGGAGTGGGGAGATTTCAGGATAAAGACTGGCCGGGGTGACAAGCGCTGAAGTTGGGGGAGGCGGTGGCGAGATCGGTTGTTTTGCAGGGGGGTTACGAAATATTACGCTGGTCAGTGGTCCTGGCTGGATGGCGAGGACCACGCCAGGCCACTCAACTCGCCTGGGGCACCACGATGGTGTCTTGCGGGTGCAGACGCATCCACAGGGGCGCGCCGACCTGCGGCAGGCTCAGGTTGCCTTCATGATGGCTGGGCTGACGCAGGCTGATGGTCGGCCCATCATCGAGGTCGACGAACACCTTCAGGCTCTCACCCTGAAAGACGATGTCCGAAACCCGGCCGTGCAAGCGGTTCCATTCCGGCCCTGCGCTGCCATTGTCCAGCAGCAGTTTTTCCGATTGCAGGGCCAGGAACAGCGCACCACTGGCCGGGACTTCGCGGCTGGTGCGCAGCGGGGTCGCGCCCAGGCTAAGGCCTGTAGCGCTGCGTTGCAGGGGCACCAGTGTGCTTTCACCGATGAAGCTGGCGACGAAGTCATTGGACGGGTGGTCGTGAAGCCTGCGCGGGGTGTCCACCTGCACCAGTTTGCCGCCACGCATGATTGCGATGCGGTCGCTCATGGTCAGGGCTTCGCGCTGGTCGTGGGTCACGTAGATCATGGTTGCCCCCAAGCGTTTATGCAGGGCACGCAGCTCGATCTGCATGGTTTCGCGCAGTTGCTTGTCCAGCGCAGACAATGGCTCGTCCATCAGGATCAACTTGGGTTCGAAGACGATTGCCCGGGCCAGGGCCACGCGCTGGCGCTGGCCGCCCGACAGGGCGCTGATCGCGCGGTCTTCATAGCCGGCCAGTTCCACCGTGGCCAGGGCCTTGGCTACCTGCTCGCGGCTGTTGCTGGCACTGATGCCGCGGGCGCGCAAGGGAAACGCAACGTTCTGCCCCACGGTCATGTGCGGGAACAAGGCGTAGTTCTGGAATACCACACCGATGTCACGCTTATTGGGGGGCATCAATGTGACGTCACGCTCGCCAAACAAAATGCTGCCCGAACTCACCCGCAAAAAGCCGCCAAGGATACTCAGCAGCGTGGTCTTGCCTGAGCCGGAAGGCCCCAGCAACGACATGAATTCCCCGGCCTCGACCTTCAGGTCGACCTGATCCAGCGCCTTGAGGTTGCCGTAGTGCTTGCTTACCTGGTGAACGGTGACCGATTCGAAACCATCAGTGAAATGCATCGCGAATTCTCCTGCACTGGGCAACTGGGCTAGCGGGCTGTGTTCATCTGAGCACAGCCGGCCACCCGGTTCGTGCTGTTTTGCTCCGGTTCAAAAGTCAGATCTGCTGAGTCGGGCTCAGCCCAGGCCACCCATGTGCCAGGCTTTGATCTCCAGGAATTCGTCCAGCCCGTACTTGGAGCCCTCGCGGCCGGTACCCGACTGTTTCATCCCGCCGAACGGCGCCACTTCCATGGAGATGACCCCGGTGTTCAGGCCGACCATGCCGAACTCCAGGCGCTCGCCGACGCGCCAGGCACGGCGCATGTCTTGGGTAAAGTAGTAGGCGCCCAGGCCATAAGGCGTGGCGTTGGCGATTTCCAGCGCCTCGGACTCTTCAGTGAAGCGGAACAGCGGCGCCACCGGGCCAAAGGTCTCTTCGCTGGCCAGGAGCATGTCGGGGCTGGCGTCGCGCAACACGGTCGGCTGCACGAACAGGCCATCGCCTTGAGGCAGGCCACCGGCGATCACCGAGGCGCCCTTGGCCACGGCGTCGTCGATGTGCCGGCGTACCTTGTCCACGGCGGCAGTGTTGATCAGCGGGCCGAGGGTGACCCCGGGGGTGAAGGCATCGCCGACCTTGAGCTTGGCCACCTCGGCGCTGAGGCGTTCGGCGAACCGGTCATAAATGCCGTCCTGCACCAGAATGCGGTTGGCGCACACACACGTTTGCCCGGCATTGCGGAACTTGCTCTGCATCACGCCCTGGATCGCCAGTTCAATGTCAGCATCGTCGAACACGATGAAGGGCGCGTTGCCACCCAGTTCAAGGCTCAGCCGCTTGATGGTGGCCGCGCACTGGCTCATCAGCAGTTGGCCGACCTTGGTCGAGCCGGTGAACGACAGCTTGCGCACGCTGGGGTTGGCCGTCAGCTCGCTGCCGACGCCAGCGGGCAGCCCGGTCAGCACATTGAATACCCCGGCGGGAATCCCCACACGCTCTGCCAGCGCTGCCAGCGCCAGCGCCGACAGTGGCGTCAGCTCGGAGGGCTTGACCACGATGGTGCAGCCCGCCGCCAGGGCCGGGGCGCACTTGCGCGTAATCATGGCATTGGGGAAGTTCCACGGGGTGATGGCGGCCACCACCCCGACCGGTTGCTTGAGCACCAGGATGCGCCGGTCGCTGCTGGGCGCGGGGATGGTGTCGCCGTAGATACGCCGGGCTTCCTCGGCAAACCATTTGACGAAGCTGGCGCCGTAGCCGATTTCGCCTTTGGCTTCGGCCAGTGGCTTGCCTTGCTCGGCACTCATGATCACCGCCAGGTCGTCCTGGTTGGCCAGAATTGCCTGGTGCCAGGCTTCCAGCAAACGGGCCCGCTCCGCCGGCGGCACGTCGCGCCAGGCCTGGAAGCTGGCTTCGGCGGCGGCGATGACGCGGCGGGTTTCGCTGGCCCCAAGTGCCGGAACATGGGCCAGCGTCTGACCATTGGCCGGGTTGACGACAGCCAGGGTGGCGCCATCGTCGGCGTCGATCCACGCACCATTGGCGTAGGATTTCTCCATCAGTAGAGACGGGTCACGTAATTGGGCTTTCAACATAGGGTTACCTGTAGCTCGGTTGCCGTGATAGGCAAAGTGTAAGAAGCCGGCGCCAGCGCCCGATGCCAAGTTGGCCCGGGCGGGCAGCCAGAGATGCCGAATTGAGTGAGGTGACAGCAGGACCTGCCGCTACGCTCGAAGCGAAGCGGCAGAGGGTCAGGCCTGTTTGTTGCGCCCGGCGATGACCACCAGCAGCAGGGAGGCGAGGATCAGCATGGAGCTGATGGCCGCGATGGTCGGGTCGATTTCGTCACGCAGTGCCGTGAACATGCGCTTGGTGATGGTCTGGTTGTCGCCGCCCGAGATGAACAGCGCCACCACGGTTTCATCCAGCGAGGTGATGAAGGCGAACAAGGTGGCCGATACCACGCTGGGTTTGATCTGTGGCAGGGTCACCGCCATGAATGCGCGAAAGCGGTTCATGCCCAGGCTACGCGCCACCATTTCCTGGGACATGTCGAAATTGCGCAGGCCTGCCAGCAAGGCAATGATCACGTAGGGCAGCGCCAGCATGATATGCGCCAGCACCAGGCCGGTCAGCGAGCTGACCAGGCCGACCCGGGCGTAAACGAAAAACACCCCAGCTGCGATCAGGATGATCGGCACCATCATCGGCAACAGCAGAATGATCTGCAGGGTGCGGATGATCTTGAGCGACGAATTGTTGATCGCATAGGCCGCGGCCATGCCCATGGGCAGCGAGATCAGGGTCGTGGCCAGGGCCGTGATCAGGCTGACCTTGGCGGCGCTCATCCACTCGATGCTCTGGAAGAACGCCGCGTACCAGTTCAGCGACCACTCCTTGGGCGGAAACTGCAGAAAGCGTGCTTCGGAGAACGACATCGGCACCACGATAAGCACCGGCACGATCAGGTAGGCGAGGATCATCGCTACCAGCAGCCCGAACACAACGTTCGAGATGCGCAGGTTGGAAAACAAGGCTTTCATGTCAGCGCGCTCCCAGAACACGTTCGATCGGGATGAAGCGGTTGATGCCCCAGAAGATCAGGAACACCACCAACAGAAGGACCAGGCCTACAGCACTGGCAGCGCCCCACGCGTGGTACAGCTCGACATTGCGTTGCACCAGCATCGACACCAGGATGGTGCGCCCGCCACCCAGCAACTCGGGTGTGATGAAGAAGCCCAGGCAGATCACGAACACCAGGATCGAGCCTGCCATGACGCCGGGGGCAGCCATGGGCAGGAACACCCGGCGGAACGAATAGAACGGCGAAGCACCGAGGCTGCTGGAAGCTTGCAACAGGTCCTGGGGGATCTTGCGCATGACTGCATACAGCGGCAGTACCATGAACGGCAGCATCACATGCAAGGTACCGATCACCGTGCCGGTGGTGTTGTGCATCAGGTTCAGTGGCCTGTCGATCAGGCCCAGGTCGAGCAGGGTCTGGTTGACCAGGCCGCGTCGCTGCAGCAGCACCAACCAGGCATAGGAGCGCACCAGCACGCTGGTCCAGAAGGGTATGATGACGCAGACCAGAATCAAGTTGCCCCACAGCCCCTGCAGGCGCGCCGCGGCGTAGGCAATGGGGAAGCCCAGCAGGATCGACAGCACGGTGACGATCAGGCTGATCTTGAAGGTCAGGGCGAAAGTGTCCCAGTAGATGCGCTCCTCGAAGATGCGCAGATAATTGGCCAGGGTGAAGCCATCATCACCCTGCACCGACTGCATGGCCAGCCAGCCCAGGGGCAGGATCAGCAACACCGCAACCATCAGCAACGCCGGCAGCAGCAAAAGCAACATGCTGGCGTGCTCTTTGCGCTCTTCACGCTGCAGTGCCTCGGGCGTGGTCATGGGGGCTGCCCCTGAGTCGGGTATCGAGTGTGTGAGATAAGCCTGTGTCATGTCGCCTCCGATTACTGCTTCTGCACGAACGACAACCAGCGTTCTTCAGCCTTGATTCCAGCGTCCGATGCCCACCACTGGGCCGACAGCAGGGCCTGGCGTTGCATGTTGCCGGGTGAGGAGGGCAGTTCTTCAGCACGTTGGGCCGGGATGACGCCGGTTTCGAAGGCCTTGGGGTTCAGCGGGCCGTAGTCGATGATCATCGGCAAAGCGGCCTGCAGGCGGGCATCGATCAATTCGTTGACGAACTTCATCGCCGCATCACGGTGCTTGGTGCCTTTGAGCACGCACAAGGAATTGGTTTCGAGGATGCCCTGGTCGTAGGTGAACTTCACCGGTGCACCGTCTGCTTGCACGGCGCTGATACGGCCGTTCCAGGCCTGGATCATGTCCACTTCGCCGTCGCTGATCAGCTGCGCCGATTGCCCGCCGGAGGTCCACCAGGTGGCGATGTGGGGTTTGATCTGTTCGAGCTTCTTGAATGCGCGATCGACGTCCAGCGGGTAAAGCTTGTCGGGTGCCACGCCGTCAGCCAGCAGGGCGATCTCCAGGGTAGGGCGTGGCAGGTTGCGCAGCGAGCGTTCGCCCGGGTACTTGTCGGTGTTCCAGAAGTCGGCCCAGGTTTTCGGCGCGTTGGCCTTGTCGAAGGCATCGGTGCGGTAGGCCAGCACGGTGGAATAGCTGATGTAGCCGACGCTGTAGTCATCCTTGAGGGCTGCCGGCAGTTGCGCGGCATTTGGGATCATGGCGAGGTCGAGCTTTTCGAACAGGCCTTCCTCTTCACCGCGGATACAGTCGCCGGTGGGAAGGTCGACCACGTCCCAGCTCACATTGCCACTTTGCACTTGGGTCTTGATGATCGGGTAGGCCTTGGGCGAGCTGTCCTGCTTCAGGGTCAGGCCCAACTTCTTGGCCGCAGGCTCCAGGATCGCCTTGCTTTGTGCTTCCTGATAGGCGCCGCCCTGTGAGACGAAGGTGATCGAATCTTCAGCCTGGGCAAGCGATGCGCTGCCGATCAGCAAGGCGAGGGTGGAAACTTGCAGGGTGCGTAGCGTGGATATTGTCATGTGCATAACTCCCATTCGGATGTGGGCAGGTGCAGGAGGCGAGCAGGGCGGTCTTGTTGGGCCGCTGAATGGATGACCCCTCGGTCTAATGTACCGGCAGGTCCCAGGCGCAAGGGCGCACAAATGGGCGCTGCAAAAGTGCTTTATTGCAAAAACCGAGGGGTTGACGGCATATCGTGCGCAGAGGCCCCAGATATGCCGGTTTCAACGCGAACAGTGCTCAATCGAGCCGGGCCAGGGTGTCACTGATGGCGGCGCCCACCTGCTGGGTGGAGAGTGAACCCCCCATGTCAGGTGTGACCGAACCCTCGGCGATCACGCGTTCGATGGCCTGGAGCATGTCGTCGTGGGCGCGCTGGTAACGCTCATCGCCTTGGCCCAGAAACTCCAGCATCATGGCCCCGGACCAGATCATTGCGATCGGGTTGGCGATGTTCTTGCCAAAGATGTCTGGCGCAGAACCATGCACCGGCTCGAACAGTGATGGGAAGGTGCGCTCGGGGTTCAGGTTGGCCGACGGTGCGATGCCAATGGTGCCCGCACAGGCCGGCCCCAGGTCCGACAGGATGTCGCCGAACAGGTTGGACGCCACCACTACATCGAAGCGCTCGGGCTGCAGGACGAACCGGGCGCAGAGAATGTCGATATGCTGCTTGTCCCAGGTGACCTGCGGGTAGTGAGCCGCCATCGCTTCGGTGCGCTTGTCCCAGTAGGGCATGCTGATGGCCATGCCGTTGGACTTGGTGGCCGAGGTGACATGTCTGCGCTCGCGCTTTTCGGCGAGGTCGAAGGCGTACTTGAGGATGCGGTCGACGCCACGGCGGGTGAAGATCGATTCTTGGATGACGAATTCGTTCTCGGTGTTCTCGAACATGATGCCGCCGATGGACGAATACTCGCCTTCGGTATTTTCCCGCACCACCACGAAGTCGATGTCGCCGACCTTGCGGTTGGCCAGAGCGCACGGCACGCCCGGGAAGAGCCGCACCGGGCGGATGTTCACGTACTGGTCGAACTCGCGACGGAACTTGAGCAGCGACCCCCACAGGGAGACATGGTCAGGCACCTTGTCAGGCCAGCCTACTGCGCCGAAGTAGATGGCGTCGTAGTGCTTGAGTTGCTCGGCCCAGTCGTCGGGCATCATCTTGCCATGCTGCAGGTAGTAGTCGCAGCTGGCCCATTCGAACGTGTCGAACTGCAACGCCAGGCCGTGCTTGTGCGCCGCGGTTTCCAGTACACGAATGCCCTCAGGCAGGACTTCGAGGCCGATACCATCACCAGGGATGGCAGCAATGCGAAAAGGGTGCGTGATCATGGGCAGGGGCTCTGTTCGATGAAGGAAGCCCTAGGCTAATCTTATTCATTTCGGACAAAATCAGCTCCTACGTTGAAACTTGGTTTCTGAATCGTGAACAATCTACCTAACTTGCACGACCTTGAGGTATTCCTGCTGGTCGCCCGTCGGTCCAGCTTCACCGGCGTCGCAGACGAACTGGGGATGTCACCCGCGTTCGTCAGCAAGCGTATTCGGGCACTGGAGCAAGACCTGAATCTGCGCCTGTTGCACCGCTCCACCCGCAGCGTGACGCTGACCGACGAGGGGGAGCGGGTCAGCCGCTGGGCGCAGCAACTGCTGTATCAGGTCAGCCAACTGGGTGATGAGATCGATGCCCTTCACGGCGAGCCCAAAGGTTTGCTGAAGGTAGTGAGTAGCGCCGGCCTGGGGCGGCGGATGGTGGCGCCGGCATTGGCGGAGTTGGGCGCGCGCTACCCGGGCCTGGATATTCGCCTCGATGTTCACGACCGCTTGGTCGACTTGGTGGAGGAGGGCGTGGACCTGGACATCCGGGTGGGTAACGACCTTGCCCCCCATGTCATCGCCAAGCCGCTGGCGCAGAATCATCGCGTGTTGTGCGCCAGCCCGCAGTACCTGCGTGCCCATGGCACACCTGCTTCGCTGGCGGATCTCGGGCACCACGATTGCCTGGTGATCAAGGAGCGCGACCACCCCTTTGGCGTATGGAACCTGACGGGCCCCCGAGGCCCGGAGACGGTGAAGGTGACCGGCAGCTTGTCGACCAACAACGGTGAAATCGCTCGGCAGTGGTGCCTGGATGGCCGTGGGATATTGCTGCGTTCGAGGTGGGACATCAAAGATGACTTGCTATCAGAACGGTTGGTGCAGGTGCTCGGTGAGTATCGGCAGGCTGCGGATATCTGGGCCGTATACACATCACCGTTGCTCAATTCGGCGAAGGTGAAAGTAACGGTGGAGTTTCTCAGTGAGTACTTCAGGGGCCGTTGTAGTTAAGAGGCTGCAGACAACGTCAAGTGACCCCCAGCGGACGAAAGTGCGCGTGAATTGCGCGCACATTGCTGCGAACCGCTGGCCCACCTGGGCTGAGAAACCAACCCCACACTGCTGCGCCATTGCCCGAGCAGTGTGGGGTTGGTACGACATTGCCTAGAGCGCCCCGAAACGCACCTCCACCGACAGGCTGCCCAGGTTATCGCTCAGGCCAGCCCCATACCGCCCAGCCAGGTCGTCGTTGATGCACAGCTGCAATTCACCCTGCTGGCCGCGCGGCAATTGCACCTGATCACCCACCAGGAACGGCACGCCGTTGCTGCCGATGCGCCCGATCAATGCTCCTTCGTTCTGCCCCGGCAGGGTGTAGCCCGGCTTGGCGATCAACGCCGGGTTGCCCTTCGCGCCTACCATGCCGGTGGCCGGGTTGGCCGTCCACTGCCCGCCCGTACACACCGCCAGCTGCCAGCTTTGCCCATTGACCTGCATACCCGTGGCCTGCCATCCCTGGTTGGCCTGCACCTGCACCGTGCGTTTGAGCAGGTCGCTGGCCACCACGTCGGCCGCCTGGAACGTCAGTGCGGTGATGGTCAAGGTCGGGTTGGCCGTGCCGGTGGTGGGGAATACGCCGTCGCCGACCAGAAACAGGTTGGGGTGGTCCCAGCTGCGCTGGTCCTTGTCCACCACCGATTTGGTGCGGTCCGCGCCCATGCGGTAGGTGCCCATCAGGTGGCCAGCGCCGAAGAACGCGTAGTTCTGGCCGTCGTAGTTGAACACCGTTTGCGAACCGGGCTTGAGTTCAGGGTTCAGGTTGGTCAGCTCGGTGGCGCCCATCAGGTTGGTGATGATATGGGTGGCGGCCAGGCGCGCTTGTTTGAAGCCCTCCTTGGTGTAGTCGGACAGCGCGTAAGTGATCTGCGGGCGGGGCAGGCCCAGGCCGTCGGTGAACTCCGTGCTGCGCTCCACCCGGCACAGCGCATGGTGAGGGTCTTCCTCCACCTGCTCGATCAAGAAGCCCAGACGGAACTGGCGGGTCAGCACGCTGTTGAGCTGTTGCACCAGCGCCTCGCCAGACAACGCCAGGTTGTTGGGGTTAGCGCCGCCGTCGTTGGTGCCGTCGATGAAATCGCAGACCGAGGCGTAGGGGTCGTTCACCGACCAGTTCCAACCTTCGTTGCCGATCTCGATACGCCAAGCGGCACGCTGGCTGCGGAACGGGCCATCGCGCATATCCTCGATCCCCGAGGTGGACAACGGCCCGCGGAACGGGAACAGCGGCTTGCCTTCGGGCATCAGGCCCCAGGCCAGGTACACCGGGTGATCCGCCAACGCCTGGCCAACCTGGCCGCTGCTGTTGGCGACCCCTTTAGGGCTGTTGGGGCCGATGGAGTTGAGTAACAGCTTCGGCGTTTCGATCGCGTGGGCGGCGATCACGTAGCGTTTGCCCTGGGCCGTGCCGTTCTGACGCGTGCCATTGTTCTGGTACTGGATGAAATCAATCCCCGTGACCCCATTGGCATCGACCTGCACCTGGCTCGCCACGGTCTGGTAAAGGATGCGCACATTGCCGGTATCCAGTGCCTTGGCCATGGTTACGGTGGCGTCGTACTTGGCCTGGATCGGGCAGATCGGCGTGCAGCTGGTGTTACCGGCACACACCCGGCGGCCGTTGTCGCTCTGCGAGTTGCGCCCGGCCGGGGTCTGCCGGACGTTGAGCGTGACACCGGGGTACGGCTTGCCGTCCGGTGCTTTCTCCGGGCTCTGGTACACCGCGCCCGTGACGTTCTTGCCCAGGCCCTGGTCGACCAGCGACGGCGGGATGCCGTGCATGCTGTATTCATACCCCTGCGGGAAGGTCACGCCCAGGTAGGCCTGCGAGGCGACATCCGCGGACACGCCCATTTCCTCCTCGGCGCGGCAGTAGGCGGTCTGCAGGTCGTCGTAGCTGATCGGCCAGTCGACCCCGACGTTGTACGCAGTGCGCATGCGAAAGTCGTTGGGCAACAGGCGCAGGGCGGTGCCCATCCAGTGCCACATGGTGCCGCCGCCTACCCGTTCGTAGGTGCTGGCGAACAGTTGCGGCCCCTTCTGTACCAGGTAGCTTTTCTGCACCTTGTCAGGGTCGGTGCTGCCGGCGGTGATCAAGTCCTGGATCGTCGCGCGCGGGGCGAACTGGGTGGCCGGGGTCTGCTCGGTCTGCTCCGGCGGGTAGGGCGACTCCGGCGACTTGAGCACGGCGGTGTAGAAACGCTCCAGATACTCGCTGCGGTTGGGCGGGATTGCCGGGCCCGACTCGAGCACCAGCACTTTCAAGCCGGCCAGGCCCAACTGGTAGGCCATGACGCTGCCGGCCATGCCGGCGCCCACCACGATCACATCGGCGGTTTCGATATTCTGGGTGTGTACGTTGCTCATGGCTGCTGCCCTTCCTTGGCGTCGACACCGGTGAATTGTTTGAGGGTCGGTGGCTGCTCTGCCCAGTAGCCGAAGTGGTACTGGCTATAGCCCATGGGGTGAGACTGGGCGATCTTCCACGCCCAGCTTTGCTTGTAGGCTTGGTCAGACACCACGCGGGTGTCACCCTTGCGCTTGCTGCCTTGGTCATACGGCTGGTACCAACTGCCGAGCAGCCACAGCTTCATGATCGAACGGGCGCCTTGGGCGATCTGCGGGTCCGCATTGCCGAGTACGGCGCTGGCGATTTGCCCCGGGGTTTGGCGCTTGATACTGACGTACAGCTCCAGCAGGTTGCTGAACGCTGCGGTCCCCATCCCTTGCTGGGCGGTGGCGAAGAACACCGGCGGCAGGTTGATCGGGTCCACCGAAGGCGCCAGCAGCTCTGCTGACAGGCCGGTGAGGATGGCGGACAGGTCGATGAAGTTCTGCAGGTTAGTGTCGCTCATGGCATCACTCCTTGGCGCCAGTTGATTGGGCACGTTCAAGCAGGAAGGTGAAATCGGCGAAGCTGGTGCGCGGTGACTGGGTCACGCGGGTGGTCGCGTTGTTGTGGCACTCCATGCAACTGGATGAAGCTTGCGGCGTAGTGCCCTGGTTGTAGGTTTCCAGCGTGGCGTTGGCCAGGAAGTTCGGCGCAGGCGTGCCCAGCGGATTGGTTGGCGACGGTACTTGGCAGTCCTCGGCGGCGTCGGTCGGCCACTGGGTGCTGATCAACTGGTAGTTGGCCCACACAGTGCCCTTGAGCGCGCCTTGCCACTGCGCGTTGAGCTGCTGGGTCGCAGCGGTGAGCGGGATCTCGCGCACAATCTGCGAAGGCGTGGCTTTCTTCGAGGGGTCCCACGGCTGCGCTGGCGGCTCGTTCACCGGGCGGTCGCTGGCCTGGGCGTCGTAGAACAGGTAGGGGCCTTTGCGCTCGTTCATCGGCGTGGTCTTTTCCGGCACGTTGCGCACGTGTTCGAAGCTCGACCATACCCACTGCGGCGCGCTCTTGGTCTTGTGCACGATGTGCAGGCCGACCAGCCCGACCTTCTGCGCGCTGCACGACTCGGGTATCACCGCGCCCTTGTTCGGGTCGGCGTTGCCGGGCGTGTAGACCAAGGCGTCGACGGCGTGGAAGTCCTGGGCGTTGTCGTTGCCGCCGAGTACCTTCCAGGACGACTTGACCATGATCGCGCCGACCTGTTGGGCCTCTTGCGAGCCGCAGGCAAAGGCGATGCGGTTATCGGCCTTGCTCAGGAACGCTTGCTGGCCCTCCTTGCTGTATAGGCCATTGTTGACGATGTCGTCGAACATCGGCTGGTTGACCATGATCGCGTTGCGCGTGTAGGTGCCGTTCTGGTCCACCAGTGGGCCGGTCTTGAATGGCTGGATGAATTCGTCGAGCACACCGGCGACCTTTCCCATCTGTTGCAGCACGGGCAGGTCACCCTTGCCTTGGCAGGCGGCGGGCAGTGGCGCCTTCTGGTTCCAGGCGACCGGCTTCTGGCCTTGGGGCAGGAAAATCTCGTAGCTCTCCTTCCACGACTCCCACACCGTTTGCCCCGGCGCGCCGATCTTCGCCGAGGTGTTGGCGCTGCCGTCGGCGCCGGCGGGCCAGTTCAGGGCAACGAATGTCTGCCACGACAGCACGTCGAAAGCGTGTTGCAGGTTGTCCAGGGTGAAGGGGGATGTAGCGTTGACGTCGAAGGGAATTGCAGGTGAAAGCACCGGCGGGCTGGCCGCATCGGCCATGGCCAGCGCACTGGTGAAGCTCGCTCCCAGGCACGCCAACCGTTTCAGGGTTATTTTCATTATCGTCTCCTCAGCAGATAAAGCGTCGGGACGACGAGGCGTACTGGCCCTTCATGGACCGAATGTTCAGCGTTATCCCTGACGCTAGGCTGGAGGCTAGCCGTTGCTTCAGAACGCTCAGAAATATCCGACTAGCGGTAGGGGTATCACCGAGCAGGGCACCTGCAGATCAGCGCCAAGCGGCACCCCCGTGCTGTTGGCGCGCCTTATTCAGCCCACTCAGGGTCTGCGGTAAACACGACCGTCAACCAGCGGTCCGGCCCCTCACCACCCAGCGCATCGCCGACTTCACAGCGCAGCGCATCCCACGCTTCGATGCTTTTGGCTGGAAGGTGTTTGGGCACGATGAAATACAGTTCGATCTCCCGAGAGCGGCCAACCTTGGCCACATACGCCCGATAGGATTCCAGGCCGTGGCGTGCGACAAACGCACGGGCCACCTCGTCCACGTGCAGCATCAGGTCGCCAGGCGTAACCAGGAAGATGTCCGCCATGGCCTGGCGCACCACCGACAAGGGCAAGGGAATGATGACCAGGCACACCAGCGCGAGCACCGCCGGGTCGATGTACGGCGATACCCACGCCCACTGCGTACCCTGCACGGCAAAGCCAAAGCAGAAGGCGACGAGCAACGCTGCGGTGATGCTGGCCGACATTACCCAACCCTTGACGTCCATACGCACGAAATCCGAGTTCAACTGGCGGTTGGCTCGGGCTTCGACCGCAGCGATGGTCGCGCAGGCGATCACGGTCAGCGCCGCATAAACCATGGCGATGCCGAACTCCAGGTGGCGGCCGCCTTCGAGCAGGCTGCTGACGGCGTTGATCAGGGCGTACAGCGCCACACCGCTGAGCAGGACGCCATTGAGCGCCAGCACCATCGGCTCCAGGTGCCAGAAACCCATGGTGAAGCGTTCGCGCAGCTTGCGTGACACGTGCCGGCTGGTGGCATGGGAAGTGATCAGCTTCACCACCACCAGCGACAGGCCACTCATGCCGGCGTCGGCCAGCGAGTAGACACCGTCGAAAATGATCGAGAATGAGCCGGAAGCCAGACCGAAGGCGATGCCGATAGTGGCGATGAACAGGGTGACGGCGATCGAGGTGCGTAGCAGGCCCTGTTCGCTGGTGATGTCGAAGAAGGCGGATCTGTTGGGTGTTTCCATGGGTGAAACTCATTCAAAAGGTGGGTTGCCTGGGCGGGCTCCATTGCCGGCGAGCCGGTGATGGAGCCCGTACAGACTAGACGCGAAACTGCTCCATCAACGCCTGCTGCTCATTGGCCAAGCGGTTCAGCGCTTGGCTGATGCGCGCCGATTCGTCCGCCTGGCCCGAGAGCGATTCAGTCACGTCGCGGATGCCGGCCACGTTACGGTTAACTTCCTCGGCCACCGCGCTTTGTTCTTCGGCGGCTGAAGCGATCTGCAGGTTCATGTCGCTGATCACCGCCACGGCTTCACCTATGCGCTGCAGCGTCGGCAGTGCCTGTTCCATTTGCAAGGCGCTGGCCTGCGCCTGTTTCTGGCCATCGTGCATGGCGCCGACCACATCCTGAGTGCCTTGCTGCAGGCCCTCGATGACCTGGCGGATTTCCTCTACCGATACCTGGGTGCGCTGCGCCAGGCTACGCACCTCGTCGGCCACCACGGCAAAACCCCGCCCGGCCTCGCCAGCGCGGGCCGCTTCGATGGCGGCGTTGAGGGCCAATAGGTTGGTCTGCTCGGCAATGGCGCGGATCACCTCCAGTACCGAACCGATCTGCTCGCTGCGCTGCTCCAGTGCGCGTGCCTCGCCCATGGCGGCATCCATCCCGCTTGCCAGGTTGTCAATCGTCTGGCGGGTGCTGGCGATCAGTTCCAAGCCTTCGCGGCTTGCCTGGTCGGCGCCACGTGCGGCCTGGGCTGCTTGCGCTGCGTTGTGGGCGACATCCTGGGCCGTTGCGCTCATCTCGTTGGCGGCGGTTGCCACTTGCTCGATCTCGCGTTGCTGCTGCATGCCACTGCTGGTCTGGCTGGCGATGGCAGCAGACTGGTCGGCGGTGCCGCGGGCTTCGAGCAGCGAGCCTTTGACTTGGGCAATCACTGGTTGCAGTTTGTCGAGGAAACGGTTGAACCAGCCGCTCAGCAGGCCCAGTTCGTCCTGGCGCGCGTAGTCCAGGCGCCGAGTCAGGTCGCCCTCACCGCTGGCGATATCCTCCAGGCGTGCCGCTACGGCCAGGATCGGCCGGGTCACACCGCGTGCGGTCAGCCAGACCAGCAGCAAGCCGACGATCGCGGCGCCCAGGCCGATCAACAGGCTGGTCAGATTGGCGCTTTGGTTGTGTTCGCTCAGCCTCTGGTTGAGAGCGAAGGCGGGGGCTTGCAACACGGCTTCGGGCAATTCCAGCAGCACCTGCCAGGGGGCAGCGCCTGGGATTGGCGCGAACGGGCGACCGACGCGAAGTACTCCCTGCGCCACGTCGTTGTCCAGCGGTTTGCCCAGCTTGCCGGCGTCGCGGCTGTGGCCAGCCAGCAAGCCGGTATCGCTGACGATGCTCACCTGGCCCTGGCCATCGAACAACTCTTGGCGGCCCGCCAGGCTCAGCTGCTGCAGGTTGTCCAGGCCGATGTCCAGGCCCACCACGCCCACTACCTTGCCGCCTTCCAGCAGGGGTAGGGCGATACTCGTCATCAATACCTGGCGGCCATTGACCTCATCGAGGTAGGGCTCGACGACACAGGCTTTGGCCGTATCCTGCGGGCAGGTCAGCCAGCGGTTCTGTGCTACGCCGTTGGCGCCGATCGTGCTGTCGGCCAGCATCGCTTCAGGCATCGCCTCCTGCTCAAGGGTGCCGGGGCTCGGTTGCGACCAGTACAGCGAAAATCGCCCGCTGTCGTTGCTGCCCACCGCGTCTTGGGCGACGAACTGGCTGTCCTGGTGGTCCAGCCCGTTGGGCTGGAACACCACATAAAGCCCGATCACGTCCGGGTTGCCAGCCAGCGCGGTGCGCGCCTGGCGGGTCAATTCGGCGCGCAGGTCGCTAGCGCCGTGGGCTTTGAGCACCTGCACCAGGCGGGCAAAGCCGTTGGCATACTGGTAGGCGTCCATGAAGTAGCGCTGAATGCGCAGGGTCTGGGTCTCGCCTTGCGCTTGCAGGCGCAGGCGTGCGCTGTGGTCGAGCATTTCACTGTTGGCTTGGCTGACCAGGGCTGCACTGCGCTGCGCCTGGGTCAGCGAGGTGGCCACCAGCAGTGCGACGATGGCCAGCAGGCACAGGCCGGCAAGCAAGGTGATCTTCCACTGGATGGAAAGGCGACGCAGCGGCATGAGAACGTTCCTTTTCGAGCAAGGACAACGCCCGCGTTCAGGCGCGGGCGGTGGAGATGGCAAGTGTCATTCGGCAACGTAGTTCGGCGGGGCGGCAGTGAAGGCCTTGGTCAGCCAGGCCAGATACACCAGGCCAAGAAGCGCCCATACCCCGCCGAACATCAACGAGTGTTCGTTGAGGTCCAGCCACAGCGACACGATGATGCAGAAACCGATGGTCGGCAGTACCAGGTACCTGAGCTTGTTCGCCAGCCCCCGGCGATTGCCTTCACGCAGATAGCAGTGGTTGATCACCGATAGATTGACGAAGCTGAACGCCACCAGCGCCCCGAAGTTGATGATCGAGGTGGCGGTAACCAGGTCGAAGAAGATCGCCGACAGCGATATCAGGCCGACCACGGCTATGTTCAGCACCGGTGTTTTGTAGCGCGGGTGCAGGCGAGCGAAGATGCCGGCCGGGATCACCTTGTCACGCCCCATCACGTACAACAGGCGCGAGACGCTGGTCTGCGAAGCCAGGCCCGAGGCGATGGTGTTGATCACCGTGCAGGCGATGAAGATCGACTGGAACAGCTTGCCACCCACGTAGAGGGCGATTTCTGGCAGCGCAGCTTCCTGGTCATGGAAGCGTGCCATGGTCGGGAAGTAGGCCTGGATGAAGTACGACACGGTGATGAACACCAGGCCGCCGATCATAGCAGTCAGGAAGATCGCCCGTGGGATGGTCTTGGCCGGGTCGCGGGTTTCCTCGGACAGGCATGTCACGGCGTCGAAGCCCAGGAACGAGAAGCACAGGATGGTCGCACCGGCCGCCAGGGCGCTGAACTGGGTCTGGCTGTCGGCGAACGGCAGCAGGCTCCACGCGGTCCCCAGCCCTTCACCCTGGTCCAGGCCACGCACGCACAGGTAGATGAATACGGCGATGATCGCGACTTGCACGGCCACGAACAGCAGGTTGAAGTGTGCCACCAGGTTGACGCTGCGCATGTTGATCAGGCTGATCAGGGTGACGAAGCCCGCTACCCAGATCCACTCCGGCACTTCGGGGAACATGGCCGACAGGTAGAGCTTGGCCAACAAGGCATTGACCATCGGCAGCAGCAGGTAGTCGAGCAGCGACGACCAGCCGACCAGAAAGCCCACATGAGGGTTGATGGCGCGCTGTGTGTAGGTGTAGGCCGACCCCGATTGCGGGAAGCGGCGCACCAGGGTGCCATAGCTCACGGCGGTGAACAGAATGCCGGCCAGCGCCAGGATGTAGGCACTGGGCACATGCCCTGCGGTAATCCCTGAGACGATGCCGAAAGTGTCGAACACGGTCATCGGCGTCAGGTAAGCCAGGCCGATGATGATCACGTGCCAGAGGCGCAAGGTTTTACGGAGTTGGCCGTTGCCGTTGGCGCTGTGGTCAGGCTGCATACTGGCATGGCTCCTTCGGCTGGGCGTGAACGGCGGGCGAGTTGTAGTGCGCATGCGGCAATGGCGAGCGGGTGGGCTCCATGTTGTTCACCTTTATTGTTGGAGCAGAGGTAGACGCAGGCGATGCGCCGGGGTCGAGCTGGCAGTGCCTGGTCTAGGAAGGTGGAGCGTGCGGGCAGGGGCGGTGAGGCATCATGACGGCGCGTCTGTTCTTCTTCGTGGAGTGGCGCTGGGCAAGGTGGTGAAAATAAAAAACGATGGGTAGGTTGGTGTCAAGTTAAACATGACAAGATGTTGCTATATTGAAATAATTATCGATTTATTGGCCTAAATGTTCGGTTTTTGCGCGCTTTTTTGCGGTTATGATCGATGCAGATGTTCGTAAAATTTAACGAATAGGAAGATTCCCAAGCGTGCGTCAGGCAGGTCGCGATTGCCCATTGCGTCCGCGTGGGACCCTCGGGCCAGGAGTAGGAGTGATACTATTCTGCTCCCGCGCAGCTCCTGGCTGTGAACACGCCCATATGGACATCAATCGGTTCTATTCATGAAGAAATCAGTAGGCATCCTTTCCGGCCTGGCCATCGCCATTGCCGTCGTAACCACCGCCGGCGCCTGGTACACCGGCAAGCAGCTGCCTGCGCAGCTGGAGCGCACCGTCAACCAGAGTAATGCTCAGTTGAAGAAGGCCCTTGTCGGGGTTGGCGGCAGCATGACCATCGAAGTGGCCTCGCTTGAGCAGCACCTTTTCACCAGTACCGCGCACTACCGCCTCAAGGTCCGCGACATTCGCCTGTCTGACGGTGAACCGGTCAGTTTCGAGGTGGGTGTCACCGACCATATCGAGCACGGCCCTTTCCCTTGGTCGCGGGTCAAGGCCTTCAAACTGATACCAGTGCTGGCAGCCAGCAACAGTTCGCTGGACAAAGACGACTTCACCGCGCCTTGGTTCGCCGCCGCCGGCGACAAGGCCCCGGTCAGCTCGCGAACCAGCCTGGGCTTTGACGGCAGTGTCGATGGCCGCATCCTCCTGGCGCCGGTCAAGCTGGCCGAAGACAACGGCACTAGCCTCGATTTTTCAGGTATGCAGTTGCAGGTCAGTGGCGACAGTGAAGGTAAAGTGTCGAAATTCCATGGCGCTGCCGATCGTTTCGAAATGAAGAGGGTTGGGGTGGATCACCCACCGGCCACGTTCGAGCTCAAGGGGCTGAAAATCGGCGGTGAACTGGCCGCCACCCAGCATGATGCGATCTATGTCGGTAACGTCGATGTGTTGCTGGCCGAAGCCAAGGTGACGCTGGGGCCCAAGCAGCAGGTCCTGCTGCTCAAAGGTCTGGAGCAGCACGCCGTGCAGAGCCTCGATGGCCCCGACACCGTCGGTGGTCGTGTGGATTACAAGGTCGCGGACATCAATTGGGATGGCCGCGCAGTTGGCAGCGGGCAGATGGCGGTCAGCATCAAGTCGCTCAACGCTCCGGCCTTCCAGTCGCTGTCGCAGTGGTATCAGGCCCATCTGCCGGAGTTCGAGCAGGCTGCCGCTGCAGGCCAGCCTATCCCGCAGATCCAGATGGGTGAACAGGAGAAGGCGGCTTTTCAGGGCGACTTGAAGCAGCTGTTGGCATCCAAGCCGCAGGTGGCGGTGGAGAACCTTTCGTTCAAGACGGCCAACGGTGAGAGCCGGTTCAACCTGGCGATGGACTTCGCCAGCCCCACCTCTTTCGACCTGCCGCCTGACCAGTTGAGCAAGCAGTTGATCACTCAGGTGAAGAGCAAGCTGTCGCTGTCCAAACCGATGATCGGTGACCTGGCGACCTTGCAGGCGTTGCTGCAAGGGCAGACCGATGCCCAGGCGATTGCCATGCAATCCAGCCAGGCGGGTGAGATGGTCGGCCTGATGGCGCTGCAGAGCGGCATGGCCACCGTGCAGGGCAATGACGTGGTGGCTAGCCTGCATTACGTCGATGGCATGGTCGACTTCAATGGCAAGAAGATGACCGTTGAAGAATTCGCCATGATCCTCGCGGCGCACTTTGCGGCGATGCAGCCGCAGGGCTGATTGCTTGAGCCTGTACCGGCCTCATCGCCGGCAAGCCGGCTCCCACTGGTGCGCACGGGCCTTGAGCCTGTAGTCGTTCAGCGGGCCCCACTGGTGTGCGCATGCCCGGGGCGTGCACTAGCCGGTGGGAGCCGGCTTGCCGGCGATGAGGCCGGTACAGGCCACACAAAAACCGCTTTAGAAATCCCCAGATTGTCTGTAGCCTTCGGCGTCCGATAATAATCCGCGCCCGCAGAGGGCCGTGGCGGCTTGCCTGCCGTCCGGCGCCCTTAGCCGATCTGTCAGGGCCGGGTGATACACTCGATTTGACGCGCATGCGCGCCTGCAGGTCCAGCGATCATGACCCAGATATCCGAACGCCTGTTGGTTCAGGCCCACCTCGACGCCAAGCAGCCCAACCCGCTGACAGCCGAGCAGGAGGCCGAATACCGTGCGGCCATTGCTGCCGAGCTCAAGGCGCAAAATGCCGTGCTGGTTGCCCATTACTACTGTGACCCGGTGATCCAGGCGCTCGCCGAAGAGACCGGCGGTTGCGTGTCCGACTCGCTGGAAATGGCCCGTTTCGGCAAGAACCACCCCGCCCAGACGGTGGTCGTCGCCGGTGTGCGCTTCATGGGCGAGACCGCGAAGATCCTCACCCCGGAAAAGCGCGTGCTGATGCCGACCCTGGAAGCCACTTGCTCGCTCGACCTGGGTTGCCCTGTCGAAGAGTTCTCGGCCTTCTGCGACCAGCACCCCGAGCGCACCGTGGTGGTGTATGCCAACACCTCTGCCGCCGTCAAAGCGCGGGCCGACTGGGTCGTGACCTCGAGCTGCGCGCTGGAAATCGTCGAAAGCCTGATGGACAACGGCGAGACCATCATCTGGGGCCCGGACCAGCACCTGGGCCGTTACATCCAGAAGCAGACCGGTGCCGACATGCTGCTGTGGGACGGTGCCTGCATCGTCCACGAAGAGTTCAAGTCGCGCCAGCTGGCAGACATGAAAGCGCTGTACCCCGATGCGGCGATCCTGGTGCACCCGGAGTCGCCAGAGGCAGTGATCGAGCTGGCCGATGCGGTAGGTTCCACCAGCCAGCTGATCAAGGCGGCGCAGACACTGCCCAACAAAACCTTCATCGTCGCCACCGACCGCGGCATCTTCTACAAGATGCAGCAGCTGTGCCCGGACAAGGAATTCGTCGAGGCCCCCACCGCCGGTAACGGCGCGGCCTGCCGCAGCTGCGCGCACTGCCCGTGGATGGCCATGAATACCCTGGAGCGGGTGCTGGAGTGCTTGCGCAAGGGGACTAATGAAATCTTCGTCGACCCGGCGCTGGTGCCGAAAGCGATCAAACCCTTGAACCGCATGCTGGACTTTACCCAGGCTGCTCGGCTGAAGCTGTCGGGTAACGCCTGAGGTTCAATCGCCGGCGCCCTTGATATCCGCAGCGCCGCTGTACCCTGGGGGAGCCACCGTCTTGCTCAACTTCTAAAAGCTGGCGCGATCCCTGTGGGAGCCGGCTTGCCGGCGATTGGGCTGCGAAAGCAGCCCCTTACCGCCCCATCATCTCCTGCACCATGCGCTGCTGCTCCATGATCTCGCGCTGACGCTGGTCGATCTGTGACGCCAGTGGGAAGTTGCTGCCGGCACGACGCTTGGCGTAATCCAGCTGCTGGATCGCCTGGTCGAAGTCCCCCACCAGGGTAAAGTACTCTGCCCGCGCCCGGTGCAAGCCAATGGTATTGCCCGCCAAGCCACGCACTTCGGCCATTTCGTACCAGACATCCGGGTCATCCGGGCGGTTCTTGATCAGGTCGTTCAGCACCTTTTCGGCCTCGGCGGGCTTGTTCTGCTTGATCAGCAGGTCGGCACGCACTTGCTTGAGCGGGTAGTTGCCCGGATACAGACCTTGCATGCGCTCCGCCCGCTGCTGCGCATCGGCCAGGCGGTTGTTGGTGATGTCCAGGTCGATCTGCGCCAGGTTATAGGTGATGTCATTGGGCGCCTTGGCCAGCAGTGGCTTCAGGTTCTCACGCGCTTCGTTGAGCTGGCCGCCTTTGATCTGCGCCAGGGCCAGGCCATAGCGGGCAGCGTCCAGCTTCGGATCTTCATCCAGCTGCGCGCGGAAGCGTTTGGCTGCCAGGCCCGGTGTGCCTTCATAGATGAGGGCCACGCGGGCGCGGATCAGCTGATAACGCTGGCTGTCCTCGACGCCGCCCTTGGGGGCCTGTTCGGCACGGTTGCGGGTGTCGGCGATACGCGATTCGGTGACTGGGTGAGTCAGGAGGAATTCCGGTGGTTTGGCGTCGTAGCGGTACTGGCGCGCCAGGCGCTCGAACATGGTTGGCATGTTGCGCGGGTCGTAACCGGCCTTTTCCAGGTTCTGGATACCGACCCGGTCGGCTTCCTGCTCGTTCTGCCGCGAAAAGCGCCGCTGCTCCTGGATCGCCGCTGCCTGAGTGCCGGCAATCATGCCGATGCCAGCATCACCGGCGCCCCCAGCCGCCAGGACGATACCGGCCAGCAACGCCGCCATCATCGGCAGCTGCATGCGTTGTTGGGCTTCCACGCCACGGGCGAAGTGGCGCTGCGACAAGTGCGCCAGTTCGTGAGCCAGTACCGAGGCGTATTCGCCCTCGGTCTGGGCGTTGAGGAACAGGCCGCCGTTGACCCCGACGATACCACCCGGAGCGGCGAAGGCGTTCAGCTCGCGGCTGTCGATGAGGATGAATTCCAGGCGCCGGTCCTGCAGCTGGCTGGTTTCGGCCAGGCGGTACACGGTGGTTTCGACGTAGTCCTTGAGCTGGGGGTCGTTCAGCTGGTTGACCTGGCCACGCAGCAGGCTGAGCCAGGCACGCCCGAGCTGGTGCTCCTGCTGCGGCGAGACGATCGCGGAACTGGCGTCGCCCAGTGAAGGCAGGTCGCTAGCATGGCCGGGAACGGCCATCAGGCAGGCCAGCGTCAACAGGGTAGGGCGCAGTAGATTCATGCACGAAGCTCGCGTCGGGTCAAAGCCCCTACTGTAGCCGGCTCACACGTTGGCGACCAGTGGCGGTATGCTAGCCAGCCTGTTACCAAAGACGTCTGTTCCACGTTTGGAGACCCCCTGATGACCAGCACCCTGACCTGCGACGCCGAACTCGACGCCAGCGGGCTGAACTGCCCCCTGCCTCTGCTCAAGGCGAAGATGGAGCTCAACCGACTGGCCAGTGGCGCGGTGCTGAAGGTCATTGCGACCGACGCAGGCTCCCAGCGCGACTTCCGCACTTTTGCCCAGCTGGCCGGTCATACGCTGCTGCATGAAGTGGCCGAGGCCGGCACCTATACCTACTGGCTGCGCAAGGCCTGACCCAACCAAGGATCGTCAATGTTCAAAGTGCTTCGCGACTGGATAGAGCGCTACTTCTCCGATGAGGAGGCTGTGGTGCTGGCGGTCCTGCTGTTTCTGGCCTTTACCGCGGTCCTGACCCTGGGCGGCATGCTTGCGCCGGTGCTGGCGGGCATGGTGCTGGCTTTTCTGATGCAGGGGCTGGTCAATGCCCTGGAGCGCCTTCGGGTGCCGACGCGGCTGGCGGTGATGGTGGTGTTCGCTCTGTTCATGAGCGCGCTGGCGGTGTTCCTGCTGGTGCTGGTGCCGTTGCTGTGGCATCAGTTGATCACGTTGTTCAACGAGTTACCGGGCATGCTCGGCAAGTGGCAGTCGCTGCTTCTGCTCCTGCCTGAGCGCTACCCGCACCTGGTGTCTGACGAGCAGGTGCTGCATGCCATCGAATCGGTGCGTGGCGAGATCGGCAAGTTCGGCCAATGGGCGCTGTCTTTTTCGCTGTCGAGCCTGCCGCTGCTGGTCAGTGCCATGATCTATCTGGTGCTGGTGCCGATTCTGGTGTTCTTCTTTCTCAAGGACCGGGAGCAGATCGGCCGTTGGGTCAGTGGCTACCTGCCGCGCCAGCGGACCTTGCTGAACCGGGTTGGCAATGAGATGAACCGGCAGATCGCCAACTACATCCGCGGTAAGGGCATCGAGATTCTGATCTGCGGTATTGCCACCTACATCGCGTTCATCAGCCTGGGCCTCAATTACGCCGCGTTGCTGGCGCTGCTGGTAGGGCTATCGGTGGTGGTGCCTTATGTAGGGGCGGTGGTGGTGACCGTGCCGGTGACGCTGATCGCGTTGTTCCAGTGGGGTTGGGGGGATCAGTTCATCTATCTGATGACGGTGTACGCCATCATCCAGGCGCTCGATGGCAACGTGCTGGTACCGCTGTTGTTCTCAGAGGCAGTGAGCCTGCACCCGGTGGCGATCATCTGCGCGGTATTGCTGTTTGGCGGGCTATGGGGCTTCTGGGGGATCTTCTTCGCCATCCCGCTGGCTACGCTGATCAAGGCCGTGCTCGATGCCTGGCCGCGGCACGAACCTGCCGTGGCGCCCATGCTTTGAGGTTAAGCGGCAAGCTTCGAGCTGCAAGCTGCAAGTAAAAGCAGATAGCGGTGTCCATGCGATCCGCTTTTGCTTGAAGCTTGCAGCTTGCAGCTTGAAGCTCAGCGCTGGTTCAGCGCTTGGGCCGCTGCCAGGACGGCATCCACATGGCCTGGTACCTTCACGCCACGCCACTCCTGGCGCAGTACGCCATCCTTGTCGATCAGGAAGGTGCTGCGGTCCACGCCCATGTATTCCTTGCCATACAGCTTCTTCAGCTTGATCACGTCGAACAGCTGGCACAGGGCCTCGTCCTTGTCACTGATCAGCTCGAACGGGAAGCCCTGCTTGGCCTTGAAGTTCTCATGCGACTTGATGCCGTCGCGCGAGACACCGAACACCACGGTGTTGGCCGCCTCGAACGCTGCGTGCTGGTCGCGGAAGCCCTGGCCTTCGGTGGTGCAGCCTGGGGTGCTGTCCTTTGGATAGAAATACACGACTACCTGACGGCCCTTGAGCTCGGCCAGGCTGACGGACTGGCCACCGGTGGCCAGGGCCTGGAAGTCGGCGACGGGTTGGTCGAGTGCTACTGCCATGGATGCATTCCTTAAACGGGGTTCTGTGGGCGCCAAGGCTCGATCAGCGCGTCCAGGTTGAGGGCGTCGGCAAAGTCGAGGAACTGGTCGCGCAGCCAGCTGATCTGGGTGCCGGCCGGCAGGATCACGGTGAACTGAGCGTTGAGCATGCTGCTGCCGGTCTGCGGTGCCAGGTAGGTGTCGCAGGTCATGGCTTCGAGCTCGACACGGTGGTCGAGGAAGAACTGGCACAGCTCGTTGATGATGTCCGGGCGGTAGGCCGCACTGACATAGGCCACATACGGCAGCGCCTGCGGGCGCACTTCCTGGTCGGCGCTGCGCACCACGTCGAGGGTCAGGCCGTGCTTCTTGCCCAGGCCGGGGAGGGTGGACTCAAGGCGTGCCAGGGCATCCCAGCTGCCACCGACCTGCAATACCAGGGCGCTGGTCTCGCCATGGCGGCTCAGGCGCGAGGTGACGACCGCGCAGCGGTTCTCGAAGGCAGCGCGGCTGAGGACGTTGGCCAGCTCCATGGGGTTGGGGCCCAGGGCACTGATGACAAGGAATTGTTCGCGGACGGTGGGGGTGGACATGCAGCATTCCTAAAGCGATGAGCGGTCGGCACAGGACGGGCGAAAGCCTCCTGTCGGCAGGGCCCGGGGCTCGCATGCGAGGACGTGGACGCTGGCCGGGGAGCAAGGTCGACGGCCCGGCGGGCCGCGCTGCACCGATCAAAGGGTCAAGGGTAGCGAAATAAGGCGCCGAGGGGAATGCTCCACCCGCCTGCTTCGCTTGTGCAAGGCCGATGCCCCCAGTACCATTACCGCTCTCTTTTTCCGGCAGGAGCGTTTACATGATTGCGGGCAGTATGGTGGCATTGGTCACACCCATGGATGCACAAGGGCGTCTTGATTGGGGCAGCCTCGGCAAACTTGTAGACTTCCACCTGGAAAACGGCACTCACGCGATCGTCGCCGTCGGCACCACCGGCGAGTCGGCCACCCTGAGCGTCGAAGAACACATCGAGGTCATCGAATTCGTGGTCAAGCGGGTCGCTGGCCGCATTCCGGTCATCGCCGGCACCGGTGCCAACTCCACGTCCGAAGCCGTGCACCTGACCCAGAACGCCAAGGATGCCGGCGCCGACGCCTGCCTGCTGGTGGTGCCGTACTACAACAAGCCGACCCAGGAAGGCCTGTACCTGCACTTCAAGCACATCGCCGAAGCCGTCGACATTCCGCAGATCCTCTACAACGTACCCGGCCGCACCTCCTGCGACATGCAGGCCGAGACCGTGATCCGTCTGTCGACCGTGCCCAACATCATCGGCATCAAGGAAGCCACGGGCGACCTGGCCCGTGCCAAGGCCATCCTCGATGGCGTCAGCGAGGACTTCATCGTCATGTCCGGCGACGACCCGACTGCCGTCGAGCTGATCCTGCTGGGTGGCAAAGGCAACATTTCGGTCACTGCCAACGTCGCCCCGCGCGAGATGGCCGACCTGTGCGAGGCCGCCCTTGCGGGCGATGCCGAGAAGGCCCGCGCGATCAACGAAAAACTCATGCCGCTGCACAAAGACCTGTTCTGCGAAGCCAACCCGATTCCGGTGAAATACGCGCTCGTCGAAATGGGCCTGATGCAAAAAGGCATTCGCCTGCCACTGACCTGGCTGAGCGAAGGTTGTCACGAAAAAGTCCGTACTGCCTTGCGCCAGTCCGGCGTACTGGTTTAATCGAGGAAGTACACCGCATGAAGCGACTGGCTGGTCTTTCCGCGCTCGCCCTGATCATTTCCAGCACCAGTGGGTGTGGCTGGCTGTGGGGCGAGGATGGCTATTTCCGCGACCGCGGCAGCGATTACCTGCAGGCGCACCCGACTGCACCGATGCAGCTCCCCCAGGACGTCAGCAACGTCAAGCGCCTTGACCCGCTGCTGCCGATCCCGCGCAACGTCGCCGACGACACCGCCAAGGGCGAGTTCGAAGTGCCGCGTCCGCAACCGCTGTCGGCTGGCGCCGATGTCAGCGATTTCAGCCTGCAGCGCAGCGGCAGCAGCCGTTGGGTGCTGGCCCAGCGTTCGCCGGCCGAAGTCTGGCCTGTAACGCATCAGTTCTTCGAAGACAATGGCTTCCGCATTGCCGAAGAGCGCCCGCAGACCGGCGAATTCACGACCACCTGGCAGCGTTTCGACGAACTGTCGGCATCGCTCGGCCAGCGTCTGGCGAGCACCACCAGCAGTGGTGACAGCGAAGTGCGCGTGCGTGTGCGCATGGAGCCTGGCGTACAACGCAACACCTCCGAGGTGTATGTCGTCAGTATCGAGCGCCCGGCGGGCAGCACTGCCGAGCCTGAGTTCCCGTCCACGTCCAGCAACACGGCCGCCGATGCGCTGCTGGTCGACGAAATGCTCGCCAGCATGAACCGCAGCGCCGAGAAGGGCGGTTCGGTGTCCTTGCTGGCTGCGCGCGACTTCGATGCGCCGAGCCGCGTCAGCCTGAGTGAAGACGGTAGCGGCAACCCGGTGCTGTTCCTCGGCGCCGACCTGGACCGCGCCTGGTCCGGTGTGGGGCGTGCCCTGGAGCAGGGCGGTCAATGGCGTGTGGAAGACATCAACCGCAGCCTGGGCCTGTACTACATCAACCTGTCCGAGAAGCCCGACGACAAGCAGAACCAGCCGGGCTTCTTCAGCCGGATGTTTGGCAGCGAGCCAACCAAGGAAGAGCTTGAAGCCCGCGCCGAGCGTTACCAGGTGCGCCTGAGCAAGGTTGGCGAAAGCGTGCAGGTTACCGTCGAGAAGAACATCAACACCGTGGCCCCGCCCGATGTCGCTCGCCGCGTGCTGAGCGCCATTCAGGACCACCTGGGTTAAGTGCGCTTCGCGGTACTGGGAAGCGGCAGCCAGGGAAATGGCACGCTGATCGCCAGTGGTGACACGTTCATCCTGGTCGATTGCGGGTTTTCACTGCGTGAAACCGAGCGGCGCCTGGCGCTGCTCGGGGTGCAGGCGTCTCAACTGAGCGCCGTGCTGGTCACCCACGAACATGCCGACCATGTGCATGGGGTGGGGTTGCTGTCACGGCGCTACAATGTACCGGTCTACCTCAGCCAGGGCACATTGCGCGGCATGCGCAAGCCGGTGGAGGCGGCCGGTTTTCTTGCTTGTGGCGACAGCCTGCATATCGGCAGCCTGCAGGTGAGTGCGGCGCGGGTCGAGCATGATGCCTATGAGCCGCTGCAGTACGTCATCAGTGACGGTCGCCGTCGCTTTGGCATGCTGACCGACCTGGGGTCGTACGACGCGCTGTTGCTTGAGCGCTATCAGGGCCTGGATGCACTGCTGATCGAGGCCAATCATTGCCGCGACATGCTGGCGCGCGGGCACTACCCGTACTTCCTCAAGCAGCGGGTCGGCGGCATGCAAGGACATTTGAACAACCACCAGGCCGCGCGCCTGGTGGACGAGTTGGGGTGGAGCAACCTGCAGCACCTGGTGCTGGCCCACCTCAGCAGCAAGAACAACCTGCCACATCTGGCCCGCCAGTGCTTCGTCGACACCCTTGGGTGCGACCCGGACTGGCTCCAGGTGGCGAATCAGGAACACGGGCTCGACTGGCGCGAAATCGCCTAGCCCACCCACTCAAGCAAGCGGAGCCCAATCATGGAAAAACGCGAAGAACTCTACCGCGGCAAGGCCAAATCGGTTTACAAGACCGACGACGCCGACCGCTTGATCCTGCTGTTCCGTAACGACACCTCGGCGTTCGACGGCAAGCGCATCGAACAACTGGACCGTAAAGGCATGGTGAACAACAAGTTCAATGCCTTCATCATGCAGAAGCTCGAAGAAGCCGGCGTGCCGACCCAGTTCGACAAGCTGCTGGGCGACAACGAGTGCCTGGTCAAGAAGCTGGACATGATCCCGGTCGAGTGCGTGGTGCGTAACTATGCCGCCGGCAGCCTGGTCAAGCGCCTGGGCGTGGAGGAGGGCATCAAGCTCGAGCCGTCCACCTTCGAACTGTTCCTGAAGAACGACGAGAAGGGCGACCCGTTCATCAACGAATCCCACGTTGTGGCGTTCGGCTGGGGCACTGCCGAGCAGTTGGCAGAGATGAAGAAGCTTTCGCTGAAGGTCAACGAGGTACTGAACAAACTGTTCGATGACGCCGGCCTGCTGCTGGTCGACTTCAAGCTGGAGTTCGGTGTATTCCACGGCCAGATCGTCCTGGGTGACGAGTTCAGCCCGGACGGCTGCCGCCTGTGGGACAAAGAAACCCGCAAGAAGATGGACAAGGACCGCTTCCGCCAGGGCCTGGGCGATGTGATCGAAGCCTACGAAGAAGTTGCCAAGCGCCTGGGCGTGCCGCTGTAAGCGGCGCATTCACGCAAGCGCCTGATACCACGCGATTTTTTTGAAAATAAAGGTTTGCGTTTTCAGAATTCGCTGGTATGATGCGCGGCATTGGAGAGATGCCGGAGTGGTCGAACGGGACGGATTCGAAATCCGTTGTACTGGCAACAGTACCTAGGGTTCAAATCCCTATCTCTCCGCCATATTAAAGGCCCCGAGCGCTGTATAGCCCTCGGGGCCTTTTTCATTTGGGGGAATTTTGGGGGAATGGGGGAGCGTGTATTTCCCCCAAGCGTTCGCTATCATTCCGCCATGGCCTACTACGAAAAGCGCGGGGACGCCTGGCGCGCCCAGATCCGCCGCAAAGGATATCCAACCCTTTCCGCCACCTTTGATACCAAGGCAGAAGCCCAGCGATGGGCAGCCGAGATCGAGGGTGACATGTCGCGCGCCCGCTTCGTGGATATGCGAGAGGCCGAGAGCACCACGCTAGCCGAGGCCTTGGACCGATACTTGTCAGAGGTCACTTCCACCAAGAAGGGTGCTAAGCAGGAGCAGGTCCGCATCAAGAAGTGGAAGGAGCACAAGCTGGCCAGCAAAGGCCTGGCTGCCATCCGCTCGAGCGACATGGCCGCGTATCGCGATGCTGAACTGAAGGAAGGGAAGTCGACGGCGACAGTGCGCCTCAACCTGGCGGTGATCAGCCATCTCTACACGGTGGCCACCAAGGAATGGGGAATCGAAGGACTGACCAACCCGTGCCGAGCTATCCGGATGCCCAAGGGCAGCAAGGAAAGGGATCGGCGCCCGACGCCAGCGGAGCTCACAGCGCTGTATAAGGCAGCCGGCCAGATGAATGCCCAGCTCCCGGTGTTTATCGAGCTGGCGGTGGAAACGGCGATGCGCCGGTCTGAGCTGCTGATGCTGCGCCGCGACCAGGTGCGCGGCAAAGTGGCGTACCTGGAAGACACCAAGAATGGCGAGCGGCGCGCTGTGCCGCTGTCCTCCCGGGCGATCGCCCTGCTGGAAGGGCTGCCCACGCCGATCGGTGGCGGCCGGTACTTCAACCTTGCGCTCAACACGATCAGCAACTACTTCCCCAGGGCCTGCGTGTCCGCTGGGATTGAAGGCCTACGCCTTCACGACTTGCGCCATGAGGCGACCAGTCGTTTCTTCGAGCGCGGCTTCACTATGATGGAAGTCGCGAGTATCACGGGCCACAAAACCCTTGCGATGCTCAAGCGATACACGCACCTCAGTCCCCATGACTTGGCTGAAAAATTGGGTTAAAGTCCGTTCCCATAAGGAACATAGAATATTTTTAAAGCATGGAGGAGCGCATAATTGTTCAGTGAGAAAAAGGCGCATTGGCTTATTTATACAGCCATATTCGGTATGGTGCCTATTTTTATGAGGCTATTCGCCTCGGCGTTGGTGAATGGTGGAAAAATACCAATGTTAAGTTCTTCTGACTTTATATCGCTAGGTATAGTTTTGCATATATCGCTTCTTGCGGAAATTCGATATAACGATGATCAGGAAGCTGTGTGGAAGAAATCTATTGCCGGAATTTCAGTTTTGGCGGTTGTTTTCTACGCTGTTTTATATGTCTTCTCAATGCTCGCTGATGTTTTTTCTGACATAAATTCGCGCTTTATTTTGGTGGCGTCAATAGTAATGGCTTTCGGCTCATTCATCATGTGCTGGGCAGTTTATGATCGTTTGACCTACACTCCCGGTGACGGGAAAGAGGTGGCGGCATGATCAATTTTTTGGTAATTGCTATCGGTATTGTATTTGCTCTAATATCTGGCGGCTTTGCTTTGTGGTCAGCTAAAAATACGCGCAAGATAAATACTCGCCAGAAGTATTATGATGAATTCATGGAAAGGAAGTCTAAGCGTGAAAAGCTTCATATACCTAGATGAACACAAAATGTACTCACTTTCTTCTCAATTGATGAAGGGAGTAACGGATTACATTGTGCAGCAGTCTCAGCGAGCAGAATCTGATGTCACCGAACAAAAGGGGCCTGAAGATAGTGGTCGGGAGCTGGCTGAAATAATTGAGACTGTTTCCTCGGATGTAGAAAAGCGTTTTTTACACGATTATGCTTATGCGTTGTTCGAGGATAAGCTTAAAGAAAGCGGAAAGATTATTAGCGTGACTGCAGCTGATGATTTTTCTACGGTCGCTAATGATCCTGAGGGTCGTAAATTTATTAGACTGAAGGCCAAGGCAAGCTTTTTAGATGCCCTAGAGATCATGCATAATATGGAGGTGTTGGTTGATATTCAAGAATCGATATCAATAGTTTCAAATAATGAAGTGCGCGAGCTTTTGCTTAGCGAAATCGATGGATTGGCTGATAACTCAAGTAAAAAGGCCAAGCTGGGGCAGTTAAAGTCCGAGCTAGAAAAGCTGTCTAAGTCGCAAATCCCTAAAGATAAGGCCGCTAACGATCGTCTGCAATACAAAAGCACTGCGGTAGTGCTTAATCATGGATATAGAGGTCGCTTGGATCTTTCCATGGATATGAATGATTGTAGAGTGAATGCGGATCTCAAAAGAGAGTGTTTGAAGGACTCTGAGGATTTTGTCTTTAAAACCTATTCCCGAATGGCAGAAGTAGAGTTGGTCCTTGTCGGCATGGTTACGCAATGTCGGGAGTATGACGAAATGGCCGAGTCGGAAGATGGATCCGCAGAATTTCACGACACGGCAATGAGCGAAATTATCCGTAACACCACTAGGGCGCTTCAAGAGCTCGAGTCGCATTTTCATCGGCCGCCTGTGAACCAGATAATTGTCCATCCGATAGCACTCTATTTAGAATTGTGATTTTTCAGAGCTAGGCGACTTTGAGTGATGGCGGTTCTTTCCGCTTCCGCCCTGGCTTCACCTTCTGGTGCTCCCCGTCCCTGAACTCGCGCAGGAACTTGCGAACATCCTCCTTCAGCCAGCAGTGCCGGTTGCCCATCTTGAAGCTCTTGGGCAGCCACGGCACGCCGCGGCGAATCCCTTCCCTAATCGACGCCTCGGTGCGGCCCAGCAGCTTGGCCAAGCCCTCAACCGTCAGCACCTCGTTTTCTTCGCTCATTCCTTCCTCCCAACCTGACGCGTCAGGTTCTCTTCTTCAGCCTGACCTGTCGCGTCAGCGCTTTTCAATTCATCCACCACAGACTCGATGCCGGCCGCGTAGCTACCTGGTCGGCCCGTTGCGGCACCGGTCAAGCGCTCGACTACTAGGTCGACAGGTGCAGCCCGGAGAGAGGCGACCATGTCGATCGCCCACTCACGCCCCTGAAGGAACATATACCGGTTGATTGGTCCGGTGATGGTCACATCTTCGGGCGCTGGCGCCTTAGGAGCTCCCAGGGCGGACGTGCACGGGCTTGCAGTAGATCGGGATTGAACCGAGTTCAGTTGCCCGCGTGCTCGCCGGAGCGCCATGGATGCGAGGATGTTCATGGGCACCCCCGAAAGTGTTCGGCCAGCACCCGGCGACCGTCCAGGCCGCAAGCGGCAGACAAGTCGAACACCTGCCCGAAGGTGGTGTCGCGCTGCTGCAGGGCATCCCACAGCAGCAGGAGAAGGCCGGCCTGGGTCATAGCGGCTTCACCTGCACCCCCTGCACCTCTGTGAGGTGACGAATAGCCGCATCGACTCGCTCGTCGAGATCATCGCAGCCTCGCAAAGTCGTGATGCCTCCGGCTTTATCGAACACCGCAGGGGTGAAGCCGGAGGGCGACGATGAGGCGTAGTCGCGCAGCCACCGATATCTGCGACCGTCCGCAGCCATGCGAACGTGCTCGTCGATATCGAAGCCCTTGCAGAAAGCTGGCTCGCCCTTTTCGGCCATGTAGCGCAGCGCTTCGTTGATGTCGCTGTGCTGCAGATTTCCCTCAACGACTACATGGCGCAGCGCGACCGATAGAAAGTCCAGTACCTGCTTGTCATTCCAGGGCGTGTGAACGGCTACCAGTTGCGGCGCTCCGCCCGCTTTATGCAGCGCGCGCTCAAGCTCCCATTGCAGGTCGCCTTCGCTGGCGCCGGCGATTACTGCCAGTCCCGGCCCGACCGAGACCAGCTCGCCCAGCTTCACAAGGGGCAGGATTCTCGACAGTGGCATCGCCTCGCAGGCGCGGAGCACCAAGGTGATACGATCAGGCTGCGTCATGGCTCACCCCCTTTGCTTCGGCGGCTAGCGCCAGTGCTGCCAACAGCGCGTTTGCCCGGGAGCGTCCCTCCAGCTCGTTGCGGATCGCGGTAACGATCAGCGAGTTCATCGAGCGATCATCTGCGTCGGCTGCCGCTGCCACCTGGTCGCGCATCCCGTCCGGCAGGCGAACAACGAATTTGTCGAGGCTGTGGCTATCAAAGGCCATGGTTCACCTCCTGCGCCTGATCGGCCTGAATGCGTTCGTAGATCTCCTGGCGGTGAACGGCTACCTCCTCGGGCGCTTCGACGCCGAGTCGCACCTGCATGCCGTTAACACCGAGGACGGTAACGGTGATGTCGTCGTTGATGCGGATGGATTCGCCCACCCGCCGAGTCAAAATCAACATGATCGATCTCCTTGTAGGGGCGACCACCGCCGCCCCAGGTCTGGTTACTTAATGCCGATGAAGGGGAGCGGAGCCTGGCCGCCGGTGTAGGTGGGGAGCTTGCCGTCCCACTTCTCAACCGCGTTCAGGGTCACTACGTCAGGGTTTGCGCGCAGGGCCTGGGCGCGCACCTCGATCGCCTGGGCGTCGGCCTTCGCAATGAGCAGCTTGGCGTCGGCCTCTCCCTGGGCGCGTGCCCGTTCCTTGTCGGCCTCGGCCTTGGCCTGTGCTACTTCGTTGCGGCGCTGTTCAGCCATCTGGGTCGCTTGGATCTTGGCGTTCAGGCTGGCGGTCACCTGCGGCGGCAGAGCCAAGTCGGAGGCGTAATAGATCCGCTCGAGGTTGATGCCGATCGGCTCGACCTGAGCGCGGACACGCTTCTCTACTGCTATCAGGAGATCGGCCTTGCCTGCGCCGTAGACGCTCTCGACAGGGAGGGTGGATGCCACGTCGTTGAACGCGTCGCGGACCATGTTCCGCAGGAACTTGTTGGTGATCTCGTCAATGCCGGCGCGGTACTTCTGGAACAGGGTGGTGACCTTGTCTGGAGCAACGGCGTAGGTAATGCCAACGTCACCACCGACCTTCATACCTTCCACGGTCTGGAAGGTGATCGTCTCGTCGCCTGTCCAGGTCTCGGTCTGGGTGAAAGTCGGGAACAGATAAAGCTCCTCGTTGATGCCAACCCAGTATTTGCCGGTACCGACTTCCTTGAGCTCGACGCCCTTTTCCGATCCGTACAGGTTGACGATCACCCCGACGTTGCCGGCAGGGACTTTCGAGCAGCCGCCGAGGGCGGCAAGCAGGCACAGAGATGCAGCAGCGAGTAAACGCTTCATTGGTCTTCCTCTTGGGTGTTTGCCGCGGACGCGCGGCGTTTGGTGAGCAGGTAATAGGCGAGGGTGATCGACCCGATCAGCCAGATGGCGATCAGTGCCAGGCCGATGATCACCAGAGCGTCGGAATCGCTGCTGATCAGGGCGGGCGCGACGAAGCGCAGCACCACCAGCGACATGGCCACGTACAGCGATACGCAAGTCAGGTTGATCAGTAGGTCGAGCGTCTTGATGGGTGGGCTTTTCATCACTTTCTCCAGGGCGAGCAAAGGCCCGCCGCGTTTGTTGGCTTTCGCAAAATCTGTGGTTGATCAGGTCAGACGGGGAGCGTTACGCCACCGCCAGGGCGCACTCGGCGCGTCGGGTAGCAACACGGGTTTCGATCTTCCGCTCGCCGCCGTTGCCGCCGCGGCGAATGCGCATCGCTTGGTCGTCGCCGAGCATTCCGTGGATGGCCATCAGCAGGGCCAAGGCTGTGGCGGCAGGGCTGATCACGCCACGGCGGAAGGCTTCGGCCACCAGCGCAGCGCGACGAGTCACGCCCCATTTGGTGCCGAGGGCCATCAGACGCTTCTTGACGCCGTCCTCGCTGATACCAAGCGTGCGTGCCACCTCCTTTCCAGAGGCGCCCCCGGCTATGGCAAGCAAACATTCCAGCTCACGTGGTGCGGCGCCGCGACCTAGGAAACCGGTAAAGCCCGCAAGGGTGATGGTGTTCGTGGTCATGTCGGCTGCTCCATGCGTGTGTGGGGATGGCCTGATAATACTGGCGGTTATATTTTGCAGTCAATACCATCAGTTATTATTTTTCTTTGCCCCAACAAAAAGGCCCGCATCTGCGGGCCTTTTGCTTGGCTATGTGGTTGGCTCAGAGCTTCATCATGGCTCGCACCACAACGCCAATGATTTTGCAGTTCCCGTTCACTTGGAGCATGGGGTAAGCGGGATTGAGTGGCTTTAAAAACCTACGACCTGCGTCTTCGATCAGTTTTTTGAAGGTGGCTTCGTTGCTGTCAGTGAGCTTTGCTACCACGAGCTTCCCGGAGTGAGCGTCGGCTTCGGTATCCACCAGGATCATCATTCCCTCGGTGATACTTGTCCCGCTCGGCGCGGTCATTGAATCGCCTTTCACCTCAAGCCAGAAAGCGACGCCTTTCGCTTCATAGTCTGAAACCTCGTACCTATCCGAGAATCCGGGCGGGAAGGGCTCGACAGCTTCGGCCCAGTCACCTGCCGCAACCCAGCTGATGACTGGATACCGGTACGACATGGACGGTTGCGCCGTTAGCTTGACGTTAGTTTCTTCAGCGGACGCGGCCTCCCCTATCCGCGCAGCCTCAGTCGTGTAAGCGATTTCTTTTGCGAGGCGGGGGCTGAACTGCGACACCGGAACCTCAAGCATCTTGGCGAAGACTGCTGCAGCCCGGGAGTTCAAAGGGTTGTATCCGTTCAGGTAGTGACTGACCCCCGCTTGGCTGATTTCCAGCTCGGCAGCAATCGCAGCCTGGGTGACCCCTCGGTTTTTCCGACCTAGGAATGTCTCCTTGAGTTTCGCGCATTCATCAGCTTGTTCGGGGGTAAGGGCTCGTTTTTTCATGTGTCCATCCTAGAACTGATGGTATTGCCCGTCAAAAACCGCAAGTGTGGACATTTCTACTACCGGCGGTTATCTTTCGTGCCATAAGCCGTTTTCAGGTGAGCCTATGACACCAGTTCAATTGGCGGATTTTGTTGGTCAACACGGCCAGGAACAAGCCGCAAAGAAGCTTGGCACTAGCCAGGCTGCTATCAGCAAAGCCATTCGTAGTGGCCGGCAAATCGTTGTTCGTGCTCGTTTTGGTGGAACGCTTGAGGCATTCGAACTCAAGGCATTCCCAAGCAATGGGTGCTTAGGCAGATCTCGTGCCGACCTTGAATTGATTATGTCGGTTATTGCCGTTCTTGCAGAGCCAACTGAAGTGTCTGTTCATCCATCCAGTGCCGCGGAGGCTCGTCGATGAGGGGCTGCCCGGATCTCTTTTTGTTGTCTGGCTGAGTTTTCTGCAGGCAACAAAAAACCCGCCGTAGGAAGCGGGTTTCTCACGCCACTCTGTAGGAGGAGTGGTTACTTCGTAACGTCTTTGAATAGGAGACGGCGCTATGGCGCACCCGAAAAATACCACCGCGCCCAGTCGAGCGCAACATCCGCCGCGCTCGAAAAAGCTTGGCGTGCTCACGGGTTTCACTTACTACGAAATACAGATCCTGCTTCGGGAGGAGCAGATGAGGCTTAGGTTGCCAGGCTTACAAAGCGAAGGCCTGGCATTAGAGCTCAAATCGATATTGGGGCCTGTGTTTCCATCGGAGGAGATCCGGATCGCATGGGTCGCGGGAGTTGAAGAGGAGCGTGAAGAGTTCCTCATTGCCGACTCCCGCTTTGCAGACATGATCATCTCGGTCCGCAGCGCTGAGCGCCCAGGTCATGAGCTTCTGGCAAGGCTGGGTTTATGGGGCGCCTATCAGAATCTCGCGCCACAAAAACCTGGCTCGATGGAACGTGGCGCGGGAGGCTCGGTATGACGACGCAGCTCATCAGTTCCGCGCCTGCGCTCGAAGGTCAGTTGCTCGAGGTGGCCACGCTTGATGCTCAGGCGATGGCTTACATGAACTTCGCTCGCCTCGAGCATCGGAACCTGGAGGAGTTAATCCGTGACCGAATTATCCCCTTGCTCGGTGGATACCAAAGCGAGCTTGCCAAGGATCTTGAGCGGCATCTCATGCAATGCCGTCAATTCAGCCTCAATTTTTGCTGGCAGTATCGGCACCTCGGCGCCTCCCACGGCGTGGTAGGTGAAGGGGAGGATGTATGAACCTGATCACTCAAGGTGGCCAAGCAGTCACCATGACTAGCCTCGACCTAGTGGACTTCATCAACGCCAAAAGGAAAGAGGCCGGTACTGGCGCGGTTCTTCGCCACGACCACTTCATGACCAAGGTGCCCAAAGTCCTGAAAGTAGATGCCCCAAAGTTTCGGGATATCTACCGGGACGCACAAAACCGGAATCAGGACTGCTACCGCTTCCCTAAGCGCGAAGCATGCCTGATGGCGATGTCCTACAGCTATGAACTGCAGGCCGCGGTTTTCGACTACATGACCGAGCTTGAGCAGCGGCTGGTAAAGCCTCAGGCCGACGTATTGGCAGCGCTCTCTGACCCTGCTGTGCTCAAAGGACTGCTACTGGAGAACGTTGAGAAGCGCCTGGCGCTGGAGGGCGATAACCGCGAGTTGGCAACCGAAAACTTGCTGCTGGAGCAGAAGGTGGTAGCGGATGCTCCGAAGGTCGAGTTCCATGATCAGGTTGTGGTCTCTCGCAATGTCATGTACGTGCGCGAGGTGGCCCAGGCGATCGGCACTGGGCAGAACCGGCTATTCGACTTCCTCAAGCAAAAGCGATGGGTCGACCGCTACAACCAGCCGTATCAAGACAAGATCGAGGCCGGTTATCTGGTCGCCTCCGCTAGTTCCTACAAAGACCCCGATACGGGCGAGCGCCGCACGAAGTTCACGTGCCGGGTGACAGGCAAAGGATTCACCAAGATCCAAGCGCTGTGGGCGCGCCGCGACGCGGACCTCCTGGGGGTGCGCAATGACTGACAACGTCATCCCTCTTTTCGGTCGCCGGCCTACTGATCCGGTCGTGATCAATGAGACGTACTTCGAGCCATTGACCAACGACCAGCTCGCTTACCGGGCCTGGAACCACTGCGACCTGGCTGAAGAAATTTTCTTCTCGGATGAGGCGGAGGAGGACTCCCTACGTGAAGCCAAGTTTGAAGTGCTCATGGCTCAGTGGGCTCTGCGAGTGCTGGTTCGACGCCTTACTGGCCACCCGGCCCTTGAGCTCAGGGAGCAGGTGAATCAGGCGTTCCTTGAGCGAATTGCTATCGATCCGGACGGGCTGGATGCAGCCCCCGTTCCAGGCAGTGGCGAATGTCTGGTGATGGGCCCATGGCCCTGTTATGTCGGGGCTCGACATCTGCCTGAGCGTGAGCGGTGGGTGGTTTACAGCACGGCCAAAGCATATCGGGCCGCATTGGAAGAGCAGGGTATCGCCATGGCTGAACCCTATGACCAGTTTGTCCAGCGGATCACCGCTGAGTTGGAGATCTGAATCCATGAGCATGGAATTGATGGTCAAGGCCATGAAGACCAAGGTCGGCAACCCGCTGCGCAAGCTGGTGCTGATCAAGCTGGCGGACAACGCCAGCGACCAAGGCGAGTGCTGGCCGTCGTATCAGCATGTCGCCGATCAATGCGAGATCGACCGCAGCACGGTGCGCAAGCACATCAAGCAGCTTGCGGCTCAGGGCCTGCTGCGTATCGAGAACAGAGAGGGGCCGAAAGGGAACTCCACCAACCTGTATTACCTGACCCTGTCCGGTGTAGGCCGAAACAGCACCCCTGTAGGCCCAGAAAGCATAGGTGTAGGCCCACAGCCTACAGGGGGTGTAGGCCCAGAAAGCACCAGAACCAGTCACCTTTCTGAACCAGTCAAGGAACCAAAACCTGTGTGCACTTCGCTGGCAGATGGGTTCGAGCAGTTCTGGAAACTGTACCCGAAGAAGAAGAGCCGCAAAGACGCCCTGAAGGCCTGGAACAAGCTCAACCCTGACGCCGGTCTCCAGGCTGTGATGATCAACTCGCTTGGCCGCCACTGCGTGTCCCGCGACTGGACCAAGGAGGCCGGACAGTACATCCCAATGGCCTCCACCTGGATCAACGGCGAGCGCTGGCACGACGTCCTGCAGCCCGCAGTTGCCGCATCCCAGGGCAGCGCGTTCAACAACCTTCCGCAACACACCGATGACATGTACCAGGAGAGCCGCGATGGCCGTGCAAATTTCTGATCTTTTCCACCGCACCCCGGCCAAGCGCATCTTCGCGGGTGTATGCCCAGTCCACGGCGATGTCGACATGAGCGAGGTCGAGCAGCTCGACGGCTCGATGCTGCCCCGGGGCTGCAAGCGCTGCGCCTGGGAGGCCCTGCACATGACCTCGCGCGACTCCGAGGCCTATACCCTTGCGAACTCCCAGCGCAAAGCCGAAAACGCCATGGCCGCGATGATCGCTGCCGGTATCACCCCGCGCTTCGCTGAGGCCACCTTCGACAGCTATGTCGCTGAGGGCGAGCAGCAGCGCAAGGCCCTGGCCAAGTGCCGTCAATATGCCGAGCAGTTCCCGAGCCACTTCCGCGCCGGCCGCTCTCTGATCCTGACCGGCAATGTCGGCTGCGGCAAGACGCACCTGGCCAGTGCAATCGTGCGCACCGTGGTGGCCGACCGCTGCCAAACACTGATCATTCCAGCCAGCGACATCATCAGCATTGCTCGCGCCTCGATGGTGCCCGGATCGGGCTACACCGACCGCGATGTCGTGCTGCACCTGGGCGGGCTTGACCTGCTGGCGATCGACGAGGTGGGCTGCCAGAAGGGCAGCGACTACGAGCTGGGGCTTCTGCACGCCATCATTGATCGCCGGTACCAGGCCGTGCTGCCCACGGTACTGATTAGCAACCTGAGCGTCGACGGCTTGAAGGGTTACATCGGTGAGCGCGCGCTGGATCGCCTCCGGCAGAACGGCGGTATGGCCGTTGGTTTCACCTGGTCCTCGATGAGGGCCGTGGCATGAGGGAGCTATTCAGCATCGAGGCGGAGCACGCGCTGCTGGGCGCGCTGCTGCTCGACGCCAACCTCTTCGACGATATCACCAGCAAGTTGGCCACCGAGGACTTCAGCGATCTGGAAAACGCCGCCCTGTACCAGGCGATCCGCAACACCCATGACGCCGGTCATGCTGTCGACGCCGTTACCGTGGGCACGCGCTATCCAGCGCTGCCGAGCGGTGAGAGCACGATCTTCTACGCCGGCACTATCGCGAAGAACACGCCCAGCACAGCGAACTGGAAGTCATACCTCAATACAGTGCTCGAGCGCTCGACGCTGCGGCGGGTGGTGGAGGTGGCCGAGGTCATCCGTGACAGCGCCCATGATGACAAGCCTGTCGAGGAGATCATCGCGCTGGCTCAGCAGGCCACCGCTGACCTCCGGAACCTCGATAGCGGTGAGCCCGAGTACTACCGCATCAGCGAGGTGCTGCCCGCGGTGATCGACGGGATCGATGCGCGTTTCAACGGCGCAGTTTCCCGCGGGCTGACCACTGGCCTGGACGATCTGGATGCCATCCTGTGCGGCCTGAGGCCGGGGCACATGATCGTGGTCGCCGGCCTGCCTGGGTCGGGGAAAACCATTCTCGGCCTGCAGATCGCCCAGCACGTCACTACTCGCCATGGCCATTCGGGGCTGGTGTTTTCGATGGAGATGACCAAGGAGGAGCTGACCGCCCGCGGCATTGCCTCCTTGGGCAGTGTCAGCCTGTCGAGGCTGGATGTAGGCACGACCCTCCAAGATGACGATTGGCCGAGGATCACCAGTGCGGTAGGGCTGCTGAACAAGGCCAGGCTGTTCGCCAATGACCAGGCCGGAATGACCATGGCTCGCATCCGGTCGATTGCCAGGCAGTGCCAGAAGCGCGAAGGGTTGGATGTGCTGGTGGTGGACTACCTGACCTTGATCGCTTCCGAGGGCGGCCAGAACCGCGCACTGGAAGTCGGCAGGATCAGCACGGCACTGAAGAACTTGGCCAAGGAGCTCGGCGTGCCGGTGATCGTGCTGGCGCAACTGAACCGCGGCCCGGCCAATCGACCTGACAAGCGCCCCCGCCCGAGCGACCTGCGTGACTCGGGGCAGATCGAACAGGATGCCGACGCCGTAATCCTGGTGCACCGTGACCCCGACAGCGAAGAGGGCCAGAACGGCGTCACCGAGCTGATCGTAGGCAAATGTCGCCACGGTAAGCCAGGCACTTGCCTGGTGCAGGCCATGGGGCAATACGTGCGGTTCATCCCCTTCGAGGGGCGACAGCCGAGCGACGAGGAGGTTGAGATGGGGCGCGGAAGCTACGCCCAGCGCTACAAGGGGGCTGGCCTGTGATCGAGCCAATGAAGATGGCGCCCTGTCCGTTTTGCGAAGGGCCACCCTGCGTCACCGTCAGAGATGAGGCCGGGACCGAGATTGCAGAGGATCACCGTTTCGACCCGTCCGACGAGTTCCCGGTCATCTCGGCGCACGTCTGGTGCCACGACTGCGGGGCCCAAGGGCCGAACATCGACACTCTGTCCCTTAGCACGTTCGAGCACCTGTATGACCTGCAGGTGATGGACGTGATGCGCATCGCCGTGGAGAGCTGGAACAACCGACACGCGAAGGCCCGCGCCTGCTACGACGCTGGCGACCAGAAAGGCCTGAACCTGTGGCCGAGGAGGGATACATGAGCGCTGCCAAGACTCTCACCGTGACCCTCAGTGATGCGGAGATCCGCCGGCACGCCACCGGCGAGGTCTTCCAGCTGCGCGATACCCGCCACAGGGAGCTGCGCTTTCGGTTCTCGACTGTTGATCGCTCCCGCGGCGCATGGCACGTCGTGGTGCGCGGTCGCTGGGGCAAGGCCGGCGATTACCCGGGGATCAACACCAAGACCATGCTGGCCACGCTGCCGGCCATCCTAGCGCGCCGGGCTGCCGATGCCGACGCTAAGTCGACGACCACCAACTGGGCCACAGTGGGCGACGTGCTGGTGTGGTACCGCGACCGGATGAACCGTGACCGTGGGCTGTCGGCCAAGCGCAAGGCCAGCGCCAAGTCAGCCCTAGATCGCCATCTGGTGCCTCGCCTGGGTGACCTGCCGCTGGCCGAGACCAACAAGCAGGCGATCGACCAGCGCCTGATGTGGCCGATGCAGGAGCGCTATGCGTTGTCCTTCGTGCGCTCGGTGTATGGCGTGCTCTCGGTCGCGTTCCGCCAGGCCCTGCGCCTGGACATGCTGCCGGCAAACCCCATGGCTTCGCTGAAGTTCACCGACTTCGTGCGGACCCGTATCAGGCCCCGGCCGGCGCGCTTGCGCGGCGATGATGTGCCGGGCCTGTTAGTGGTGGTGGCCGAGCGCTTCGAGGTGGAGCCAGCGGGCTGCATGCTGGCCCTGATGATGCTGTGCCACGGCTCCCGGCTGGGGGAGACCCGGCTGGCGCGTTGGCGCAACGTCAACCTCGACGCGGGCCGCTGGTTCATCCCCGCGGGCGACACCAAGACCAAGGCCGAGCACACGCTGCCGCTGACGGTCCAGGCCTGCGCGTTGCTGCGTCGCTACCACGGCCTGCAGATCGCCCAGGGCTACACCGGGCCGCTGCTGTTCCCGGGCAGCCACGGCGCACCGCTGAGCCCGAGCAAGGCCAACACGTTGTTCACCGATCTGGCCAAAGGCGAATGGTCGAGCCATGACTTGCGCAAGGTGGCTCGAACGGCATGGACCGACCTTGGGGTGGACTACATGGTGGGCGAGCTGCTGCTGAACCACGCCATGAAAGACCTCGACGCCACCTACATCCACACCACGGCCGAGGGCCTGAAGCGTCAGGCGCTGGAGGCCTGGCATCAACACCTCGACGGGCAGGGATTCGCCGCCATCCACACCGAGACATTGCCGGGACACAAAACCGAGCCTGCAACTGCTGACGCCACTAACGGCGCGGGTTGCAGCACCTCACAGCATCCATCCCAAGGGAGGATGCACGATCAAGAATTCAAGCCAGGAGATGGCCATGAGTAACGTCGCAGCGGCCGTGCCGCGCAAAAGCCTGACCCCCGTCGAGCGGCAGTTCCTGAAACAGGGCAACCGCCTGCTGCTTGATCAAACCAACGGCCGGATCGCCTCGGCAGCCTTGATGGACATCGTGGCCGACTGGCACGGCTCCCGGGCTGCTCAGGGCTTCGAGCAATTTGCCAAGGCCTGGATCATCCAGGGCGGCGCCAAGAACAAACACGCCTACAAGCTGCTGTGCGAGCTGTTCGGCCTGGACAACGACCCAACGCCCCGGAGGGCTGCATGAAGAAAAGGACCTACACAGACAAGGCACTGGGCGATACCGAATACCTGCTGGAGCAGTGGGGGTGGTGGCGTATGTGCGAGATGGGGGTGCCACGCTACGTGTCGCCGCTGTACGCGCTCATGCGCGACAACGTGCCCAGCGAGGGAGGTGCTCGGCAGCATGTGATCACCGACGACCTGGCACTGATCATCGACGGCGCAGTGGCCAGGCTGACGAAGCGCAACCAGCAGATGGGTGACTTCGTGTGGGCCTACTACGGCTCCAAGCATCCTGCTATGCGAGTCGGGAGGGAGGCGGGGATGTCCGAGCGCAAGGCCCGAGAGATCATCAAAGCTGGCGTCGCATGGATCGACTGTGCACTCGAGGAAATTCGAGAGGCTGCGTAAAAACCTCTATGCGGGCGGATAAACACCTGTTTTCATAGCAGCGTGTCCAGCTTGCAAACAACGCGACACAAAAAAAACCCCGGCCATTGTGTCGGGGTTTTCCGTTCCAAGAGCCTACTGTAACCTCGGGGTGGCCACTTGACACTACTATCAGAGGGACAACAATGCATCGGGACAAGGGAATCGCGTTACGGCTGATCGACATTCTGGTTGAAGAGCCCACCGGGGCCGGCATGCATCGCGCCGAGTTGCGGCAGGAGTTTAGTGAGACCGATTTGGGCGCTGGGCTGAACACAGAGGATCTGTGGAACTTGGTCGACTACCATCTGCGCCTTCTCGAGACTGCTGGTTTCGTCAAGATGACCAAAGATGAAGACGCCGCTATCAATACCGAGTTTGATTACTTCGAGATGACTTGGGCGGGCCACAACTACCAAGAACAGAACGCTACTGCGTTCATCCCTGAAGAAATTCTCGTCGGCTGAGCGCTGCCAAAGTTAAGCCCCGTCAAGTGCGGGGCTTCTTGCTTTAGCGGCCCAGCTTTTCCATGGCAGCATCAGCCAGGAAGGATGACCGGCTCTTGACGTTGTGCTCTCGAACGTACCGGTCAATCTGCTGGATCACAAAGCCTGGCAGGGTAACGTTGACCTTCTCGGTCTTCCCCAGGTACGGGGTGATGTCGATTTCCAGCATGCCCCACCCCATAGCAGCGAAGTCAGGATTACCCCGGTGCGCTGCTGCGCTGGTTGGCATTGGGATGGTCTGGCCGTTGCTTGCGATCTCTTCCAGCATGATGTGAGCGACCTCGACGGCAGAGGAATAGGCCTCCTCGAAGGTGTCGCCCGCTGTTACAGCGCCTGGAATGTCAGGGATCTGGATACCGGTGGCGGTATTCTCGTCGCCCCATTCGATGCAGATTGGGTATTGCATGTTCATCTCCTACAGAGGTGCAAAGGGTGAAGCCGGGTTATTTCAACCCGGCTCGTTCCTTGATGCTCTTTACCGTGCCGATCGGTAGATCCTTCTTGGGGTGTGGCACTGGTATCGAGTTTGGGTTGTTGGGGTGTTTGAAGATGTGGTGGCTTCCGGTGACACGTTTTAGAACCCATCCAGCTGCTTCAAGCTCCTTGATCAACTGCCTGCTTTGCACCTCCGTCTCCTTGTGTGGTTGATGTAGAAACTATACCTCTAGGCGTATAATTAGTAAAGATAAAAGATGCGCCTAGGGTTATATTTTTAGGTGCTGGGTCCACCCTGAATTTCCAAGGCTCGCCATATCGGCGGGCCTTTTTCTTTTCTGGAGTACGGAGATGCAAAGCGCCGATTACGTGCCGGGTGTGGCTGGCTGGAAGGCTCACAACGATGGCCGACTGGAGTTGAATGACAGAAACCGCCGTGTCCATGCAGAGGTGAAGATGATCACCACCGCGGGCCCTGACCAGAGCAATGACGAGGCCGCCCAGTCGATTCGCGAATGCAAGGCCGAAGCCCGTGCTACCACAAGCCTGACGGCCCGCGTGACCAGCGGTGAGTCCGCAGACCTTCTCATCGATGCCGGCCAGGCAGTCCAGCCACTGCGCTTGGGCAAGGTGGTCTTCCACGGCGAGACTGCCCGGCAGATCCGGGCCGCTCAGGCCGTTCTGCGTGAGGCTGGTTCCGGCCAGTTGGAAGTGGTGAAGCGCGCCAACGAACCAGGCGAACCATTCGTTGTGATCGACGGGCAAGTCTTCATCGCCAAGTCGACGGTCGAAAGCTCCGCCGTCGATCCGGCCAAGTACCAGATCAAGTTGGCCTTGACGGAGCAAGGCCGAAAATACGCCTCCGGGTTCAAATTGAACGCCGATCCACAGTTGCACCTCGGCTCTCACCTAGTTGACGCAGTTCGCAATCTGCTACGCGACGAGCTCCGGCCTGGCGGGATGCTGCATCGCAGCTGAATCTTCACTCTAGATGTTGAACACGGACGTCAGAAATACCCAGGTCGCCGACAGCAGCTTTAAGTCCTTCGTGCGAACTGGGTGGCTCGTGCCGAAGTGCCGCTAAGGGGTCAGGCTGATGGTGCAGCTGTATCAACGCTACATATGCCTCAGTGTGCCCGAACGATTCGCCGGCTTCGCAGATCCAGAAGCGCGGGTGGCCCTTTAGGTTGTAGTCAATACGATGTTTCATGCGACACCCGACTTGCTCCACTGCACGTTGGTGATGCCGTATCGTTCCGCGAGTGGCCTGGACACCTTCTTGATGTTTTTCGAACCAAACCGGGGGATAACTCCCACGCCCGCATCGCAGGCCGCCCAGTGCCAAGCATTTGCATCGTCCATGTTTTCGGCCCTGATGATGAAGCGTCTCTCCTCGCCGCGTAATCGGTACGCGACGGCATAAAGTGATTCGTTCGGCATTTCCATTTCCGTAAAAGCGTTAGGCCATCAGCCTTTCTACCGCTTAAGCATAGGTCCGGCAATGATGCTGTCGAGCCATCACAGCCACAAACACTATGGAGTAAGTATGGACCCGACCGACCTCGGCCCAGGCACAGCCACCTGGCTGGGCGGCACGGGCACTGTATTGCTTGGCGGCTTCCTGTGGCTGAGGAAGTTCCTCTCGAAAGATGCCGCAGACCGCGCAATGGATAACGCCGATATCGGCACCGTCCGCCGCTTGAATGAATTGCTCGACTCCGAGCGCGAAGCCCGCAAGCTGGCAGAAGCCCGCGCTGATCAGTTCGCCAAAGAGCGCAATGATCTGGCGATATCGGTCGGCCGCCTTGAGGGCAACATCCTCGCCTTGACCAGGCAGGTTGAGCAGCTGACCGACAAGGTCACCACCCAAAGCGAGGAGATCTCGCGGCTTCGCGCTCAGCTTGGAGGTGCCAAGTGATGGACAAATGCGCATTGGAATTCATAGCCCGACGCTGGTGGCGACGGGCTGAGGTATGGATCATCGCCATACTGCTTATCGCGGGTGGCGCGGTACTGGGTTGGCAGTCGGCTTTTTGGGCCATGGCGAGCACCCAGGCACGCCAGGTCGACGAGATTCGCCAAGCCTACGACGCCGCCATGACTGAGCGTGATAAGCGCCTGGATGAGCTGACCAGCAAGGCCGAGAGTGCCGCGACTAAGGCATCGAAGGCAGCAACCACCGCGACCCAAGCCGCCGACAAGGCAGACGAGGCGCTGAACCGAGTGACGCAGTGATGGCCAGGCTCAAGACTCTCGGCTCCCGCATAAAGGAGAGCGCAGGCTCAAGGGTCAAGGTGGTGACGGCTGGTAGCTGGCGAAGCGGCATGACCAGCTCCCAGCGTGGCTACGACTATCGCTGGCAGAAGGCGCGTGAGCAGTATCTTCGGGACAACCCGCTTTGCGTGTACTGCGCTCGGCAAGGTCGAACCACTGCCGCCACCATCGTCGACCACATCGTCGCTCACCGAGGCGACAAGGATCTCTTCTGGGATCAGGGTAACTGGCAGCCCCTCTGCAAGCCCTGCCACGACTCGGTCAAGCAGGCCGAGGAAGCTGCTGGCCTGGCTGGCTGACGACGCGATCGGCGCCAGAAGGGTTCGCGGCACGCCAGTGACGTGCCGCTAGGTGGGGGGAGGGTAAAATATAGCGATTCTCACGTAGCTAGACCGCCTCCGATCCCACGTACAGATTTTTTTCCCCCACTGGATTTTTGTTAAATGGCTTTAACATCCCGCAAGCGCGCATTCATCGCAGCGCTGAGGGAAGGTGCGTCCAATCGGGACGCGGCTGTGGCAGCTGGGTATTCGGAGAAGACAGCGTCTGCGGCGGGGTCTCGGCTGGTGAAGGACAAGGATGTGGCGGCCGAGTTGACCAAGCTCCGCGCCCTGGGCTTGATGCCGCCAGATGTTAAAGCCGATGTTAAAGCGCATGTTAAAGCCAAGCATGCGCCCGAGCCGTCCGCCAAGAGTGAGGCAGCGCCAGAACCGGACGCCGCGAAGGACGAGCGGACCGACACCGAGCCTGCCGGGTTCGACCTCATGCAGGCGCTCCTGCACCGCGACCCGAAGGACTTCCTGCTGTCGGTGATGAACGACCTGGAGTCTGAGCCAAAGCTACGTGTTGATGCGGCCAAGGCCCTGATGCCCTTCGTGCATCCGCGCAAGGGGGAGAGCGGTAAGAAGGACCAGGCTCAAGCCAAGGCTGAGCAGGCATCCACCGGCAA
>NZ_JBIVGS010000022.1:0-64995 GCF_044748785.1 Pseudomonas sp. NPDC089743
AACCGGCTTAGCCGCACAGCCTGAACCGCCGTGTACGGAACCGTACGCACGGTGGTGTGAGAGGACGGCGGGTGTGAACCCGCCTCCTACTCGATTTTCGGGCGGCGGCGGTAGATACGCATTAGGTTATTGTCAGGTGACATCGGTACACAAGAACCGGGCGGAGAGGGTCTGTAATCACCCTCAGCGGCCAAGCCACGATGAATTACGCCACCTCTCGGGACAGATTCCGCATCGGCGGGCCTCTATGGAGGGCTGGCAAATGTCACTGGCGTGAACCGCTGTGGCGTGCTGCCAACGTGTCATTCCCATTGGGTAGCCGGTGAGCGTCCACAAAATGTCGGGTCTGCAGTTCAAGGACCATACTCATAAGGTGTCCCACAGGTTCAGCCACGCCCCATGCGACGGCAACCTTGTCGTATCGATTGAGTTGCTGCGCCTTTGCCAGCAGCCTTTCGTTCACGTTGCGCGACAGACTTTGCCATTTGGCGACCAGTTTCTTCATCTGATCGGCCCGCTCCGGTTTCATGCAGGGGAATCGGCGAAGCCGATCCACCAGATACATGAGCCGGCGCTTCCTGACGGGAGCGAGCCCAGGCGTTTTGAGGCGGTCTTCCAAGGCTTCATGCATATCTTCGTTTTTGTACCAAAACAAAAGCGCGAAGGTTTCTGCGACGGCCCTATCAACCTTCTCCAAAGGTATTTTGGTCGCTTGTACGACCAGGTAATCCAGTTCTTGACGGACATGCAGGTCGTGAACCGGCACATCTGGCGATGCAAACGCCCACAGCTTTCCAAGCCGGCTATCGGGCTGAACGGTGTCCAACGCCTTGGATACTGGCGTTTCCTTCAGGTTGGAAGCCTGAGGGCTGCAGCCTTTGTCAGGGGTTAGGGTCTTGCTCTTGCGCTTCATTGAGGATTAGCCTCAGACAGCTGGTTACGTTGATGTCGCGTGGTGGTGCTGGCGCTATGGTGTGTGATCCTTGGGCTGCCGGCCTTGTATAGGTCTGTTCCGGCCGCACGCTCGCTCAGAATCTCCCGATGAAACTAGACCAGATTTTGACGCTCCTGCACAGGTCAATGCCGAGGGCAAGTCGTTCATCTATATGGTGGCACCAGGAATCGAAAAATGAGACAACTTATTGATTTTTATGAGTATTATTAGGTTCGATTCAAAAATCTATCGCTAAAAATACCCTTACAAATCAGTAATCTCGCGAAGGGGGCAGGTCTCGCCTACGTTGGGGGGATGAGATTTATTAGCTGCTGCGGCTCAGCTTCAACTGTCCATACGGAATTGCCGAAATAAGTTGGCCATCTCTGAATGGCTGCTGATTTTTTACTTATTAATTTTGGGATCTATTAGGCGATAGCTTGTGAGCTTGTTTAGAGAGGATGCTCTGCATTAAACTCACAGCTATCACAATAGTCTTGTTGCAAGGAAGAACGTATGGGGTATGCGGCGGTTTTTAACGGTTGGGGCAAGCTAACGATTGAAGATTTACTAGTTGCCTATAGAAAAGCAAAGGCTGACTGTTTTTTTGAGAATACATTTCCGGCTGCCATTAAGTTTGCAGAGTATGAGCAAGACTTACTTGGTAATCTCAATTTATTGTTGGAAAGATTGAGATCAAAGTCTGGCTTTTTTGATCACGATAGAATGCTAGGTGAATATCGAATTCTCCCCAAAAAACTTAGCATTGATCCTAAGCGAAATGGCTCTAAGGGGCATATTCATTTTTCTTGCCCAGTGAGAGCGTTTGAACATATAAAAAGCAATAGTGATGTCATTCCGGAGTTTCGGATAGTTGGCGATTTTCCAGTAGATGCGCATGTGGTCTCTGCACTTTGGATAAACATGGTGGGCCACAAGTTTGATGCTTGTCTAGGTCAAGATTGCTATGGGGCCCGTCTGAAACGCATTAGGGATGACGAAAGTTTAGATAAAAATTCCCATAAACCATTTCATGTGCGAGCAGTTGGTTCATTTACTCCATACTTCCAACCTTACCAAAAATGGCGTAATGATGGCTTGAGAGCAATTCGATACGAGCTTGAGAAAGATCGAGATGTGATTGCTGTGTCCTTGGACCTGAAAAGTTACTATCATTTTGTAGATCCACTTGCAATTGCTGCTCCGGAGCTACAGAAAAAATTAGGGGTCGAACTTTCAAGGGATGAACAACAGTTTACCAAGGTGTTGGCGCAGTTTCTGTCGAACTGGTCAAAGGGGGCGCAGGATTTTAGCGAAAAACTGGTTAAAGAAGCTGTTGAGATCCCAGGTGGACTGGTGATTGGTTTGACGGCAACTCGAATAATATCTAATGTGTTGTTGAGCCACTGGGATAGATTGATAAGAGAAGAAATTGCTCCTATCCATTATGGTAGGTATGTAGATGATATGTTTATCGTGCTACATGATACAGGGAATATTACCAGTGCTAAAGAATTCATGTTCTTTTTGCAGAGCCGATTAGGTGAGGATTGCATTTTTCAAGAATCGGACGACGAGGGAAGGCAACGTAATAAAGACGAAAAATTGTGGGAAATTCAGCAAGGGGAGGAGTTGCAAAAGAAAACTAAGATCAAGCTGCAGGCAGAGAAACAGAAGCTATTTGTCCTGCATGGTCGAGCTGGACTTGATTTGCTAGATAGCATAGAGAAAGAGATTTACGAGCTGTCTAGCGAGCATCGCTTGATGCCTTCTCCAGATCAGCTGGAGGATTCTACAGCAGCTCGAGTGCTTTCAGCAGCAGGGAGTGTAGGTGATCAGGCAGACACTCTGCGAAGAGCAGATGGGCTGACAATTCGGAGGCTGAGCTGGTCTTTGCAATTGCGTCATGTAGAGACGCTGGCGAGAGATTTACCTCCAAATGAGTGGGTGAAGCAGCGTGAGGAATTTTATCAGTTCGCACACAACCATATTGTACGGCCTGAGAATATTTTTGCTCACTTTGTCTACTTGCCTAGGCTCCTTGGTTTTGCAATCAGTTTGAATGAGTGGGAGCACGCAGAGCAGATTGTAGTACGCGCATTTTCCGCGATTGACCAGTTGGCGGCACATGTTAAACCGGGTAAGTTAATTGGTTTAAATGGCACTGAAGCAAAAGCAGGTAATGAGCTTTGGCGTTATGTAAAAGGAACGCTCGCTTGGATGTTTGTCGACGCGGCTGCTCGTTACTACGATCCCAAGAAGCTGCTAAATCAAAATCGTCCTAAGAAGGAGGCACGTTTAGCTGAATTGTTTTTACAAGTGATTATTGAGGCGTTGACTGATTTCGGAGATATATTGGATTTTCGAATAGGTTCAGAAGATTTTTATAAAAAGGCGCCTCTAATTGCTATGGCAGATCTCGCTAAAGAGCCTTATAAGCGTATTTTAAATATTCGGTCAGTCCAAGATTTAGTTGTTGAGAATTCAGGGAATGATGAAAAATTCATTTCTAGTTTACTGGCAAGTTCTGAACTAATTGATGTTGATGCTTTGAAGCTGTTTTTGAAGTCAACCAGACGATCTCGGCTCCACAAGGTAACGGCGGCGGCACGCAAACAAGAGAGCTTAATGCCTTATCTATTTCCAACAAGGCCACTTACGCCAGCTGAAATTGCAGAACTTGCCCCTGAATGTGTAGGGCTTCCGGGGAATAGTCGTGAGGTGTTCACAGAAAGTCCGGCGGCTATTTGGGCGAAATACGTGCAGGCTCTAAGAGGAGTTTGGATACAGCCTACATTGCTAGCGTTAGAGCAGGAGGGGAAGAGCGAAGCAACAGATGTAGGAAATTATTTGCATATAGGGACTAAGCGAAAGTCAAAAATTGTAGTGGCTTTAACTAATATTAAAACAGATGATTGTTCCTGGGCGGCTACGGCTTGTGATAAGCCAAATCTCTCGTTGGAAAGATACAGCAGAATTGCCGAACTTGTTAATCAAGCTATTCAGCTTAGCCCAAAGCCAGACTACGTGCTTTTTCCAGAACTTTCTGTACCGTTGAGGTGGGTTGATAGTATAGCAGGGAGACTTAGCGCTGTAGGAATTAGTTTGGTAGCCGGTACTGAGTATCGGCATTATCCAAAGAACAAAGTGATTAGTGAGGCATATCTTGTCCTAGCTGACAATCGTCTTGGCTTCCCTGCCTCCGTTATAATTAGGCAGCCTAAGCTTCAACCTGCCGTAGGTGAGGATCAGCAGCTTACTGCAATTTATGGTAAGTACTGGGCTTACGGAAAACTGAAAAAAAATTCGAGCAAGCCAGTTTATATTCACAATGGCGCTTGTTTTGGGGTTATGGTTTGTTCGGAACTGCAAAATAGTAAGGCGAGAGTAGACTTTCAAGGCAAGATTGATGCTCTTATGGTGTTGAGCTGGAATAAGGATCTTGAGACTTTTTCGGCACTTATAGAGTCGGCTGCTCTAGATGTCCATGCATATACTATTTTGGCTAACAACAGGAAGTATGGGGATAGTCGCGTGAGGGCGCCTTCTAAAGAGCCCCATATGCGAGAGTTGGCTCGCGTACGTGGTGGCGATAATGATTTTATCATTGCGGCAACTTTGGATATAGACGCGCTTCGAGCGTTCCAAAGCCGGGCAAAAAGATGGCCTCAAAGCGATGATCTATTCAAGCCACTACCTGAGGGCTTCAAGCTGAGCCATCGCCGAAGAAGACTTCCTCCGAAGTAATAGTGTAGGGGCGCCAGCATCAATTGCTCTTATTAGTATGGTTGCTGGCCTGCCTGCTTGCGATTTATTTGCAGCCCTTATCACGCCTCATCATTAGTGTCGTAGCCCTCATAGGCAAGCAACCGTATACAGTGTTTACGCGGGCAGCCACGCTGGCTTGATGAGGTGTAAGGCTCTACTTATAAATCATGGGTTGGCCTGAGGTCTTTCTATTTTTGATGCGGCTGAAATGGATACAGTATAACCGCGCTGGGAAAGATTGTCGTAGGCGCGCACTAAATTTACCTTGCTAAAAAAAGGTAAGTTATCTTTTACCGTGGTTGGCTCATCTCCAAGTATTAAAAATACTACCTCGTAATCCGAGCTCTTAAAATTATCAATTGGTACGAGGTCTCGAGCGGCATTACCGAACGTGCCAAGAACTTTTCTGGCTGATTTTCTAAAGTCACGGTCTCCGAGCAATATTTCTGCAGCGACACTGCCTTGAGCAAAAAGATGACTCAGTCCGGCTGAACCACCTTTTCGATGCTTTACATGGATAAACTGTTTTGCTGATGTGAGCAGGTCGCATAGCTCAATGGAGCTTGTTGATTTGTTACTTTTAATAAGTCTTTTATCTAGTAAGTAATAGCTATGCGCTTGAGCCGCTCTGATGTTATAGTCGCCCTCTGCTTCGATTTTGGATTTATTACTTTCTTCCCATGTATGAATTTGCGGGAATCGAAGAGGTGAAACGGCGATCTGCGTCAAGCTTGCATTCGTTCTTCCCATGAACGAGTTGTCAATTTCATACCACGTTCCACCAAAAATTATTGTGGTTTTGTTTGCTTCAGAAACTTCGTAGTATATGCATTTGTAAATCGAGTGGCTAAACTCATTGTCGTGTATGTCAAAAACGTGTAGCTGGTCCCGTTTAATTGATTCGATTGAGACCTTAGAGGCGTCGATATTAGCCAAGTATAGGTCGGTGGAAATTGTGGGCGTTTGATTTGATTTTGTGCGTGTAAAGCTGAACCCCGCGATTAAATCCCACTTTTCAATTTCAGGCAAAGTTAAAACTAAATTTGAGTCGCGAGCTTTAATGGCTGCCAATAGAATAGAATCAAAATGATCTATTTGAGACTTTTCCTTGACTTTTCTGACGTTGTCAACCCATAGAAAGTTAGCTTTGTAGTCGTTTTTTTGATATTGCGATTTCAGCGTCCTGGCTATATCGGTTAGATCGCCTATCTCCATTTCTATCCCGAAAGAAAACATAGCGTCACCACCCGATATATTCTTAAATTCGACGCCGGTTTTTGGAGTGCCTGTGACCGCTCGCAAAATATCTTTAGAAATATCGATGCCAAAAACACTTATTTCAGAATCTCGCGTGGCTTGTGACTTTTTCTGCACAGGCTGATCGTCAAGGGTATGTATATCAACACTTCGAAGGCTTTCATGATCAAGAGTATTTAATGCTGTTTTAAGCCCAAAATCTTGGACAAAAAATGATAGATCTATTAAGTGCCTGCCATAACCGAATGCTATTGCAAATACATCATTATCAACCCTTATGAATAGAACCGCGGAACTGGATTTGTTGCCGATATCCGCAACGGTTTGTCCAGCAATTTCGTCAGCTATGTCTGACCAATTTGGCTTTTTTTCAGTTGCACGCTTTACGTATAACACGCCATTAAGATCAAGGTTTGAGGCGGTCTCATATCCCACTACGTCTTTGTCCGCAGCGAGAAGATCAGCAAAGCCATTGTAGGTGACTTCGGGTTTTTTCAAGAAAATATTCAGATGGCGATATTTTTTCCCTGGCATCGCGTCTTCCCTAAACTTAGTGTAGTGGCTATCAGCCTTTATTCATTGATATTGCTTCAATCTGCTAGCTTTGACAACCCCTGTTTAGTCGGTACACAGGCCAATGGTAGCGGTAGCCTGTGACGGTAATGACTAATTGGTAACTCGGCCTATCGACTTAAAAACTATGGTGGTGTCATCGCGTGCTGTTTTTATGAGGTTGTGGATGAAAGTAGTTTTCTTGCACTCAAGGTTTCGAGTGTCATCTAAAAAGTCAATAATGTAATTAACTAATTGAAATATAAGGATTTCTATGTTGGGTTGGCGGGCCTTATCAGGATCAGGGTTGACCATTGGCCGGCCAGCTTGGCCGGGCCTGATATCCATTTTCCAGCCTGCAGTGGGTCCGACTGAATCGATTACGAAAATTAACAGTACGGGGCAGTGTTCTCGGGACGGCACAGCTGCCCGTCACAAATTCACCGTGACGTTCAATCAACGCTATTAGAAATAGCCTTTAGCAGCTAGATCTAGAGTAGTCCCCACGTCATCCCGCCAAGAATGCTGAGTGTTATCAGGGATCAAGGCCCCTGCGACCTGTGGGGATGTCCTCTAACGCGGGACTGGCGGCTCCTTACGACCGGGAGCAAGGGCATCTCATGATCTGGCCTCCTGAGCACCGTTACCGGTGGGCGGGTGGAGGCTGCATTGGCAGACGAGACCAGTGCCGCGAGATCCTGAGTCGGGTGAACGCATCGATGCGATGACCGGGGCATGCCTGACTGTCAGTCAGGTGCAGTCCATTCCTTGGTCTGCGGCACCATCATCTAAAGCGCTGTTGCTGGTGACATCGGCGTTTGTCACGCCGATGTCACGAGTGAAGTTGCCGCAGAGCCAAATGCGATGGGGGCTGCAGCAGTGTTAGACGCGCCCGTCTCTTTCCAGGAGAAAGAGACGGGCGCAGGTTGGCGCACGCGAAATGGCCAAGCGAATAGGTTGCTGCTGATCAGATGGGTAGGGTGGTTGCCGCAGGGGCAACGATATTGAGTTGGCATCCATCACATGGATAGTGACCGTAGGAGCTGCCGGACGCGAATCGTACTTGCGGGTGAACCACCGCGGGTGCGCCGTGACCTTTAAGGTTCGGGTCACCCTGGGGTGCTGTCATCGACAGCTCTTGCGACTCCCGGTCTACGCTTGTGGACAATATTCGTGAAGCAGCGCGATATCAGGGATTTAGCACCTGTGGATAAAACTATCCCCGGTGGACATCAGTGTTTGCCCACAGACGTAAGATGTGCCAGCAGTTTTTTTCTTAGGTATGGTCCTTTCAAACGAGGCGGCTTTGCAGCCGCATTTGAAAGGACCCGCGCGGAGGAGCTTCGTGCGGGGCTGTGGGTAACTTCACAGCGAGTTGATGCGGTGGTGCGGCGGGCTACCGATGCAGGTCGCCGAACAGCGGATGAAGGAGTTGAAGCAAGAACTGAGAAAAATGGGATACAGGGTTTAGCTGCCAGGCGTTTGGGTGATCACGATCTGGGGCGGTGAACCTGCATCGTTTGAGGGCAGGGTCAGGGTTGTGCGAAAGCCGAGCTTGTCCAGCATGTCCATCATGGCGTCCAAGGTGAATTTCTCGATCTTGCCATTTGCAAGCTCGGATATGCGGGATTGGGTTACGTTCAGCTTGGCTGCGGCATCATGCTGTTTGAGGCCCATTTTTTTGATGCAGTCAGTGATGAAAATGGACAAGTCCATTTTCAAGGCCATTTTGCTGGCGGTATCTGCGTCGTGGGTGGCGTGGAAAGGGCTTTCGTGGAATTGAAGCGCCATTGGCTTGCCTCGGCGGAAATATCTAAAATTTGCGATAAATCGTAGTGGGGATTGGTTGGCTAGTCAAAGCGTTTGTGTTGGAGGGTGTGTCTGTTTGTGAGCTGGGCTGGTGATCAGAGAATTGCTTCTGCTTGGGGTGGTTGGGGCTGCTGCGCAGCCCATCGCAGGCAAGCCAGCTCCTACACCGATCGTGGTGGCTTCAGGGCATCTGTAAGGCAGGGGATTGGGCGCTGCGGGGGGAAAACAAAAAAGGCCCACCTTTCGGTGAGCCTTTTTTGATACTGCGTATGGTGCCGGCACCAGGAATCGAACCCGGGACCTACTGATTACAAGTCAGTTGCTCTACCATCTGAGCTATACCGGCAATGGGGCGTCATTATAACGATCGGTTGGCGCCTGTAAACCACTTCCTTGCGATTGTTTGAAAATGACCTAAGTCACCGGCCTAAAAGGAGAAATTTCTTACCAGCCGCGGTGGATGGTGTTGACGTTTGGTTCGGTCTTGCCGGGGTTGAAGAACAGCTTGTCGTTGTCGCAGCCACGCTTGCGGCAGGGGCTTTCTACGCGCAGGGGCAGGCCGTTGTCGCCGCCCAGTTGCATGCCGGGGGTGTTCCAGTCCAGGTTGCTGGTGTGCTGTGGCGTGGTGCCGCTGCCATTGGCGCAGGCAGTCAGGGCCAGGGAGAAGGTCAGCAGGGCAAGGGATTTGGCGTGAGGCACGATGTCGAGGTCCGTTAGTCCATGTCGATTCTGGCGCAACGCCAGACGGTCGCGGGGCTGGCGGGGCAGCGCGCGACGTAGCTTTTCAGTGATTTGGGGGCGGATCATACACCGTTGGGCCGGGCTCGCGGTGGATCTGCGTCGCACTGTGATCAGTGTGCAGGCCTTTCCGAGGTTAAACACGCCCCCCAAATACGGTGGTGCTCTTTCGCTCGGAGCGCAGCTGTAAGGTATTTCTGAATCTAAAACCAAATGCTTCAGTAACGGAGCACTTGGGAATTATCCTACGAGCGCTGCCGAACCTTCACTGTTGGCGGGGAAGTGCCCCAGGGATACCGTTCCCAGGTCGCCAATTCCTGGTGACCGGGCGTGAGAAACCCGTTTGAATGTTCCGGCTGCTTTTATGGTGACCGTGCACGGGCAGACCTCGGTCTGGCCGAGCTTCCTACATTCACTCGGTTTCTCACCCCGTGTTCGGTCGCCACCACTTTTCTGTGAGAAGAATTGCGGTGGGTTCTCCTTAATGAATGTAGGGAACTCAAAAGTGAAGAAAATCGTTCCAGACCCACCTCGCCCTCTCATCACCACCCCGTACTTCACCATCCACAGCGACATTTCCCCAACCGACGCCATCGCGCACGCCGGCGAGCTCCTGCGTGCCGTAGTCGAAACCCTAGACGACCACTGCCGTGACCACGCCGGCGAGCCCGGCCTGAACCTGCTGGCAAACGCCAACCACGCGGCCTACTCAGCCTATGTATTGATCCAGCACGCCAAGCGGAACTGGGACGATACGCAGAATGGGGAGTCGTTCACATGAGCCTTGAAACAAAGCCCCTCACCACAGCCGGTGTCGAAACGTTTCTCGAAGTCGGCAACCCGCCCGTGAAGCTCTTGCGCGTACAACCCGGCATCCCTGTAGACCACGCCTATGAACAGGTTTCGATATTGCTGGGCTACATCAAACACCTGGTGCGCGAAGGCGATATGGAAGATGACCACAAGCTACTGGGCGCCGCCGATTACCTCAGCGTATTGGCCAAGGCGTTGATGAACGATATCGAGATGGCCAAGAACAAGCTGCACTGACTTGCAACGCACCCGTGGGCCCGGCAAGCCGGCGCCCACAATCAGGCAGTAGCCGCACCAATCCAGCGCTATTTGCCTAATCGAATATTTGTTTATGCACAAGAGGCATCAGCGCCATGCGCGAAAGGCGTGCCGATCCCATGCACCGCTGGTCTTTGCGCAAAGGCCTGTTTTTACTTGGGTTGCAGCTGCAGCGGGAATAAGCCGAACGGTTGAAATAACGCTTGGATCCAACCATTCATCACAAGCTTGTTCACAGACTTATCCACAGGTTGTGCCGTGCTAATGGTCGCGCTCGGCAAGCAGCAGCAGGTTGCGTGGGGTGAGTGGATAATCGCAGAACGTGCCCAGGCGTACGGCGTAGCCTTGCGCTTCGAGAAACAGGGCACGGTCGAGCACCAGCCACATTTCCAGTGGCCTTCTGAACAGGTTGCGTACCCGTTCCAGGTTGCGCACCTGGGCAAGGCGTTGCCAGCCCTCGGCTTCCAGGGCATCCCAGTCGGGGTTGATGGTCAGGTCCAGCTCGCGCAGGGCGGCCAGATCGCGGCAGTACTGCTCGAAGGGTTTGGCCAACCAGGCCACCGGCAATGACGGTGTGGGCAGGTACTCATCACACTGGCGCTGGCGGCGCTGCAGCAGGTCGAAGCCCAGGCGCCTGGCCATCGAGCAGTCGCGCTGGTGGCGAACCCGGGCGCCGGCGGTGACGGTCTCGCTTAGAGGCAGGCCCAGGTCCAGCAGCGACAGTTGCAGTGACGAGTGCTGAGCAGCTGTGGATAACGGCTGGTAGTGCTCGCCCTGGATGCGGTTGTAGCAGCAGGGCGCCACGGCAAGATGGCGGCAGCCTTGCTCACTGGCCACACGCAGCAAGTGCACATGCAGGTCGCCGCAGGCATGCAGGGCGACCACGCTCTTGTCGCTGCTCAGGTGGCGGCGGCTGTCCGCTGCCATCACATCCTGGTGCACATGGGTGGCCGGTAGCTGGTGGTGGTCACTCAGCGCTTGGCCGGCGGTGACCAGTTGGGCGTCGTACTCCAGGCAGGTCAGCTGCTGGCCGGGCTGCAGCAGGCGGCGGCCGAGGTAGCCTTTGCCTGAGCACCAGTCCAGCCAGTGCTGGGTCTGCGTGTGGAAGCTCAGGCGGCGGCTGAAGGCCTCGATCTGCTGCCACTTACGGCCTGGAACATTGACGTCCAGGCGGTGTGCGGCGGGCGGCAGGCCGATGTCGGGCAGCTCGCCCAGGGCGCTCAGCCGTTGGGCTTGTTGGGCAAGGTGTGGAAACGGCGCGGGCACGCCTTGTGGGTCGAGGTCGGCTTCGGCATCGCTCAGGCTGCATTGGCGCAGGTGGGCGGACAGTGCGGGGTGTTCGGCTTCCCAGGGCAGGCGCAGGGTGGTGAACGGCCTGGGTTTCCACAGCGGCTGGTGCTCGGTCAGGAACTGGTCGAGGGCCAGGAAGCGGTCGCGTAGTTGGTGGCTGTGGAGAAAAGGGGGCATGGCGCTAGGCATTGGTTGAGGTGAAGGGCCCACCGCCGTCAAGCCGGCTTGACGGCGGTGGGTAGCAGAGCAGCCCGGTGGTCGTTAACGCCCTTGGCAGGCATCCACCCGCAACCAGCGTTCCAGCAGCTTGAAACCTTGCACCAGCAGGAACGAGATCACCAGGTAGAACACCCCGGCAGCGAAGAAGATCTCCACCGGCAGGTAGGTACGGGCAATGATGGTCCGTGCCATGCCGGTCAGCTCCAGCAGGGTCACCGTACTGGCCAGGGCGCTGGCCTTGAGCATCAGGATCACTTCGTTGCTGTAGGCCGGCAGGCCGATGCGCGCAGCGCGGGGCAGCATGATGTAGAACAGCGTCTTGCCACGGGACATGCCCAGCGCCCGCGCCGCTTCAATTTCACCCTTGGGGATCGACTGCAGCGCGCCGCGCAGAATCTCGGCGATATAGGCCGCAGTGTGCAGGGTCATGGTCAGCACCGTGCACCAGAACGGATCGCGCAGGTAGGGCCAGAGGCTGCTCGAGCGCACCGCGTCGAACTGCGCCAGGCCGTAATAGACCAGGAACAGCTGCACCAGCAGCGGTGTACCGCGGAAGAAGAAGATGTAGCTGAAGGGCAGGGCGCGCACGTACCAGTGCCGCGACGAGCGGGCGATACCCAGCGGTATCGCCAGGATCAGCCCGGCAACGACCGCGATGGCTACCAGCTCCAGGGTCAGGGTGGCACCCTGGGCCAGGCGCGGCAGCCACTTGATGATCACTTCCCAGTTCATTGTTCGGCCCTCGCAAAGCCGCGAGCGGCGCGTTTTTCCATGAAGTGCATACCGGTCATGGCGACCACGGTCAGGCCCAGGTAGATGCAGGCTGCGACCATGTAGAAGGTGAACGGCTCCTTGGTCACGGTCACGCCGATCTGCGCGTGGCGCATGATTTCTTCAAGGCCGATCACCGATACCAGGGCGGTGTCCTTCATCAGGATCATGAACAGGTTGCCAAGGCCCGGCAGGGCGATGCGCCACATTTGCGGGAGGATGATCCGCGAAAGGATGCGCCCTTTGGAAAGGCCCAGCGCCAGGCCAGCTTCACGGTGGCCCTTGGGGATCGCCAGGATGGCGCCACGGAATACCTCAGTGGCGTAGGCGCCGAAGCACAGGCCCAGGGCGATCACGCCGGCGGCAAAGGCACTGAGTTCCAGGCCGGGCATGTTGAGGGCTTCGCCGAGGCTGTTCATCAGGCCGACGGTGCCGAAATAGATAAGCAGTACCCAGAGCAGTTCGGGCACGCCGCGAACCAGGGTCGAGTAGAAGCCGCCAAGCCATTGCAGGGGCTTGAGTGGGGAGGTCTTGGCCAGGGCGCCGAGCAGGCCCAGGACCAGCCCCAGCAGCAAGGCGCAAAGCGCCAGTTTTACGGTCATCAAGGTGCCAGCCGCCAGGGCCGGACCGAATCCGTGCAGGTCGATATTCATGGGCAGGGTCGTTCTAGGGACCGGCGCGCCGCAAGGGCGCGCTGGTCGGGGCGAATCATTCGATGCTGAATGGGAAGTACTTGTCGTTGATCTTCTTGTACGTTCCGTCAGCCTTGATTTCTGCCAGGGCCTTGTTCAGCTTCTCGCGCAGCGGGTCGCCCTTGCGTACGGCGATGCCGATCTTGTCGCTGTCGACCACAGGCTCGCCTTTGAACTCGAAGTTCATGCCGTCCTTGCTCTTGAGCCACTCGTACTGCACGTACTTGTCGGCCAGGATGCCGTCCACTCGGCCAGAGATCAGGTCGAGGTAGGCGTTTTCCTGGGTGTCGTACAGCTTGATGTCGATATCGCTGCCGTAGGTGTCTTCCAGCCAGGTGCCGGCCAGCGTGGCGCGCTGGGTGCCGATGATCTTGCCTTTGAGGTAGGACGCGTCGGTCTTGAAGTCGACGTTCTTCGGCGCGATGAACTGCAGCTTGTTGGAGTAGTACGGGTCGGTGAAGTCGACGGCCTGCTTGCGCTCGTCGGTGATCGACAGCGACGACACCAGGAAGTCGAACTTCTTGGCGTTGAGGGCCGGGATGATGCCGTCCCAGTCGGAGGTGACGACCGAGCACTCGACTTTCATCTTGGCGCACAGGGCGTCGCCGATGTCTTTGTCGAAGCCGACCACGTTACCGCTGGCGTCCTTGTTGTTGAACGGCGGGTAGGCCGCTTCGATACCCATGCGCAGTTTTTCTGCAGCCATGGCGTTGGCCGAAAACACCAGCGTGGCGGCAGCTGCCAGGAGGAATTTCTTGTAAGTCTGCATGTGTTGCTCCGTTAGCGGTGGCTGGACATGAATTGCTTGCAACGCGCCGAGGTCGGGTTTTCGAAGACCTGCTGCGGCGATCCTTGCTCTTCAACCAGGCCCTGGTGCAGGAAAACCACTTCACTGGACACCTGGCGGGCAAAGTTCATCTCGTGCGTCACCAGCAGCATGGTACGGCCTTCTTCGGCCAATGCGCGGATAACGTTAAGCACTTCCTGGACCATTTCCGGATCGAGCGCCGAGGTGGGCTCATCGAACAGGATGACTTTAGGCCGCATGGCCAGGGTGCGGGCGATAGCAGCACGCTGCTGCTGGCCACCGGAAAGCTGGGCGGGGTAGCTGTGGCGTTTGTCGTAGATGCCGACCTTGTTCAGCAGTGCTTCGGCCGCTTCGGTGGCTTCGGCCTTGCTCTGGCCGAGCACGCGGCGTGGCGCCTCGATGATGTTGTCGAGGATCGACATGTGCGGCCACAGGTTGAAATTCTGGAAGACGAAGCCGATTTCGCTGCGCAGGCGGTTGATCTGGCGGTTGTCGGCAGCGATCAGGTCGCCGTTCTTGGCGGCCTTGAGCTTGAGAGCCTCACCGGCAACCAGGATTTCGCCCTGGTGCGGGTTTTCCAGCAGGTTGATGCAGCGCAGCAGGGTGGACTTGCCGGAGCCGGACGATCCCAGAATGGAGATCACGTCACCGTCACGCGCGGTCAGCGAAATGCCCTTGAGAATTTCCTGGTCGCCGTAGCGTTTGTGCAGGTTGCGGATTTCCAGCGCGGGCGTGGCCTGGGCCATGTGCGGTCCTCATGTGTTCGGGTGCGTTCCCAGCTGTTGGCGGCCTTCCTGGCGTGCGCCAAGCTAGCATAGCGGCATCAGGGCGGCCAACAGGGTCGCAAGGGGCTTTGGGCAATGCTGGGGCAGTTTGTCGCATCGCTGCAGTGCAACGTCGCGCAGATGTCCGCGAGGGTCTCGCCCAGCGCCGTAGCCTTGATGAAAAAAGGCGCGATGGTGCCAGCTTTGGGCGGCACTGGGAAGCGCTTTTGGGCCGTTTGCGGCTAAAGGTGCTGTCGCTGGCGAGCATTCGGGGGCTACCCAACGATAGGCCAACCGCAGCCAAGGGTTGTACCGCAGGGTTGCACTTTTTTGCATTGCAACGGTGCAAAGGTGTTACCGAGGAGCACCTTTGGTGCGATTGTAAGTGGGTATTTCTGTAATCTTACCCTTCCTGCCGCTTTTGATGGCCTTTCGGTCAGGACTTGGCCGAATGGCCTGCAGGCCGCTCTTTTTGCGGCCTGCCAGCTCCATACGACGAATGTCCGGGGCAGGTGGCCCGCTTATTGCCCTATCCAACCCGCCGATTGCAGTGACGCCTAAATCAACCGAGGGCGCGCTTTAACCCACAGTCGGGTGGTCCACTCCTTACAAAGGTAGTTTTATGAGCGGTAACAATTCCAATGACCTCGCTCAGGGGCTCAAACAACGGCATGTGACCATGCTGTCCATTGCTGGCGTTATCGGCGCCGGCCTGTTCGTCGGCTCCGGCCACGCCATCGCTGCTGCAGGCCCTGCCGTGCTGCTGGCCTATGCCGCTGCCGGCACCCTGGTGGTGCTGGTGATGCGCATGCTGGGTGAAATGGCGATCGCCTCGCCGGATACCGGCTCCTTCTCCACTTATGCCGACCGCGCGATTGGCCGCTGGGCCGGTTTCACCATCGGCTGGCTGTACTGGTGGTTCTGGGTGCTGGTGATCCCGCTGGAGGCCAACGCCGCCGCCGCCATCCTGCATGCCTGGTTCCCCGCCGTTGACCTCTGGGCCTTCTCCCTTTTGATCACCTTGGCGCTGACCCTGACCAACCTGTGCAGTGTGAAAAACTACGGTGAGTTCGAATTCTGGTTCGCCCTGCTCAAGGTGCTGGCGATCATTGGCTTCATCGTTGTGGGCTGTATCGCCATGTTCGGCCTGATGCCGAGCAGCCAGGTCAGCGGTGCCAGCCACCTGTTCGACACCCAGGGCTTCATGCCCAATGGCCTGGGCGCTGTGCTGGCGGCCATGCTGACCACCATGTTCTCGTTCATGGGTACCGAGATCGTCACCATCGCTGCTGCCGAATCCAAAGACCCGGGCAAGCAGATCAGCCGTGCCACCAACTCGGTGATCTGGCGTATCTGCCTGTTCTACCTGGTGTCGATCTTCCTGGTGGTGGCCCTGGTGCCGTGGAACGATCCGGCGCTGGCCGAGGCCGGTTCCTACCAGACTGTGCTGAGCCGCATCGGCGTGCCGAATGCCAAGCTGATCGTCGACATCGTGGTGCTGATCGCTGTAACCAGCTGCTTGAACTCGGCGCTGTACACCTCCTCACGCATGCTGTTCTCGTTGAGCAAGCGTGGTGATGCTCCGGCCATCGCCCAGCGCACCACCAAGGCGGCGACCCCGCATGTGGCCGTGTTGCTGTCCACCGCGGCGGCGTTCCTGTGTGTGTTCGCCAACTACGTGGCGCCTGCCCAGGTGTTCGAGTTCCTGCTGGCGAGCTCCGGCGCCATCGCGCTGCTGGTTTACCTGGTGATCGCCGTTTCGCAGCTGCGCATGCGTAGCCAGCGTGAAGCGCGTGGTGAGAAGATCGTCTTCAAGATGTGGCTGTTCCCGGGGCTGACCTGGGCGAGCATTGTCTTCATCGTTGCCGTGCTGGTGGTGATGGCGCTGCGTGAGGATCACCGAGCGGAGATCATTGCGACTGCACTGCTGAGTATTGGTGTTGTGGCGGCTGGCTTGCTGGTGCAACGCAAGCGGCAGGTTGCCGGGCGGGTGGCGCTGGATCACTGATCCGCGCTGGCTGAAATGCAAAGGCCGCGCCCTGTGAAGGGTGCGGCCTTTTTTGTGTGCCTGGGCTGGCCCTATCGCCGGCTAGCCGGCTCCTACATGGACTGCGCCGGCTTTTGGAAATTGGGCAAGACAGTTGTTTCCACAGGGTTAGGCAGCGCAGCACAGACGGTGTCGCAAAAACTCACCGGCAAGGGCATCGAATTTGCGCTGCCAGGGCCGGTGAGCACTCAGCCGAACTGTTTCTGCTGCTGTTGCTGCTTGGCCACCAATTCGGAAGCGGCGATATAGGCTTCCTGGAACTCGTCGCTCTCCAGCCAGGCCATGGTGGTGTCTTCGTCGGCGCCATCGAGCCAGGTGCGATAAGCGTTGAACACCAGCACGATGTAGTCGGTGGCGTGCTCTTCCTTGTGGCCCTTGAGCACCAGTGCCAGCAGCGGGTCCACCAGGAACACCGAGATCATCGAAACCAGGCTGGTCTCCTGGGCGGCCTTCATCTTCACGAACAGCTCTTTGTAGCTGTCGGTTTCCATGGCCTTGTTGAACACCTGCTCGACACTGGCGCTGTCACCGGCGCTGGGTTTCACGGCCTGGCCGCTGCGTACCATGCGGTTTTGCTTGGCCTTGCTGGCGGCGCGTTTGGCGCGTTTCTGTTGCTTGGTATTGGTGGCCATGGGGCGGGAAATCCTTGGGGGCGAAAATGTGCGTATTGAAGCCTAATTGCCGGGGAAACCCAAGCCCCGGCCATTCAGCGCTCAGGCGTACAACTTTCATCCTCCTCGAACCCGCGCGAAGCCCGGCCAACCAGCAAGTCATCCGGCGCGTACGCCACGCTGGGGTCCTTGCCCGGGTAATCCAGCGAATGCAGGAAATGCCGGATGCAGTTGATCCGCGCACGCTTCTTGTCATCGGACTTGATCACCGTCCACGGTGCATCGCCAGTGTCGGTGTGGAAGAACATCGCCTCCTTGGCGGCGGTGTAGTCCTCCCACTTATCCAGTGACTTGATGTCGATAGGCGAGAGCTTCCAGTGCTTGAGCGGGTCGTCCCGGCGTGAGATGAAGCGGCGCAGCTGCTCTTCGCGGTTCACCGAAAACCAGTACTTGAACAGCAGGATGCCGCTGTTGCACAGCATGCGCTCCAGGTCCGGGGCCTGGCGCATGAACTCCAGGTACTGCAGCGGTGTGCAGAATTCCATCACCTTCTCGACCCCGGCGCGGTTGTACCAGGAGCGGTCGAAGAACACCATTTCACCCGCCGTGGGCAGGTGTTGGATGTAGCGCTGGAAATACCACTGGCCCTTTTCCTGCTCGGAAGGTTTCTCCAGCGCGACGATGCGCGCACCCCGTGGGTTCAGGTGTTCCATGAAGCGCTTGATGGTGCCGCCCTTGCCTGCCGCATCCCGGCCTTCGAACAGCACCACCACGCGCTGGCCGGTGTCCTTGACCCAGCTTTGTACCTTCAGCAACTCGATCTGCAGCGCGTGCTTGGCCTTTTCGTATTCCTGGCGGCGCATGCGGGTCGGGTAGGGGTAGCTCGCCGGCAGCCGGGCAGAGGTGCTGTCCTCGTTGCTGCCTTTCGGTGCGCTGGCCACCTCCAGGGCCGCCGGTTCCTGGCTGACCTGGGTGATGGAAGGCTCAGGTTTGCGCTGGCGGGCGCGGCGGGCGCGAGGCTTTGGTGCGGTGCTGGGCGTCGGTTCTGCGGGGGCGGGGAGCAGGAGGGGGGATTCTTCGCTCATGGAGGTCCTTGCGAGGTCGATTCGAATGTTCGACTGCAATTGTGGGTTTGAGCGAGAGGGGGTTAGTTGATGCGGGTCAACGCTACGGGGTAGGCAAACAGGCTGAAAAATTCCAGGCAACAAAAAACCCGCACTGGGCGGGTTTCTTGTTGTCGCTTCGGGTAACTTTGCAACCACCAGAAGCTGAAGGTGGTGCCCAGAGACGGAGTCGAACCGCCGACACGAGGATTTTCAATCCTCTGCTCTACCGACTGAGCTATCTGGGCGACGAGGTGAATTAAATAGATTTCCAGACCGCTCGTCAACGACTTTTTGAAAAAATTTTAAATTAATTCCGTCGCTTACGATTTTCAGGGTCATTCGGCCGGTGGAACGTAACCTTCCGCCTGCGCGTAATCTTCGCCGGCGAAAAACTTGTCCATCTCGCCCTGAAGGAACTTGCGGTCCTCGGCGTTCATCATGTTCAGGCGCTTCTCGTTGATCAGCATGGTCTGGTGCTTCTGCCAGTCGGCCCAGGCTTGCTGCGAGATGTGCTCGAAGATGTCCTGGCCCTTGGCGCCGGGGTAAGGCGGGCGCTCCAGGCCTGGCAGTTGTTCTTTGTATTTGCGGCACATCACGGTGCGGGTCATCGGGCATCTCCTGCAATCAGTTCGTCGGCCGCGCGTTTGAGCAGCTTTTTGACCGGGGCGGCGAGGCCCAGGCGCGGCGGGGTGGCGAGGTTATACCAGAGCCAGTCGGCCTCGGCCACGTGCTGGCCGACGGGGTCGACACGCACCAGCCATGGCTCGATCGCCAGCTGGAAATGGCTGAAGGTATGGGTCAGGCCGTCCAGCGCGCGGCTTTCGGCCAGGCGCAGGCCATGCTGGTAGGCCAGGTCATCGAGCTGCTCGATGGCGTCCAGCTCCGGCAGGCTCCACAGGCCGCCCCACAGGCCGCTGGACGGGCGCCGGTACAGCAAGATGGCGCCTTCATGGTTGGCCAACAGCGGCATCAGCGTGCGCCGCTGGGGCAGAGCCTTGCGCGGTTTGGGTTCGGGGTAGCGCGTTTCTTCGCCATGCAGGTGCGCTTCGCAGCCGCTGCGCACGGGGCACAGCAGGCAAGTTGGCTTGCTGCGGGTGCACAGCGTGGCGCCCAGGTCCATCATCGCCTGGGTATAGTGGTTGGCGCGTTGTTGCGGGGTGAAGCGCTCGGCAGTGGCCCATAGGGCATTGGCCACCTTCGGCTCGCCCGGGTAACCGGCCTGGGCGGTGAAGCGGGCCAGCACGCGTTTGACGTTGCCGTCGAGGATCGGCGCACGGATACCCATGCTGATGCTGGCAATGGCACCGGCGGTGGAGCGGCCGATACCTGGCAGCTCGGTAAGCTGTTCGACACTGCGCGGAAACTCGCCGCCGTGTTGCTCGACGACGATCTTCGCGGCCTTCTGCAGGTTGCGTGCGCGGGTGTAGTAACCCAGGCCGGTCCACAGGTGCAGCACCTCGTCCTCCGGGGCTTCGGCCAGCGCCTGCACGGTGGGCAGGGCCTGCATGAAGCGGTCGAAGTAGTTCAGCACGGTGCTGACCTGGGTCTGTTGCAGCATGATTTCCGACACCCACACCCGGTAAGGGTTGATGCCTTGCTGCCAGGGCAGGTCGTGCCGGCCGTGCTGGTCGTACCAGTCCAGCACGGCGCTGGAGAACTGCGCAGGGCTCATCGCTTGAACAGCCCCTTGAGCGCGTCTTTCAATTCTGGGCTCACTTTGTCTCCGAGTTTTTCATCAAGTTTTTCATCGATCTTGTCTTTGAGGCGGTTGCCGGCCAGCTTGGCGGCAACCTTGCCCAGGCCGTCCTGGTCAAGGCGGCAGGCCTTGGCGCCAAGCTCCAGCGGGCCACGGCAACGCAGCGGCAGTTCGACGCCAACGTAACGCTCATTGACCTGGCAGGCCGGGTCGGGCATGGCGCGCTGGTCACCTTCGACGATCACTCCGACGTTGTAGTCCATGCCGAGCACGCGCAGGTCCAGGTCGCCGTGGCCGTTGACGGTCAGGCCTGGGATGCGTGCCTTGAGGTCCGGGTTGCTGGCCACGCCGTTGCGCACCACCAGGCTGCCGCGCAACTCCTGGAACGGTGTGTCCTTTCCGCGTGGCTCGCCGCTGAGGGTCTTGCGGTTCAGCGTAGCGATGGCCTGGCAGAGCTGCTGTTCCAGGTTGGCGTTGACCAGTACGCCGTCGTTGATGGTGAAGTTTGCGTTGCCGTTGAGGGTGTCCACCAGTGCCTTCTGGCTGTTACCGGTGGCTGTGAGGTCGCTGCTGAGGGTCAGCAGGCCTTTGACCGGCGGGGCCTGGTCTTTGTCTTCAGCCTTGATGAAGTGCTCAACCGGCACGCGGTTGATCTTGGTATTGACGCCAATCTGCGGCACGGCTGGGCGCACATCGACGGTGCCTTTGGCTTCGAAGCTGCCGTTATAGAGGCCGCCGCGCAGGGTCTGCAGGGTGATCAGGCCGCCCTGGCCGTTCGCTTGCAGTTGCGCGTCGTTGATCGGCAGCTTGTCCAGGGTCAGTGAGCCGAAGGCCAGGTCGGCCTGCAGGTCGAGCGTGCGCAGGCGGTCCACCGGCAGCAGCTTGTCGTTGCTCCAGGCGACCTGGGTGGGGGCGTTAGGCAGCGGAGAACTGCCGGCACCGGCGATGGCGCTGGCTTCCTGTTGCTTGACCTCGTTCTGGCGCGCTGCGGTGGCACCCTTGGCTTCATCGCTCTTGGCCGGCATGTAGCGGTCGGCGTCGAACGTGTCGGCCTTGAGCTGCAAGCGCAACGCTTGCTTGGCAAAGTCCTCGACGGCAACGCGGCCGGTGAAGGTGCTGTCGTCGAGTTTTACCGCGAGGTCTTCCAGGGCCAGGCTGTTTGGCGTGCCCTGCAGGCGGCTGACCAGCTCCAGCTTGTTGAAGGCGGCGGGGTCGCTGGTGGCCGGCAGGGGGTGGCCGATGCCATCGAGGAAGGTGCGCAGGTCGAACTGCGCGATGGACAGCCCACCGCTGAGCTGCGGCGTCTTGTCCAGGTCGCGCAGGTTGAGTTCGCCCAGTGCGCGCAGCTGGTTGGCGGAGATTTTCAGGCCGTTCCAGGTGGCGACGTTGGCTGCCATGTCGACCAGCAGCTGGCCTTGGGCCGCGAAGGTCATAGTCTTGCCGGCCAGCGGCTCGCCCGAGGTTTCGCCGGACAGGCGCATGTCCTCGAAGTTGTAGCGCTTGAGCTTGCGGTCAAAACGCAGCTCGCCGGCAAGTTCGGTGCGTGCCTTCATGTTCGGCTGGCTGGCGCTGAGGAAGGCGCTGGCCTTGAGCGGGATGTTCGCACCCTCGTGAATCGGGCCGGTGCTCAGCTGGATGCTTTCGGCGCTGTAGCTCTGGCCGGTCTTGGCATCGCTGTAGTGCACGCGGGCGTTGTTCACGGTCAGGCTGTCGATGTCGAGCTTGACCGCACGTTCGCTGCTGCTTTCCGCAGAGGCGTTGGGCTGATCTGCAGGCGCAGGTGCACTGGCGGTTGCGCCGGTTTGCGCAGGCAGCGGTTTGCCGATGTCTTCCCAGTTGCCATGGCCCTGTTCATCACGGTTCAGGGTCAGGTTCAGGCCTTCGACGCGCACATCGCTCATCTGCACTTCACGGCGCAGCAAGGGCAGCACGCGGACCGACAGGCCAAGCATCTGCAGGTCGGCGAACGGCTCCTTGGGCTTGTTCAAGGTGGCGATGCTGGCTTCGTGAAGCTCCAGGCCCAGCCAGGGGAACAGGCTCCAGCCGATGTCGCCATTGAGGGTCAGCTCGACGTGGGCCTTGTCGCGCGCCAACTGGCGGATCTCGTCTTTATAGTCGTTGGGATCGAAGAGGTGGGTCAGGGCGAAGCCCAGCGCCACGATGATCAGCAGCAACCCGAGAAGCCCCAGTCCCAGGAGTTTGCCGAACGCTTTCATGGGCGAGTCCTTGTAGTCCGTATTTGATTTTCAAGCGCCAGAGTATAGCGCCGCAGTGGTATGCCCAGCGTACTCGACAAGAGATACAGAGCATTTCCTACCGATTGATCAGGTGTTGTGGCTTTCGACAGTTGTGGTTTGGGCAGTTCCTTTTACCTGTACCGCCAGCAATACCGATTCAGCCGTTCGAAAAATAACGATATCAGATTGCTTTCATGTCATAGGCGAACTGGTACTCTTTCGGCGCCTGCGAAGCGGCCGCGACGTATTGTCGCGGAACGTTGCCATGAAACGGCCGAGCCTTACGTGCCAGCAAAAGAGCCGGGCATTCAATGCGCACGCATCGTCTACCTACAAAAGGATCACATCCATGAACAGCAGTATCACGGCAGGAGCGGTGGCCAGCGCGCCAAGCTTCTTGTCGAAGGAGCGCATCATCGCCCGCCCCGGTTTCAACCGCTGGCTGGTACCCCCGGCCGCGCTGGCCATTCACCTGTGTATCGGCATGGCCTACGGTTTTTCCGTGTTCTGGTTGCCGCTTTCCCAAGCCATCGGCATTACCGCCCCGGTAGCGTGCTCGGCGGACATGGGCTTCATTGCTCGCATGTTCAGCGCCGAGTGCGACTGGCCCATTTCCATGCTGAGCTGGATCTACACCCTGTTCTTCGTGTTCCTGGGTTGCTCGGCGGCGGTGCTGGGCGGTTGGTTGGAGCACGCAGGGCCGCGTAAGGCGGGCCTGGTGTCGGCCCTGTGCTGGTGCGGCGGCATGCTGATTTCGGCGATTGGCGTGAAGACCCATCAGTTGTGGCTGATGTGGCTGGGCTCCGGGGTGATCGGCGGTATCGGCCTGGGCCTGGGTTATATCTCGCCGGTTTCGACCTTGATCAAGTGGTTCCCGGACAAGCGCGGCATGGCCACTGGCATGGCGATCATGGGCTTTGGCGGCGGTGCCATGGTCGGTGCACCGCTGGCCACAGCGCTGATGGGGCATTTCGGCAATGAGCATGAAGTCGGCGTATGGCAGAGTTTCGTGGTCATGGCAGCGATCTACTTCGTGTTCATGACCGCTGGCGCCCTGGCGTACCGCGTGCCGCCGACCGGCTGGAAGCCAGAAGGCTGGACTGCGCCGGTGAAGAAAGCCAATGCGATGGTCACCGACCGTCACGTGCACGTCAGCGTTGCCTGGAAAACCCCACAATTCGCGCTGATCTGGCTGGTGCTGTGCCTGAACGTTTCTGCAGGCATCGGCATCCTGGGCATGGCGTCGCCGCTGCTGCAGGAAGTGTTCGCTGGCAAGCTGCTGGGCAACGAGCTGAGCTTCAGCGAGCTGAACGCCGCACAATTGGCGCAGATTGCCGCCATTGCCGCGGGCTTCACCGGCCTGCTGAGCCTGTTCAACATCGGTGGGCGGTTCTTCTGGGCATCGTTCTCGGACTACATCGGCCGCAAGAACACCTACTTTGCCTTCTTCGCCCTGGGTGTGGGCCTCTACAGCCTGGTGCCGAACATGGGCCATCTGGGCAACGTGGCACTGTTCGTGGCGGCCTTCTGCATCATCCTGTCCATGTACGGCGGTGGCTTCGCCACGGTGCCGGCCTACCTGGCTGACCTGTTCGGCACGCAGATGGTCGGTGCCATCCACGGCCGCCTGCTGACGGCCTGGGCCGCTGCTGGCGTGCTGGGCCCGGTGCTGATCACTTACCTGCGTGAGTATCAGTTGGCCGCGGGTGTGGAGCGTGCGGCGGCTTATGACATGACCCTGTACATCCTCGCTGGCCTGCTGGTGCTGGGCTTCGTCTGCAACTTGCTGGTGCGCCCGGTAGCCGACAAGCACTTCATGAGCGATGCCGAGCTTGCGGCCGAGCGTGCCCTGAGCCACGACAAAGGTGCCGATGGCGCCCGTGCGCTGGAGTGGCATGCAGCGCCTGGCAGCCTGCCGCTGGTGCTGATCGCGTGGGCGGTAGTGGTGATTCCGCTGGCTTGGGGGGTGTGGATTACCCTGCAGAAGACGGCGGTGTTGTTCCACTAAGGGGTATGACAGCCAGCTGACTGGCTGGCTGTCCTGGCCTCATCACCGGCAAGCCGGCCACCTGGATTGCGCCGGTTTTAGACACTGGGCAAGCCAGTTGCCCTCACAGGTTTCTCCGCTGGGCTTGAGTTCTGGCGGGGCTTTGGGGGAGGCGTCTTGCCGGTGATCGGCCTGCCGAGCAGCCCCTTGCAATGCCATATGTCATCCGCGTTCCAAGCTTGAGCGTTCTGGGCCTATAATGTAGCCCTTTTCGCCCAATGATTTTGCGGAGCTGGTGATGGTCGAACGTAAGGCTTCCGTCGAGCGCAATACCCTGGAAACCCAGGTCAAGTGCTCGATCAACCTCGATGGCAGTGGCAAGGCCCGATTCGATATCGGCGTGCCTTTCCTTGAACACATGCTCGACCAGATTGCCCGGCACGGGCTGATCGATCTGGATATCGAGTGCAAGGGTGACCTGCATATCGACGATCACCATACCGTCGAAGACGTCGGTATCACGCTGGGCCAGGCATTCGCCCAGGCCATCGGCGACAAGAAAGGCATCTTCCGTTACGGCCATGCCTATGTGCCGCTGGACGAAGCGCTGTCGCGTGTGGTCATCGACTTCTCTGGCCGCCCAGGCCTGCAGATGCACGTGCCGTACACCCGCGCCACCGTTGGCGGCTTCGATGTCGACCTGTTCCAGGAGTTTTTCCAGGGCTTCGTCAACCATGCGTTGGTTACCCTGCACATCGACAACCTGCGTGGCCACAACACCCACCACCAGATCGAAACCGTGTTCAAGGCCTTCGGTCGTGCCCTGCGCATGGCCGTGACCCAGGACGAGCGCATGGCCGGGCAGATGCCATCCACCAAGGGATGCCTGTAAATGCAGACGGTAGCCGTAATCGACTATGGCATGGGCAACCTGCACTCGGTAGCCAAGGCGCTCGAGCACGTCGGCGCCGGCAAGGTGATGGTCACCAGCGATGCTGCGGTGATTCGCGAGGCTGACCGTGTGGTGTTCCCGGGTGTGGGCGCGATCCGCGACTGCATGGCCGAAATCCGCCGCCTGGGCTTCGACAGCCTGGTGCGTGAAGTCAGCCAGGACCGGCCATTTCTGGGCATCTGTGTAGGCATGCAGGCGCTGCTGGAGCACAGCGAAGAAAACGACGGTGTCGACTGCATCGGCCTGTTCCCTGGCCAGGTGCGCTTCTTCGGTAAAGACCTGCAGGAAGGTGGTGAGCACCTGAAAGTGCCGCACATGGGCTGGAACGAAGTCACTCAGGCCGTCGACCACCCGCTGTGGCACGACATCTCTGATCGTGCGCGCTTCTATTTCGTGCACAGCTACTACATCAATGCCGGCAAGCCGGGGCAAGTGGTCGGTCGCGGCCATTATGGCGTCGACTTCGCTGCCGCGCTGGCCGAGGGCTCGCGCTTTGCCGTGCAGTTCCACCCGGAGAAGAGCCATACCCATGGCCTGCAACTGCTGCAGAACTTCGTGGCCTGGGACGGGCGCTGGTAAATGAGCAGGTCGAAGACCAAGGCCCCCGTCATCACCCTGGCCCCCGAGCAGGAGCGCGAAGCGCTCGACACCCTCAAGCGCTTCCTCGAAGACCGCTTCGAGCTGCAGCTGGGGTCGTTCGAGGTGGCTGAGGTCCTCGAGCTGTTCAGCAAAGAGATTGCACCCCATTACTACAACAGGGCGATTGCCGATGTTCAGCTGCACCTCAAGGAGCGGTTCGAGAGCATCGAGAGCGACCTGTGGGCGTTGGAAAAAAGCTGAAAGCTTCAAGCCTCAAGCTGCAAGCCAAAGCTGGACCGCCATCGAAAACACGACGCGCATGCTTGCAGCTTGTCGCTTGCAGCTTGCCGCTTGAATTGACGAAGGAAAGAGCATGCTGATTATCCCCGCTATCGATCTGAAGGACGGTGCCTGCGTGCGCCTGCGCCAGGGCCGCATGGAAGACTCCACGGTATTTTCCGACGACCCGGTGAGCATGGCCGCCAAGTGGGTGGAGGGTGGTTGCCGCCGCCTGCACCTGGTCGACCTTAACGGCGCCTTCGAAGGCCAGCCGGTCAACGGTGAAGTGGTCACTGCCATCGCCAAGCGTTACCCGAACCTGCCGATCCAGATCGGCGGCGGTATCCGTTCGCTGGAAACCATCGAGCACTACGTCAAGGCCGGCGTCAGCTACGTGATCATCGGCACCAAGGCGGTCAAGCAACCTGAGTTCGTCGCTGAAGCGTGCAAGGCCTTCCCCGGCAAGGTCATCGTCGGCCTGGACGCCAAGGACGGTTTCGTCGCCACCGACGGCTGGGCTGAGGTGAGCTCGGTGCAGGTCATCGACCTGGCCAAGCGCTTTGAGGCCGATGGCGTCTCGGCGATCGTCTACACCGACATCGCCAAGGACGGCATGATGCAGGGCTGCAACGTGCCGTTCACCAAGGCACTGGCCGAAGCCACCCGCATTCCGGTGATCGCTTCGGGCGGTATCCACAACCTGGGTGACATCAAGGCCCTGCTGGACGCCAAGGCCCCGGGCATCATCGGTGCCATCACCGGCCGTGCCATCTACGAAGGCACCCTCGATGTCGCCGAGGCCCAGGCCTTCTGCGACAACTACCAAGGCTGAGGACTGAACCATGGCACTGGCCAAGCGCATCATCCCTTGCCTGGACGTGGACAACGGCCGGGTGGTCAAGGGCGTCAAGTTCGAGAACATTCGTGATGCCGGCGACCCGGTGGAAATTGCCCGTCGCTACAACGAGCAGGGTGCCGACGAAATCACCTTCCTCGACATCACCGCAAGCGTCGATGGCCGCGATACCACCTTGCATACCGTCGAGCGCATGGCCAGCCAGGTGTTCATCCCGCTGACCGTGGGCGGTGGCGTGCGTACCGTGCAGGACATCCGCAACCTGCTCAATGCCGGTGCCGACAAGGTTTCGATCAACACCGCCGCGGTGTTCAACCCTGAGTTCGTGGGTGAGGCTGCCGACCGTTTCGGTTCGCAGTGCATCGTGGTGGCCATCGATGCCAAGAAGGTGTCTGGCCCCGGTGAAGCGCCGCGCTGGGAAATCTTCACCCATGGCGGGCGCAAGCCGACCGGGCTGGACGCGGTCGAGTGGGCGAAGAAGATGGAAGGCCTGGGTGCCGGTGAGATCCTGCTGACCAGCATGGACCAGGACGGCATGAAGAACGGTTTCGACCTGGGTGTGACCCGTGCCATCAGCGATGCGCTGGGGATTCCGGTGATCGCTTCGGGTGGTGTGGGTAACTTGCAGCACCTGGCTGACGGGATTCTGGAAGGGCATGCCAGCGCGGTACTGGCGGCGAGCATCTTCCACTTCGGTGAGTACACAGTGCCGGAAGCGAAGGCCTACATGGCTGCCCGCGGTATCGTCGTTCGCTGACAGATTGATTGGGGCCGCACAGCGGCCCCGGTTGCATTAGCCGTGGCTCTTGCCGAGCAGCGCGTGGTACAGCTCGGTATCCCCAAGTATCCCCACTACCTTGTCGTTATCCTGCAGCACCAGCTTGTTGCCAGTCTGGTAACGAATCTGCAGCGCTTCGCGCATGCCGATATCGGCATTGACCAGCGTCGGCCGCCGCTCCAGCAGCTCGACATCCTCTCCAGGCGCCCAGTTCTGCAGGTCCAGCCCGTTCTGCCCTTGGCGTGCACGCTTGAGCGAGCCACCTTCGCCCAGGTCCAGCCACGAATCGATGCCTGGGTCCAGGCACACCGAGCCATTGATCCGTTTGCAGTTGTCCAAGGTGCGCATCAGGCTGCGGCCGCACAGCACGTTCAGCGGGTTGGTGTGGGCCACGAAGGTGCGTACGTAGTCGTCCGCCGGGTTGAGCACGATCTCCTCGGGCTTGCTGTACTGAACGATCCGCCCATCCTTCATGATGGCGATGCGGCTGCCCAGCTTGAGCGCTTCGTCCAGGTCGTGGCTGACGAACACGATGGTCTTGTTGAGCTTGCGCTGCAGCTCCAGCAGCTCGTCCTGCAGGCCCTGGCGGATCAGTGGGTCGAGGGCCGAGAACGGTTCGTCCATCAGCAGGATGTCAGCATCCATCGCCAGTGCCCGGGCCAGGCCCACGCGCTGCTGCATGCCGCCGGAGAGTTCGTCCGGCTTCTTGTTGCGCCACTGGGTCAAACCCACCAGCTCAAGCTTCTCGTCCACCAGCTTGCGCCGTTCCTTTTCAGGGCGGCCCTGCATTTCCAGGCCAAAGCTGATGTTCTCGCGCACCGTCAGCCAAGGCATCAGGGCGAACTTCTGGAACACCATGGCGATGCGCTTGGTGCGCATCATCTTGAGCTCTGCCGGGGTGCAGTGGGCAATGTCGATGTGCTTGCCTTCGTGCTCGACGAACAGCTTGCCGCGGCTGACGGTGTTCAGGCCGTTGATGCAGCGCAGCAGGCTCGACTTGCCCGAACCGGACAGGCCCATCAGCACGCAGATCTCGCCCTTGTTGATATCCAGGTTGGCCTTTTCGACACCCACCACCAGCCCGGTCTGCTTGAGGATCTGCTCCCGGGTCTTGCCCTGATCGAGCAGTGCCAGCGCTTCACGCGGCTTGTTGGAGAAGATGACGTCGACATCTTCGAAACGAATGATGCTCATGCTTCACCCCTTACCGTGACTTCCGGTTGCTTGCAGATACGGTCGAGCATGATGGCCAGCAGTACGATCGCCAGGCCCGCTTCGAAGCCCAGGGAAATGTCGGCGGTGTTCAGTGCGTTGACCACGGGTTTGCCCAGGCCATCGGCGCCCACCAGGGCCGCGATCACCACCATCGACAGCGACAGCATGATGCACTGGGTAACGCCGGCGGCGATGCTCGGCATCGCGTGGGGCAGTTCGATGCGGGTCAGCAACTGGCGCCGCGAGCAGCCGAAGGCCTTGCCGGCGTCCAGCAGCTCCTGCGGGACGTCGCAGATGCCCAGGTAGGTCAGGCGAATCGGCGCGGCGATGGCGAACACCACCGTGGAGATCAGCCCAGGCACCACACCCAGGCCGAACAGTGTCAGGGTTGGGATCAGGTAAACGAAGGTGGGCACCGTCTGCATCAAGTCGAGCACCGGGCGCATCGCGGTATAGAACATCGGTTTGTGCGCGGCAACGATTCCCAGCGGTACACCGATGGCCACACAGACCACGGTGGCAAAGGTGACTTGCGCCAGGGTTTCCATGGTCTCCTGCCAATAGCCCAGGTTGAGGATCAGCAGGAAGGAGAGGGCGACGAACACAGTCAGTGCCCATTTGCGCTGAATCAGGTGCGCGAGGGCGGCGAACAGGGCGATGAGGACGAACGGGTTGAACCAGGTCAGAGTGCCGGTGACGCCCTGGATCATGAATTCCAGGCCTTGAGCGATGGCGTCGAAGTAATCGGCGCCATTCTGGGTCAGCCATTCGACGAATGACGCGATGTACTCACCCAGGGGTATTTTCTGATCGATAAGCATGATAGCGAGCTTCCACCTGCAAAGATTGAAATCAGTCCGGGGCGAGCACGGTCCCGCCCCGCGGTGTTGCCTTCGTCTTGCGTTATTGCGTCAGTTTGGCTTTGGCCGCCTCAAGGCCCGGTTTGCCGTCCACGGTGGTCACACCGGCGAGCCAGGCGTCCAGCTTGCCTGGGTTGTCCTTGAGCCACTTCTTGGCAGCTGCCTCGGGTTTCATCTTGTCGTCCAGGACATAGCCCATCATGGTGCTTTCATCCTTGAGCTCGAACGACAGGTTCTTGAGCAGTTGGCCTACGTTGCTGCACTCCTGCACGTAGCCCTTGCGGGTATTGGTCAGCACGGTTGCCTTGCCCAGTTCGGGGCCGAAGAAGTCGTCCCCGCCGGTCAGGTACTGCATCTTGAAGCGGGTGTTCATCGGGTGAGGTTCCCAGCCGAGGAACACGATCGCCTCCCCGCGCTTCTGCGCCCGGTCCACCTGCGACAGCATGCCGGCCTCACTGGACTGCACGATCTTGAAACCGGCGTCCTTCAGGCCGAAGGCGTTCTTGTCGATCATGCTCTGGATGGTGCGGTTGCCGTCGTTACCCGGTTCGATGCCGTAGATCTTGCCTTCCAGTTCCTTCTTGAACTTGGGGATGTCGGCAAAATCCTTGAGGCCCTTGTCGTACAGCGACTGGGGTACGGCCAAGGTGTACTTGGCGTTTTCCAGGTTGGCGCGCACGGTTTCGACAGTGCCGGCGTCGCGGTACTGCTTGATGTCGTTTTCCATGGTCGGCATCCAGTTGCCGAGAAACACGTCCAGGTCCTTGCCGGCGGCCAGCGACTTGTAGGTCACCGGTACCGAGATCATGGTGGTGTGAGTCTTGTAACCCAGTGCTTCGAGCACAACGCTGGTGGTCGCGGTGGTTACCGTGATGTCGGTCCAGCCGACATCGGAAAAACGTACCGTCTGACACTGCTCGGGTTCTGCGGCCTGGGCCAGCAAGGGGGCGGACAGCAACGCGGCCAGCAACAGCGAGGGTGAACCTTTCATGGATGGACTCCTGTGATTTTATCTTCGGGTTCGCGAGGGCTGCCGGGCTTTCTCAGGGTCCGGTCAACCAGGCCTGCAGAGGGCAGGATGCGAGGCCGTGCAATACGAGTCGCTTTCGATAATCCACCAGCGCCGGGCAATCGCCTACAGGTGGGGTCGTAACCAGTACGGAACGGGTCGCTTTGAGTACTGGCGATGTCGCATATGGCATTTTCCTCCCCTGGCTGCGTATTTTTCCGTCATCGGAGCGCCTGAAAGCGGCGCACATACAGGTAAAACGGCGCGGCGCTGCTGGACAAAAGTACGTCGGTTGCAGACGGCGAGGGGGGGCGCAAAAGCCTGATGATGCGTGCATTCGTGGCGGCTCGCAGCTTCAGCCTAGCAGTTGCCCCGCCCTGCGCATGGCGCGCAGAGACAAGCCCAGCAAGAGGTGTAGCGACAATGGCCATCAGCGTGTTCGACCTGTTCAAGATCGGAGTCGGGCCCTCCAGCTCCCATACCGTCGGCCCCATGCGTGCGGGCGCCCTGTTCGTCCAAGGCCTGCGTGAGCGCGGCGAGCTCGAGCAGGTGAAAAGGGTGCAGGTGCGGTTATACGGCTCGCTGTCGGCCACCGGTATTGGCCACGGCTCCGACCACGCCACCATCATGGGCCTGATGGGCGAATGGCCGGACGCCATCGACCCAGCCCAGATCGTCCCACGCATCGCCGACCTGCGCGAAACCAATACCCTGAAGCTGGATAACCGCCTGCCCATCGAGTTCGTCTGGGCGCGTGACATGCTGCTGCTGGACGAGAACCTGCCGTACCACCCCAATGCCATGACCCTGATCGCCGAAGGCGAGCAGGGCGAGCTGCACCGTGACACCTACTACTCGGTGGGGGGCGGTTTCGTGGTCGATGCCGCCCAGGCCGCCAGTGGTGTGCTGGATGCCGACCAGACGGTGCTGCCGTACGATTTCAACAGTGCCGCAGAGCTGCTGCGCCTGTGCAAGCAAAACGACCTTAGCGTGTCGCAATTGATGATGGCCAACGAGAAGGTCTGGCGCAGCGAGCAAGAGATCCGCGCCGGCCTGCACACGCTCTGGCAAGCCATGCAGGAATGCGTGCACAACGGCCTCAAGCATGAGGGCACGCTGCCCGGCGGGCTGAATGTGCGCCGCCGCGCCGCCAGGCTGCACCGCAGCCTGCAGGAGATCGGCAAGCCCAATGTGATCGGCTCGACCATGAGTGCCATGGAGTGGGTCAACCTGTTCGCCCTGGCGGTCAACGAAGAGAACGCCGCTGGCGGGCGCATGGTCACTGCGCCCACCAATGGCGCGGCCGGCATCATCCCGGCTGTGCTGCACTACTACATGCGTTTCAGCGATGCGGTCGACGAGTCCAACGTGGTCGACTTCTTCCTGGCCGCCGCCGCAGTGGGCATCCTGTGCAAAAAGAATGCATCGATTTCAGGTGCCGAGGTGGGTTGCCAGGGTGAAGTCGGTTCAGCGTGCGCCATGGCGGCGGCTGGCCTTGCCGAAGTGCTGGGGGCGACCCCGGCGCAGGTGGAGAACGCCGCCGAGATCGCCCTCGAGCACAACCTTGGCCTGACTTGCGACCCGGTCGGTGGCCTGGTGCAGGTGCCGTGCATCGAGCGCAACGCCATTGCCGCAGTAAAAGCCATCAACGCTGTGCAGATGGCCCTGCGCGGTGACGGTGAGCACTTCATCTCCCTGGACCAGGTGATCCGCACCATGCGCGACACCGGCGCCGACATGCACGACAAGTACAAAGAGACCTCGCGCGGCGGTTTGGCGGTCAGCGCCATCGAATGTTGATGCGCTGACTGTGAGCTACTTTTGTCAAGACGCCCCGTTTTGGGGCGTCTTCGTATCAGCCGATCGTCGGATGTCGCGATCAGTGTCACCATTGTCGGTGACACTAAACAGTGTCGTTTCTGGGCAACCTGCCTTGAGCGTGTCACCAAATTGCTCATAAGTGACACGCAAAGGCGCTGGCCCGCCGGTTTGGGTTTTTTCAACAACCCGATCGGCGAGCCGGAATTGCTGAAAAAAGGCGTCGTTTTTGGGTTTTTTTGGATGGCCGTTCAATTTCAGGCACGGCCCTTGCGTTGAGATTGGCAAAGCCCCTGCAAATGAATTGGGGCCATTACAAAAAATCAGTGCCCGCCTGAGGCACACCCTGTTTTTGTGTGAGGAGAAATCGCGATGACGTCGTACACCTCCGGGAATCCAACCCAGAACCGCACAGCACCCCAGTCCATCGGGTTTCTCCTTCTGGACAACTTCACCCTGATTTCCTTGGCCTCGGCCGTGGAACCGCTGCGCATGGCCAACCAGCTTTCCGGCCGTGAGCTGTATCGCTGGCACACGCTCACCGTCGATGGCGGCCAGGTGTGGGCCAGCGATGGCTTGCAGATCACGCCGGACGCCTCCATCGCCAACGCCCCTCCCATCGACACCGTTATCGTCTGCGGTGGCGTGGGGATCCAGCGTTCGGTTACCCGTGAGCATGTCACCTGGCTGCAGGCCCAGGCGCGTCAGTCGCGCCGTTTGGGCGCTGTGTGCACCGGTAGCTGGGCGCTGGCCTGTGCCGGCCTGCTCGATGGTTTCGACTGCAGCGTGCACTGGGAATGCCTGGCGGCGATGCAGGAGGCGTTTCCGCGGGCCAACATGAGCACACGCCTGTTCACCCTCGACCGCAACCGCTTCACCAGCTCTGGCGGCACTGCGCCGCTGGACATGATGCTGCACCTGATCAGCCGCGATCATGGCCGCGAACTGTCGGCGGCGATCTCTGAGATGTTCGTCTACGAGCGCATTCGCAACGAGCAGGACCACCAGCGCGTGCCGCTCAAGCACATGCTGGGTACCAACCAGCCGAAGCTGCAGGAAATCGTCGCGCTGATGGAGGCCAACCTCGAAGAGCCGATCGACCTGGACGAACTGGCCGTGTACGTGGCCGTGTCGCGTCGCCAGCTTGAGCGGCTGTTCCAGAAGTACCTGCACTGCTCGCCGTCGCGCTATTACCTGAAGCTGCGCCTGATCCGTGCGCGGCAGCTGCTCAAGCAGACGCCGATGTCGATCATCGAAGTGGCCTCGGTGTGCGGCTTCGTCTCCACGCCGCACTTCTCCAAGTGCTACCGCGAGTACTTCGGCATTCCGCCGCGTGATGAACGAGTAGGCTCAAACACCGCACAGCAAGTGGCAATGATGCCGATTCCGCAAGCCATGACCCTGTCGCCGCACAGCGGGCCGATGGCTGCGCTGAGCCAGGCGCGCAACGAGTCGACCTTTGCCAGTGTGAGGCTTTAAAGCATCGGGGCTGCTTTGCAGCCCTATCACCGGCAACCTCGCTCCCGCAGATCACCGCCAGGCCTTAGACCGCTGCGGTACCTGTGGGAGACGGCTCGCCGCACGGCAACTGAAAAGGCCCAGCCCGGTGACGACGAGGTGATTGCCGAGCTACCTTCAAGCATCGCTCCCCCGAGCAGACCACCACCCAGCAGGGCGAGCTCGCCGCCATCAACCGTGCGCTCGATGCATTGCCTGAGCGCACCCGGCTGGCCTTCGAAATGCACCGCCTCGGTGGCGTCACCTTGCAGCAGGTGGCTGCCCACCTGAACGTCTCGGTGAGCCTGGTGCACCAGTTGGTCCACGATGCCTTGCGCCATTGCATGGCGCAGCTGGAGGACGACCTGTGAAAATTCCTAGTGCTGGCGCGTCCTTTGCTTGACGGGCCGACTCTGTGCAACCCTTCGCGCCCCCGAGCCCCCTGGAGGACTGGCTCCTGCGCATCCAGCAGGTGCTGCACGATGCGCAACTGCGTGCCGAGCTGGCGCAGTGGCCAATGCACAGGCCTACGGCAAGGCCGAGCGGGTGTGGCGCCTGACCGGCCAGCTGGCGCCTGCCACCGCCGAGCAGTGGCCCCTGCAACTTGCGCCCGCCAGGGTGCTGCCGCTGCCCTGGAAAAAAACTGCCCGGCGCCGGTGGTTGGGCGCAGCGGTGGCGGCCTGCCTGATTGTGGTCGTAGCACCTTCGCTGAGCCTGCGCCTGCAGGCCGACTACCGCACGACCCAGGGCGGGACCCGCGATGCGACGTTGGCCGATGGCAGCGTGGTGCAGCTGGACAGCGACACCGCTATTGCCGTGGACTACTCTGGCGATCATCGCGACGTGAAGTTGCTGACGGGCCAGGCATTCTTCGAGGTAGGGGCGAGAGCCTGGGGCTGAGAAGGCTCTCTAAATGTGGGGGCGAGCTGTCCTATCTTGATAGTTTTATTTTGAACTCGGATAACAATAGGTCTCCAGTTTTGCTCAAGGACTCTATTGAAACCATTGCCGGAAAGTCGTCGTAGGTCAGATAGAACTTCTCTTTGTCAATAATCACTTCCCATATCCTTACGTCGACAGCGTCGGTCTTCTTGTTGATGTTGCCGTCAAGTAGGTTGAGAACTGCTTGTGCATAATCCGGAAATTCTTCCCAATTTATGCTCGAAGTTAAATTGAGGCAGGCTCGCCCTGAGTGCATGGTTTCTATGCTTAAAGATTCTAGCTTAAGGCTTTTCATCAGAATAGGTCTCCTCCGCCGGAGCGTGTTGCGCTCTCAATGATTTGCTCAAAAGACTTGCCTTTTTCGACAAGCCATTCAAAGGTTGGTCCGAGCTTATTGCCATACTTACCCATATTGCGCTCGTCAATTGTCTTCAAAAGATCTGGAGGGGTAAATTCTCTATACTTTAGTTTGATGGCTGTCCGGGAAGAGTGGGCAAATTTTGCAATCGCTTCGACGCTCTCTGCCGAGCTTCTCATTGCGGCTACGCGTTGCTGCAGATCGAAAACTTCCCGGACATAAAGCTGTCTCAGCGCGGGTAGATTTCCGAAGTCGCCATCCGCCCTGAAGCGAACATTGTCCCATTTTGGTGTCTCTAGCTCTTTTGAACTATTGGACTTGGTCAAGGTTTTCGCTGAAGGGGGCTGAAGTTTTGGGTGCGACAATAGTGTTCTCTGATTCTTGCCTAGCCAAGAGGCTAGCGCTCTGTTAGTTAATTCAGTCTGGAAATTCAGACTTCTGGCAGCAATACTTTCCATGCTGTTGGAAATGGAGGCGTTGATCGGGCCGCGCAACAGGTAGGCGACTATAGCAGTGAGTAGCAACTGGATTAGTTGCTCTTGCCCTCTGGCCAGCTGATTAGCCGCACGGCTTATCATTTGTTATCTTCGAGCTGCTGATCCTCCGGTTGGGTCAAGCCCGGTGGGTAACCCATCCTCGGAGTGCCAGGCTGTAATAATACCATTTTGGAGTGTGGCTAGACAGTCGGGTGCTCCCTGAAGGAAATACTCAGTAATTGCCGATAGACCTAACCCAATAAGTACCAGGTTGCCAATCTCTAAACCAATTGCCCCTCCCGCAATTGCGCCAGGAGCTACTCCAGCACCAAAAGCCATTGAACCAACAGCACCACCTGAAATAGTGCCAATTGCAATGCTGCCGCCCAAAATCATGGATACTTCTTTCGCGAGCTTGCGAAGTACATCAATAATCTGATCTATGTTGATGCTCGACCATTGCTGCCTGACGCGTTCCAATAGGATAGGCTCAGCGCGGTAAATTGCCTCACGCACAGCATCAATTCGATCTCCTCCTAAGCTTCCATAGGTGCGACCGACTTGCTCACTGACTCGACGTGTAAATCCATTCCAGCTTTGGGTGGTGTCATACCAAGACGTCTGAATGTTATGGTTGAATTCGCCAAATTTTACTTCAAGGTTTCGCTCTATTACATCCCATGTAGGGACTTTATTTAGCAGGTCCATTTTTAAAATCTTCCATTTTAGCCTCTCACACGAATTTTCTGGCTTTCGCGGATGTGTGTGAATGAAGCCCTTTTTGTTGTCACACCTTCTAGCAGCATGAGTTGGCTTAGCTATGACTTTTAGCTGAATTTTTGCGGCTTTAGAAGGCCATGGCTATAAACTTTGCGTGTACCGTAGGCAGTCTCGCGGAGAAATGCCGTAGTCGATTGCAGCTGAACGGCGCGTGGCGGAGTTGATGGGGGTGCTGGCGCGCCACCCGCGCAGCGTTTCGCTGGCCAGCCAGCGTGCCTTGCAGCAGCCCGGTGAACTCGGTGAGGACCCGGCCATCGCACCGGAACCGCGTGTGGTATTGCGGACCAGCAGCTTCCACCCGCAAGCCTGGAACCCCGAGGCGCGGTGCGGGTATCGGTGTTGCGCGAGAATTACGAGCGTGAACACCGCGAAGCGGACTTTCCTGCCAGCCTGCTGCGCAAGCGCGACCATGCCGAACAGATTGCGCTTTACCGGGGCGAGGCGGTCGAACGCGAGCACCTGGCCGAGCGTTTTCGCGCCATCGCCGGCAACTGGCGCCAACTGATGGGGCGTGAACGCAATCTCAGCCTGTTTACCGTCTCTTATGAACGCTTGAGCCTGATCATCCCGGTGTTTTCCGCCTTGCCAGCCTTTATGGCCAAGACCATCACCCTGGGTGGGCTGATGCAGATCCGCAGTGCCTTCAACGCGGTGCACGGCTCGCTCAGTTGGTTCATCAAGCTTTATCACAAGCTGGTGCGTTGGAGCGCTGCATTGCAGCGGCTGGAGCAGTTCGAGCAGGCGATCACTGCCAGCCCTAGGCAGGCCGTCACTGCCACGCAGGGTGATTGCCTGTGTACGCGGGGGCTGACGCTCTGCCGGCCCGATGGCAGTGCCATGCTGCGCGATTTGGACCTGCAAGCAGGGCAGGGCCAGTGGCTACGGCTGGGTGGGCGCAGCGGGGTTGGCAAGTCGACCCTGCTGCGCACCTTGCAGGGGCTTTGGCCCTACTGCCTGGGCGAGTGGCAGCTGCCACCGGGGCGCAGCTTGCTGCTACCGCAAAAGCCCTACATGCCGCACATGAGCCTGCGCGCGTTACTGGCTTATCCACAGGTGCAGTCGATAGACGATCTGCAGTTGATCGATGTGCTGGGCAAGGTGGGGCTGGGAGCCCTGACGGGGCAACTGGACAAGCAGGCTGAGTGGGCACGCGTGCTTTCCGGCGGGGAGCAGCAGCGCTTAAGCCTGGCGCGGGCGTTACTGTACCGGCCGGATACCTTGTACCTGGATGAGGCGACCAGCCAGCTGGATCTGGGCAGTGCCCGGGGCTTGCTGGAAATGCTCAGGCGGGAGTTGCCGGGGTGTACGGTGGTGGGTGTGACTCACCAGGAAGGGCTGGCGCGGCTGTTCGACCGCACTGCAGCGCTGGAGAAACTGGCCGAGCCTGTGTAGGGCAGGCCTGGCCCTATTGCCGGCAAGGCAGCCCCCACAGGTGCTGCACAGGCCTGGAGTTTTGTGTGATCACTGTGGGACTTGGATTGCCGTCGATAGGGCCAGTACAGAAAACATGAATCAGGCCCGCTTGTTGAAACTCGCAAGCGCCGGCAACAACTGCTTGTCGATGGCCTGGCGCACCGCCGGCAGAATCGTCGCACTGCCGGTATACATCTGCTCGACCATGCCCTTGAGTGCCCGCGCATTGGGCTCGGTCAACCCGCGCACCACCGCCTCGCAGGCCTGCTCGGCACTGGCCCCGGCTGGGATATCGAACCCGCGCGCGCGCAGTTGGCCGGCGAGGTCGTCCTGATCAATCAAATCCGCATGCATCATGGCTGTTGTCCCTTTTATCGCTAAGAGAGTGCTGCTGTGATTTACGACTGATTCTGTGACGAGTGCGACATACCCGCAACAACAGAATACCGGCATGGCTGCTTTGGCTAACAACAGGTCGTTTACGGCTAAATTCGCCGGGTCGCAACTGCGCACACTCACGCCATCTACCGCAACGGAGGGTTTGGTCACCTTCTTCATGCACAGTGGATGTTGCTCGCTCTTGGCCCCGGATGCTCACGGCTTTCCGGGGCAATTTTTTTGGTTCATGCCAGACCTGGCATTTTTGCCAGTTGTCTGCTCATCAGCGATTGGGTCCACTGCGGGGAAACCACAGGGAGTCAACAGCGATGGTCACGGTACGACTTTTTTTCAGATATTTGCTAGTGCTGACGTTAGTCAGCGCAGGTGGTTGTAAGGCGTTGGAGCCAGGTTTGGCTTCAGCTACGGCTGGGCCTTTGTACCAGCTACAGGCTACGCCGGCGCGCGACACGTTGAAGGCCACCGCCACCGGGAAGTTGGCCAGATTATTGGAAGATCCGGCGGCTGAGCAGGTGACATTGATAAACGCCAATCCACATTCGCTCGATGCGCACATAAAAACGCTGACGGTGAGCGTGCCTGGTGGCAACGCCGTGCAGTTCAATCAACGTCGAGCTGGAGCTGTTTTTGAAAACATCGACGGGTGGGTCGGCTACCGTCCCAATGATTGGAAGAGCAAAACGGGCTCTACTGCTGAAATCCCTGTCGACCCACTTTACTATCTATCCGTCGTGCGTAACGGTGAGAAGATTTGGGCCAACCTGACCTTCGGTGGCCAGCCTTATCGCATCGAGCCGATAGAGGGCAAGCAGCATGTACTGGTAAAGATCGACGAATCAAAACTTCCCAAAGAAGCCGAGCCAATACGTGAACAGGTGGATGTTGTAGAGCCGGTCTTACTCCGGGAACCTAGCCCTGCCCAGAGTGTGATTCGCGTACTTTTTGTTACCACCAACCAGCTACGCGAGAGATACCCTGACTTCCATGAGAAAACGCTTCTGGCATTGCAGGACGCTAATCAATACTTGGAAAACAGCCAAGTCAATGCGCGTTACGAAAATGCCGGCTTTTTCCCCGCGAGTTACGATGAGGGATCAAAAGATACTAAGACGATATTATACGATATGAAAAACAACGGTCCTGCCCTAGGCGCTACAATACACACGGTCAGGGAGGACGTGCGCGCCGATCTCGTCAGCATGCTCATTGTAAACAACGAATATTGCGGCTACGCGTTTATAGATAGTTCCAAAAGCAGCGCTTTTTCCACCGTCAATTGCTATGGCTCTTTGGCGCACGAGTTAGGACATAATTTGGGTGCGGACCATAATAACGAAGGTGAAAAATCGAGCTACGACTATGGTTATCGCCATCCGGAAGATCCCCGGTTCCGCACGATAATGTCATATGGGTGTGGGACAAGCTGCCCGGAAATCGCTTTTCATTCCAACCCCCGCCTTACTTATCAGAGCCAGCCGATGGGGACTGTCACCCACAATGATGTCGCGCGCCGCTTCAATGACCGCCGAGAAACGGTGGCGAATTTCTATGAAAACTACACAGCTGTCACGATAACGCTATACAAAGGGGAAAATTATCAAAGCCAAATATGTTCCTTCACGGCGGAAGTAGGTCACTATTACTCTTTTAATGACAGTCATCCCTGTGTGGCGGCACGCGATGAAGTCAGGTCGATGAAAGTCAGTGGTTTTAGAGGTGATCTTAGATACTATTTGTATCTTGAAGGGCAAAAAGGGGCAGTTCCAAATGGATTTTTTGGGACCTACGTCGGCGATTTTGATGTCCCCAACTTACGGTATTCTGCCCCAGGAAGTCTTCCGGAAGGCCTTGCAAGATTTCCAAATTTGTTCGGCACGACCATGGTCAGACTCGCCGTCACCGACGAAGGCCCACCAAATAAATAGATGCTTCAGGAGATTGCGACAAAAACCAAACAGGAACGCCACTTTGATAGATAATGTTTGTGCGGGCGAATACATCAAAAATTGGCGTACTTGTGGACGATATCAATACGTTGCTGCTGGAGCAGGGGTCAATCTTCCGGTAGGTGATTTTGCAGTACTGGACATTGCCAGGTATTCATGCGAGCCGCTGAATACCTGGCGACTCCTCTACCGGGCAAGACGCATCACTCTGGCAACGTGCTCGGGTGACGCCAAGTCCATCTGTGAATCCAGGATACTTTGCAGAGCCGCCTCGGTCTTCTGGGTAAATGGCGCAGATTTAGGCCCGGCCAAGTCCACATGCAGCAGCATCTGCTCACTGGCGGCCAGCACGTCTTCGAACCCCCCTCTGTGCAGGCTGTGATAAACGTGCAGACGCTTACGATCAAAGCCTAGGATGTGCGTCTGTACCCACACCTCGGTACCGAGTTTCACCTCGTGCAGGTAGTTGATATGCGCTTCCAGGGTGAACAGCGAGTTACCGCTTTGCCCACGGCTATCGGTATCCAGGCCAATGCGCTCCATCAGCGCGTCGGTGGCGTAGCTGAAAATGAGCATGTAGAAGGCATCGCGCAGATGCCCGTTGTAGTCGACCCAGTCCTCCTGGACTGGGGTGCGGTAGGTGATCAGTGCGGGCATCGCTTGCTCCTCAATCGCCAAAGGCCATGCCGTGTGTGGCTTTGCTGGTCTTCACCGCCTCCAGCACTGCCAGCAGGGTGTCATCACGATAGCACTCCAGCGCGGCGATGCTGCGCTCGCCCAGTTGCTCGGAGGTGCCGTCCACCACATCGTCGATCAGCTTGTCGGTCAGCTCCGGCGCTGGCAGGTAGGTCCAGGGCAGCTTCAGGGCAGGGCCGAACTGCGACATGAAGTGGCGCATACCGGCATCGCCACCGGCCAGGGTGTAGGTGAGGAAGGTACCCATGAACGACCAGCGCAGGCCGGCGCCGAAGCGGATGGCATCGTCGATCTCACCGGTGGTCGCCACACCGTCGTTGACCAGGTGCAGCGCCTCGCGCCACAGCGCTTCGAGCAGGCGGTCGGCGATGAAGCCTGGCACTTCCTTGCGCACGTGCAGTGGGCGCATGCCGAGTGCGGTGTAGATGGTTTTGGCGGCTTCAATGGCATCGGGTGAAGTGCGGGAACCGCCTACGATCTCGACCAGCGGCAGCAGGTACACCGGGTTGAACGGGTGGCCGACGACGCAGCGTTCAGGATGAGTGGACGACTCGTAGAACTCGCTGGGCAGCAGGCCCGAGGTGCTTGAACCGATGATCGCGTCAGGCTTGGCTGCGGCGCTGATTCTGGCGTGCAGGTCGAGTTTGAGGTCCAGCCGCTCTGGCGCGCTTTCCTGGATGAAGTCGGCGTTGCGCACGCATGCTTCGATGGTGCTGACGAACGTCAGCCGGCTCTGGGAGGCATCTTCGGCCAGGCCTTGCTTTTCGAGCGCTGGCCAGGCGTTGGCGATACGCTTGCGCAGTGCCTGTTCGGCGCCGGGAGCCGGGTCCCAGGCCACCACGTCCAGGCCGTGGGCGAGGGCGCGGGCGACCCAGCCGCTGCCGATCACGCCGCTACCCAGGGCGGCAAAGGTCTTTATCTCGGTGATGAAAGGCATATCGGTCTCCTGAAGGAATCAGCGGCGCTTGAGGTTCATTTTTTCCCGGCCTTCTGCCGGGCTGAGTACACGGCCGCCCATGCGGGTAATGATCTCGGCAGCGCGTTCCACCAGCTGGCCGTTGCTGGCCAGCACGCCGCGGTCCAGGTACAGGTTGTCTTCCAGGCCGACCCGCACGTTGCCGCCCAGCAGCACGGCCTGCGCAGCCATCGGCATTTGCATGCGGCCGATGCCGAAGCCGGCCCAAGTGACATTGGCTGGCAGGTTGTCGACCATCGCCTTCATGGTGGTGGTATCGGCCGGCGCGCCCCATGGGATGCCCAGGCACAGCTGGAACAGCGGGTCGTCCAGCAGGCCTTCCTTGATCATCTGTTTGGCGAACCACAGGTGGCCGGTGTCGAAGATTTCCAGCTCGGCCTTCACGCCCAGCTCGGTGATGCGTTTGGCGCCGGCGCGCAATTGCGCCGGCGTGGAAACATAGATGGCGTTGCCGTCGCCGAAGTTGAGGGTGCCGCAATCGAGCGTGCAGATCTCCGGCAGCAGGGCTTCGACGTGGGCCAGGCGCTCCAGCGGGCCGATCAGGTCGGTGCCGGGGCCGAACGCCATGGGCGACTCGCCCGGGCCGATTTCCAGGTCGCCACCCATGCCGGCGGTGAGGTTGACGATGATGTCCACGTCGGCTTCGCGGATGCGCTCCATGACCTCGCGGTACAGGTTCACGTCGCGGCTGAAACGGCCGGTTTGCGGGTCACGGACATGGCAGTGGACCACGGTGGCGCCGGCTTTGGCGGCCTCGACGGCGGCCTCGGCGATCTGCTTTGGGGTGACCGGGACCAGGTGGCTCTTGGCGACTGTGTCGCCGGCGCCGGTGAGGGCGCAGGTGATGATGACGTCGTGGTTCATGGTTGGGTTCCTTATTCTGGTCTGTGGTGGCCCAATCGCCGGCAAGCCGGCTCCCACAAGGTTCGCGGTGAACCCTGGTGGGAGATGACGCTGGGGGAGCCGGTTTGCGGGCGATCAGGCCCTGTCAGTTGGCGGTAAGCTTGAGGTTGTCCGCCGCAGGCTTGCCATCGAAGGTGGTGACCCCTTCAAGCCAGCGCGCCTTGTCCTCGGGGTGGTCCTTGAGCCATTGGCGCGCTGAATCCAGGGCGTCCTTGTGGTCGAGCAGCGGCTGCATCATGCGGCTCTCGTCTTCGGCGCTGAATTTCAGGTTGGCCAGCAGGCGATGGGCGTTGGGGCAGCGTTGGGCGTAGTCCGGCGCGGTGACGGTCCACACCGTGGCGCGGCCCTCGTCAGGGCCCAGGGCATCCTGGCTGTCGCCCAGGTAGACCATGTCGATGTTCACGTTCATCGGGTGCGGCGCCCAGCCGAAGAACACCACCGCCTGCTTGCGGCGCACGGCGCGGTCGACTGCGGCGAGCATGCCGGCCTCGCTGGACTCGACCAGTTGGAACTTGCCCAGGCCGAACTGGTTCTTGGCGATCATCGCCTTGATCTGGGTGTTGGCGCCGGACCCGGGTTCGATACCGTAGATCTTGCCGCCCAGCGCTTTCTCGAACTTGTGGATATCTGCGAAGCTTTTCAGACCTTTGTCGGCCAGGTACTTAGGTACGGCCAAGGTGGCCCTGGCATCCTCCAGGCTCGGTTGGTCGAGCACCTTGACCTGCCCGGCATCGATGAACGGTGTAATGGTCTGGGTCATGATCGGGTTCCAGTAACCCAGGAACATGTCCAGGCGCTTGTCGCGGATGCCGGCGAAGATGATCTGCTGCGAGGCGCTGGTCTGTTTGGTCTGGTAGCCCAGGCCGTCGAGCAACACTTGCGCCATGGCGCTGGTGGCGATGACGTCGGTCCAGTTGACCACGCCAAGGCGCACGTTCTTGCAGGCCGCAGGTTCGGCGGCGAAAAGCGGTGTGACAACGATGCTGCTCAGGGCAAGGGACAACAGGCTGCGGCGGATCAAGCTGTGCATGGTGGCTCTCCATCGGCAGTGCATATTGTTATTGAGGGCGGCCTCTGCGGACCGTGTGAATACGCTACGCTGGCGGCAGGGTGGAAAATCGCACCCTGGCGACCAACATTTGCACGGAAGCGACCACCTGCGACGTGGAGCACGCAATGCCGCAACTGATCCATTTCCTGCTGCTGCCGGGGTTCTCGGCCATGGGCTTCATCAGTGCCCTGGAGCCGCTGCGCGTGGCCAACCGGTTCAAAGGGCCTTCGTACCGCTGGCGTGTGTTGAGCCTGGATGGCGGCGCAGTGGAGGCCAGTAACGGCATGTCGGTGAATGCCGATGGTGCGCTGGGGGAAGGGGAGGCGGGTGCAATACTGTTGATCGTCGCCGGCTTCGAGCCGTTGCGGTGCTACGGCCCGGCGCTGCAGCAGGCGTTGCGCCGCCTCGATCACGAAGGCGTGATTCTCGGCGGCATCGATACCGGCCCCGTGGTGCTCGCCGAAGCGGGCCTGCTCGACGGCCACCGCGCTACGTTGCATTGGGAAGCGCTGGACGCCTTCAAAGAGCGCTACCCTCGCTTGCATGCGACCCAGGAGCTGTTCGAGATCGACCGTCGGCGCATCACGTGCGCGGGCGGCACCGCCTCCATCGACCTGATGCTCGACCTGATTGCCCAAGCGCATGGCAGTGAGCTGGCCGTGCAGGTGTCCGAGCAGTTCGTACTCGGGCGAATCCGCCCGCGCCAGGACCACCAGCGCATGCAGATCGCCAGCCGCTATGGCATCAGCAACAAGAAGCTGGTGAAGGTGATCGGGGAGATGGAGCGCAACACCGAGCAGCCACTCAATACCCAAGTGCTTGCCGATGCGGTGCAGGTGACGCGGCGGCAGCTGGAGCGGCTGTTCCGCTTGCATCTGGATGACACGCCGAGTGGGTTTTATCTGCGTTTGCGGTTGGACAAGGCGCGGCAGTTGCTACGCCAGACTGACATGAGTGTGTTGGAGGTGGCGGTGGCGTGTGGGTTTGAATCGGCTTCGTACTTCACTCGTTGCTACCGGGCGCGGTACGAACTGTGCCCAAGGGAAGATCGGCTTATCAGGGCGGTTTGACTACACCTGCGTGATGCCGTGGAAGGATCATCTCCAAGAGGTGCACGAATGGGGGGCTCAGCAGGGCAAACAGGAGCCCCGATCAATTTCCGCCCAGGGGGGGGAGACGGATCGGGAGCGCTCAAGCATCAGGGTTGAGCAACACCAGGCTTGGCGTTTGCAGCCTCTGGACGCACTCGCGAGAAAGCAGGGCTTGATCAGCAGCATAGGGTTCCTATGGCGTTGATCGTTCACGCACGCGTGCCTGATCAATCCTCAGGGGCTGGTTCATCACTGTTTTGCGAGCCCAGGCTGCGCAAATACTCCGATCGCTCATCGCTACGCTGCGCAATACAGCTATTCCACGCTATCTGGAACGCCTTGCTACCCGCTCGCTCACCGTGGGTTTCGATTTTGCAATCGGCATCGCGCAATTGAGCCCAGACCTTTCTGGCAGACTCAATCTGCGACTGCAGGCCGGCGTCATCACCATACTGATCGAGCATCCGCTGCACCATGTCGTCATAGGCTGAGTTCAGTTCACGTTCGGCGGTCTGCTTGTTGAATTCCGCGCAGGCGAACGTCTGCTGGTCGGTGTCGACATTGTCGCAAGGCGTGCTTTCTTCCTCACCGGCCTGGGCCCCGCTCATGAAGGCCAGCAGCACCAGCCATGCCATTGATTTCATCCGTTTCTCCTCAACAGGCTGTTGAATCGCCGAGATTCTCGCTCAGGCGCAGGCTCGGCGATAGCTCCCCGGGCAAATGTTCATGCAACGGCCGAAAAGGGTCGTTATCGAGACTGTCTCGCATCCCCTGACGGCGTCCCAGACCCGCCATGTCGCGCATTGACGCTTTCGGCAAACCCCCTGTCGTTTTTGCATCGGGGCGCCCGCGGACACAGGCATATGCTGGCCCCAAAGCGCCGGCACAACGTTCGGTGCGAACCCACTCAATAAAAGGGGACAGCCTGATGAGCCCAGCCGAGCTTCACGCCGACAGCATCGTCATCGACGGTTTGATCATCGCCAAGTGGAACCGCGAACTGTTCGAGGATATGCGCAAAGGCGGGCTGACCGCAGCCAACTGCACGGTGTCGGTCTGGGAAGGCTTCAAGGCCACCGTCGACAACATCGCTGCGAGCCAGAAGCTTATCCGCGACAACAGCGACCTGGTGATGCCGGTGCGCACCACCGCCGACATCCGCAAGGCCAAGGAACTGGGCAAGACCGGGATCCTCTTCGGCTTCCAGAATGCTCACGCCTTCGAGGACCAGATCGCCTACGTGGATGTGTTCAAGCAGCTGGGCGTTGGCATCGTGCAGATGTGCTACAACACCCAGAACCTGGTCGGTACAGGCTGCTACGAGCGTGATGGCGGGCTGTCGGGTTTCGGTCGCGAAATCGTCGCCGAGATGAATCGCGTGGGCATCATGTGCGACCTGTCCCACGTTGGCTCCAAGACCTCCGAAGAGGTCATCCTGGAGTCGAAAAAGCCAGTCTGCTACTCCCACTGCCTGCCCTCGGGCCTCAAGGAGCACCCGCGCAACAAGTCGGACGAGGAGCTCAAGTTCATCGCCGACCATGGCGGTTTTGTCGGCGTGACCATGTTCGCACCGTTCCTGGCCAAGGGCATCGACTCCACCATCGACGACTACGCCGAAGCCATCGAGTACACCATGAACATCGTCGGTGAAGACGCCATCGGTATCGGCACCGACTTCACCCAGGGCCACGGCCAGGACTTCTTCGAGTACCTGACCCACGACAAGGGTTACGCCCGCCGCCTGACCAATTTCGGCAAGATCATCAACCCGCTGGGCATCCGCACCGTCGGCGAGTTCCCCAACCTCACCGAGACCTTGCTCAAGCGCGGCCACTCCGAGCGTGTGGTGCGCAAGATCATGGGCGAGAACTGGGTAAATGTCCTCAAGGACGTCTGGGGCGAGTAAGCCGCTCTCCAAGCCTCAAGGCCCCGGCCAGCAACGTCGGGGCAATCACACAAAATTTTTATGGAGTTGAGTTTCCATGGCCAAGATCGCCCCGCAATTGCCAATCGAAGTCGACAGCGAAACCGGTGTCTGGACCAGCGACGCCCTGCCGATGCTGTATGTGCCGCGCCATTTCTTCGTCAACAACCACATGGGTATCGAGGAAGTGCTGGGCGCCGACGCCTACGCCGAGATCCTCTACAAGGCTGGCTACAAGTCGGCCTGGCACTGGTGTGAAAAAGAAGCCGAGTGCCATGGCCTGGAAGGCGTGGCGGTGTTCGAGCACTACATGAAGCGCCTGTCCCAGCGTGGCTGGGGCCTGTTCGAAATCCAGGACATCGACCTGGACAAAGGCACCTGCAGCGTCAAGCTCAAGCACTCGGCGTTCGTGTACGTGTATGGCAAGTGCGGCCGTAAGGTCGACTACATGTTCACCGGCTGGTTCGCCGGCGCAATGGACCAGATTCTCGCTGCCCGTGGCAGCTCGATCCGCACCGTGGCCGAGCAGGTCTACGGCGGGTCGGAAGAAGGCCACGAAGATGGCCTGTTCGTTACAAAGCCGTTGTAAGCCGGAGATAGCGTCATGGCATTCGAAGCAATGTTCCAGCCGATCCAGATCGGCAAACTGACCATCCGCAACCGCGTGCTCAGCACCGCGCACGCCGAGGTCTACGCCACTGACGGCGGCATGACTACCGACCGCTATGTGAAGTATTACGAAGAAAAGGCCAAGGGCGGCATCGGCCTGGCGATCTGCGGCGGCTCGTCGGTGGTGGCCATCGACAGCCCGCAGGAATGGTGGTCATCGGTCAACCTGTCGACCGACCGCATCATCCCGCACTTCCAGAACCTGGCCGACGCCATGCACAAGCATGGCGCCAAGATCATGATCCAGATTACCCACATGGGTCGCCGCTCGCGCTGGGACGGTTTCAACTGGCCGACCCTGATGTCGCCTTCCGGCATCCGTGAGCCCGTGCACCGCGCCACCTGCAAGACCATCGAGGTGGAAGAGATCTGGCGGGTGATCGGCAACTACGCGCAAGCTGCGCGGCGCGCAAAAGAGGGCGGCCTGGACGGTATCGAATTGTCCGCTGTGCACCAGCACATGATCGACCAGTTCTGGAGCCCGCGGGTCAACAAACGTACTGACGAGTGGGGCGGCACCTTCGAAGGCCGCATGAAGTTCGGCCTGGAAGTGCTCAAGGCGGTGCGCGCCGAAGTCGGCGATGACTTCTGCGTGGGCATGCGTATCTGTGGTGACGAGTTCCACCCCGATGGCCTCAGCCACGAGGACATGAAGCAGATCGCCGCCTACTACGACGCTACCGGCATGATCGACTTCATCGGCGTGGTCGGCTCGGGTTGCGATACCCACAACACCCTGGCCAACGTCATCCCCAACATGAGCTACCCGCCAGAGCCGTTCCTGCACCTGGCTGCCGGCATCAAGGAAGTGGTCAAGGTCCCGGTGCTGCACGCGCAGAACATCAAAGACCCGAACCAGGCCACGCGCATTCTCGAAGGCGGCTACGTGGACATGGTCGGCATGACCCGTGCGCACATCGCTGACCCGCACCTGATCGCCAAGATCAAGATGGGGCAGATCGACCAGATCAAGCAGTGCGTCGGTGCCAACTATTGCATCGACCGGCAGTACCAGGGCCTGGATGTGCTGTGCATCCAGAACGCTGCGACCTCCCGTGAATACATGGGCGTGCCGCACATCATCGAGAAGACCACCGGCGTCAAGCGCAAGGTGGTGGTAGTCGGTGCCGGCCCGGCCGGTATGGAGGCAGCCCGCGTGGCAGCCGAACGCGGCCACGACGTGACCCTGTTCGAGAAGAAGGACCAGATCGGCGGGCAGATCACCATCGCCGCCAAGGCGCCGCAGCGTGACCAGATTGCCGGTATCACCCGCTGGTACCAGTTGGAGCTGGCGCGCCTGAAGGTCGACCTGCGCCTGGGCACTGCCGCTGATGTGGCCACCATCGAGGACCTGCGCCCGGACGTGATCGTGCTGGCAGTAGGCGGGCACTCGTTCCTGGAGCAGAACGAGCACTGGGGCGCTGCCGAAGGCTTGGTGGTCAGCAGCTGGGACGTGCTCGACGGCAAGGTCGCGCCGGGCAAGAACGTGCTGGTGTACGACACCATCTGCGAATTCACCGGTATGTCGGTGGCCGACTTCATCGCCGACAAGGGCAGCCAGGTCGAAATCGTCACCGACGACATCAAGCCGGGCGTGGCCATGGGCGGCACGACCTTCCCGACCTACTACCGCAGCATGTACCCCAAAGAAGTGATCATGACCGGCGACATGATGCTGGAAAAGGTCTACCGCGAAGGCGACAAGCTGGTGGCGGTGCTGGAGAACGAATACACCGGCGCCAAGGAAGAACGCGTGGTCGACCAAGTGGTGGTCGAGAACGGTGTGCGTCCTGACGAAGCACTGTACTACGCGCTCAAGGAAGGCTCGCGCAACAAGGGCCAGATCGATGTGGAGGCGCTGTTCGCCATCAAGCCACAGCCGATCCTCAGCCAGCCGGGCGAAGGTTACCTGCTGTACCGCATCGGCGACTGCGTGGCCCAGCGCAACGTGCATGCGGCGATCTACGACGCCTTGCGGCTGTGCAAGGACTTCTGAAGCAGCGGCAAGCTTCAAGCGGCAAGCTGCAAGAAGAAGCCATCGTTGTCGCCTTCGCTTGCAACTGAAGTCTTGAGAGTTGCTTGGGAATGACTCTGTAACGCAGAGGTGATCTGCAAGGTACAAGCGGTAGGCAGAAGCTCCCTGGGCTTCTGCTTGCAGCTTGCGGCTTGCAGCTTGCAGCTGAAAAAGGTGCCTGCCATGTTGAACACCCTATTACCCATCCTGCTGTTCGCTGCCCTTGGCCTGGCGGTGCTCGGCGCCCTGCGCCGGGTGCGCATGTGGCGGCGTGGCCGAGCCTCCAAGGTCGATCTTCTCGGCGGCCTGCTGGCCATGCCGCGCCGCTACCTCGTGGACCTGCACCACGTGGTCGAGCGCGACAAGTACATGTCCAAGACCCACGTGGCCACTGCGGGCGGCTTTGTGCTGTCGGCGGTGCTGGCAATCCTAGTGCACGGCTTTGGCCTGCAGAGCAAGATCCTTGGCTACGCCTTGCTGGTGGCCACCGTGATCATGTTCACCGGTGCCATCTTCGTCTTCAAACGCCGGCTCAACCCGCCATCGCGCCTGTCCAAAGGCCCGTGGATGCGCCTGCCGAAAAGCCTGCTGGTGTTCGCCGCAAGCTTCTTCATTGCTACCTTGCCGGTAGCCGGCATCCTGCCGGCCAACACGGGCGGCTGGGTGATGGTCGCGATACTTGGCCTGGGCGTGCTGTGGGGCGTGTCGGAGCTGTTCTTCGGCATGACCTGGGGCGGCCCGATGAAACACGCCTTCGCCGGCGCCCTGCACCTGGCTTGGCACCGCCGCGCCGAACGCTTTGGCGGTGGCCGCTCGACCGGCCTGAAACCGCTGGACCTGGAAGACCGCAATGCCCCGCTGGGCGTGGAAAAGCCGGTGGACTTCACCTGGAACCAGCTGCTGGGTTTCGACGCCTGCGTGCAATGCGGCAAATGTGAGGCGATGTGCCCGGCGTTCGCCGCCGGCCAGCCGCTGAACCCGAAAAAACTCATTCAGGACATGGTCATCGGCCTGGCCGGTGGCACCGACGCCACGTTCGCCGGCAGCCCGTACCCTGGCAAGCCGATCGGTGAACACGGCGGTAATCCACACCAACCGATCGTCAATGGCCTGGTCGACGCCGAAACCCTATGGTCGTGCACCACCTGCCGTGCCTGCGTCGAGGAATGCCCGATGATGATCGAGCACGTCGATGCCATCGTCGACATGCGCCGCCACCTCACCCTGGAAAAGGGCGCGACCCCAAACAAGGGCGCCGAGGTGCTGGACAACCTGATCGCTACCGACAACCCGGGCGGTTTCGCCCCTGGGGGCCGGATGAACTGGGCGGCAGACCTGAACCTGAACCTGCTGTCTGACGTGAAAACCACCGAAGTGCTGTTCTGGGTAGGTGACGGCGCGTTCGACATGCGCAACCAGCGCACCCTGCGTTCGTTCGTCAAAGTACTCAAGGCCTCGGGCGTGGACTTTGCCGTGCTCGGCCTGGAAGAACGTGACAGCGGCGACGTGGCGCGCCGCCTGGGTGACGAAGCGACCTTCCAGCAACTGGCCAAACGCAATATCCAGACCCTGGCCAAGTACAAGTTCCAGCGCATCGTCACCTGCGATCCGCACAGCTTCCATGTGCTGAAGAACGAGTACGGCGCACTGGGCGGCGACTACCCGGTGCAGCACCACAGCACCTACATCGCCGAACTGATCGCAGCCGGGAAGCTCAACCTCGGGCAGCACAAGGGCGGCAGCGTCACCTATCACGATCCGTGCTACCTGGGCCGCTACAACGGCGAATACGAGGCCCCGCGCCAAGTGTTGCAGGCGCTGGGCATCGAAGTGCGCGAAATGCAGCGCTCGGGGTTCCGTTCCCGCTGCTGTGGCGGTGGTGGCGGTGCGCCGATCACCGACATCCCGGGTAAGCAGCGTATTCCCGACATGCGCATGGATGACATCCGCGAGACCCAGGCTGAACTGGTGGCGGTCGGCTGCCCACAGTGCACTGCGATGCTCGAAGGGGTGGTCGAACCGCGCCCACAGATCAAGGACCTCGCCGAGTTGGTAGCCGATGTGCTGATCGAAGAGGAAACGCCCGCGGCCCCAAAGTCGCTAACGGTTGAACGTGAACCTGCGGAGGTGCACTGATGAGCGACATCATCCGCCGCGACCCACGCGCCGAGTGGATCGCCCGTAACCGCCTGCACCCGCTGCATGCGGCGCTACAGACGCAACAGACTCGCTGGATGGGGCCCAGTGGCCTCACGCGCAAAAATCCGCATGCCATCGCCGCCGGTTTCATCGGCCCCAATGGGCTCAAGCGTATCGACCGCAGCGGTGCCCAACAGGGCACCGGGGGCGGCGGGCGGCGTAGCGCGCCGGCCGAAGTGCAATTGCCGCTGCATCAGGTTGCAGCGCCTGCGTTCTACATCGCCGTGGTGCCCGACATGGTCGGTGGCCGCCTGAGCAGCCACGACCGCGACTTGCTCGGCCTGGCCCATAGCCTGGCCGGCAGCGATGGCGCGGTGTTGGCCGTGGTGTTTGGCGAGCACAAGGAAAGCACGTTTTCCACAGCTGGTGTCGATCGCCTGCTGGTTATGGAAGGTGACGCGTTCGAAGGCTATGCACCTGAGCAACTGGTGCAAGGGCTGCGGGCTGTGGATAACCAGTTCACGCCACGCCACTGGCTGTTGCCCGATAGCCGCACCGGTGGTGGCGAACTGGGCCGGCGCTTCGCTGCTGCCTTGGGCGAGCGCCCGGCGACGCGGGTTTGGCAGGTCAAGGACGGCCAGTGCATCGGCCGTGCCGGCGCGGGCCAGCAGGACCTGCAACGCGCCATGCCACGGTTGATCCTGGCTGCGGCGGAATGTGCCGAACCTGTCAGCGAAACCCGCCATGAAGCGCTGCCAGTGGAGTTGTCCACAAGCGTTGCACGCAGCCTGTCGCGTATCGAGGACCTCGGCTCGGTGGCCGTGGACCCGGCCACCATTGCCATGGCCGAATCCGAGTTCATCGTATCGGGCGGTAATGGCGTCAAAGACTGGGACCTGTACCACAAGGCGACCGCAGCCCTCGGCGCTACCGAAGGCGCCTCGCGCGTGGCAGTGGACGACGGCTTCATGCCGCGTAACCGCCAGGTGGGTGCTACCGGTACCTGGGTCACCGCACGGGTCTACGTGGCGGTGGGTATCTCGGGCGCGATCCAGCACCTGCAGGGCATCGGCGCTTGCGACAAGGTGGTGGCGATCAACATGGACCCGGGCTGCGACATGATCAAACGGGCCGACCTGTCGGTGATTGGCGACAGCTCGGCGATTCTCAAGGCACTGATCGAGGCTGTGGACAACTACCGCAGCGGCGGCCAGCGCGACGCGGCATAAGGGCACGAGCATGAGTACGAAAGTGATCAGCCTGGTTTCCATCGGGGCCCACCCAAGCTCCGGCCGCGCCCGGCGCGCTGAGCAGGATGCGCGCGCGGTGGAACTGGGTTTGCAGCTGGCTGGGGATAACTTGCAGGTGGTGCATGCTGGCGACCCACAGGAAGAAGCATTGCGCGCCTACCTGGGCATGGGCCTGGATCACCTGGATGTGCTGGAGCAGCCCGCCGGAGCCGATGTGCTGGGCGTGCTGGGCGATTACCTGCGCGACGCCGGGGCACAGCTGGTGCTGACCGGCAGCCAGGCCGAGACGGGTGAGGGCTCGGGCATGTTGCCCTTCCTGTTGGCCGAAAAGCTTGGCTGGCCATTGATCGTGGGGCTGGCCGAGGTGGAGTCGATTGAAAACGGCACCGCCCAGGTATTGCAGGCGCTGCCGCGTGGTCAGCGGCGCCGGCTGAAAGTGCGCCTGCCGTTGCTGGCGACTGTGGATAACGCCGCGCCCAAGCCGCGCCAGAGCGCATTCGGGCCGGCGCGCCGGGGTGTGCTGGCGGCGCGCAATGTGGCGATCGTCGAGGATGATCTGCTGGCCGAGGCCGAGTTGCAGCCGGCACGGCCACGGCCCAAGCGGCTCAAGGTGATCAAGGCCAAGAGCGGCGCCGACCGCATGAAGGCTGCGACCGCCAAGGCCAGTGGTGGTGGCGGCAAGGTGCTGAAGGATGTTTCGCCACAGGAAGGCGCCGAGGCCATCCTCAAGCTGCTGGTGGAAGAGGGCGTGCTGCGCTGAAGCCCTACAGGCTCGCCGCCAAGGCCGCCCTCACGCTGTGGGGGCGGCCTTGCCCCGCGCGCACAGGCGCACCCGGTGCCATGCACCGCGGCTGCTTCGCAGGGCAACCCCGCTCCCCCAACTTCTGATCTGCTGCATGCACCTTCTGCCTGTGCATAAGTCCATCCTGTTCCCCACTCCACCGCTGGCTTTGGCGAAACTGGCCCAACCATCGGGTGCAACTTTTTTTTTGCTCACGGAATCTGTTCGCCAAGGTGTGGATAAAGTGTTGGTGCATGGCTGGAGGCTATACATATAGGGGCTTGCAGAACTTTGATCATAAATTGATCAGGTCTTAGCCGGGTTAATCAAACGCTGATAGCCTATCTCCGGGTGGTTTTGCCCACAATCGCTGTTGGCGGGTCTGTGGATAAGCTGTCCGGTACTACTTGGAAGCCGCGCAGGTCGTGGCTTGTGAGGAATTGATTACAAAATGATCAAATGGGCGGCGAGTGTCTCCTGATCCATGATTATCAGGGCCTTGAATCGCTTATCCACAGAAGCGAAGCTGTATTGCCGCTTTTTGCTCACAAACTCTGTTGGTGTCTCTGTGGACAAGGTGTATGAACATCGCTGTAGCCCAGAAAGCGTGGGGCCTTGATAGGATTGGTTGAATAGTGACCAGTTGCCGGCCTGTCATTTTTGCCAGTACGCAAATACAACGTCCCTCATTATCCTGACCACACGTTCTGTGAATTGTGGATAACCATGAAGACATTACTGCTAAGCGTCGACCGCCAGCGCTCTGTATTGGGTAGGGGGGGGCACGAGGCGCTCGCTTATTCGCCTTATGGCGCCTCAGGTACCGCACTGATACCAGGGCTGGGTTTCTGTGGTCAGCGCCCGGATCCGCTCACAGGCTGTTATGCCCTGGGCAATGGTCGCCGCTTCTACAGTCCGAGCCTGAGGCGGTTTATCAGCGCTGACCCGCTAAGCCCGTTCGGCAAGGGAGGTATCCATGCATACGCCTATTGTGGCGGCGATCCCGTGAATCGCCATGACCCAAGCGGGGCGTTCTGGGGCGTCGTGTTCAGAGCCATTGGCGTGGCGTCCAGCGGTGCTACGTTGTTGGGCTCGTTGGCGCGTACGGCCAGGAATGTAGTGGGGCGCAGGGTGGCTTTCCGGGCCAGGCATAACGCTGCGCAAGCTAGCGAGCCCGGGCGCTCCGTAGGCCATCAGGAGCTGCATCAGCTATCCAGAATCTCGAATCAGCAGTTTTTCCTGACTGGGAGCGCTGGGGTCGCTGGGCAGTTGACGGCTGCGATCAGTGGGGTAACGCCTGCCTTCCAGACAGCGACAGATGTGTTTAGCGTGGTGAATTCAGTCACCAACCTGAGCGGCGGTTTGACAGGTAACTTTGCTGCAGCCCGTGAGGTGGTGAGTTACTTGAGAGTAAACCCATTTGAAATTCCCAGTGTCGCTCTGGAGACTTTCATGGATGTGACGATGGTGGACGAAATGTTCGCTACCGTGGGCCGGGGGCTTTCAGCAGCAGCGGAAAGGATTTCAGCAGCGGCGGAAAGGATAAGGTCAATGCGCCCAACCCCGCACAGCGTCACCGTGTAGCGTCAGGCCCTGGTGTCCAAGCGTCGGCCGACGCGCTCCTACTCGTCAGGCGAGTGGAGCGCGTCAGGCTAACGCTGAATACTCACTGCGCCTTCACCTCTTTCAGGTAGGGAGCAGGCTCTGCGCCCAAATTGGCCAATACGCGGTCGCTGTACCAGTCAATGAAGTTCACCACACCAAACTCGTAAGTCTTCGAGTAGGGCCCCGGCTGATACGCCGTCGAGTTGATACCGCGCTGGTTTTCTTCGGCCAGGCGGCGGTCCTGGTCGTTGGTGGCATCCCACACCTTGCGCATGCGTTCAGGGTCGTAGTCCACGCCTTCCACGGCATCCTTGTGCACCAGCCACTTGGTGGTGACCATGGTCTCCTGGGCGCTGATCGGCCATACGGTGAACACGATCATGTGGTCGCCCATGCAGTGGTTCCACGAGTGTGGCAGGTGCAGGATGCGCATCGAGCCGAGGTCCGGGTTCTTGATGCGGCCCATCAGTTTCTGGCACGCCTGTTTGCCGTCCATGGTCATCGACACGGTGCCCTTGAGCAGCGGCATGCGCACGATGCGGTTACGCAGGCCATGGCTCTTGTGCAGATACGGGATCTTCTCGGCTTCCCAAGCGGCGGCCGAGGCCGCCACGTGGTCCTTGAATTCCTGGCTGGCGCGCGGATCGTTGGTGTCGTCCCACTCCAGCAGGGTTTGCAGCAACTCCGGGTGCGAGCCGGAACAGTGGTAGCACTCGCGGTTGTTTTCCAGCACCAGCTTCCAGTTGGCCTTTTCCATCAAGGTGGTTTGCACTGCCACCTTGGTGTTCTCCATGTCATACGGTTCCATGTAGTGGTCCAGGGTGGCCAGGAACTCGTCGATCGCAGGTGGGTTTTCCGCCAGGCTGATGAAGATGTAGCCACCGGCGACTTTTACGTTCACAGGCTTGAGGCCGTACTCTTTCATGTCGAAGTCGGCGCCCATTTCAGTACCTGCGAACAGCAGGCGACCGTCCAGTTCATACGTCCACTGGTGGTAATGGCAGACCAGCTTTGCCACTTTGCCTTTCTCGTTGACGCACAGGCGCGAGCCACGATGGCGGCAGACGTTGTGGAAGGCATGCACCTTACCTTCGCTTCCGCGCACCACGATGATCGGGTTCTTGCCGATCTGCAGGGTGATGTAGTTGCCCTTGGCCGGGATTTCGCACGTCATGCCGGCAATCAGCCATTCCTTGTGGAAGATCTCCTGCATGTCGATCTGGAACAGACGCTCGTCGGTGTAGAACGGCTGGGGCAGCGAGTAGGTGCGCTCGCGGGTCTGCAGCATCTCGGCGGTGGCCTTGCGTGCAGCTTCCAGTGGATCGCCCAGGCTCAGGGTTGCGGTGACGTCCATCGTGTAATCCTCGGGGCCGTATGCGGCCGGCAAAAGGTGGCTAATCGTTGTTGTGGTGCCGCAAGAGCATCTGTGAAAAAACAGCAGGTTCTTTTGCCGTGGAGTGTGCGTCCGAAGACGCCGCGAACCGTATCCATGGGCGACATGGCCGATTTGAATTACGACGCGCCAGCCCTTGTAGCACGGGGCTGGTCGCGATAAGCACGCCGATGTCGCAGGCAGGAATGTGCGACGCCTTCAGCTTGCGCATTATCGCAGCCATGAAAAGGGCCATTAGTCGGCCGCTGGAGATGAACATGTCCGATACTTTCCTCAATCCGGTCACCACCCAGACCTGGGCCAATGGCCGCCACATCGTGCGTTGCGTCAAGGTCATCCAGGAGACCTGGGACGTGCGCACCTTCTGCTTCATGGCCGACCAGCCGATCATGTTCTTCTTCAAGCCTGGGCAGTTCGTCACCCTGGAACTGGAGATCGAAGGCAAGCCGGTGATGCGCTCCTACACCATCTCCAGTTCGCCGTCGGTGCCCTACAGCTTTTCGATCACCGTCAAGCGGGTGCCAGGCGGGCATGTGTCCAACTACCTGCACGACACCATGCACGAAGGCTTTGAAGTGCCTGTGCACGGCCCGGTGGGGCTGTTCAACGCCATCGACTTCCCGGCTGCCAAGGTGCTGTACCTCTCTGGCGGTGTCGGTATCACGCCGGTGATGTCCATGGCCCGCTGGTTCTACGACACCAATGCCAATGTCGACATGGTGTTCGTGCACAGCGCCCGCTCCCCCAAGGACATCATCTACCACCGCGAACTGGAGCAGATGGCGTCCCGCATCCCCAACTTCAGCCTGCACATCATTTGCGAGAAGCACGGCCTGGGTGAGCCTTGGGCGGGTTATCGCGGCTATCTGAACCAACGGCTGATGGAACTGATCGCGCCCGATTACATGGAGCGCGAGGTGTTCTGCTGCGGCCCGACGCCCTACATGACTGCGGTCAAGCGCATGCTCGAGGCGGTCGGCTTCGACATGAAGAACTACCACGAGGAGTCGTTCGGCGCGACGCCGGCAGAGGCCAAGGCCGATGCCGTGGAGCATGCCGAGCAGGCGGCCGATGCGCCGGAAGTGGACGTGTCCGAGCTGAACCTGGTGGAGTTCATCGGCAGCGAGAAGAGCATCCGGGTCGTTCCTGGCGAGACCGTGCATGCGGCGGCGGCCAAGGTCGGGCTGATGATCCCCAAAGCTTGCGGCATGGGCATCTGCGGGACCTGCAAGGTGCTCAAGCTGGGTGGCGAGGTGGAGATGGAGCACAACGGCGGGATTACCGAGGAAGATGAAGCCGAGGGCTATATCCTGTCGTGCTGCAGCGTACCCAAAGGGGACGTGCGGATCGATTACTGATCCGGTAATTGCTGGGGCCGCAAGGCGGCCCCCGGTGGTGTCAGGTGCGAAAGCGTGCCACCAGCCCATTCAAATCCACAGCCAGGCGCGACAGCTCTGCGCTCGCCGCGCTGGTCTGATGTGCGCCGGTCGCGCTCTGCACCGACAAGTCATTGATGTTCACCAGGTTGCGGTCAACCTCACGTGCTACCTGGGCTTGTTCCTCCGCCGCGCTGGCGATTACCAGGTTACGTTCATTGATCTGCGCCACTGCCCCGGCAATGGTGTCCAGCGCCATACCGGCGCCCTTGGCGATGTTCAGCGTCGACTCGGCGCGTTCGGTGCTGGTGCGCATCGACTCGACCGCCTGTTCGGTGCCGCCTTGGATGCTGCCGATCATCCGTTCGATTTCGCTGGTCGACTGCTGGGTACGGTGTGCCAGCGCACGCACTTCATCCGCCACCACCGCAAACCCACGGCCCGCTTCGCCGGCACGCGCCGCTTCGATGGCCGCATTGAGCGCCAGCAGGTTGGTCTGGTCGGCCAGGCCACGGATCACATCCAGTACCTTGCCGATGTCGCGTGATTGTTCGGCCAAATGGGTGATCAGTTTGGCGGTGGCCTGTACATCACCGCTCATCCGCTCGATGGCACCTACGGTTTCCAGCACCAGGTCACGCCCGTCGCCGGTCGAGCGGCTGGCCTCGCTGGAGGCTTCTGAGGTGCTCACAGCGTTACGCGCCACTTCCTCGACGGCGCTGGTCATTTCGGTCACCGCCGTGGCGGCCTGCTCGATTTCATTGTTCTGCTGTTGCAGGCCACGCGCGCTCTCGTCGGTAACGGCGTTCAGCTCTTCGGCGGCCGACGCCAGCTGGGTAGCGGAGCCCGCGATCAGCTGCAGGGTGTCGCGCAATTTTTCCTGCATGCGCCCCATCGCGCGCAGCAGGCGCGCGGCCTCATCGGTGCCTTCGGCGCGGATGGTATGGGTCAGGTCACCGTCGGCAATCTGCTCGGCGGCCTGGAGGGCTGCGTCGATGGGTTTGACGATGCTGCGGGTCAGCAGCAACGCGCAGAGGAAGGTCAGCACGGCTGCGGCAACCAGCAGGCCGACTACCAGGACGAAGGCCGCTGAGTACTGGTTGGCGGCGGTTTCGTTGGTCGCGCGGGTCTGGTCGGTGTTGATCCGCACCAGGGTGTTCATGACCTTGTTGATTTGCTCGGAGTTGGCCAGCAGGTCGCGGTTGAGCAGGTCACGCAGTTCATCAGTGCGGTTGGCCTGGCTCAGGCTGCGCATGCGCGACTCCAGCTGACGGTACTGGTTGAGCAGTTCAGTGTACTGGTCGAAGGCAGCCTGTTCGTCTGCCGCGCTGATCAGTGGCAGGTAGGCCTGGCGAGCGCGGTCGATCTCGGCGTTGCGCTGGTCCAACAGGTTGAGGGTGTCGCGCTGTACTTCCGGTTCGCGGTTGAGCAGCAATCGGTAGGCGAGGGTGCGCAGGCGCAGGTTGAGCGAGGTCAGCTCGTCCAGGGTTTTGATACTGGGCACGCTGATGTTTTCGATGGCAAGGCCCGCCTGGCGGATGTTGCCCATCTGCATGAGCGAGAAGATACCAAGGCCGAGCATGAGCAAGCCGATCAAGGCGAACCCGAGCAAGGCGCGGGGGGCGATATTCATGTTGCGTAGGGACATGGCGGGACGAATCCAGGCAAAAGGAGTGGACGCGTTCCCTGCGACGAAATATGACTTGCCTGGCTATCGGTCGTGACCGGCCAGTCTTGAGTGTGAACGGCAAAAATTGTGAGCCTGCTATCCATTTACCTGACCGGCGGTTGACCCAAGTCGGAACAAGGCGCCCGATACCCTGTCAATCTGCGGGTTAGAAACCTTGAGATTCCGATATTTAATGGCGAGTGCTCACACTTTTCTTTATCGTGTGCGCCCTTTGCAACAACCCGAGATAGACCCCATGCTGGAAGCCTCCCTGAATCAACTCGAGCAACTGGTCAGCGACCTGATGCAGAAAAACGCTCAACTCACCGAGCAGAACACCACGCTTGGCCAGGAACTGGCCCAAGCCAAGGAAGAGAACGAAACCCTGCAACTGTCGTTGATGGAGCAGGAAGAAAAGCACGGTGCCACCGCTGCGCGCATCCAGGCGCTGGTTGAACGCGCCAGCGCAGGTGTCGTCGGCGCATGAGACTGCAAGCGCAGCCGGTCAATGTCGTGTCGATCCTCGGCAACGACTATTCGATCAAGGCGCCCGAAGGCCAGGAAGAAACCCTGGCGCAGGCGGTACGCATGCTCAACACCGCCCTTGCCGAAACCAAACGTTCGTACCCGACCCTGATCGGCGACAAGCTGCTGGTGCTGGCCGCCCTGAATCTGTGTTCCAAGCAGGTTGAACTGCAGAAGGAACATCAGCAGACACTGGAGCGTACACAGGCACAGATCGACGCCACGGTGGACGCGATCGTTCGGACCATCGCCGAACAGTAAAAGCACGCTGTCAGTACTGCGGGGACGGGTTTGCCTGCCCCCGCAGTGTCTTCAACCTTGTCGCAGGTCGCTGGTATTAATGGATACCTGAGTGTATACACTTTCCCCCAAACAATTATTCCTGGGGAGGAAGGGGCATGGGTATCTGGCGTCGAAGTATCCAGTGGCAATTGATCGCGAGCATGGGCGCGGCACTGCTGGCGAGCATCCTGGTGGTCGTGATCATTTTCACCGTGGCGCTCAACCGCCTCACCGATCGCTATCTGGTCGACACAGCCCTCCCGGCCAGCATCGAAGCCATCCGCAACGACATCGAGCGAATGCTCGGCAAGCCGCTGGTCGCCGCAGCCGACATCGCCGGCAACACGCTGCTGCGTGACTGGCTGGCCGCCGGTGAAGACGCCGGCGAAATGCCACGCTTTATCGAGTACCTGCAGGCCGCCAAGCAGCGCAACCAGGCCTTCACCACGCTTTTCGCCTCGACCGAAACCGGCCACTACTACAACGAAAATGGCTTGGACCGCACCCTCAGCCGCGACAACCCCAAAGACACGTGGTTTTACGGCTACATCGACAGCGGCGCCGAGCGCCTGATCAATATCGATATCGACGGTTCCACGGGCGAGCTGGCGCTGTTCATCGATTACCGTGTGGAAAAGGACGGCAAGCTGGTCGGTGTGGCCGGCATGGGCCTGCGCATGACCGAGTTGTCACAACTGATCCACGACTTCAGCTTTGGCGAGCACGGCAAGGTGTTTCTGGTACGCAACGATGGCTTGATCCAGGTGCATCCGGACGCTGCCCTCAGCGGCAAGCGACAGCTCGCGCAACAGCTCGATGAACAGGCGGCCAAGGCGGTGATCAGCGGTGAGCCGGGTTTGCGCACCAGCCGATTCCAGCGTGATGGTAAAGACTTTCTGGCCTTGGGCTTACCCCTGCGCGACCTGAACTGGACCTTGGTTGCCGAGGTGCCGGAGGCAGAGATCTATGCACAGATGCGTCAGGCCCTCTGGCTTACCACGTTGATCGGCGGTGGTGTGGCGCTGCTTTCGCTGTTGCTGGTGGTGGTGCTGGCGCGTGGCTTGGTACAGCCTGTGCGCCGAGTGACTGCCGCGTTGGTGCAGATTGGCAGTGGTGGCGGCGACCTCAGCCATCGTCTCGACGATTCGCGTCAGGACGAACTGGGCGAACTGGCCCGCGGATTCAACCGATTTCTCGACAGCCAGCGCGGCCTGATCGGCGAAGTGCTGCGCACCACCGAGCGTTTGCATCGTGCGGTCGAGCAGGTGACTCAGGTGGTGGACAACACGGCCGAACGTTCCGGGCGGCAGCAGGAAATGACCGAAATGGTCGCCACCGCCGTGCACGAAATGGGGCTTACGGTGCAGGACATTGCCCGCAACGCCGGCGATGCTGCGCAAGCTTCGCAGTCAGCGCGTGAGGAGGCCTTGCAGGCGCGTGAGGTGGTACGCCGGTCGATCCAAGGTATCGAGGGTATGTCGGGTGACATCGGCAAGGCGGCGGATGCGGTGGCGCAACTGGCCGACGAAGTCGCCTCCATCGATGAAGTATTGGCGGTGATCCGCAGCATCTCCGAGCAGACCAACCTTCTGGCGCTCAATGCTGCCATCGAGGCGGCGCGGGCAGGGGAGATGGGGCGCGGCTTTGCCGTGGTGGCCGATGAGGTGCGGACGCTGGCGCGGCGTACCCAGGTGTCCACCGATGAAGTTCAGCAGATGATCCAGCGCCTCAAGCACGGCGCAGGTTCGGCGGTGACGTCGATGCAGGCGGGGCAGCAGGCGACGGGGAGTGGCGTGGCGTCGAGCCAGCGAACCGGGGCCTCGTTGGGGGCGATTACCGACCAGGTCGAGCACATCAGCGACATGAACCACCAGGTGGCCACGGCGACGGAAGAGCAGTCGGCGGTGACCGAGGAGATCAACCGGACGGTGCAGGGGATTTCTGACCTGGCCAGGCAGACCGCGGCGGAAGTGCAGGGGTGCCGGCAGGAGTGCCAGGCGTTGCGCGGGCTGGCCGATGACCTGGCCCGGCAGATGGGTGGGTTCAAGCTTTAAACACGCAGGCCAGGTTACGGTCCATCGTGACCAATGCCGCTCCCGGAGTGCCGGCGCCAATGGAAGCGGCGTTGGTACGGTGGGCGGCTAACCCAAAAGATGCTCATGCTGAGTCTTTGGTTTCAGTGATCCACCAAGAGATGTTGTCCAGCACTTTATACTCGAACTGCTGTTCTTTGACCGAGTACTTGAGTTCGTCGCCGTCGCTGATGATTTCTAATTTATCGTCCTGCAATAAATTGACGAGCATGTATTTATCGGAAATGCCTTCAATTTCATAGCTTTCATCATGCGGTGTGATGAGATACACGATGGTTTCAGTGCTGTTTGCAGTGCGTTGCTCAATGGTTGCCTTGAGCGCATTCCGGGTTCTTTCACTGATTGAAACTTTTGCCTTTTGGGATTTATCCAGCGTGATTGCCACGCTCTCGTCGCCGTTGAGCCGTTCCTGCGAGATCTTGACCACGGTGCCTGAGGTTCCATGGTGGCTAAAGTAGTGCCCAGGCTTGAGAGCGCGGAAGTACTTGAGGTTCTCGGCTTCAATACCTGGCAATTCGTTATCGTTGATCAATATTTTAGTGGCCATGATACGTCCTCGTAAAACTCAGCCACTGAGGGTTGTGGCCCCGAAGAACATAAAAGCTCTGTGACGGGCTGCAAACTGGCAGAACTGTCAGGTGACATTGTGTGCAAGGCTGTTGTAAGCGTTGTTGAACAAGCGGTTTGGCGGGCCGTAAGGCCCGCCATGCAATTACGTCAGGCGCCGATGACGCTACGGATATCCGCTGCCAGTGAGCGCACCCGTTCCTCTTCGGTGTCCCATGAACACATGAACCGCGCCCCGCCGCTGCCAATGAAGGTGTAGAAGCGCCAGCCTCTGGCGCGCAACGCTTCCAACGCGGGCTCCGGCATCTGCAGGAACACCCCGTTGGCCTCTACCGGGAACATCAGCTCTACCCCCGGCAGGTCACTCACCAACGACGCCAGCAGCTGCGCGCAATGGTTGGCGTGGTTGCCATGGCGCAGCCAGGCGCCGTTTTCCAGCAGCCCCACCCAGGGTGCCGACAAAAAGCGCATTTTCGAGGCCAACTGCCCGGCCTGCTTGCAGCGGTAGTCGAAGTCTTCGGCCAGGTCGCGGTTGAAGAACAGGATCGCCTCACCGACCGCCATACCGTTCTTGGTGCCGCCAAAGCACAGCACATCCACGCCGGCCTTCCAGGTCAGCTCGGCCGGGCTGCAGCCAAGAAATGCGCAGGCATTGGTGAACCGCGCGCCGTCCATGTGCAGGTTCAGGCCCAGCTCTTTGCAGGTGGCGCTGATCGCCTTGAGCTCATCGGGGCGGTACACGGTACCTACTTCGGTTGCCTGGGTCAGGGTCACCACACGTGGCTTGGGGTAGTGGATGTCTTGGCGCTTGAGCGCCACTTCACGGATCGATTGCGGCGTCAGCTTGCCGTTGACGCTGGGCGCGGTGAGCAGCTTGGAGCCGTTGGAGAAAAACTCCGGCGCGCCACATTCATCGGTTTCTACGTGGGCGGTCTCGGAGCAGATCACGCTGTGGTAGCTCTGGCACAAAGAGGCCAGGGCCAGGGAATTGGCGGCGGTGCCGTTGAAGGCGAAAAACACTTCGCAGTCGGTTTCGAACAGCTCGCGGAAGTACTGGGCGGCGCGCTCGGTCCACTGGTCGTCGCCGTAGGCGCGGTCGTGGCCGATGTTGGCCTTTTCCATCGCTGCCCAGGCTTCGGGGCAGATACCGGAATAATTGTCGCTGGCGAATTGTTGGCTTTTGTCTGTCATGACACGGTCCTGTGAACGAAGCAGAACAGCACTCTAAACCATCGATTCAGGGGTTGCCTATACAAGCTCTGCACGGTTGCTTGTGCGGGGGGTTCATGCCGGCCGAATCGCCGGTAAGCGCTGCCTGGCGGGGCTCCAGTGGCCTTGGCAGCGGTGGGGCAGTGAGTCTGATCAGGGCTGCTGCGCAGCCCATCGCCGGCAAGCCGGCTTGTATGGTTAGACTTGAAGGGGTGGTGGGACTAAATGCCGGATTCTGACTGTTGACCCAGTACAGACTGTGGGAGAC
>NZ_JBIVGS010000023.1:0-58774 GCF_044748785.1 Pseudomonas sp. NPDC089743
GCGCTGGCTTGCTTCTATCGTCGCTTGCAAACGATGCATTCTTTATCGGCGCTTTGGTGGAAGGGGTGGGGCGATGTCTCCCACAGTCTGTACTGCGTCAACAGTCAGAATCCGGCATTTAGTCCCACCACCCCTTCAAGTCTAACCATACAAGCCGGCTTGCCGGCGATTGGGCTGCAAAGCAGCCCCCTACAACCCCCACATACCTTTCTTACATCCTGCAACGCTCTAGCTCACAGCCCCAACCGGATCCTCTGCCATACTCCGCCGTACACAGTTTGAAATAGTCCCCCGATTGAATCGGCGCGCCCGGCCCCTTATATACCCCGCATACGCAACACACTCATCCGTCAGGAGAACGTAACAACCATGATGCGCATTCTGTTGTTTGTAGCCACCAACCTTGCGGTGGTGCTGGTTGCAAGCATTACCCTGAGCCTGTTCGGCTTCAACGGGTTCATGGCCGCCAACGGGGTTGACCTCAACCTCAGCAGCCTGCTGGTCTTCTGCGCCGTGTTCGGCTTCGCCGGCTCCCTCGTTTCGTTGTTCATCTCCAAGTGGATGGCGAAGATGAGCACCGGCACCCAGATCATCTCCCAGCCGCGTACCCGCCACGAGCAGTGGCTGCTGCAGACGGTCGAAGAGCTGTCCCGCGAAGCCGGCATCAAGATGCCCGAGGTGGGTATCTTCCCCGCCTACGAGGCCAACGCCTTCGCCACCGGCTGGAACCGCAACGACGCTTTGGTAGCCGTATCCCAAGGCCTGCTGGAACGCTTCTCGCCTGATGAAGTTCGCGCCGTGCTGGCCCACGAGATTGGCCACGTGGCCAACGGGGACATGGTCACCCTGGCGCTGGTACAAGGCGTGGTGAACACCTTCGTGATGTTCTTCGCCCGCATCATCGGCAACTTCGTCGACAAGGTGATCTTCAAGAACGAAGAGGGCCAAGGCATTGCCTACTACGTGGCGACCATCGTCGCCGAGTTGGTCCTGGGCATCCTCGCCAGCATGATCGTCATGTGGTTCTCGCGCCGCCGTGAATACCGCGCCGACGAAGCCGGCGCACAACTGGCCGGCACCGCCGCGATGATCGGCGCCCTGCAGCGCCTGCGCGTAGAGCAGGGCCTGCCAGTGCACATGCCCGACACCATGAAGGCATTCGGCATCAATGGCGGCCTCAAGCATGGCCTGGCCGGCCTGCTGATGAGCCACCCGCCGCTGGAAGAGCGCATCGAGGCGCTGCGCCGCCGGGGTTGATTGTTCAGGCACCAATCAAGGGCGACTACGGTCGCCCTTTTTTATGCAGCCGGCCTGCATATTTGAGACGGTAATCTTCAGCGCTGTAGGGGTGGTGGGAGCAACTGGCTTGCCGGCGATAGGGCCAGCACAGGCAAACCCACATCAAAACCGTACGCGATAGGCCCGCTCAACAAGGCACTTCACCCCCGCCTGCAAGAACTTAGGGCTTTCCCCGATCACGTCTTGCGCCTCCAGCTCCTCCACCTGCCACCCGGCAAACCCACGCCGCACTTCCTCGTCGGCGACCGAAAACGGTGGCCCCGCCAGCAGACGCTGCTCGTAGTCCAAGGTCACCACAAGCCCACTGCCCGCAGGCAGCAGCCGCGAAAGCAAACCCATGTACCGCTCACGCATTGCCGGAGGCAGGGCAATCAACGCAGCTCGGTCATACAGCCCCACGCAATCGGCCACATCCTCGGCGCGCAAGGCGAAGAAATCACCACACCACAGCTCCACCTCACCACTGCTCCACACTTCGAACGCACCCTGTTGCCGAACCTGCGCCTGCAGCCCCTGCTCCTGGAAGAAGTCCTCCACGGCCCGGCGCGACAGCTCCACACCCCGCACGCGATAGCCCTGCCCCGCCAGCCAGGCCAGGTCCAGGCTCTTGCCGCACAACGGCACCAGTACCCGGCTGCCGGCAGCCAGGCCAAGCCCCGGCCAGTAGCGTTGCAGGTAGGGGTTTGCCTGGGCCTGGTGAAAACCGATCTGGTTATCGGCCCACTTTTGGTGCCAGAACGCCTGCTCCATAGTTCCTCCAGGTTTTTAGATCATTTGGGCAAAAATCTTATATTGGAAATCGATCGGTGACTGATCGAAGATGACTGCATCTTACCCCTCAGGACCCTACCATGCTGCCCAGCCTGTTCATTTCCCACGGCTCTCCGATGCTCGCCCTGCAACCCGGCGCCAGCGGGCCAGCGCTGGCCCAGCTGGCCAATGCCCTGCCACGCCCAAAGGCGATCGTGGTGGTGTCGGCGCACTGGGAAAGCCACGAACTGCTGGTGACCGCCAACCCACAGCCGCAGACCTGGCATGACTTCTACGGCTTTCCTGCAGCGCTTTATGCCGTTCAGTACCCTGCGCCTGGCCAGCCGCAACTGGCGGCGAACGTCAGCGCGCGGCTCAACGCCGCTGGCCTGCCGGCTCGCCTGGATGCCCAGCGGCCCTTCGACCATGGGGCCTGGGTACCGCTGTCGTTGATGTATCCCGATGCAAGCATTGCGCTGATTCAGGTGTCGCTCCCGAGCCACATGGGGCCGGCGCAACAAATCAAGGTCGGCCGAGCGTTGGCCGGGCTGCGCAGCGAGGGTGTGTTGTTGGTCGGCTCTGGGAGCATCACCCATAACCTGGGCGAGCTGGACTGGCATGCAGGGCCGGACGTGATCGAGCCTTGGGCACTGGCATTTCGGGACTGGGTGGTGGAGAGGCTGGCCGAAGATGACCAGGCCGCGCTGCTGGACTTCAAGCAACAAGCGCCGTTTGCGTCGCGTAACCATCCCAGTGATGAGCATTTCTTGCCGTTGTTCTTCGCCCTTGGGGCCGGTGGCAGGTTTGGCATCGTGCACCAAGGGTTTACCCTCGGCGCGCTGGGGATGGACATTTACCGCTTCGACTGAAAAGCGGCAGCGTTGTGCCGCGACAGGCCTGCATACGTGGCAGCCCCAAAGAAGCACAAGCAAAAAAAATCCCCGACCTAAGCCGGGGATTTTTTCATTACGCCAGGATCAATCTTCGCGGTAGCGACGCAGCTTCAACTGCTTGCCAGCCACGCGGGTGTCCTTGAGCTTGGTCAGCAGGCGCTCGAGACCGTCTTCCGGCAGCTCGATCAGGCTGAAGCTGTCACGCACCTGGATGCGACCGATCGCATCACGGGCCAGGCCACCTTCGTTGAGGATCGCACCCAGCAGGTTCTTGGCAGCGATACCATCACGGGCACCCAGCGCGGTACGGCAACGCACGCGACCTTCGGCCAGCGGCAGTGGCGCACGACGCTCGCGCTCACCACGGTCGCTACGCTCGGCACGGTCACCACGCTCCGGGCGCTCACCGCGCGGTGCGAAGCTTGGTACCAGCGGCTGTTCGCGCTCTACCGCTGCCAGGTCCAGCGCCTGGCCATTGGTGGCCTTGCGCAGCAGGGCTGCGGACAGGGCACGCGGGCTGCAACCCAGGGCTTCGGTCAGGCGGTCGAACAGCTCACCGTGGGTGGCTTCTGCTTCGGCCACCAGCGGCGCCAGGCTCGAGGTCAGCTTCTTGATACGCGCATCCAGCACGGCCTGAGCGTTCGGCAGGCGCGCCTCGGCAACCTTCTGCCCGGTAACGCGCTCGATGACCTGCAGCATGCGGCGCTCACGCGGGGTGACCAGCAGCAGTGCACGGCCTTCGCGACCGGCACGGCCGGTACGGCCGATACGGTGCACGTAGGACTCTGGGTCGTACGGCATGTCCACGTTGAACACGTGGGTGATGCGCGGTACGTCCAGACCACGGGCAGCGACGTCAGTGGCGACGACGATGTCCAGGCGGCCGTCCTTGAGCGAGTCGATGACGCGCTCACGCTGGTTCTGGGCGATGTCGCCGTTCAGCGCAGCAGCCTTGTAGCCTTTGGCTTCCAGCGCGGCGGCCAGGTCCAGGGTGGCTTGCTTGGTACGCACGAAGGCGATCAGTGCGTCGAACTCTTCCACTTCCAGCAAACGCAGAACAGCCGGGATCTTCTGGTCGGCGTGGACCATCAGGTGAGCCTGGTCGATCGCGGTGACGGTCTGGGTCTTGCTCTGGATCTTGACGTGCTTGGGCTCACGCAGGTGACGTTCGGCGATCGAGCGGATCGACGACGGCAGGGTCGCGGAGAACAAAACGGTCTGACGGCTGGCAGGGATGGCATCGAAGATCACTTCGAGGTCATCCATGAAGCCCAGCTTGAGCATTTCGTCGGCTTCGTCCAGTACCAGGTACTGCACGGTGGACAGGACTTTCTCGTCGCGACGCAGGTGGTCGCACAGACGGCCCGGGGTGGCCACGACGATTTGCGCGCCGTTGCGAATGGCACGCAGTTGTGGGCCCATCGGGGCACCACCGTATACAGCCACCACGTTAACGCCCGGCATCTGCTTGGCGTAGGTTTCGAAAGCGGTAGCTACTTGCAGCGCCAACTCACGGGTTGGCGCCAGGATCAGGGCTTGCGGTTCGCGCTTGCTCACGTCGATCTTGTTGAGGATCGGCAGGGCGAAGGCAGCGGTCTTGCCGGTGCCAGTCTGCGCCTGGCCGATCATGTCGTGACCGGCGAGGATGATCGGGATCGATTGATGCTGAATAGCCGAAGGCTCTTCGTAGCCAGTGGCTACAACAGCAGCGACGATATTCGGATTGAGATCGAGAGCGGCGAATCCGCCGGTTTCCTGGGTCATGGGTCTGCCTCTATGTGCATCCGCAAAGACCCATGCTCCAAAGCTGCACATGCCTTGAAAGACCAAATGGTCACCCAGGCAGCTCTGGCGGCGGGGATTTGCGAAAACGATTGAAAAAGAAATACTTGGGAAGGTCCGCCTAGCGGACGTGCAGCCGAAGCTGGACTCGGAGGATTTGCACCACCTGATTTTGAGGTCCGCTAAAAGACCGGCGCGTACTATACCCGAATTAATGGAGGGAAGTGTGGAAAATTTTCACGGGCAAGGGGCCAGTACCCGGCCATCAGCGACCAGCGGCTGAAACGTTTATCTCAACCCCCTGGCACGCCCTTCACGTGGCGGGGCGAATCTCCTTGATCAACCCCTCCAGGCTGTACCCCAGCTGTGGCGCCAAGGCCGCAGCCCGGCCCCTCAGGCCATCCAGGTCCAACGTTTGCTCCAGGTCTGCCGGCACCAGCAGGATCACATTGCCCTCCTTCACCGGCAGCTCCCAGTAATGCCGGTGGTACAAGCCGCGCAACAGCGCCGCGCCGAGCGGCCTGCCGTCATCACCGGCCCACTGGTTGATCACCAGCCAACCACCGGGGTTGAGCTGCTTCTGGCAATTTTCCAGAAAGGTCCAGGCCAGATGGCCGACACCCGGGCCGTGGTCGGTGTACAGGTCGACGAACAACAGGTCGGTTTTCTCTGCCGTGGGCAGCAGCTCCAGGGCATCGCCCACCCGCACATACAGGCGCGGGTCGTCGTCCAGGCCCAGATACTCCATGGCCAGGCGCGGCACATCCGGGCGCAGCTCAATGGCCTCGATGTCTTCCAGCGGCAAGAATTTCATGCAGGCCTGGGTCAGGGTGCCGGCGCCCAGGCCAAGGAACAGCGCGCTTTCAGGCTGCTCGTGGCACAGCGCCCCCACCAGCATGGCGCGGGTGTAGTCGTACTCGAGCCAACTGGGGTCAGCTGTGAACACGCAGCTTTGCTCGATGGCATCGCCAAATTCGAGGAAGCGGTAATCCTCCACCTCATACACACTGATGACCCCGAAGGCATCCTCGACCCGAGCCAACAGCCGCTCTTCCCGCTCCGTCGCCATGAACCTGCCACCCGCCCGCGCAAAAACGCGCATTGTCCGCCAACGTCCCGGATGCAACAAGCTCAGCGCCAACTGTTACCATGGCAGGCAGCCTATAACCGACAAGACCGAGCCTGTGATGAACCGACCGTGGAGCCCTGACAGCTGGCGTGCCCTGCCGATCCAGCAGCAACCGACCTACCCCGATGCCGCGCATCTGCTCAAGGTCGAGCAGACCTTGGCCAGCTACCCGCCGCTGGTGTTCGCCGGGGAGGCGCGCGAGCTGCGCCGGCAGTTCGCCGAGGTCACCGAAGGCCGTGCCTTCCTGCTGCAGGGCGGCGACTGTGCCGAGAGCTTCGCCGAGTTCTCTGCCGCGAAGATCCGTGACACCTTCAAGGTGTTGCTGCAGATGGCCATCGTCATGACCTTCGCCGCCGGCTGCCCGGTGGTCAAAGTCGGGCGCATGGCCGGGCAGTTCGCCAAGCCACGTTCATCGGGCGACGAAACCATCGGCAACCTGACCTTGCCGGCCTACCGCGGCGACATCGTCAACGGCATCGGCTTCGACGAAAAAAGCCGTGTACCCGACCCAGACCGCCTGCTGCAGGCCTACCACCAGGCCACCGCCAGCCTCAACCTGCTGCGTGCCTTCGCCCAAGGCGGTTTCGCCGACTTGCACCAGGTGCACAAGTGGAACCTGGACTTCATCGCCAACTCGGCGCTGGCCGACAAATACCACCAGTTGGCCAACCGTATCGACGAGACCCTGGCCTTCATGCGCGCCTGCGGCCTGGACAGCGCCCCGCAATTGCGCGAAACCAGCTTTTTCACCGCCCACGAGGCACTGCTGCTGAACTACGAAGAAGCCTTCGTGCGCCAGGACAGCCTGACCGGCGACTACTACGATTGCTCGGCGCACATGCTGTGGATAGGCGACCGCACCCGCCAGCTCGACGGCGCGCATGTAGAATTCCTGCGTGGGGTGCACAACCCTATCGGGGTCAAGGTTGGCCCCAGCATGAACCCTGAAGAGCTGATCCGCCTGATCGACACGCTCAACCCGGCCAACGACCCGGGCCGCCTCAACCTCATCGTGCGCATGGGCGCCGGCAAGGTCGGTGAGCACCTGCCCGGGCTGATCCGCACCGTCGAGCGCGAGGGGCGCAAGGTGCTGTGGAGTTCGGACCCGATGCACGGCAATACCATCAAGGCCAGCAGCGGCTACAAGACCCGTGACTTCGCGCAGATTCTCGATGAGGTGAAGCAGTTCTTCCAGGTGCACCAGGCCGAAGGCAGCCATGCCGGTGGCATCCACATCGAGATGACCGGGCAGAACGTCACCGAGTGCATCGGTGGCGCACGCCCGATCACCGAAGATGGGCTGTCGGATCGTTACCATACGCATTGCGACCCACGCATGAACGCCGACCAGTCGCTGGAGCTGGCGTTTCTGATTGCCGAAACCCTCAAGCAGGTGCGCCGTTGAGGCAGGTGCCGGCCAAAGCCACTTCAGCACCCGCAAGACCGAGCGCCGCATGCGCGGCGCATCGCCCCCTCACCTGCGCAGCGGATCATCCCAGAATGGCCGCTCTGCCTCCTGCTGGATATCGGCCCGGCTCAACCCCAGATCCTGCAACGTCGCATCGCTGAGGCTGGCCAGTTCCCGGCGCTGGCGGTACAGCTCCAGCCAGCGAGCCGGACGCTGCAAGGCAGCATGCCACAGGTGCTTGAAGGAGAAGGCAGGGTGTTGAATGCTGCTGACATGACCTTTCATCGTGAAGCCCTCCGTGTTGATGGCTTCAGTCTCACGCCAGGCTTAAGATCAATCCAACGAATGTTTCTTATGCAATGCATCTAGGAGATTGATGCAATGTGCCACTACCAGAGCCTCGATGCTGACGTGCTACGCACCTTCGTCGCCATTGCCGAGCAAGGGGGGTTCACCCGTGCCGGCGAAGTGGTCAACCGCACCCAGTCGGCCGTCAGCATGCAGATGAAACGCCTGGAGGAAGACGTCCTGCAGCGCCAGTTGTTCGAGCGCGACGGCCGCCAGGTGCGCCTGACCGCCGAGGGCCAGGTACTGCTGGGCTACGCACGGCGCATCCTCAAGCTGCATGGCGAAGTGTTCAACACCCTACGCATGCCGCACATGGTCGGGCTGGTGCGCATCGGTACACCCGACGACTACGCCATGCGGTTCTTGCCAACCATCCTGTCGAGTTTCGCCCAGGCCTACCCGCTGGTGCAGGTGGAGGTGCATTGTGATTCGTCGAAACACCTGATGCTGCGCCAGGACCTGGACCTGACCATCGTCACCCGGGAGCCCGGCAACGAGGTTGGCCAGTTGCTGCGCCAGGAACGCCTGGTGTGGGCCGCCGCCGACAGCTTCTGCCCACAGGAGCAACGGCCCATGCCGCTGGCGCTGTTCAACACCGACTGCTTCTGCCGCGCCTGGACCTGCAATGCCCTGGAGGCCCAGGGCATCGACTACCGCATTGCCTACACCAGCCCCAGCCTGGCGGCAATCTTCGCCATCGTCACGGCAGGGCTGGCAGTGACCGCGCAGTTGCAGAGCCTGATCGGCGGCAATATCCGCATCCTGGGCGAGCAGGACGGCTTGCCTGAGCTGCCCATGGCCAACGTGATGCTGCTGCGCAATCCACAAAACCAATCACCGATCACCGATTGCATGGCTGACTACATCATCGAGGGCTTTCAGTGATGGCCAGTGCACACGCCAACCGCTAAAGCTCGAAGCCCAGCATCACCGCACACACCACCAAAAACACACAAAACATCGCCCGCAGCACCTTCTCCGGCAACGCATGGGCCAGCCGCACTCCCCAGCTGATACTGAGCAGGCCGCCTACCGCCAACGGTAACCCCACGCCCCAGTCGACACTGTGATGCACGCCATAGGTAAGCAAGGTGACCATGGTGCTCGGCGCTGCCAGTGCCAGGGACAGCCCTTGCGCCACCACCTGTGTGGCGCCGAACACACTGGTCAGAATCGGCGTGGCCACCACCGCCCCGCCCACCCCGAACAAGCCGCCCATGGTGCCGCTGAAGCAGCCCAGCACACCCAGCCAGGGCCAGGGATGGCGCAGCTCGGCGCTTGCCGGAGCGGATTTGATGAACATGCGCACCACGTTCCACAGGGCCAGCGCCACCAGAAAGCCGACAAAGCCCAGGCGCATGGCCTGCGCATCGATACCCACGGCCCAGATCGAGCCCAACCAGGCGAACACCAAGCTGCACACCGACAACGGCACGGCATGGCGCAACTCGATGCGGTTACGCTGGTGATAGCGCCACAGCGCCAGCAGCACGTTCGGCACCACCATCACCAAGGCCGTGCCCTGGGCCAGTTGCTGATCGAGCCCGAACAGCACACCCAACGCCGGGATGGCGATCAACCCGCCGCCAATACCGAACAACCCACCCATGGTGCCCAAGGCTGCGCCCAGCACGCTATACAACAACCACTCGATCATCAGGGCCTCATCCGCCTGCGTTGACAATACGGGCATGCTAACGATTGCGCTCTGGCGGGGAAACGCACAGCAACGCACAATGGCTGTGCGATTTATGCAAAAGCAAGGCAGCCATGAGCCCAGATACCCTTACCGACCAACTGAGCCTGTTTCTCGATGTGCTGGAGACCGGCAGCTTTTCCGCGGCCGCCCGGCGCCATCCACTCACCCCCTCCGCCGTCGCCCGGCGCATCGACAGCCTCGAGAGCGCGGTGGGCAGCCGCCTGTTCACCCGCAGCACCCATGCGGTGCGCGCCACGCCTGCTGGCAACGCTTTCGCCGAACGCGCCCGGCGCATCATCGAGGAGCTGCGCCTGGCGCGGGCCGAGGCCGTGTCACTGAGCAGCGCTCCGGAGGGGTTGATCCGTATCGACGCCCCTGCAGCTTTCGGCCGCCGCCACCTGGCGCCGGCCATTGCCGACTTCCTGGTGGCCTACCCCGGCCTGGATGTTCACCTGCGCCTGATCGACAGCTTCGTCGACCTGCACGGCAGCCACCTGGGCGAAGTCGACCTGGTGCTGCGTGCAGGCCCACTGGCCGATACCCGCCTGGTCGCCACACCGCTGGCCTACATGGTCCGCGTCGCCTGCGCCAGCCCCGCCTACCTGGCCAGCCGCGGCATACCCGCCTGCCCCAGCGCACTGCCCGATCACGACGGGCTGGACTGGGACGGCCTGGCCCCACCCTTCGCCTGGCGCTTCGAGGTCGATGGGCAATCACGGCTGTACCGGCCCTCACGGATGCGCATGGCCGCAAACAATGCCGAAACGCTGCTGTTCGGCGCGCTTGCCGGGCTGGGCATTGCGCACCTGCCTACCTGGCTCATCAGCGACTACCTGCTACGTGGCGAACTGGTGCCCCTTTTTTGCGACAACGGCCTGCCTGCGGCAGAGACCAGCGGTATTTATGCGCTGCGCCTGGCACATGAAACGAACTCTCGCAGCCGCTTGCTGCTCGAATTCCTCAAGAGCCGCTTCAGCCCGATCCCCCCATGGGACCTTGCATTAAGAAGTGAGCTGCGATGGCAATGAGCGCGCAAACCTTCAGCGTGCTAGATTTCTCCATTGATCACATTCAAGGACCTGCATGAACGCCGACACCCAAGCTTCTTGCGACGAGCTGCTGCTGGACAACCAGGTCTGCTTCGCCCTGCACTCCACCTCGTTGCTGATGACCAAAGTCTACAAGCCACTGCTGCAGGCCTTGGGCCTGACTTACCCGCAGTACCTGGCCATGCTCGTGCTGTGGGAACAGGACGGCCTGACCGTGGGCGAGATCAGCCAGCACCTGCTCACCGACCCCGGCTCGCTCACGCCATTGCTCAAGCGCCTGGAAAGCGAAGGCCTGCTCAAGCGGACCCGGAGCCGCGAGGATGAACGGGTGGTGCTGGTGCAACTGACCGACAAGGGGCGCGCGCTGCAGCAGCAGGCCAAAGAGGTGCCGCAATGCATTCTCAAGGCCAGCGGCCGCAGCCTGGAGCGCCTGCAACAACTGCAGGCCGACCTGCTGGAGTTGCGCGACAGCCTGCAAAAGAACCTCTGACGGCTATGCTGTGCAATGCCCGTTCGGACGAGCGGTGTAGATTTATCTTGCGCGCAAACTAATTGCGCGCTAATTTAAATCCCGTACCCACCCGATGCCCCCGCCGATGCGGGGCGCACAGCACACTAGCGAGGCTCAAAATGCACAAGGTCACTCCGCTGTACATCGCAGAAGCTACCTCCACTGGCGGTCGCGACGGTAAATCCCGCTCCAGCGACGGCAAGCTGGAAGTCAAGCTGAGCACCCCCAAGGAACTGGGCGGCGCGGGCGGTGACGGCACCAACCCCGAGCAGATGTTCGCTGCCGGCTATTCGGCCTGCTTCATCGGCGCACTGAAGTTCGTCGCCGGCCAGGAGAAAAAGCAACTGCCTGGCGACGCTTCGATCACCGCCAAGGTGGGTATTGGCCAGATTCCTGGTGGCTTCGGCCTGGATATCGACCTGCACATCAACCTGCCAGGCCTGTCCCAGGCTGACGCAGAAGGCCTGGTGGAGAAGGCGCATCAGGTGTGCCCTTACTCCAATGCCACCCGCGGCAATGTGGATGTCAGGCTGCATGTAACGGTCTGAATACAGGTATAAAAAAACCCGGCCGAGGCCGGGTTTTTTGTGCACATCACAAGAAGGATTACTTCTTGGAACGGCCCTTGAAGCTGTTGTCGCGAGTGTCGATGTCGATCCACTCGTCGATCTGGATGAAGTCGGCAACCTGGATCTCGGTACCGTTCTTCAGCTTGGCAGGCTTCATCACCTTGCCCGAGGTGTCGCCACGCGCAGCGTTCTCGGTGTAGACAACCTGACGGCTGATGGTGGTCGGCAGCTCTACCGACACCAGACGGCCTTCGAAGAACACGGCTTCGCAAATGTCTTCCATGCCTTCTTCGATGTACGGCAGAACGGCGTCGATGTCTTCGGCGTTCAGTTCGTACATGGTGTAGTCGGTGGTGTCCATGAAGGTGTACGAGTCACCGCTGATGAACGACAGGGTCGCTTCTTTGCGATCCAGGATCACGTCGTCCAGCTTGTCGTCCGCACCGTAAACGGTTTCGGTCTTGTAGCCGGTCAGCAGGTTTTTCAGTTTGGTCTTCATGATCGCGCTGTTGCGACCCGATTTGGTGAACTCGGCTTTCTGAACCAGCCACGGGTCGTTGTCGATCCGCAGTACGGTACCGGGTTTCAGTTCTTTACCAGTTTTCATTACGAAGTATCCGAATCTGGATGGATTTATAAAAATCGAGGCCGCATATCATAGCCAATTTCGGTAAAACTGTACCAGCGCCTTGGCGAGGTCCGGCCGAGCGGCTTGGCGCGCCGCCCATTCACGGGCATGCCGCTGCAGTTCCGCCCAGTGTTTACGGGCCCCTTGCCAGGCCTGGTGCATGTCGTGGTTCATGTTCCAGGCGCGCCACAAGGCCACCATCGCCTCGCCGGCAGCATCCGACAGGCCCTGTCGATAAAGCCCGAGGAACGCGTCGAGCTTTTCCCAGTGGGCGTTTTCCTCTTGCACGTAGATGTGCCACAGCATCGGCCGGCCGGCCCATTGCGCGCGCACGAACGAGTCCTCGCCACGCACGGCATTGAAGTCGCAGCTCCACAGCAGGCGGTCATAGTCGTCCTGGCTGACGAACGGCAGGATCTGCACCGTCAGCGCCCCCCGCTGGAACACATCACCCACCTTGATCCCCGACTCGCCCAGCCAATTGGCCAGGTCCGGAAGAATCCGGCCTTGCGGCACCAACAGATGGGTGGCACAGGTGTCCGTGGCCAATGCATCGAGCCAGCTGCCCAACTGTGGGTTTTCATAGGCGAACAACGAGGCCAGTTGCGCGCCGGCCTGCACGTCTACACCCAAGCCCTGCAGGAAGGCGGCTCGCGCCTGTGGCGATTGCTCGAAGGCCTGGCGCTGCGCCAGCAACCCAGCCTCGCGTAGCAGCCCGCCAGTTTTCTCGGTAAAGCCTGGGAAGAAAAACACCTTGCGCAGGCCATTGGGCTGCGGCGACGGCAAGCCGTGGCAGCCCTCCACCCAGTCCTCGGCACTGAGGTAATCGAGGTTAAGCCATAGGATCGGCTTGGCACGTGCGCGCATCGCTTCGACGTACTGTGCGGGCAGCTGGCAGGCAAAGGCACCGATCACCACATCGGCGGGCGCTACCGGCTGCCACTCGCCAGGCCAGGCGCGCACCTCCACACCCTGCTGCCATTGCTGTGCGGCGCTGGCGTCGGCGCCTGGGCACAGGGGCACGAAAGCGCCCAGGTCGTCTACCCACAGCCGCACCGCCAGCCCATGCTCGGCCACCAGCTGCCGGGCCAGGCGCCAGGTCACGCCGATATCACCGTAGTTGTCCACGACACTGCAGAAAATGTCCCAGGTGACCTTCATGTGCCCTGCCCTCGCCCTGCGCAAAATCACGAATTCTGCGGTTAAATTGTCGCTGACAAAAGCACCAACGCTGAAAAAGCGCCCGACGCCATGCCACAATGCCCCTCATAACGCCTGCCAGGAGGCCGCCATGCCCCGCCATCGTGAACTGCAAATAACCCTCAAGCCTGTGCAACTGACCCTGTGCGTGGCGCTGGGCCTATGGCTTGGGGCCGTGGCCATCGCGCTGAGCCTGTGGCTGGCCGTGCACCTGTGGCCCGAGCAGGTGCAGCCGGTGGCACAGGCCGTCGCCCCGGCCCTGGCCCGGCCAGCGGCCCCACCTGCGCAACCGGCGGATGCGCAAAGCGAGATGTTCGAGCGTTACAAGGCCATCCTGCACAAGCAGGAACTGCAACAGGCGGCCGAGGCCGCGCAAGGCAACCCGCGCAACCTCAACAGCCCCAAGTGCCAGTTCTGGCTGTCGCAAAACCGCACTGCGCCGACCGACAAGAGCCAGGCCAACGTGCTGGAGTTCTGTTACTGATCATGAACAAGGCCACCCTGCTCACGCGTATCGTTGCAGCCCTGGAAAGCGACATGGACGTATTGCGCCGCGCAGCGCAAACCGCCTACGAAACCGCCACTGCCGAAGAAAACATCGCCGAAAACAAATACGACACCCTTGGCCTGGAGGCCTCCTACCTGGCCACTGGCCAGGCGCGGCGCACGGCCGAGATTCGCCAGGCGCTGCTGATTTACCAGCAGTTGGTGCTGCGCGACTATGACCCGGCGCGGGGGGTACAGATCGGCAGCCTGGTGACCTTGGAAGATGAAGCGGGGGCTCAGCGGCAAGTGTTCCTGGGGCCCGAGGCGGCCGGGTTGAAGATTGGCGAGGGGGACGCCCTGGTGACGGTCATTACCCCCCGCTCACCGCTAGGCCAACAGTTAATCGGTAAAAAGGTCGATGACGAGGTTGGCCTTGGAGCGCAACTGTTCTTCATCGTCGAGGTTGCCTGAACCGGCCCCATCGCCGGCAAGCCGGCTCCCCCAATGACAGCGCAGCCCGCGAGTTCCGGCGCTGTACCTGTGAGAGCAACTGTCCTGCTCAACGTCCAAATGCTGGCACGCTCCAGGTGGGAGCCGGCTTGCCGGCGATGGGGCCGGCCCTGCCAACGGCCGCCTAACCGGCAAGGGCATCGAATGTGCGGGCCAACCCAGCATCAGCGAACTGCTCTTGCACAAATTCGATGAACGCCCGGGTCTTGCCGGGCAGTAGCTTGTGCTCGGCGTAATACAGGCTGATGTACCCATCATCCACATACCAATCCGGCAACACCCTCTGCAGCTGGCCCGCCTGCAGGTAAGGCACGGCGAACGGCAGGCTGACCAATGCAATGCCCAAGCCCTGCTGGGCTACGGCGCACGCTGCATCAGAGTCACTCATGGTCATCGCCTGGCGCAACAGCAGCGGCTGCTGCGCTTGCCAACGGCTGGTCAGTGGCCATGATCGCACGCGGCCGGTCTGCGGTGAACGAATCAAGATGCCGGCATGGCGCTCCAGCACCTGCGGGTCGTCAATGACCGGATGCTGGCTCAAGTACCCAGGGGCTGCCACCAACACACGATGGGCAGGGGTCAGCCGACGCGCCACGACCCCCAGCGGCAACTCGAAACCGCCACCAATCGCAGCGTCGAAACCTTGGCCGATCAGGTCTACCTGACGGTTGTCGAAATGCCAGTCCGGGGTGATCGCCGGGTAGCGCCGCAAGAATTCACCCAGCAGCGGCAATACATACAGCCTGCCGAATACCGTCCCCATGCTCACCCGCAACAGCCCCGCCGGCTGGCCTTCAGCGCTGGCCAGGTTGGCCACGGCGTACTGGATGGTACGAAAACTGTCACTGACTTCCCCTAAAAACCGCTGCCCGGCTTCGGTCAAGGTCAGCTTGCGGGTACTACGCTGGAACAGCCGCACACCGAGGCGTGCTTCCAGTTGGGCGACCTGCTTGCCCACCGCCGCGGGGGTGATGCTCAAACGGCGCGCCGCCTCGGCGAAGCTGCCCACCTCGGCGCTGCGGATGAAACACTCAAGGGCGTTGAACGACTCCAGTGCCATGATTACCAACCAAAGGTTTACTCTGATAATAGTGATTGCCATCTTATCAGCAGGTAATCATCGGTCGATACTGCACCCATCCAAGGCAATCGGCCTTGCTTCCAGCAGGAGATCAGCATGTCCAAGCAACTCACTCTCGAAGGCAAAGCAGCCCTGGTGCAGGGCGGTTCACGCGGTATCGGCGCTGCCATCGTCCGCCGCCTGGCCCGTGAAGGCGCGCAGGTCGCCTTCACGTACGCAAGCTCCGAAGGCCCGGCCAACGACCTGGTAGCAGAAGTCATAGCAGCAGGCGGCCAGGCACTGGCACTGCGCGCAGACAGCGCAGACGCCGCCGCAGTGCAGCTGGCAGTGGACGACACGGTAAAAGCCTTCGGTCGCCTCGATATCCTGGTCAACAATGCAGGCGTACTGGCCGTGGCGCCGCTGACCGAATTCGACCTGGCAGACTTCGACCGCACGCTGGCCATCAACGTGCGCAGTGTGTTCGTCGCCAGCCAGGCCGCCGCCCGCTACATGGGCCAGGGCGGGCGCATCATCAACATCGGCAGCACCAATGCCGAACGGATGCCGTTCGCCGGCGGGGCACCCTATGCCATGAGCAAGTCGGCATTGGTCGGGCTTACCAAAGGCATGGCACGCGACCTGGGGCCACAGGGCATCACCGTGAACAACGTACAACCCGGGCCGGTGGATACCGACATGAACCCGGCCAGCGGCGAGTTTGCCGAAAGCCTGATCCCTCTGATGGCGATCGGCCGTTACGGGCAGGTGGATGAAATTGCCAGCTTCGTGGCCTACCTGGCGGGGCCTGAGGCGGGTTACATCACCGGAGCGAGCCTTACAGCCGACGGCGGCTTTGCGGCCTGATCGAATGCCTCGCCCGCTGGCGTCCAGCCTGAACCGCCCAGATACTGGACGCCACATACCCTTGCCCGTTCCGAGATCTTCATGCCCTCCCCAACCTTGAGCCGCGCCCTGATCCTGCTGATGGCCACCGCCACCGGCCTGGCCGTGGCCAGCAACTATTACGCGCAGCCGCTGCTGCACAGCATCGCCGAACAGTTCGGCCTGAGCACCGCCAGCGCCGGCAGCATCGTCATCGCCGCCCAACTCAGCTACGGTGCGGGCCTTCTGCTGCTGGCGCCTTTGGGCGACCTGTTCGAGCAGCGCCGCCTGATCGTGATCATGTCGGTGATTTCCACCCTGGGCCTAGTGATCAGCGCCTGCGCCCCCAGCTTGCCCTGGCTGCTGCTGGGGACCGCGCTCACCGGGCTGTTCTCAGTGGTGGCGCAGATCCTCGTGCCCATGGCCGCAACCCTGAGCGAGCCGCATCAACGTGGGCGCGCGGTGGGCACGCTGATGAGCGGCCTGTTGCTGGGCATCCTGCTCGCGCGCACCGCTGCCGGCTTCATGGCCGAACTGGGTGGCTGGCGCAGCATCTATGTGCTGGCCGCAGTGCTGATGGCCGTCACTGCCTTTGCCCTGTACCGCAGCCTGCCGCAACACCACAGCCATGCAGGGCTTAAGTACCCGGCACTGATCGGCTCGGTATTCCGCCTGTTCATCGAGGAGCCGTTACTGCGCCTGCGCTCGCTGCTGGGTTTGCTGGCCTTCAGCCTGTTCGGGCTGTTCTGGACGCCGCTGGCGTTTCTGCTGGCGCGTGAGCCTTATCATTATTCCGATGCGATGATCGGCCTGTTTGGCCTTGCCGGCGCGGCGGGTGCGCTTTCGGCCAACTGGGCCGGCCGCCTGGCTGACCGTGGCAAAGGCTCGCTGGGCACCACCGTGGGCCTGGTAGCGCTGTTGTTGGCGTGGATACCGCTGGGCTTCGCGCAAAGCTCGCTACTGGCCTTGCTGCTCGGCGTACTGCTGCTGGACCTGGCCGTGCAGCTGGTGCATGTGAGCAACCAGAATGCCGTCATCGCCTTGCGCCCCGAAGCACGTACCCGGCTCAATGCCGGTTACATCACCTGTTATTTCATCGGTGGCGCGCTAGGCTCCTTGCTGGGCACACAGCTGTTCCAGTACCAGGGCTGGATGGGCATCGTGACGGCGGGGCTTGCGATCGGGGCACTGGCACTGCTGGTGTGGGGGTGGGCCGAACGCACGCGCAAGCGCGCCGCGAAGGCCGGTGCGGCATGACACCGCAACCCTCCGTCGCCTGCCCGTTGACTTGCCCGCCGCCCCGGCGCTTCAGTAGGTGTTGATCAAAACCCCTTTCACTGACAGGACGACTCAATGACAAGACTCACGGTGCAATCCGGCGATTTCTTGCAAGGTGAAGGCGAGTATCGCAATGGATCGCTCACACTCAAGACCCCGCGCAGCCCCTCGCCTGGCGAGCGGATTTCCCTTACCCGCATCAGCGACCTGCGCCTGGCCAGCCTGGAATCCAATCGCAACCTGGGTACCGCCCTCGGCTGGGGCATGGCCGGCGCCCTGGTGGCTGGCCCAGTGGGCCTGCTGGCTGGGCTATGGCTGGGCGGCAAGGAGGAAGAAGCCACCTTCCTGGCGACCTTCAAGGACGGCCGCAAGCTGATGGCCAGTACCGATGGCAAGACCTGGTCCAAGATCGACGACAGCTGGCGCCAGCATCGGCGCCCGCCCGCAGGGGATTGAACAACTTCAGGCGTACGGGGTGATACGCGCCTGATAACATGAGCGTTTTTTGACTGCACGGGCCCATTCGCGGGCTTACCCGCGAGTGGGCCCGTGCGTGCTCACCGCTCAAGGACCCCAGCATGCCCCTGCCCCACCCCCGCCTGCCCCTGAGCCTGCTCAGCCTGGGCCTGGCCCTGCACAGCCCCCAAGGCCTGGCCCAGGACAGTGTCACACTCGCCCCGGTGCAGGTATCCGACACCTACGGCAACGACGGCTATCAAGTAACCGACGCTGCGGTAGGCGGGTTTCAGGCAGCCCCCCTGCTCGACACCCCGGCATCGGTCAGTGTTTTCAGCCAGCAACTGATCGAAGACCGCCAGGTACGCACACTCAGCGAAGTGCTGCACAGCGATGCCTCGGTCGGCGAAAGCTACGCCCCGATCGGCTATTACGAAAACTTCAACGTGCGCGGCTTCGAGCTCAATGCCGCCAGCAGCTACCGCATCAATGGCCAGACCATCGCCGGCGAACAGAACGTGGCGCTGGAGAACAAGCAGCAAGTCGAACTGCTCAAGGGCCTGTCGGGCCTGCACAGTGGCGTGTCGGCGCCCGGCGGGCTGATCAATTACGTGACCAAGCGCGCCGAGGATGTGCGCAGCGTAACGGTATCGACCAACGAACAGGGCGAGCGCTACCTGGCCACCGACCTGGGCGGCTGGTTTGGCAGCGAGCGGCAGTTCGGACTGCGCGCCAACCTCGCCCACGAAGACATCCGCTCCTACGTCGACCATGCCGACGGCAAGCGCGACTTTGCTTCGCTGGCGTTCGATTGGCAGATCAACCCCAATGCCACCTTGCAGCTCGATGCCGAGTACCAGCACCGCGAACAGCGCTCGGTACCGGGTTATCAACTGCTTGGCGGCAGCGAAGTCCCCCATGGGATCGACCCGGACGACCGCCTGGCCTACCAGCACTGGGCCAAGCCGGTACAGAACGATTCACTGAACCTGGGCGGGCGTTTCCAGTACCGTTTCAACGATACCTGGAGCGGCACACTGAGCGCCTCGCGCAGCAAAGTGGTCATCGATGACTACAGCGCGTTCGCCTGGGGCAGCGAAGACGGCTGGCAGTCGCACTTCAGCCCAGAGGGCGACTACGACATCTACGACTTCCGCAGCCCTGACGACACCCGCCGCACCGACGAAGCGCAAGCGATGCTCGACGGCCACTTCGACGCGCTCGGCGTGAGCCATGAATTGACGGTGGGCGCCAGCGCTCAACGCCGCACGCTGGATCAACGGCCCTACTACAACCAGCTGGTCGGCAGCGGCAACATCTACACCGGCGCGCCCGCCGTAGCGCCCTCGGACCTGCCGGTCGGTGCCAGCGAGCGGCGCCTGGACAGCCGCCAGTACGGCCTGTTCATCAACGACCGCATCACCTTCAGCGAACAGTGGCAGGCCGTGCTCGGCGCCCGTGAAGTGCGCCTGGACGAAAAGACCTGGGACGAAACGGGCCTGGCCGGGCGCCATACCCGGCAATACCAGTTGCTGCCCAATGCCGCGCTGATCTACAAGCCGCGCCAGGACACCACTGTGTATGCCAGCTACTCCAAGGGCCTGTCCGCAGGGGGTACCGCGCCCTGGTATGCCAGCAATGCGGCAGAAATCCTTGCCCCTACCCTCTCGCATCAGCTTGAGTTAGGCATCAAGCGCGACTGGCAGGGCATGAGTTTCAACGCCGCGCTGTTCCAGATCCGCCAGGCCTATCAATACGCCCGCCCTGAAGGCGACGGCAGCTTCACCTACGTACAGCAGGGCCAGCAGAAGAACGTCGGCCTGGAACTGGGCGCCAGCGGCTGGGTGACCTCGAACCTGCAGGTCCAGGCCAGCGCCGCAGCGATTCGCGCCCGGGTGAAAAACAGCGGTACCGATGCCTACGAAGACCATCAGGCGATCAACGTGCCGCGCCTGCGTGCCGCCCTGCAAGCCGACTACAGCCTGCCGGTCCCGGGCCTGGCGCTGCTGGGCGGGGCGCGATACAGCGCCAGCAAGTATGCGAGCCAGGCGGGGAATGTACAGGTCGGGGGCTATACCGTGTTCGATGTGGGAAGCCGCTATCGCACGCGTATCGGCGGCTATGACACCGTGCTGCGCCTGACCGTGGACAACGTGTTCGACAAGCGCTACTGGCGGGATGTGGGGGACTACCTGGGGGACAACTACCTTTTCCAGGGCGCGCCCAGGACCGCACGCGTGTCGGCCGTGGTGAGCTTCTAGGGCAGCTGGTCGCAATGGGGTGCTGGCAGGGGCGCACATGCCCCTGCGCGCCCCGCTGGGGTAAAAACCCCAGCAAACAAAAAGCCCCCAGGCTTTTCAGCATGGGGGCTCTTCGTAGAATGTGGCGGTGAAGAAGGGATTTGAACCCTTGATACGATTTCTCGTATACACACTTTCCAGGCGTGCTCCTTCGACCACTCGGACACTTCACCGTTTCTCTTCAAGCCATTCAGCCTGTCGAGGCGCGCTAATTTAGTAGAAGACCTTTTCTTTGGCAAGCATTTTTTTCAGTTTTTTCATGCATTTAAGCCAAACCACGGAAAACCCCACGCTGCCAGGGCAAAGCTGCCAATCTCGCCAGCGCTTTTACCGCAACCGCACGCCCTGCCCTGATTGCGCAAGGCATCAAGGCCGGTCGCTGACTGGCTGGTCAGCCTTGCTGCTTTACCTGGCCCGCAGCGCTGGGTAACGTCGTCGCCACGCCCCCTAAAGGACTCTAGCCATGAGCGAGCTGATTACCTACCACGCCGAAGACGGCATCGCCACCCTGACCCTCAACAACGGCAAGGTCAACGCTATCTCGCCGGATGTCATCACGGCCTTCAACGCGGCCCTGGACCGGGCCAAGGAAGATCGCGCCGTGGTCATCATCACCGGCCAGCCGGGCATTCTGTCCGGCGGCTACGACCTTAAAGTGATGACCGCAGGCCCCAAGGAAGCCATCAGCCTGGTCACCGCCGGCTCCACCCTGGCCCGGCGCCTGCTCTCTCACCCGTTCCCGGTGATCGTCGCCTGCCCCGGCAACGCCGTGGCCAAGGGCGCCTTCCTGTTGTTGTCCGCCGACTACCGCATCGGTGTCGAGGGGCCCTACAAGATCTGCCTGAACGAAGTGCAGATCGGCATGACCATGCACCACGCCGGCATCGAACTGGCCCGCGACCGCCTGAGCCGCGCAGCCTTCCAGCGCTCGGTGAACAATGCCGAAATCTTCGACCCGCATGGCGCGATGCAAGCAGGCTTTCTCGACAAGGTGGTGCCGGCCGAGCAGCTGCATGACACCGCGCTGGCCGCTGCGCGTGAATTGAAGAAGCTGAACATGCTGGCGCACAAGAACACCAAGCTGAAGGTGCGCAAGGGCCTGCTGGACGCCCTGGATGAGGCCATCCAGCTGGACCAGCACCCTGTGGGTTGAGCCTCAGGCCCTCTGGCCGATACGCCGCCCAGAGGGCCATTGGCGCGAACCCAAGGTTTGCCCAACCCAGTGCACAGCCGTACACTGCACCGCGACTGTCTGGTGTGAGCCAAACCATGCTTTATTGCCTTCGCATGCTCCTGCTGGCGCTGCACTTCCTGCTGGTCGGGGCCATTGGCCTGCTGATCGGCGTGCTGCGCCCCTTCAACCGCGACAACAGCCGCATTTTCGCCCGCCTTTACAGCCTGCCGGCCACCCGGCTGCTGGGCATCGAGGTCAAGGCCGAAGTCGGCCCGCTGGCTGACCAGCCACCCGGCTGTGTGATCATCGCCAACCACCAGTCCAACTTCGACCTGTTCATCCTCGGCCATGTGGTGCCCCGGCGCACGGTCGCCATCGGCAAGAAAAGCCTCGGCTGGATCCCACTGTTCGGGCAGTTGTTCTGGTTGGGCGGCAATGTGCTGGTGGACCGCAAGAATGCTTACCAGGCGCGCAAGGCCATGCAGGTGACCACGCGTATCCTGCGCGACGACACGTCGATCTGGATCTTCCCTGAGGGCACGCGCAACCCGTCAGATCAGTTGCTGGCGTTCAAGAAAGGCGCTTTCCACATGGCGCTCGAGGCGGGCGTACCGATCGTGCCGGTGTGCGTCAGCCGCTATGCGCGCCGTTTGGGGCTCAACAGCTGGCGACGCCGCACGGTGATCGTGCGCTCACTGCCGCCGATCGCTACTGAAGGGCTAACCCAGCAAGACCTCCCGGCCTTGATCGAGCAGTGCCGTGGGCAGATGCAGCAGTGCATCGACCACATGGAAGGCGAGTTGGCCAAGCGCTAGGTTGCCCTCAGCGCCCCTACGGCCCAAGCTGTACATCGTGTGCAACCAAACAAGTGGATAACCATGGGTCGCGTCGTGGCATCGGCGGTGTACAGCGCCGGCAGAAAAGTCACCAACATCAGCATCGACGAGGGCAGCGAGTGGGCACGCAAGCCCGGGCATTTCGTCTGGATCGGCCTGGAAGAGCCCAATGCCGAGGAACTGGCCAACCTGCAGTGCCAGTTCAACCTGCACGAACTGGCCATCGAGGACGCGCTGGAGAAACACAGCCGGCCCAAGCTCGAAACCTTCGGCGACGCGCTGTTCATCGTCACCTATTCGCCCGTGCGCCATGAGGGCAAGCTGGAGTTCATCGAAACCCACATCTTCGCCGGCAACGGCTACGTCATCACCTGCCGCAATGGCCACTCCAAATCCTATGCCCTGGTGCGCCAACGCTGCGAGGCGCGCCCCTTGCTGTTGGAGCACGGCGAAGATTTCGTGCTTTACGCACTGCTGGACTTCGTCACCGAAAACTACCAACCGGTCAGCGAAGCCATCCATGACGAGATCGAAGAGCTGGAGCAGAGTGTGCTCACCGGCTCATTGCTCGAAGACGACATCCGCCGCCTGCACAGCCTGCGCCGCGACATCCTGCGCCTGCGCCGCTATGTGGCGCCCATGGTGGAGGTGAGCGAGGAACTGCAGCGGCTGAGCTTCCCGTTCATCGACAAGAACATGCGCCCCTACTTTCGCGACGTGCAGATCCACGTGACGCGGCAGATGGAAGATTTGGTCGGGATCCGCGACATCGCCAGCCAGACCATCGAGATTGGCATGCTGCTTGAGTCACGGCGGCAAAGCATCGTGCAGCGCAAGTTCGCAGCGTGGGCGGCGATTCTGGCATTCCCCACGGCGATTGCCGGGATCTACGGGATGAACTTCCAGAACATGCCGGAGCTTGGCTGGCATTACGGGTATTTTGCGGTGCTGGGGGTGATCGGGCTGGGATGCGCCGGGCTGTTCGCCAGCTTCAAGCGCTCCGGCTGGCTGTAGCGTGTCGGGGCTGCGTTTGCAGCCCCTGTGCATCAGGCAGCGCTGTCGCTGGCCTTGGTTGGCTGCTGGATGAAGCGCATCATCCATTCACCGACCAGGTCGCCCTGGTGTTCAGTGGCCAGGCTAGCCACCGCCTTGTGGTAAACCTCATCCCCCAGGTATTCCTGACGCGCATCGAGCAAGGCCCGCGAATAGTCGTGGACGAACTCCGGATGCCCCTGGAAGCACAGCACCTGATCGCGGATGTGATACGCCGCGTTCGGGCAGAAATCGCTGGAGGCGATTACCGTAGCGCCTTCAGGCAGTTCGGTGACCTGGTCCTGGTGGCTGATCAGCAGGGTCAGCTCGGACACCTCAGGGTCCATCCACGGCGCATGTGCCGCCAGCGAATAGCGGTGGATGCCCACGCCCCAGCCCTTGTCAGCCCGCTCGGCCTTGCCACCCAGGGTCAACGCCAGCAGCTGATGGCCGAAGCACACACCCAGCAGCTTTTCGCCGCGCTGGTACAGCTTGAGCAGATACGCCTTGAGGGTCTGGATCCATGGATCTGAACCGAACGAGTCCGCCTTGCTGCCTGTCACAAGGTAGGCATCGAAACGTTCGTCGTCGGCGGGGTAGTCGCCGTTCATCACGTTGTACACACAAAACTCGGCTGCAATCGGCTGCCGCGAGAAGAGCTGCTCGAACATCCTGCCGTAGCCCTGGTACTGCGCGGTCAACTCCGGTCGCAGGACATCGGTCTCAAGGATGCAGATGCGTAACGACATAGGGATAGTCCTGAACGACATGGGTGGGAATCAGCTGTAGAGACTGCCGTGAAAGGCACGTACAAGCAAGTAGGCTGCACTGACGAACGGTCACATTTTGTCGGATAGGCGCCGGGTATTGCGCCCCTGTCTAGCCAGAGCGTGTCAGAGGGCTGGCTTTTTGCCTCATGCCATCGGGCAATCAGTATGCAAGGTCAATAGAACAAAGGGTTCTTAAACATGGATGACGTTCACCCTACTGTTGGTTGTATATCGATTCAAAGAGGTCAGTGGTAAAGCGTGCAGGCACGCTGCGGTGATCGACCCGAAACGCGACAGGGAAGCCAACGGGTATTCAGGAATAACAACAAGAAGGCGGTCCGCCATGTTCAGACAATCGAAAATTCGCCAAGCTGGGCTCATCTTATTCGCCACGACGTTGCTGTTGATCTTGCCGAACCTGACACGTTTGTTCGGATGACGATGGCTGTGGCCTCAAGGGGCAACGCACAGGTAACCTGCCGGCCATGACGGTCGGAGCCTCCCTATGCGCCTGTTTTTTGCCCTGCTAGCCCTTTTTCTCAGCTTGCCGCTGCAGGCGGCACAACTGCACCTGGAACTCGATGGCACATCGCGCACCCTGGACAGCGCCGATTTGCTGCGCATGCCGCAAGCACGCGACATAAACATCGAACAGGACGTGTCCTACAAACGGCCCATGCGTTACCGCGCTGTGCCGCTGGCCACGCTGTTGCAAGGCGTCCAGGCAGATGATCACCTGCAGGCCGTGGCATTGGACGGTTTCGCGGCCGAAATGCCGGCCGCGCCGTTGCTGCAGAAGGGCCCGGCACGCGCCTGGCTGGCCATCGAGGACCCCGCCGCGCCGTGGCCGGCACTGGGCAAGGGCAAACCCAGCGCCGGGCCGTTCTACCTGGTGTGGACCGCACCGCAGGCAAGCGGCATCCGCCCTGAGCAATGGCCATTCCAGATTGCCACGATCCGCCGCCTGGCGACGGTGGAGCAACGCTTCCCGGCACTGCTGCCTGACCCGAAGCTGCCGGCCGAAGACCCAGTGCGCCAGGGCTTTGCCCTGTTCCAGCAAAACTGCCTGGCCTGCCATCGGCTCAATGGTGCGGGGGATGCCCAGTTCGGCCCGGACCTGAACGTGCCGCATAACCCGACCGAGTACTTCCAGCCCGGGTTCTTGCGCCAGTACATTCGCGACCCGCAAAGCCTGAGGCAGTGGCCCCAGGCGCGGATGCCGGGGTTTGCCGAAAGTGTGTTGAGTGAAAAGGAACTGGATGCCCTGCTGGCTTACCTGGGGCATATGGCCAAGCGCAGGCCTTGAAGGCCAATCGCCGGCAGGCCGGCGACTGGGTCGGGCTGCAAACGCAGCCCGGTGGGTTTCAGGCTATCGGCCGTTCTTGCTTGACGCCCCACCCCTCGACCTCGCCGCCGTAGGGTGACACGACCTGCTCGAAGGCCTCTTCGAAGTCGCCGATACCGCCATAGGTGGCATACATGATCTTGCTCAATTCCAGGTGCCACACACCATCATCCCGTTCTCGCACCTGAGCATTGAGCGACTCACCACGAAACTGCCCGGCCGCGCGTCGCGCGCCGGCTTCATCTGGAAATACCGCGTAGAACTCGATGGGGTGGATACGGCTGAAGTCGAAACCGCCAGCTTTCATCTGACGCAGGACATTGCTGCTGATATCGTCGTTCTGGCTGCTCATGAATCGTCCTCCTGAATAAAGCAAGGGATAGACTTTCCGTGCACTACGCACCTGCCGGCATTGCCGTGCAGTTCGAGCTGATGCAAGACGCGAATTGACAGGTGCAGCCCCGCAGAACAGGCCAACACCTCCCACTAGCGTAGTGCCTGGTGCGGCGCCACGCCAACCGTGCGGGTCAGGAAGACTCCTGGATACGGGTAATGACCACGCCGTTCTGCTCCTTGAGCCAACGTGCGGTGGGGGATGGGGCACGGTCCTGGAAGTCGTTGAGGTCCAGCTCATCCATGACCGGGAAAAGATGCGAACGTATGGCACGGGCTGCCTCTTCCTCGCTGGGGCACTGTTCGCCGTGCATCAGCAATGTGGTTGGCTCGCCTTTCTGGTCGGCAAAGATGACTTCCCACTCTTTCATTGAATAGCCCTCTCAAGCAGAGAACATCGGGGGTGACGCCTGTTAATGCTTGACCATGGGCCCGGGGAATTGTTCAGTCATTTGCAGCCAGTGGTGGCCGCAGCCTGGCGAACCGGCAATGCAGATGCAGCGGTGCATGGCACCGGCTTGCCGGCGATGGGCCGCAGAGCGGCCCCTTGGCAGGTTACTTCGGTGTGCCGTGCACCACACCAGCCGTGTTGTCGAGCAAGCTCTTGGTCGCGGTCTGGATAAACGCTTCGAGCTGCTTGAGCATCTGCGGCTGGTCCGGGCTTTCGATCAGCTCGGCCTTGAACTCGCTGCCCAGCTGGTAGCGGTACAGGCGCGGTGTCATGTCCTTGGACTCGATCAGGATGCGGTCACCCTGCACCAGGCCAACGATCTGCTCACTGCCCGACGGCTTGATCATGCCAATGCCCTGGTCGCCCTCAGGCAGGTTGAGCAGGTCGCGGCCCCAGCACTGGTGCCGTGCCTTGCCACCCAAACGGCCCATGATGGTCGGCACGATGTCGACCTGGGTGCCCACGGTGTGGTTGACCGCACCGAACTTCTCCTGGATACCCGGCGCGATCAGCAGCAGCGGCACGTTGAAGCGGCCCAGGTCCAGCTCGGTGACCTGCTGGTGGTTGCCGAAACCATGGTCGCCAACGATGACGAACAAGGTGTCCTTGAAGTACGGCTCCTTGCGCGCCTTCTCGAAGAACTGGCCCAGCGCCCAGTCGGAGTAGCGCATGGCTGTCAGGTGCTCGTCCAGGCGGCCCTGGCCTGTGACCCTCTCCACCGGCAGGTCCTTGGGCAAGGCATACGGCGTGTGATTGGACAGCGTCTGCAGCAGCGCGTAGATCGGCTTGCTGCCATCACGCTTGGCCAGTTCTTCGTGGCCCCGGTCGAACATGTCCTGGTCGGATACGCCCCAGGTCGGGTCGGAGAACACCGGGTCGACGAAGTCGTTGCGGCCGATGAAGGTGGTCATGCCCTGGTTGCCGAAGAAACCGGACTGGTTGTCCCAGGCGAAATCACCGTTGTAGACGTACACATCGTCGTAGTCACGAGCGCTCAGCAGCGCCGGCAGGCCCGACAGCTTGTGCCCGCCTTCCGGGGTCTGCATCAGGTATTCGAAGCCCGGCAGGTTGGGGAAGCAGGCCATGGTCGCGAACATGCCCTGGTGGGTATGGGTACCGTTGGAGAAGAAGCGGTCGAACAACACCCCCTCCTTGGCCAGCTTGTCGAAGTACGGAGTGATGTTGTTCGGGCTGCCCAGAGCGCCTACCGAATGGCCGGCGAAGCTCTCCATGAGGATCACCACCACGTTCTTGATCGGCAAGGTGCCTTCGGCCGGCGGCACGAAGTCCCGGCGCACGGGAGCCTCGTCGGTATCGACCAGCGTGTCGTAGGGGGTCAGCAGCTGTTCACGTACCGTCTGCGTAGCCAGGTCCTGCTCCAGCACCGGCTTCCAGATGTTGGCACGATCCTCACCGAAACGGCTCTTGGCAGCGTCGATCAGGGTCAGGGTACCGTTGAGGCCCAGCTGGTTGACGAAGTTGGAGTCGGTAGTGAAGGCATCGCCCCAGCGCATCGGCGGGCCCTGGCGCAGGGTGCCACGGGCGGCAGCCACTGCCACCAGCAGGATGACCATGAACACGGCCAGGCGGTGATACCACGGTGCAACACTGCGCTGCACCGCAACACCATCACCACCGACACCACGGGTCAGGCGGTCGATACCCTTGAACACCAGGCTCAGCAGCCAGGTGCCGAACAGCCAGGCCAGCAGGTAGCGGACCACCGGGAAACCGTACCAGAGCATGCTCATGACGGTTTTCGGGTCTTCCTGGATGTACTGGAAGACCAGGCCGTTGAGGCGCTGGTGGAACTCGCGGTAGAAGTCCAGCTCCATCAGGCCGAGGAACATCACCACGCTCGCGGTGATGGTCAGCCAGAGGCGGAACAGGCCACGCCGGGCCATGGCCCATGGGCTCAGGGTTGCCAGCAACAACGGGATGCTCAGGTACACCACCACGCGCAGGTCGAAGCGCAAACCGTTGAAGAAGCCTTCGGCAACGGTGGAGTAAGGGGTGTCGCCGATCATGTCGCTGTTGTAGACCAGCAGCGCCAGGCGCACCAGGCTGAGCATCAGCATGATCACCAGGGCACACAACAGCGTATAGGCCAAGTGCGATTTCAAGGTCGGCGAAAAGGCTCGCGCGCCCTGTTGGTTCAAGGCATCCGTGTTAGCCATGAATGGGGAGATCCTAGGATTGCGTGTTTGCGGGATGGCGCCGGCGTTAGACCAACGCAGCATTGTGCGGGTGCGGATTCTCTTTAAACCAATGTGAAAATTTTGTCACGAGGCTGTTGCTGGTTTTGTCTGCGCCAGCAAAATGCCCCTATCCAAGGCGGACACTGCCCCTGGGGCCGGCAATGGCCCAGATCACCAGGCCGATCACCGGCAGCAAGGCGATCAGCAGGATCCACAGCAGTTTGACCCCCAGCTTGGTGCCGCTCTTGATCACATTGAGGATTGCCCAGATATCCAGCGCCAGAATGATCAGGCCAACCAGCCCGTTGAACGTCGAACCCATGGCAAAAACTCCGTTGTAACGTCACTGTGGCCGGGCATAGTCAGCTATCACGTCGATAGAAGGGAATCCTTGGCCTGCCGTGCCTGTCACTGGATAGACTGCAAGCATTCACAGATTCGAGGTTCGCATGCCCCCAGCACAGACCCAAACCCCCGCCTCGCACTCCTTGTTGAGTGCCTGGCGCCAGCAGGCAGCCAACACGCCGTGGCTCAGCGCGGGCCTGGGCGTGAGCTTGCTGGCGATCATCGTGCTGCTGGCGGCGAGTTTCTGGAACGCCGTCAACGGCGAACATGCCGACAACCTGCACCTGGCGCTGCTCGGCGGGCTGTCCGGCTTCGGTGCCACGGCGCTGGGCGCTGTACTGGCCGTGGTGCTGCGCGATGTCAGCGCACGCAGCCAGGACGTGATGCTCGGCTTTGCGGCGGGCATGATGCTGGCCGCCAGTTCGTTTTCACTGATTTTGCCGGGGCTCGAGGCTGCCGGCGAAATTACCGGCAACGGCCCGGCCGCCGCCTTTACCGTGGTGCTGGGCATGGGCCTGGGTGTGCTGCTGATGCTCGGGCTCGACCGCTTCACCCCACACGAACACGAAAGCACAGGCCCCTGCGGCCCCCAGGCTGAGCGCGTCAGCCGGGTGTGGTTATTCGTGCTGGCGATCACCTTGCACAACCTGCCCGAGGGCATGGCCATTGGCGTGAGCTTTACCAATGGCGACATGACGGTCGGCCTGCCACTGACCAGCGCCATCGCCATTCAGGACATCCCCGAGGGGTTGGCGGTGGCGCTTGCCTTGCGTGCGACCGGGTTGTCCAACTTCAAGGCCGCGCTGGTGGCGATTGGCTCGGGCCTGATGGAGCCCTTGGGCGCGGTGATCGGGCTGGGGATCTCCACTGGTTTCGCCCTCGCCTACCCCATCAGCATGGGGCTGGCGGCAGGGGCGATGCTGTTCGTGGTGTCTCACGAGGTGATACCCGAGACTCACCGCAATGGGCATCAGACGGCGGCCACGCTGGGGCTGATGGGCGGGTTTGCGGTGATGATGTTTCTGGATACTGCGCTGGGTTGAACAGCGCAGGATGGCGCCGGCTTGCCGGCGATAGGGCCGGTGGCCACAGCCCTGAACGTCAGACGTGAACAGCGACCTTCAACGCCTCCAAGGCAGGCTCTACCTTGATCCCCAGCTCAGCCCCCAGTTCCTGCACCCGCGCCAGGTCATTCTGGCCAACCATCACCACCTGCAGCTCATCATCGAGCAACTGGCTGAAGTTGAGCAGCACATAACCACCAGCCTCTTTGTTCAACGCGGCCATCTGCACCTGGATGCGATTGAGCGCCGTCAACGGCTCGGTACGCGCAAGCTGCTTGGGCTTGAGGGTGAACGGTACGCTCTTGTCGAACGAACCGCAGATGTGCTGGAACAGCTCCTGATAGCTGTCGGCCTGGAACACCACGGTATCCGGCAGGCTGCCGAGCACTACCCACTCCCCCAGCGGGATCGGGAAGCTGTCGTCGTAATTGATGTCCGGGTTGGCGGCGAGGAAGGCAGCGGGGTCGGCGTAGGCCTGCGCGGCCTCGTCGGCGATGCGCTCGATGTCTTCATCGCGCATGCAGCCGGCGCCGATCAGGCTGATGAATTCGAGCAACTGGTTTTTCATGAAGGGGGCCTGCGACGGGTGAAAAGTCGCCAAGGATAGCCGCAAACGCCCCCAGGCAGTTAGCCGGCTAGCGCCTGCAAGCGCGCAGCGGTGTCGGCTGCGCCCATGGTATTCGCCGCCATCAGCGCAGTGGCACCGCGCGCATCCTGGCGTGCCGGGTCGGCCCCCTGGGCCAGCAGGTGGTCAAGAATCTCTACACGGTTGAACATCGCCGCCAGCATCAGCGCGGTACGCCCATCCTGCGCAGCGGCGTCGACCGGCACGCCGTGGTCCAGCAAAAGCTGAATCATGGCGAGGTCACCCTTGAACGCAGCACCCGCGATCGGAAGCTGGCCGTTGTCGTTGGCAACCAGCGGGTCGGCGCCATGGCTCAGCAATACACGAACCGCATCATGGTGGCCATGGTAGCTGGCCAACATCAGCAGCGTGTCGCCTTTATGGTTGCGCAGATTGGCCGGCAAGCCACTGGCCAGAAGACGCTCGAGCATTTCGGCATCCCCCTGGCGGGCACGCTCGAAGACCTGCTCGGCGAACGCTGCGGTCTCGTCATCGGTCATGGCGGCGGGTGCTTGTTGTTCAGACATCTGGAACCTCCTGGCAGAAAAGATTGCCCAAGTGTTTGTCAGGCAAGCCAAGCAGGTCAAAGGTTCAGAATCTATAGCGTCGATAGGCATCGACCACCTCGTGCAAAATGCACTGTGCAAAATGCACGACCATGCAGCCTGCACGGAACCACCTTTCGGTAGATTCACCTAAAGCGCTGAAAATAAAGGATTTTTTCTAAGATCGAGGTTTGGCACGGTCACTGCAATTATCAACTCACGTCTGCCCACACATCAGTCAGGAGTTGATATGGACCTCATTCAGGAAAAGTTCGTCTCGGTGTTCTCGGCCTACCAGGTCACCACCCAGCCTCGCCCCGATGGCGGCATCCTGCTGACGCTGCGCGCCACTGATGGCCGGGTTACCCGTCGCGTGCTGACCTACGGGCAACTGCACAGCGCCGAACAGCTGTCCTGGGCGATCAGCGCCATCCGCCGCGACCTGGCCGAGCAAGCCAGTGAATTGCCGGTAATTTCGATGCTGCAAAGCCAGCAGCGGTTCGCGCTGCCGACCTATCGTTGAGTTTTGTCTGCACCGGCCGCTCGCGGGTAAACCTGCGCCCTCAGAAACTGCATTGCCCATAGGGATGGCGGGGTTTCTGTAGGCACAGGCTTGCCCACGAGGGGCCGGAGCGGACACTAGAACTCGTCGATACCTGCGTACGCCCGCGCTGTTTCATCCCCGGTAAAGCGTGGCTCTACGCCCTGCTCACTGGTGTACACACGCAGTGCCAGGCAAAACGGATTATCCCCCAGCTCCACCCAGCGCCGGCTCCCTGCCGGGATCACCAGCTGGTCACCTTTCTCACACACCAGCGCATACACATAGTCACCCAGGCGCAGCCCGATCTGGGCGCGGCCTGTAATCACGGCAAACACTTCGTCAACGTCATGCACATGCTCATCGCGCAAGTCGACCTGCGCCGGGTCGGCACCGTCGCGGTTGAGCACACTGAAGGCTGTGCAGCCTTGGGCAGTCATCAGCCGGTCGAGGTGTTCGCGGCAGGTGCTCATCACCTCTTCCTCGCTGCTGCCTGGCCGAATGCGCAGCGCCAGCGCAGCGTGGTCAAAACGCACGCCCTGCTCTGCCAACGTTGCGGCAATGTCGTCGTGGTGGGTCAATACCTTGTTCGGCAAGGCCGGGCTGGACGGGTGGAATACACAGAGGATGCTCATCAGCGTCAGGTCCTGGTCGATTTCGAACGAGTGGCAATGATAACGGCTGCCGCAAGCGCTGCGGCGCTGGCCATACCAAAGGTGAACGTGGGGCCCAGCAGCTTCCAGCTGTAGCCCGAATACAATGCCCCCAGCGCACCGCCGGTGCCCGACAGCGCCGCATACAATGCCTGGCCCTGGCCTTGCTGACGGGCACCGAAGCTGGCCTGGACGAACGCGATGGAGGCGGCATGGAAGCAGCCGAACGTGGCCGCGTGCAGCACCTGGGCGAAAACCAACACACCCGGCTCGCCCGCCAGGTTACCCAGCAGCAGCCAGCGCAGGGCGGCCAACAGGAAGCTGGCCAGCAGCACTTGCTGCACACTGAAGCGCGTGAAGATGCGGCTCATGGCCATGAAGACAAGAACTTCGGCCACCACTCCCAGCGCCCAGAGCAGGCCGATGGCACTGCGGCTGTAGCCCAGGTGTTCCAGGTGCAGCGTGAGGAAGGTGTAGTAAGGCCCATGGCTGAGCTGCATCAATGCCACGCAGAGGTAGAAGGCAACCACCCCAGGCGCCCGCAACTGGCGCAGAAAGCCGCCCGCGCCGCGCCGCTCGCCCTGCTCCACCGGCTGGGCATTGGGCACCCACAGGCTGGCCGCGACGATGCCCGCCATGATGGTCACCAGGGCGACCGGGTAGATATCGAGGCTCAGCCATTCGAACAATCGCCCAAGCCCGACCACGGTGAGGATGAAACCGATCGAACCCCACAGGCGCACCTGGCTGTAGCGCGCCGTCTGCCCGTGCAGATGGGCCAGGGTGATCACCTCGAACTGCGGCAGCACCGCATGCCAGAAGAACGCGTGCAGGGCCATGACCATCGCCAGCCAGGCATAGCTTTTGCCGAAGAAGATCAGTGCAAAGGTGGCCAGGGTACACAGCGCGCCGAGGCGCACGATCAGCAGCCGCTGGCCGCTGCGATCACCCAACCAGCCCCACAGGTTGGGGGCGACGCAGCGCATCAGCATGGGGATGGCCACCAGCTCGCCGATACGCGCCGGGGGGAAGCCGAGGTGGTCGAAGTACAGGGCCAGGAATGGGGCTGTCGAACCCAGGAGAGCGAAGTAGAAGAGGTAGAAGCTGGACAGGCGCCAGTAGGGGATTGCAGTCATCAGGGCTCAGCCAGAAAGGGATAGTGCCTGTACCGGCCCTATCGCCGGCAAGCCGGCTCCCACTGGGGCAGCACGTGAAATCAGAGCTGGGCCACACAGGGACAGCACTGTGAAATCAGAGCTGGGCCCACTGGGACAGCACTGTGAAACCTGAGCTGGGCCCACTGGACCAGCACTGTGAAATCAGAGCTGGCCCCGCTGGACATTGCGGGGCAGCTGTCTTGCTCAGCTTCTAAAAGCTGGCGCGATCCCTGTGGGAGCCGGCTTGCCGGCGATGAGGCCGGTACTGTCGAATCAGAGCTGGCGCAGAACCGGAGTAGCGACCTTCACTTCGGCATTCTGCGCCCGGTGACGCAGCAGGTGATCCATCAGCACGATGGCCATCATCGCCTCGGCGATCGGCGTTGCGCGAATGCCAACGCACGGGTCATGACGGCCTTTGGTGACGACATCGACCGGGTTGCCGTCCACGTCGATCGAGCGGCCCGGCACGGTGATGCTGGAGGTCGGCTTGAGCGCCAGGTGGGCGACGATCGGCTGGCCCGAGCTGATACCGCCCAGAATCCCCCCCGCATTATTGCTGAGGAAGCCTTCAGGGGTCAGCTCGTCGCGGTGCTCGGTGCCGCGCTGGGCGATGCTGGCGAAGCCGGCACCGATTTCAACGCCCTTCACCGCGTTGATGCTCATCAGCGCATGGGCCAGCTCCGCGTCCAGGCGATCGAAAATCGGCTCACCCAGGCCCGGCATCACGCCCTCGGCCACCACGGTGATTTTCGCCCCAACCGAGTCCTGGTCGCGGCGCAGCTGGTCCATGTAAGCCTCCAGCTCTGGCACCTTGTCCGGGTCGGGGCTGAAGAAGGCGTTGTTTTGCACCGAATCCCAGGTCTTGAAGGGGATTTCGATCGGCCCCAACTGGCTCATGTAGCCGCGCACCTGAATGCCCTGGGTGGCCAGGTACTTCTTGGCAATGGCACCGGCCGCCACGCGCATGGCAGTTTCACGGGCCGAGCTGCGGCCACCGCCGCGGTAGTCGCGGATGCCATATTTGTGGTGGTAGGTGTAGTCGGCGTGGGCCGGGCGGAACAGGTCCTTGATCGTCGAGTAGTCCTTGGACTTCTGGTCGGTGTTCCGGATCAGCAGGCCGATCGAGCAACCAGTGGTCCGGCCCTCGAACACGCCGGAGAGGATCTCCACTTCGTCCGGTTCCTGGCGCTGGGTGGTGTGCCGGCTGGTACCGGGCTTGCGCCGGTCGAGGTCGTGCTGCAGGTCGGCGAGGGAGAGTTCCAGGCCCGGAGGGCAGCCATCGACAATGGCGACCAACGCCGGGCCATGGCTTTCGCCAGCGGTGGTGACAGTGAACAGCTTGCCGTAGGTATTGCCGGACATGGACGCTCCGCGAGTCTGCCTGAAATTGACGAGAGCAGCAGTATACAGATGGAACGCCGCTCTGTGAGCGCCCTGTCACCGGCTGCCGCCGAGAAGCGATCATCGCCATGCCATCTGCCGAACCTTCCCACGAACATTGGGTCAAACGCCACATCTCCCCATTGTAGTACCGCATGATGCCGCGCTTCGTCGCCCTGTTCCTCCTGCTGTGCACCGGCCTTGCCCAGGCAGCCTCACCCACCGTCCTGCAGCGCCCTATCGACCTGGACACAGGCCAGGGCGTGCTGCATGGCAGCCTGCTGTTGCCGCAGCAGGCCACCCCACCCCCTGTGGTATTGATCATCGCCGGCTCCGGCCCCACCGACCGCGACGGCAACAACCCGGCCTCGGGGCGTATCGACAACCTCAAGCGCCTGGCGCTGCTGCTGGCCAATGAGCACATTGCCAGCGTGCGTTACGACAAGCGCGGCGTCGCCGCCAGCCTGCCGGCCACCCCCGATGAGCGCAACCTCAGTGTCGAGCGCTACGTTGCCGATGTGGTGGCCTGGAGCCGCAAGCTCAAGGCCGACCCGCGCTTTGGCCCGCTGATACTGGTCGGCCACAGCGAAGGCGCACTGATCGCCAGCCTGGCCGCCGAGCAGGCCGGCGCCAGCGCGGTAATCACCCTGGCCGGCAGCGGCCGGCCCATCGCCGATGTGCTGCGCGAGCAACTGGCGCAGCGCATGCCACCCGCGCAACTGGCCCGCACCAGCGCCCTGCTCGACCGCCTGCAGGCCGGGCAGACCAGCCTGGATGTCCCCGCGCCCCTGCGTCAGGTTTTCCGCCCCAGCGTGCAGCCCTACCTGATCTCACTGTTCCGCCAGGACCCGGCCAAGGCCTTCGCCCGCCTGCCGATGCCGGCGCTGATCATCCAGGGCCGCAACGACGTGCAGGTCGATGTGGCCGATGCCGAACGCCTGAAGGCGGCCAAACCCGATGCCCAGCTGGTACTGATCGACGGCATGAACCACATGCTGCGCATCAGCCCCAAAGCCATGAGCGAACAGCGCGACAGCTACCTGAACCCTGAACTGCCGCTGGCCCGTGAGCTGGGTCAGCGGGTGGTGACGTTCATTCATCAGTTGCCCTCAGCCTGAGGAGATCGCTGCACAATGGCCTCAGGTCCTGGGCGATACGGCCGATAAGCTAGGTATTGGCTTGCATGTGAGAACGCCCTGATGACCGACGCCCCCGCCGCCGTAGAGCCGGCCGAAGAGCCGCAAGCCCCGGACAGCCCCGTGCTGCCCTGGGCTGACCTGGCAGTAGAACACTTTCAGCTGCTGCGCCTGGCGCCGCTGCCTACCGACCGCAACAGCGGCGCACGGCCGCTGCGTTTCGTCGAGTTCGGCCACGCCGAGCGCCACGACAAGGCGCACAGCCTGCTGCGCATGGAAATCCGCCTGCCCGGGCAGAAGGTGCGCAAGGAGCAGAACCAACTGGATGTGCGGGTGGACCACCTCGAGCGGCGGGTGAGCCTCGGCAGCGACAGCGGTCTGCAGCTGGAGCCACTGAACCGCGGCCTGGGGCGCTTCATGCTGGCCCAGGCGGTGCAGTGGTTGCAGCGCAAGTGGCCGCATTACCACATTGAAGGCGTGGCGCTGCCGAACAAGGACGCGCTGAACGAGGACACGCGCCTGCGCCGCGACCGCTTCCTGACCGCGACCGGCCTTGAGGTCGAGTACACCGACGGGCAGCACCTCAAAGGCCGCACGGTGGAGGCCACCGTCGGGCAGCTCAAGGGCGGCTGGAACAGTGAGAAAGTGCAACGGGTGACCATGCTCGAAGCGGCCGGGATGCTGCAGCAGGCCGAGCAGAACCTTTTGGAAAAGGAAGCGCAACTGCGCGAGCGCGATGAGCGGGTGGCCAAGTACCGCCGCGAGGATAGCGGGCTGCGCTTTACCATTACCTGCCTGGTGGCGTTCGCGGTGTTCCAGGCAGGGTTGCTGATCTGGATTGCCACCCGCTAGCGCGGGCGGGTGCATGCCACGGGTGTTGCAGCGGTTGAGACCGTGCAACCTGGGCATGCCCCTATCCCGTCAAGCCCCGATCAGAGGCGGGCCTTGAACAGTTCCTGATGCTGCCGGCACTGCTCTGCCGTCAGCATGAACACCCCATGCCCACCGCGCTCGAAGTCCAGCCAGGCGAAGTCGACCTCCGGGTACAGTTGCTCGACATGCACCTGGCTATTGCCCACCTCGACAATCAGCAGGCCCTTCTCAGTCAAGTGCTCGGCCGCCTCGGCCAACATGCGCCGCACCAGGTCCAGGCCATCGTTGCCGCAGGCCAGGCCCATCTTCGGCTCGTGGTGATACTCGGCCGGCATGTCGCCGAAGTCCTCGGCATCGACATACGGCGGGTTGGACAGGATCAGGTCGAAGCGCTGCCCCGGCAGGCCCGCAAAGCCGTCGCCCTGCACCGTGTACACACGCTCGTCCAGGCCATGGCGTTCGATGTTCTGGTTGGCCACTTCAAGCGCTTCGAAGGACAGGTCGGCCAACACCACCTCGGCCTCGGGGAACACCTCGGCCGCCACGATACCGATGCAACCCGAGCCGGTGCACAGGTCGAGAATGCGCGCAGGCTCGCTGGCCAGCCACGGCTCGAAGCGATTTTCGATCAGCTCGCCGATCGGCGAACGCGGTACCAGCACACGCTCGTCCACGATGAATGACATACCGCAGAACCACGCCTCACCCAACAGGTATGCCGTGGGTACACGGTCTTCGATACGGCGCTTGAGCAGGTGCTGCAGGCGTACACGCTCGTCGTCCTCAAGCTGGCAATCCAGGTAGCTGTCGGCGATTTCCCACGGCAGGTGCACGGCGCCCAGCACCAGCAGGCGGGCTTCATCCCAGGCGTTGTCGGCACCATGGCCGAAAAACAGCTCGTGCTCGTGGAAGCGGCTGACTGCCCAGCGGATATGGTCGCGCAGGGTGCGCAGACGAGATGTGATCACGGGGTACTCCTATTGATATCTGGACAAAAGTCTAACAGCCCGCACCGCACAAATGTTCCTGCGGATCGCCCGGCGGGTAGCCACAGGCCAGTAACTGCGCAGGTTTGGTTGTCAACCATTCCCATTGGCGCCAAGGCAAGGGAGAATAGCGATACAAAAGCCCTTCCAAGGAGCCCTTGATGTCCGTTCCAACCACGATGTTCCGCCTCACTGGTCGCGATTACCCGCCGGCCAAGCTGAGCCAAGCCAGCCTGATCGTCATCGATGCGCAAAAAGAGTACCTCAGTGGTCCGCTCGCGCTGTCGGGCATGGACGAGGCCGTGGCCAACATCGCCAGGTTGCTCGACGCCGCCCGCAAGGCTGGCCGTCCGATCATCCACGTCCGCCACCTCGGTACCGTCGGCGGTCGCTTCGACCCACAAGGCCCTGCCGGTGAATTCATCCCGGGGCTGGAGCCACGCGACGGTGAAATAATCATCGAAAAGCGCATGCCAAATGCCTTCAAGAACACCAAGCTGCACGAAACCCTGCAGGAGCTGGGGCACCTGGACCTGATCGTCTGCGGCTTCATGAGCCATTCCAGCGTCAGCACCACCGTACGCCGGGCCAAGGACTATGGTTATCGTTGCACCCTGGTGCAAGACGCTTCGGCGACCCGCGACCTGGCCTTGAAAGACCGCGTGATTCCCGCTGCGCAGATTCACGAGTGCGAAATGGCCGTCATGGCCGACAACTTCGCCTGCGTCGCCCCCACCGCCAGCCTGATCTGAGCCTGGCGAGCTGACCACCGCCCGGCAGCCGGGCGGAACCAGGGGGCCGGTTGCGGGTCGAATTCCGGATATCCACAGAGGAAATCGGAATGAAACTCAAAGGCAGTTTCGACGCCAAACGCCTGCGCCAGCGCCAACCAAGCAACTGGGGCGCCCGCCTGGCCGCCGGCCTGTCGGCGCTGCTAGCCACCTTCGGTGTGCTGCTGGCCATGGCCGGCATCGCTGGGCTGCTGGGTAATTACCCAGCCTTTGCCGAGTTCAATGCCAACCGCCCGCTTTCGATTACCCTGAGCGTGGCCGGGCTGTTGCTGCTGTACCTGGGCGTGCGCTTCTGGCGGCGCAGCCGCATTCGCCTGCGCCGCGGGCGGGAGCTGAACATGTCGCCGCACCTGATGAAGAAGCACGACTGAACGCTTTGCCCAAGCGCCCCTGCCCGGCCGAGGGCAGGGGCATTGCTGACGCCACAGGGTTGATCGCGTAAACTACGCCGCCCACGTGGAGGCACCATGCAAGACGACGATTTTTCCCTGTTCAGCGCCGAGGTGCGCGGCGTCAAGCCGATCAAGCACGACCGTGCCGAGGTCGGCAAACCCAAGGCTGACCGCAAGCAGCTGGCTGGCCTGCGCCAGGCGGCGACCGTGCGCAGTGACCAGACGTTGGTGATCGACGGGCTGTCCGACCAGTTCGTGATCGACGTGGGTGCCGAAGACGAGTTGATGTGGCGCCGCGACGGCGTGCAGGAAACCCAGCTGCGCAAGCTCAAACTCGGCCAAATCGCCTTCGAGGGTAGCCTCGACCTGCACGGCATGACGGTCGAGAAGGCCCGCGAAACCCTGTGGGCGTTCATTGCCGAGGCTACCAAGCTGGAAGTACGCTGCGTGCGCGTGACCCACGGCAAGGCCGCACGCCTGGATGGCAAGCGCCCAATGATCAAGAGCCACGTCAACACCTGGCTGCGCCAGCACCCGCAGGTGCTCGGTTTCACCTCCTGCCAGGCTCGCCATGGCGGCACCGGTGCCGTGTACGTAATGCTCAAACGAACCATGATGGAAGGCCGCGACGAGTAACGCCGCGCTTGCAGCGCAGGCTTTGCCGCCGTAACCTTCGTTTTTGCGATTTTTTCCCACAGGTAGATACATGTCCCTGGAACAGAACTACACCGAGATCCTCAGCCAGATCGGCGAGGACGTCTCCCGTGAGGGCCTGCTCGACACGCCCAAGCGGGCTGCAAAGGCCATGAAGTACCTTTGCCGCGGTTATGAGCAGACGCTGGAAGAAGTGACCAACGGCGCACTGTTCACCTCCGACAACAGCGAAATGGTGCTGGTCCGGGACATCGAGCTGTATTCGATGTGCGAACACCACATGCTGCCGTTCATTGGCAAGGCGCACGTGGCCTACCTGCCCAAGGGCAAGGTACTGGGCCTGTCCAAGGTCGCGCGGATCGTCGACATGTACGCCCGCCGCCTGCAGATCCAGGAAAACCTCAGCCGCCAGATCGCCGATGCCGTGCAGCAGGTGACCGGCGCTGCCGGCGTAGCGGTCGTTATCGAAGCCAAGCACATGTGCATGATGATGCGCGGTGTGGAGAAGCAGAACTCGACCATGCTCACTTCGGTGATGCTTGGCGAATTCCGCGACAACCCGGCCACGCGCATGGAGTTCCTCGGCCTGATCAAATGATCGGCGCGTGACCCGAGCCGGCCCTGTGGGTCGGCTTTTTCTTTTCAGGAGTTGCAGATGATCGTCAAAGCCTTGCGGGTCGGCCTCGGCCAGCTCATCGTGTTCGGCGACCTGATCAGCCGCCCGGCCAAGCGCAAGCGTGATGCCGCGGCCCAGGCGCAGGTCGAGCAGCAGGCCAAGGGCCTTGCGCTGTACCAGTTCCATGCGTGCCCGTTCTGCGTGAAAACCCGCCGCACCCTGCACCGCCTGAATGTGCCAGTGGCGTTGCGCGATGCCAAGAACGACCCGGAGCACCGCCAGGCGCTGCTCGAAGGTGGCGGCCGGGTGAAAGTGCCGTGCTTGCGCATTGAAGAGCAAGGCAATGTGACCTGGATGTATGAGTCCAAGGCAATCATTGCCTACCTGGACAAGCGCTTCGCGTCGGCCTGATACACCGTATTGGCCCGATCGCCGGCAAGCCGGCTCCCACACGGATGGTGTTGGCTTCCAGGGATAAGGTAAGGCAGTTGCTCGCACCGCTACCGCGCAGTGCTCAAGGCCTGCGCTTTACCTGTGCAAGCAACCGTCTTGCCCACTCTCTAAAAGCCGGCGCAAAACCATGTGGGAGCCGGCTTGCCGGCGATAGGGCCGGTAATGCCTCAGCCCACCATCGGCACATGCCGAGGATGCGCTGCCACCCGGTCCAACCAAGCCCGCACCCCCGGGTACTCTGCCAGGTCAAACCCACCCTGATGCGCCACATGGGTGTAGGCATACAACGCCACATCGGCAATCGAATACTGCTCGCCCACCAGATACGGCGTCATCTGCAACTGCCGCTCCATCACCTTCAATGCCTTGTAGCCGCCCTTGTGCAGCTTGCGGTATTCGTCCACACGCTCATCAGGCAACCCCAGGTAGAACTGGATGAACCGCGCCACGGCTATGTACGGCTCATGGCTGTACTGCTCGAAAAACTGCCACTGCAGTACCTGGGTACGCAAGCGCGGCTCGCTGGGCAGGTACTCGCTGCCATCTGCCAGGAAATTGAGAATGGCGTTGGACTCCCACAGGCAGGTGCCGTCCTCCAGCTGCAGCACCGGCACCTTGCCATTGGGGTTCATCGCCAGAAATTCAGGCGTTTGGGTCTCGCCCTTGAGGATATCCACCGGATGCCATTCATAAGGGCTGTCCAGCAGGCTGAGCATCAGCTTGACCTTGTAACAGTTGCCCGACTGGTAGTCGCCATAGACCTTGTACATCGCCCCTTCCCTCCCATGCAGTTGCGCAATCGTGCCCAATAGTTGGCGACTGTACGGCTAAAAGCAATGCCCGCTGTATCGCAAGGATCAATCCAGCGCGCGTTAGTCTGCAAAAACTGCTTACACATGGACAAGGACTCACCCCATGACCGATGCCACCTCCGCACGCCTGCGGCCCCTGGCAGACAGCTCACCGTCGGCCGTCGTCGCCGGCTTCATCGCCATGCTCACCGGCTACACCAGCTCGCTGGTGCTGATGTTCCAGGCTGGCCAGGCCGCGGGCCTTTCGACGGCGCAGATCTCGTCGTGGATCTGGGCCCTGTCCATCGGCATGGCGGTCTGCAGCATCGGCCTGTCACTGCGCTACCGCACCCCGATCACCGTAGCCTGGTCGACGCCCGGCGCTGCGCTGTTGATCACCAGTCTGGGCGGGGTCAGCTACGGTGAAGCCATCGGTGCCTACATCACCTGTGCCGTGCTGGTGCTCGTCTGCGGCCTGACCGGCAGCTTCGAACGCCTGGTCAAACGTATCCCGGCATCACTGGCCTCGGCCTTACTGGCCGGCATCCTGTTCAAGATCGGCAGTGAAATCTTCGTCGCCGCGCAGCACCGCACGCTGCTGGTGCTGGGCATGTTCTTCAGTTACCTGCTGGTCAAACGCCTGTCGCCACGCTACTGCGTGCTGGCAGCGTTACTGGTGGGCACGGCGCTGTCCGGCGCACTGGGCTTGCTGGACTTCAGCGGCTTCCAGCTGGAAGTGGCCACCCCGGTGTGGACCACACCCAGCTTCTCGCTGGCCGCGACCATCAGCATCGGCATCCCACTGTTCGTGGTGGCCATGACCTCGCAAAACATGCCGGGCGTGGCCGTGTTGCGTGCCGATGGTTATCAGGTGCCGGCCTCGCCATTGATCTCAGCCACGGGCTTTGCCTCACTGCTGCTGGCGCCGTTCGGCTCGCACGGGGTCAACCTGGCGGCCATCAGCGCGGCGATCTGCACTGGGCCGCATGCTCATGAAGACCCTGCCAAGCGCTATACAGCAGCAGTGTGGTGCGGGATTTTCTACGGCATTGCCGGGGTGTTCGGCGCCACCCTGGCGGCGTTGTTCGCTGCATTGCCGAAGGAGCTGGTGCTGTCGATTGCGGCATTGGCGCTGTTCGGCTCGATCATGAACGGCCTGACGGTGGCGATGGGTGAGGCGCGCGAGCGAGAGGCCGCGCTGATCACCTTCATGGTCACGGCTTCGGGGTTGACCCTGTTTTCGATTGGCTCGGCATTCTGGGGGATTGTGGCGGGGGTGCTGACCCTGCTGATTCTCAGCCCGCGCAGGGGGTGATCGAAGGGGGCTGTGCCAGCCCCATCGCCGGCTTGCTGGCGATAGGGCCGGTACAGACGATCACAAACGGAAATGCCCCACCATCCCCTTCAGGTCACTGCCCAACTGCGCCAACTCGATACTTGACCGGGCGTTGCCCTGCATGGCCAACGCCGCCTGATCGGCACTCCCACGGATCTGGGTAACGCTGCGACTGATCTCCTCAGCCACCGAGCTCTGCTGCTCTGCCGCCGCAGCAATCTGCTGGTTCATCTGCTGAATCAAAGACACCGCCGCCGCAATACTGCCCAAGGCGCTTTCGGTTTGCAGCGCATCGGCCACCGCCAGGCGTACCAGGTCGGTACTGCCACGGATCTGCGCCACCGACTGCTGGGCATTGCCGCGCAGGCTGGCAACCAACCGCTCGATCTCCTCGGTGGACTGGCGGGTACGCCGCGCCAGCGCCCGCACCTCATCGGCCACCACAGCAAAACCACGCCCCTGCTCGCCCGCCCGCGCCGCTTCGATGGCGGCATTGAGCGCCAGCAGGTTGGTCTGCTCGGCGACACTCTTGATCACTTCCAGCACATCGCCAATGGTGTGGATCTCGGCGCTCAGGCTGTCGATACCAGCGCTGGCCGCCTCCGCCGCCGCCGCCAGTTGCTCGATCCGCTGCATGCTCTGGCGCACCACCACCTGGCCCGAATCAACCTTCTCGTCAGCAGCCTGCGCCGCCAGTGCTGCCTCTTCAGCATTGCGCGCCACATCGTGCACGGTGGCGGTCATCTGCTGCATGGCGGTAGCCACTTGCTCGGTCTCTTCCTTCTGGCTGCCCACTTCGCGGTTGGTCTGCTCCGTCACCGCAGACAGCGCCTGGGCACTGCCAGCCAGTTGCTCGATGCCTTGCTGCAAGCCGCTGACGATGCCCGACAGCCCGGCAGCCATCTGCTGCATCGCCTGCATCAACTGGCCCACTTCATCGTTGCGCGCAGCTTCCGCGTCCAGGCTCAACTCCCCGGCAGCGATGCGCTGGGCCCGGCCAATCACCCGTTTGAGCGGGCCGACCACCGCCCGCGTGATCAACCACCCCGCCAGTACACCCACCAGCAGCGCCAGCCCGGTAGCCAAGGCAATGGCCAAGGCATTGCGCGTCAGCTCACCCTGCATCGCTTGCTCGTCCGCCGCATAAGCCCGGTCGACCCGCTGCGTGGCCTGCTCGGCACTCGCCTGCAGCTGCGCCTTGATACCCTGCTCTTTAGCGAGCAGGTCGGTGTATTCATTGAGTTTGTCCGAGAAGCCGGCGATATGCCCCTGCACCTCGCCCAGCACGCTCTGGTAGCCCGCATCGCCAACTGCCGCCTTGAGCTGCTCGACCAGCCCTGCCGCTTCAACGGTCTGGGCGATGCGCCCTGCGCCTGCACCTTCCTCGCCCTTGCGGCTCTGGTCCAGGCGCACACGCGCCTCGTCCATGGCCTGCAGCATCAAGCGAGATACCTGGGCCACCTGCGCGGCCTGCTCCAGGAACTCCCCGCCTTGCTGGCCTTGTGATTGTTTGAGCGTGTAGGTGCCATCATCGGCCAGGCCGGCCTGCAATACATCAAGGTTGTTGGCCACGCTCGAGACCGACCAACTGGCCGTGTCCAGCGCCAGCTCCTTGGCCTGCACCGCTTCGACAAAGGCTTCGAAAGCCTGGCCATACGCCGCCAGGTCCGCTTCGGCCGCCGCCAGAGCCGGCAGGCTGCGGGCACGTTCGCTGAGGTTGTGCAGGCCGCTGCGCAAAGCCTCTGCCTCCTTGATATCGGAGCGCAGGGCAAAGGCCTGTTCATGCTGGCGCAACTTGAGCAGGTCGGTATTGAACTGGCCCAGCTGGCGCAGGCCGCCGAAATGCTGGCCGACGCTGTACAGCGCAGCAATGCCGATAGCCGCCACCGCCAACGTCAGCAGCAGTACCAAGGCAAAGCCCAGGCCCAGCTTGCGGGCCATACCCAGGTTGGCCAGAAAACCCCGCCTGCTCGTCTCCATATGCCGCCCCCTGCTCTGAGGATTAGCCAAAGGCCAAGCGTGGCAATGATTGCGCGGGACTCACAAGGGCTGAAGTGGCCAATAGTGTCAAATAGCTATGAGCGTGTCGCAATCAGCGTGCTGAAGGTCGCCACACATGCGAAAACAAGGCCCCAGCGCGGGACCCTTGCCCATGAACGACATCGATGTGCTGGTTGCAGGTCAGATAGCCGTGGCCCCGCCATCCACCGTCAGGCTGTGCCCGGTCGTGAACGCCGCCGCATCACTGCACAGGTACAACACGGCACTGGCGATTTCCTCGACCTTGCCGATGCGCCCCACCGGGTGCATTGCGGCCGCGAACTCGGCCTTGCGCGGGTCCGCCTCGTAGGCGCGGCGGAACATGTCGGTATCGATCACCGCCGGGCACACCGCATTCACCCGGATGCCCTTCTTGGCATATTCGATGGCGGCCGATTTGGTCAGGCCGATCACCGCATGCTTGGACGCGCTATAGATGCTCATCTTAGGCGCCGCACCCAAGCCTGCCACCGAGGCGGTGTTGACGATCGCCCCGCCACCCTGGGCCAGCAACAGCGGCAGCTGGTACTTCATGCACAGCCACACCCCTTTGACGTTGACGCCCATGATGGCATCGAACTCTGCCTCGCTGCCCTCGGCCAGGCGCCCCTGCTCGATCTCGATACCGGCATTGTTGTAGGCGTAGTCCAGCCGACCGTAGGCCTGGATGACCTGCTCATGCAGCCGGCGCACATCAGCGTCACGGGTCACGTCACAGGCCACGAACATGGCCTGCCCACCAGCCTCGTTGATCAACGCCACGGTGCCCTCACCACCGACCGGGTCGAGGTCGGCCACCACCACCTTGAGGCCCTCCCCTGCAAATGCCAGCGCCGTCGCCCGGCCGATACCCGCCGCACCGCCAGTGACCAGTGCTACCTGGCCGGAAAAGGTCATGCTCATCGAGTGCTCCAATAATGAGTGCGATTTTCAATGTGATGTGAGGTAGATGTGGGAGCCGCGCTTGCCGGCGATCGAGCGCGCAGCGCTCGCCAGCGCAGCCCCCATAAGGCCCTGCAACAGCCCCACACTTCTGCAGTCGAAGTCTAGTCAGCCTTCTCCCTCACTGGGCAGCATCATCAAGCCAGCGGTTGAGCTACCATGCTTACCAGTGATTTTGCAGACCTGTTGGCATCACCACGTTAAATTTACCCCTCTGCTTCCTGCCCACAAGGACCCCCGCCATGACCCAGACCAACCGCCGTTTCCTGCTGGCCAAACGCCCCACTGGCGCCGTGCGCCGTGACGATTTCACCTTCGAGACGGTCCCTGCCGATGCACCCGGCGAAGGTCAAATCCAGGTACGCAACCTGTACCTGTCGCTGGACCCGGCCATGCGCGGCTGGATGAATGAAGGCAAGTCGTACATCCCACCCGTGGCACTCGGCCAGGTCATGCGCGCCCTGGGCGTAGGCGAAGTGGTGGCCTCCAACCACCCCGACTTCAAACCCGGCGACCATGTCAGCGGCGCCCTCGGCGTGCAGGACTACTTCACCGGCGAGCCCCAGGGCCTGCACAAGATCGACCCCAACCTTGCCCCCCTGCCCCGCTACCTCTCGGCCCTGGGCATGACCGGCATGACCGCCTACTTCGCCCTGCTCGACGTCGGCCAGCCAAAGGCCGGTGACACCGTGGTCATCTCCGGTGCCGCCGGCGCCGTAGGCAGCATCGTCGGCCAGATAGCCAAGATCAAAGGCTGCCGCGTGGTGGGCATTGCCGGCGGCGCGCAGAAATGCCAGTACCTCAAGGATGAACTGGGGTTCGACGGCGTCATCGACTACAAGGCCGAAGACGTGCTGGCCGGCCTGAAGCGCGAATGCCCCAAGGGCGTTGACGTGTACTTCGACAACGTCGGCGGCGAGATCCTCGACGCTGTGCTTACCCGCATCAACTTCAAGGCGCGCATCGTGATCTGCGGCGCGATCAGCCAATACAACAACAAAGAAGCCGTCAAAGGCCCGGCCAACTACCTGGCGCTGCTGGTGAACCGTGCACGCATGGAAGGTTTCGTGGTGATGGACCACGCCAAAGAGTACGGCAAGGCTGCCCAGGAAATCGCCGGCTGGCTGGCCACTGGCAAGGTCAAGAGCAAGGAGGATGTGGTCGAGGGGCTGGAGACCTTCCCAGAAACCCTGCTCAAGCTGTTCAGCGGCGAAAACTTCGGCAAGCTGGTGTTGAAGGTTTGAACTACAAGGGGCCGCTCACGCGGCCCCTTAGCACAGTTTCAGGTTAAGTATCGTTAAGAACCTGTACGAAAAATGTGAAAAAACTGTAGTATTGGATCCACTATCCATGGCTATTTGATACTACGAGGAATGAAGGTGTGGTTGGCGATTCACAGATCTGGCAAAACGAATACCCTCACACTCTGCGCCATCGCGACACCACCCTGCACCTCCAAGCCCCCATTGCCCCGCATACCCGGCAAGCCTTCGAACGCCTGATCGAGCAAAGCGCCAGTGCCAAGCGGGTCAGCGCTCCTCTTGAATGCCCAAAAAGCATGCTGTTCACCAAACGTGAAAAGCTCGATTCGCTGAAAAAAAAGCTGCGCATGCAGCGTGGCCGGCCCAAGCGCAACGGCATGTATGACTGGTCCCTCGAAGAGCTGATCAACACCCGCGAAGCGGCCCGCCGCGGTGCGCGGGTGCCAAAGCTGGTCGGGTATGGCTACAGCCGCTCCCGCTTCGGCGTGATGCAGGATTTTTTCCTCATCACAGAATTACTGAGCGGGCACCAGGATGGCCTGGCAAAAGTGCGCCAAAGGCCCGAGGCAGTCCAGCAGGTGATCGAGGCAGCCTTCGAACTGCTGCATGCCCTGCACGGCCAGGGTGTCACGCACATGGACCTGTGGGCGGCCAATGTCATGCTTCCTCCGGATGAAGGCAAAGCGCAGGCCATCGACCTGGAGAACAGCTTCTCCGGGCCCACGGCTTACATGAGCGAAACCTTGGGCTTTCAGTTCGGCTTTTTCTACTACCGAGAAATTTACCGCTATATAACCGAAGCGGACTATGATGCTGCGGTAGAATGCGCACTGGCCGAGTACTTCCCTGATGTGCAACGCGCAGCCTTCAACCGGGTGTACGCGCTTGCCAAGCATGAGGAAATCGGGCGCCTGAAGCGCCGCGAAATCTTCACCAGCGGTGTACTCGAAAGTCGTTGGTAGAGCGCCATGGCTACCCCAGACTTCATAGAGTAGAAAATGATCAAGATCACCCAGAACATCGAATGTTCCAATACCGCCCCGTTCGTGCTGTTCGGCGGTATCAACGTCCTTGAGTCCGAGGACCTGGCCCTTACCGCCTGCGCCGAATACGTGCGGGTTACCGAGAAGCTGGGCATTCCTTACGTGTTCAAGGCCAGCTTCGACAAGGCCAACCGTTCCTCGATCCACTCCTACCGTGGCCCGGGCATGGAAGAAGGCCTGCGCATCTTCGAGAAGGTGAAGGCCGAGTTCGGCGTACCGATCATCACCGACGTGCATGAAATCTACCAGTGCGCGCCAGTGGCCGAAGTGGTCGACGTGCTGCAGCTGCCAGCGTTCCTGGCCCGCCAGACCGACCTGGTCGTGGCGCTGGCCAAGACCGGCAAGCCGGTGAACATCAAGAAGCCTCAGTTCCTGAGCCCTTCGCAGATGCAGAACATCGTGCAGAAGTTCAAGGAAGCGGGTAACGACCAATTGATCCTGTGCGACCGCGGTACCTGCATGGGCTACGACAACCTGGTTGTGGACATGCTGGGCTTTGGTGTGATGAAGCGCACCTGCGATGACCTGCCGATCATTTTCGACGTAACCCACGCCCTGCAGAACCGCGACCCTTCGGGTGCTGCTTCGGGTGGCCGCCGCGAACAGGTGGTCGACCTGGCCCGTGCCGGCATGGGCGTTGGCCTGGCTGGCCTGTTCCTGGAAGCCCACCCGAACCCGGACCAGGCCAAGTGCGACGGCCCGAGCGCGTTGCCGCTGGATAAGCTGGAGCCGTTCCTGGCGCAGATCAAGGCGCTGGATGATCTGGTGAAGTCGTTCCCGCCGCTGGTTATTGGTTGAGTCGCTTTGGCGTGATGTGAAAGGGCCGGTACGCGCGCGTACCGGCCCTTTTTGTTTTTGGGCTTGGTGTGGGTATTGCGGCGTGACGGCAATCGAGTGCCCGAAGATCTATGCCAGGCAGCCTCAGCCTTTCATCCCCAACTCGGCATCATCCATCAGCGCCTTGGCCATGGCGCTCAGGTAATGCGAAGCCCAGATCATCATCGGCTTCTCATCCATCAGCCCGATGATGGTCAGCTCCCGCACATACCCCATCAGCTCCGAAGCCTGCTCACGGGCATCCTGGCAAGGTATTCCCGGCTCGATCCGGAACAAGGGATGAGTCTGGTGTTCACCCTGGAAGAACGTGGTCACACCTGCTGTGACATGGCTCAAGTCCTTAGTCATTGCTCTACTCCCTCTTAATGCAGGCTGCTGGTACGTTCCAAGGCCAGCGACAGCGCATCCGACTGACCCCAGGCAATCTGCATGGCCCGCAGGCCGTTTACCATCAACTCCCGGGTGGCTTCGTCTTCTACCGCGTAAAGGGCCATGTGGCAGTGGTTGTAGGCAAGCATCAAATAGTGGGTGACGTTCATGACTACGTGATCGATCGGCACGATGCGCTCGCTGATGGCGCTGGAGAGGGTCTTGTCGGAGGGAAGGTCGAAATGATGGGGTGGATCGGGGACGATTTTTTTCATAGCAATTCCTTGAAGATTAAAGGAGTTGCCACCGCCGTTTCCACACGAAGGGCGACAACTGTACACGGGGTGGAAAACCGAGTCTTCAAGGAACCCCGGCAGGCCTGACGGCCTCCCGTATACAGCTGTCATTACGACAGGCACTTGAAGATTGTCCGGGTTTCCACGCCCGCATCGCTGAAAATCGGCGACCCAAGAAGCCTAAAGGGCAGTGTTTCCAGGAACAATCAGACGCGTGTCGACAGAACATGTAGGGTATTTCGTCAGGCTAGGCATCACCAGCTCTGATTCGTAGGAAATTTCTGAACAAATTGCCGGATCCGCACTACGTATCAGCCCGCAACATGCCTACCATATCCCTAGGGACCCCCTTCCTTTAGAATGGCCTATACCTGCATAAGATGCTGAATTGCCATCACTTTAGAAAAAACAGCGGGTAGCCTGCATAAAGGCTTCAAAGAAACGGTTCAAAGCTAGGGATTTCACATGTGTTCTAAGAATCACGGCGTTGCTGACACACCGTTGGTGACAGTGATCATCGCGTCCTACAACCACGCGCGCTACATCGAGGCAAGCATCAACAGCGTCATCAACCAGACCTACAAGAACATCGAGCTTCTGGTGGTGGATGACGGCTCCAAGGACGAAAGCCCAGCAGTGCTCAAGCGGCTTCAGGAACAGCATGGCTTCGATCTGCGCTTCCAGGCCAACCAGGGCCTGGCACGCACCCTCAACGACGCGATTGCACGCGCCAAGGGCGACCTGATCGTGCCTTTCGGTTCAGACGACATAATGCTGCCCCATCGTATTGCCACCCAGGTGGAGTACATGAACGGCAAGCCCGAGGTAGGCATCTGCTCGGCCAACATCGAAACCATCGACCAGAACGGCAACGTGATGGGCGCCCGCGAGCAGCGCAATCGCAACCTGCCCTTCCGCCGCCTGGACTTCGACGACCTTTTCCTCGACCGCAAGCCAGGGCCAATGGCAGCCACACTGATGCTGCGCCGTGAGGCGCTGGAAAAAGTGGGGGGGTTCAATGCCGATATCCGCCTGGAAGACGTGTATATCGAACTGTCGATCGCACGTGCCGGTTATTTCATCGACGTACTGGGCGAGGTGCTGGCGCAGTACCGCGACCACCCGACCAACACCTTCAAGAACGGCCGCTTCATGGTGGACAACGTGCTGCGCACCTTTGCAGTGTTCAGCGACCACCCGCAATATGAGCAGGTGTGCATGAGGTTCCGCAACTCCATGGTGCTCAAGTATGCCAACCGCGATAAGGCATTGAGCCGGGAAATCCTATCGGAGATCCCGCTCAAATACTGGAACCGCAAGACCTTGCGCGGTATATGGCGGATGGTCAGCTCTTAAGCAGAGCGGCTGCGCTTCCAGTGGATCAGTGATTGGCCATAGACCAGGGCCATTGGAATCCAGATCAGAAACCAATGCTCCTTCGGGCGCGACATGAAGGCACTGCCTTCGGTCAGGCCCGAAGCGAAGCCGAAGATCAGCCAGGTTGCCGCAATCATCACACCTGGGTGTTTGCGGTAAACCCAGCAGAAGTACATGGCCAAGGCGTAAAGCGCCATCCACAGCACCAAGCCAACGACCCCACCCGCGTAAAGCACTCCAAGCTCGATGTTATGCGGGTCGGCAAGCGTCTTGCCCAAGCCCGGAATGATGATTGTCATCGGCGAATCGAAGCCGTGGCCCAGCCATGGGTGTTCGCTGATCTGGCGCAGTGAGTCCAGCCAGATGGCCGGGCGGTGCGAGACACCACGCTGGGTAATCGCTTCAGGGTAGAGCAGTACCACACTGACCGCTACGAGACCGACCACAGTCAATGCCAGCCCGGTGCGTCGACGATCACCGACGATCAACAACCAACCCAAGGCTGCTGCCAGGCCTATCAACGGCGTGCGGGACCCGGTCGCCAGGATTGCCATTCCCAGCACGGCGAGGCAAACCAAAGGCAATGGGCTGAGCGCACTACGCGCCTGGAACCAAGATGCGAGCCAGAATGCAGCGAAGGCGCCGAATACATGCGCCGTCAGCAACGGGTTATACAACGCACCGTAGCCATTCAGGCGCCTGCCTGCCAATACGGGGGTTTGGTAGAGAAAAACTACCAATGACACACCCGCCGCCACCGCAACCACTATAGCGGCCAAGCGCGTCCATCGATCCAATTGCTCCGGGCTGCGCAGGCTGATGATACCTGCGGCCAATAGCAACATCGCGATATAAAGCGGGCGCTTGAGCAAGCTGCTGGTGGAGTTTTCAGTGTCGGACCACGCGATGCTCAGAAGGGTGTAGCCACTGAAAACCAGGAACGCCAAGAACAGCGGATTGCAAACCAGCGGTTTGAGCAGGTGCCGCTGCCTGATCAGTATCACAAGCGTTGGTGCCGCCAGAAAAATATAAAAAAGCTTGTGATAAGCAGTGCGGTCCCAAGCCCAGAACATTCCCGTAAGAATGATGAACCAGCCTACGGGCAGCAGGTAAGTACCAATCAGGCTTCCAAAGCGCTGAACCGGGCTCTGATCCGAAACATCAACTGACATCTAACATACTCATGCGGAGGGCTCATTCCCTATGTCCTACGCGATTTCAGTTGCGTGATGCCTGCAACCGTGACAAATCGCCATTCTTTGAGCGAGAGCGGCATTGCCGCCCTCGTTCCTATCTCAGCCGCGAATCTCTGCGACCACCGCCGCCAATGCCGCTGCCGGGTCTGCCGCCTGGCTGATCGGCCGCCCGATCACGAGGTAGTCCGAGCCTGCATCCAGTGCCTGGCGCGGGGTCAGGATGCGACGCTGGTCATCCTGGGCACTGCCGGCTGGGCGAATGCCAGGCGTCACCAGTTGCAACGAGGGGTGTGCAGCTTTCAACGCCGGTGCTTCCAATGCCGAGCACACCAACCCGTCCATGCCAGCCTTCTCGGCCAGCGCAGCCAGGCGCAACACCTGCTCTTGCGGGTCTACATCCAGGCCGATGCCGGCCAGGTCTTCACGCTCCATGCTGGTCAGCACGGTCACGCCAATCAGCAAGGGCTGGGGGCCGCTACGCTTGGCCAGGACTTCGCGGCAGGCCGACATCATGCGCAGGCCACCGGAGCAGTGCACGTTGACCATCCACACGCCCATTTCGGCCGCGGCTTTAACGGCCATGGCAGTGGTGTTGGGGATGTCATGGAATTTAAGGTCGAGGAACACCTCGAAGCCTTTCGCGCAGAGGGTTTCGACAATGCCCGAAGCGCTGCTGGTGAACAGCTCCTTGCCAACCTTTACCCGGCACAGTGCGGGGTCGAGTTGGTCAGCCAGCTTCAGGGCGGCGTCACGGGTGGGGAAATCCAGGGCGACGATCAGGGGCGTCTGGCAGGCGGACATGGTGGGGTCTCTTGGTAATTCGTAAACGGCGCGCATTGTAAACGAAGTCGCCTCGCCTTGGGGGCCACAGGCCATCAGAATTGGCCCGGCGGAGCACCCCTCCTATAATTGAACCAACGGGCAACGCGGTCGCTCAAAATGGGTACTGGCGAAGCCTCAAAGCGCATAGGAGAACGACAATGCCCTGGTATGCCTGGCTGATACTCATCTTAGCCCTTGGCTCGATCGTGGGCGGGTTGATGATGTTGCGCGATACGGCAAAGAAACTGCCATTGACCGAGGAACAATTGAAGAAGGTACACGAGCGCAACGCCGAGGCCGATGCCAAGGATGCGCAAGACCGCTAGGTTGCAAGCGATGAGGCCGGGGCAGGCGACACGCCGCCCCGGCCCACTCCCCTACTCGACTGCCAATTTGTCCCGATTGCGCTCCATCAGCGCATTGCCAATCCCTTTGATCTCCAACAATTCATCCACTGAAGTGAACGCACCGTGGGCCTCCCGATAAGCCACAATGGCCTCGGCCTTGGCCTTGCCGATACCATTGAGCTCCTTCTGCAAGGTCAGCGCATCGGCTGTATTGAGATTGAGCTTGGCTGGGGTGGCAGGCAACTGGCTGACCATCGGCACCGGTTCCTTCGGTACAGTGGCCGTAGCAGGCGCCGCGCTGATCGAAAACGACAGGCCGGCAAACAGCGGCATCAGCAGATAACTGAGAACGGTATTGCGCATGAAGGTCACTCCTGTGAGGTGAGTTTGAATGCAGCAAGCTCCTTGGCTGCCCACTCAAACTAGCGGCTCGCAGGCCATTCGCCCAGCGGTCGCCGCCGGGGAATGGTTACCAGATTAGACGTCACAGCATGTTGCATGCCTGCCGGGTAAAAGCTCCCACAGCAGGCGTGCACAGAACGTTCACTGTCAGAAGATCGTGTCGCGCAGCACCCGTTGCAAGTACTGCCCGTAGCCGTTCTTGGTAAGCGGCGCGGCCAGCCTGGCCAACTGCTCTGCATCAATCCAGCGCTGGCGGTAAGCCACTTCTTCTGGGCAGGCGACCTTCAAGCCTTGGCGGCGCTCGATGGTGGCAATGTAACCGCTGGCTTCAAGGAGGGAATCATGGGTGCCGGTATCGAGCCAGGCATACCCACGCCCCATCACCTCCACCGACAACTGCTCACGCTCAAGGTACAAGCGGTTGAGGTCGGTGATCTCCAGTTCGCCTCGCGGTGAGGGCTTGAGCCCTTTGGCCATCTCGATCACGTCCTGATCGTAGAAGTACAGGCCTGTCACGGCGTAGTTGGACTTCGGCTGTGTGGGCTTTTCTTCCAGGCTCAGGGCCTTGCCCTGGCCGTCGAACTCCACCACGCCATACCGTTCGGGGTCGGTCACGTGGTAAGCGAAAACGCTGGCGCCTTCGCGCCGGCCCATGGCTTCGAGCAACAAGGCCTGGAAGTCATGGCCGTAGAAGATGTTATCGCCCAGCACCAACGCTGAAAGGTCGTTGCCAATGAAGTCTTCGCCAATGATGAAGGCCTGTGCCAGCCCGTCTGGCGAAGGCTGCACCGCGTAAGTAATGTTGATGCCCCACTGATGACCATCCCCTAGCAACTGCTCGAAGCGCGGCGTGTCCTGCGGGGTAGAGATGATCAGGATGTCGCGAATACCCGCCAGCATCAGCGTGGTGAGCGGGTAATAGATCATCGGCTTGTCGTAAACCGGCAGCAACTGCTTGGAAATCGCCAGCGTGGCAGGGTGCAGGCGTGTGCCCGAGCCCCCGGCGAGGATGATGCCTTTGCGGTTGATAGTGCTCATAGGTTGTAAATCTCTGTCAGGCGTCCGTGGCTATTTGCCAGCCATCTTTTTGCCATTATAGGGTAGCCATCCACTTTCAGCGCCTTTACACCGAGCGCCCGGTGTAATTCTTCTCGACCCATTCACGGTAGCTGCCCGACTGCACGCCTTCGACCCAGGCCTGGTTATCCAGGTACCACTGCACGGTTTTACGAATGCCGGTTTCGAAGGTTTCGGCCGGCTTCCAACCCAGCTCACGCTCCAGCTTGCGGGCATCGATCGCATAGCGGCGGTCGTGGCCAGGGCGGTCGGTGACAAAGCTGATCTGGCTGGCATAGGGCTGCCCATCGGTCCGCGGGCGGAGCTCATCGAGCAGCGCACACACACGGTGGACGATGTCCAAGTTGGGCATCTCATTCCAGCCACCTACGTTGTACACCTCACCCACCTGCCCTGCTTCCAGCACACGGCGGATGGCGCTGCAATGGTCCTTGACGTAAAGCCAGTCGCGAATTTGCTGACCATCGCCGTACACGGGCAGCGCCTTCCCGGCCAGGGCGTTGACGATGATCAGCGGGATCAGCTTTTCGGGGAAATGCAGTGGGCCGTAATTGTTCGAGCAATTGGTGGTCAGCACCGGCAGCCCGTAGGTGTGGTGATAGGAACGCACCAAGTGGTCGCTGGCCGCCTTGCTTGCGGAGTACGGGCTGTTGGGCTGGTACTGATGGGTTTCGGTGAAGGCAGGCTCACCGGCTTTCAGCGAGCCATAGACCTCATCGGTTGAAACATGAAGGAAGCGGAAGGCCGCGCGCGCTTCCTCATCCAGGCCCTGCCAATAACCACGCACAGCCTCCAGCAGCTGGAACGTGCCTACAACGTTGGTTTCAACGAAGGCCTGCGGGCCATGGATAGAGCGGTCGACGTGCGACTCCGCGGCGAAGTTGAGCACTGCACGCGGCTTATGCTCGGCCAGCAGGCGTTGCACGAGCGGGCCATCACCGATATCGCCGTGCACGAACACATGCTGAGGGTTGCCCTCCAGGCTGGCCAGGCTCTGCAAGTTGCCGGCGTAGGTCAGCTTGTCCAGGTTGACGATGGTCTCGCTGGACTGGCTTACCCAGTCCAGCACGAAATTCGCACCAATGAAGCCGGCGCCGCCGGTTACCAGGATTGTCATAGGGTTGAACGCTTCTCGTGGCTGATGGTTGACGATTGATGGCGCAATTCTAGACGGGAATGGGATGGGAGTGTGCCGGTAAGACGTCGTTCACGCTTTTGGCAGTTGTTCTGTCATCGCCGGCGGGGCAAAATACGAATTCCTCTCAGGGAAAGCCATTTTGGCTCACAGGGATCGTCCATGCCGTATATTTCTCAATCGGTCGTTCTTGCGGCCGTGTTTGCTTCCGCATCTGTATGGGCTCAGTCCACGCAGGTTGTTGACCAAGTTATCGCACCGAGCGCGTTCTTGGGTGTTGACCTGCAGGGCAATTTCATAGCCGAGGTGCCAGAATGTGCAGCAGGGGATGAACGCCCTGACGAGCCTTGCCGGGTTGCTACCAACAAAGCGGGGGAATTTGAGGTGCGAGGACTGCCGTATTTGCCAATTTCGCCGGGCTATAAATTGTTCGCCACGGTGAATGATGGCACTGTCACTCAGCTAGTGTTGACCGGTAATGCTAATAACTTGTATCTAGTAAAAGAGATGCTCACGGACAAACTCGGCAAGCCTGCCACAAGTGCTACTCAATGGGTAAAACTACAGTCGGGCGCTTCGTATGAGGCTGACGCCTACAAGTGGAACACAGAGGGCGGCGCTGTTAATTTCGCACGAGACCCCGGAGATCTAGGCCGTTACTTAGTAACTTTCTCAAGTTCTAGCATTGGGACTGAGGTAGGCCAAAACAAAGCAGTTCCAGCACCTGAAAGCCCCAACTTTTAGGGATTAAACGGCCACCTCGCCGTGCAACAGTGAAGTCTCGAAATTTAGTTGACACTCAGGATTAAGGACTTAAACAAAACCAACGGATTTTAGGACTTTTTGCTACGTCCGCCGGGATTAAAGTCAAACTCGCATATAGCTGTTAGCTATCTTCTAGTCATCCGCAATTTGGATAGTGCAAGCTACTTGGTCAATTGAACGTAAGCGCTCCATGAACCCCACATTTAAAGCGCTTACCTGATCCCCGATGCTGTGCTCCCGATTTCTTTCTGGAGCTCGCCGACCATGATGCGACCCGACGCCAAAGTCGAAAAAGTGTACCTCTACCCCAAGCCTGTCGACTTTCGAAAATCCATCGATGGCCTGGCCGCGCTGGTCGAACTCGATATCAAGGTGGCGGTGTTCGACCCAGTGCTTTTCGTCTTCCTCAACAAGCCGCGCAACCGCGTGAAGATCCTGTATTGGGAACGCAACGGCTTCTGCCTCTGGCTCAAACGCCTGGAGTCCGAACGTTTCAAAACTTCACCCGATCCGACTGACGTCGCCATTGTCCTGACCGTTCAGGAACTGAACTGGCTACTCGATGGCTTCGACCTCTGGCGCAACCGTCCGCATCAGGTTTTGACGCCTCGATACGTCGCCTGATTCGGTATAATCCGCGGCATGATTTCCATGCCCGAAAACCTCCCTGACGATCCTGTTCTGCTCAAGCAACTGCTTGAGCAGATGATCAACGAGCGCGCGTCCGACAAGGGCAAGATCGTTCATCTCGAAGAGGAAGTTGCGCTGTTGCGCCAGCGCTTGTTCGGGCGCAAGACCGAGCAAACAGGCGATGCGGCGACACCACAATTGCCACTCTTCGACGAAGCGGAAAGCCTTGCCGAGTCCTTGGATGAGGCTGGCGACGAGGAAGTCGTTGCGCCGACCAAACGCCGTGGCAAGCGCAAGCCGCTGCCGGCTGATTTGCCGCGTATCGAAGTTGTCCACGAACTGCCCGAGCATGAACTGACCTGCGCTTGTGGCTGCCGCAAACATGCCATCGGTGAAGAAGTCAGCGAACAGCTTGAAATCGTCCCGATGCAGATTCGCGTCATCAAGCATGTTCGCAAGGTGTACGGCTGCCGGGACTGCGAGTCAGTGCCCGTAACCGCGGACAAGCCCGCCCAGATGATCGAGAAAAGCATGACCAGCCCGAGTGTGCTGGCCATGCTGCTGACCACCAAATACGTAGACGGCTTGCCGCTTCACCGCTTCGAAAAAGTGCTGGGGCGGCACGGTATCGATATCCCGCGCCAAACCCTGGCACGCTGGGTGATTCAATGCAGCGAGCACTTTCAGCCGCTGCTGAATCTGATGCGCGAAAGCCTGTTGTACAGTCGGATCATCCACTGTGATGAAACACGTGTGCAGGTGTTGAAAGAGCCGGGGCGTGAGCCCAGCAGCCAATCCTGGATGTGGGTACAAACCGGCGGCCCACCTGATCGCCCGGTGATCCTTTTCGACTACGCCACCAGCCGAGCGCAGGAGGTGCCGGTGCGCCTGCTGGACGGCTATCGCGGCTATGTCATGACCGACGACTACGCCGGTTACAACGCGCTGGCTGCACAGGACGGACTGGAGCGATTGGGCTGCTGGGCGCACGCGCGCCGCAAGTTCGTCGAAGCGCAGAAAGTACAGCCCAAGGGCAAAACAGGACGCGCTGACATCGCATTGAATCTGATCAATAAGCTCTATGGCGTCGAGCGCGACTTGAAGGACAGTGACGACGAAGATCGTAAGGTTGCCCGCATGAAGCGCAGCCTGCCATTGCTGACTCAGCTGAAAAACTGGGTAGAGAAAACGCAACCTCAGGTCACGACGCAGAATGCCTTGGGCAAGGCCATCGGTTACTTGGCCAGCAACTGGAGCAAATTGGAACGCTACGTCGAGCACGGCTACTTGCCGATGGACAACAACGCAGCCGAACGTGCGATCCGCCCGTTTGTCATCGGGAGAAAGAACTGGTTGTTCGAGTGCGATCCATGAACCCCACCTTCTAAAAGATAGGGCCTCAGCTTACCGTGGTATCTCTGGCGAGCAGTTCCATGGCAGCAAGGCTTCGTAGT
>NZ_JBIVGS010000024.1:0-40206 GCF_044748785.1 Pseudomonas sp. NPDC089743
GCGCATCATGCAGGGCTGGCTCCAGAAGGAAATCGGGAGCACAGCATCGGGCATCAGGTAAGCGCTTTGAATGTGGGGTTCATGGAGCACTTACGTTCATTCGTTACGAGTACGACAAAGCGATTCGCCTGAGTGAAGGTGTGTCAATACAAATGTCGTGCGAGGGCCCGCAGGGCAACCCTTGAAGGCAATAGCTACTCTCACATTGAATGATGTGAAAAAGGGGGGGCAGCCACTAATGGGACATCAAGGGCTTGGGCTCGAATGATGGGACATCCAGATGCTGATGCAGGTCATATAATTGGCTAGTTATCGTGGTATTTTTTGGAACTAATTATGACCAATAAGATCAATATCGAAGATATGCCGGCTGAATTCGCTAAGTTTTTGCAAAAAATGAATTTCTGGGAGGTGGATTTTTTTGAGCGACGGAAGGAGCTTGTTAGTCAAGGAGTGGAAAACTCTGAATTGAATCGTGAGTACACTAAGAAGCTGGAAAATATTCTCGATGAATATGCAATTAAAGATAAATCAAATTACGGCCGGCTCATAGATTTAGGGTGTGTAAGGCCGGCAACTTATGATCCTGAGTCTGATAAATTCGAAGTGGTAAGTAAAAATACAGATGAAATCGTTGTTCAAGTTCAGCAAGTCAAGGGAGCTGAGACTTGCTCTAGAATTTATCTGGTGCGTAAAGGCGAAGATTGGAAAATTAAAAAGAAAGAAATTTTGACTTATGATGATAAGTGGCGCCGTGCTTCGTTGTAAAAGGGCAATTTAATGTACTTATCAGCATGTTAGTTTTTGATGTAAATCTGGAAGTGCTATGGATCAACGCCAACTCTCTTTAACCGCCTTGCGCCGCCCACCGAGAATCACCCAGCCAATTCCCAGCAACAGGCTTTCGACGACAAACGCCAGCACAAACCCTGCCCCCACGCCCCAGCCAATCGCCTCCGGCACCAGCAAAATCTGATAGCTGTACCCCTTGAGCGTCTCGTCGCGCATCTGCGGATCAGGCTGCACCAGCACATGCCAGGTGCGGCTGACCCAGGAGCCTTGCAAGGCCTGCCATTCGTTCTCGAGCATCTGGTTGCGGATCAGCAGGCTTTCGATGCTGTTGGCATCGCTGTTGAACACCACATCGTCACTGCTGCGGTAATGCCGCACCAGCGCCTGCAGATCGCCCTTGAAGAAACGTTCGGCGGTCTGTTTGAAGCCATCGAGTGCCTGGCGCGATTCGAACAGGTGCGCCTCGACCCGCTGGCTGTAGTCCTTGACCAGCCCAGGCACCTGGATACCGGCCAGCAGGCCGAAGGTGAACAGCAGCAACCGCAGGTAACTTCTGAACATGCAGCGTCCTTAGCTCTGGCCTTGCGTAACGCACTCTCCGTGCCGCCACAGGCCCCATTGGCCCGGTTCGTAGCGCCGCCAGGTCTCGTTCTCGGTCAAGGCCTCGGTAGCAATCACCGTGACCACGTCATTGGGGGTGGTTTGGGTGTGAAAGTCGACGATCAGGTCGACATCCTTCAACCGCGCCGCGCCAAAGGGGGCGCGACGGGTAATGTGTACCAGCTTGGTCGAACAGAAACAGAACAGCCAGTCACCATTGCTGAGCAGGCAGTTGAACACGCCCTTGCCGCGGTACTCGGCACAGGCTTCGACCAACACCGGCAGCAGCTGTTCCACCGCGACCGGCTCAGGGAAAGCGGCACGGATGCGGTTGAGCAAGTCGCAAAAGGCGGCTTCGCTGTCGGTGTCACCCACTGGCCGGTAGAAGGTTGCCTCACCCTGGAACGCCCCTAGCTGGCCGTTGTGGGCGAAGCACCAGTTACGGCCCCACATTTCGCGCACGAACGGGTGCGTATTGGACAGGCACACCTGGCCCACATTGGCCTGGCGGATATGGCCGATGACCACTTCGCTCTTGATCGGATAACGCTGCACCAGGTTGGCGACTTCCGACTCGCTGCTCGCTGCCGGGTCCTGGAACAGTCGCAGGCCGCGACCTTCGTAGAAGCCGATGCCCCAACCGTCACGGTGCGGGCCGGTGCGGCCGCCACGCTGCATCAGGCCGGTGAAGCTGAAGACGATGTCGGTGGGAACGTTGGCGCTCATGCCCAGCAGTTCGCACATGGTGCTGCCTCCACTTACAGACGTGGCTCGACCCGGCCACCAGAAGCCGCGGCAGGCGGTGGGTCATTACGGTAACGGTCACCGCGTTCGGCGGCCAGCGGTGCCCCGACGCCCACTTGGTCGTCCTCGGCAGCCAGGCGCTTGGCCGCGGCCTCCTGCTGCTCGCGACGCTCGCGGGCACGCTTTTCCAGCGGCCAGCGCAGCAGCACGAAGGCCAGGTACAGGCCAAAGGCGATCAGGCCGTACATGGCAAAATCCGATACCGCGCGCCAGGCGTTGTTGCCCACCTTGAAGGCAACGTCCAGGGCAGTGATGGCGATGGCCGGGGCCATGGCATCCTTACCGGGGTCAACGACGGTCGGGGTCAATAACAGGACCGCGAGGATCACCCGCAGCGGCTCGCGCAGCCAGCGCCACATCCAGCCAGTGAGTTTGAAACCCACCCAGAGACAACCCAGGGCAGCAACAGCGTAAAGGCCCCAGGCGAGGGTATAGTCGTTCTCGGTCATGGTGATCGTGCAAGCCAGGCAAAGAGTTGCCTATGATAAACACTTTTCCGGGCGCAGGCGCCCCCCCCAGCCAAGAGATCCCCGATGCCCAACGCGCTCCAGCCCCCCATCGCCCGCCAAGACCAGGCCGCCGACCCTTACGCCTGGTTGCAACAGCGCGACACCCCTGAGGTGCTTGAGTACCTGCAGGCCGAAAACGCCTACCAGCAAGCCTGCCTGGCCGACCAGGCGCCCCTGCGCGAACAGCTGTTCGAAGAGATCAAGGGCCGTATCCTGGAAACTGACCTGTCATTGCCCTCCCCCTGGGGCCCGTACCTGTATTACACCCGCACCACAGCGGGCGATGAGTACCCGCGCCACTATCGCTGCCCACGGCCTGCCGATGACGGCAACACAGTGGACGAAAGCCAGGAACAGCTGCTGCTCGACCCCAACGCCCTGGCCAACGGCGGCTTTCTGGCCCTTGGCGGCTTCAGCGTCAGCCCCGATCACCGCCTGCTGGCCTACAGCCTCGACACCAGCGGCGACGAAGTCTACACCCTGTACGTCAAGGACCTGGCCAGCGGCAACCTGACCGCCCTGCCCTTCGACGACTGCGACGGCAGCCTGACCTGGGCCAATGACAGCCAGACGCTGTTCTTCGCCGAACTGGACGATACCCACCGCCCGTGGCGGCTGCGCCGTCACACGCTGGGCGAAACCGGCGCGCAGACCGTATTCGAAGAGTCGGACGGGCGTTTTTTCCTGCACTGTTACCGCGCCAGCTCCGAGCGCCAGCTGGTTTTGCTGCTCAACAGCAAGACCACCAGCGAGGCCTGGGTGCTGGACGCTGAAACGCCGCGGGCGGCATTCACCTGCCTGGCACCGCGCGCCGAGGGCCACGAGTACTTCCCCGACCACGGCCAGCTCGATGGCCAGTGGCGATGGTTCATCCGCAGCAATCAGGACGGTATCAACTTCGCCCTGTACCAGGCAGCGGCAGACCAAGTGCCCACCCGTGAGCAATGGCAGGTGCTGGTACCACACCGCGACGAGGTCATGCTCGAAGGCCTGAGCCTCAACGCCAGCGCCCTCACCTTGAGCCTGCGTGAAGGCGGGCTGCCGATCATCGAAGTGCGCCCTCAAGGCACGCCGGCCTACCGCGTCGAACTGCCTGACGCGGCCTATAGCCTGTACGTGCAGGACAGCCTGGAGTTCGCCAGCACGCGCATCCGCCTGCGCTACGAGGCGCTCAACCGCCCGGCCCAGGTGCGTCAGCTGGACCTGGCCACGGGCGCGCAGGCGGTGCTCAAGCAAACCCCGGTGCTGGGCGATTTCGATGCCGATGACTACGTCAGCGAACGCCTGTGGGCCACCGCCGCCGATGGCACCCAGGTGCCGATCAGCCTGGTACGCCGCAAACAAGACCAGGGCAAGACGGTACCTCTGTACCTGTACGGTTACGGTGCCTACGGTGAGAGCCTCGACCCGTGGTTCTCGCATGCCCGCCTGAGCCTGCTGCAACGCGGTGTGGCCTTTGCCATCGCCCATGTGCGCGGTGGCGGCGAGCTGGGTGAAGCCTGGTATCGCGCCGGCAAGCAGGAGCACAAGCCCAACAGCTTCAGCGACTTCATCGCGTGCGCCGAGCACCTGATCGCCCAGGGCGTGACAGCCTCCGACCGCCTGGCCATCAGTGGCGGCAGCGCCGGTGGCCTGCTGATCGGTGCCGTGCTCAACCTGCGCCCGGAGCTGTTCCGCTGCGCCATCGCCGAAGTGCCGTTCGTCGACGTGCTCAACACCATGCTCGACCCCGACCTGCCATTGACCGTCACCGAGTACGACGAATGGGGCAACCCGCAAGAGCCACAGGTGTACGAGCGGATCAAGGCCTACGCGCCCTACGAGAATGTCAGCGCCCAGGCCTACCCGGCCATGCTGGTGGTCGCTGGCTATAACGACAGCCGCGTGCAGTATTGGGAGGCAGCCAAGTGGGTGGCGCGCCTGCGTACACTCAAGACCGACAGCAACCTGCTGCTGCTCAAGACCGAGATGGGAGCCGGCCACGGCGGTATGAGCGGGCGCTACCAGGGGTTGCGAGACGTGGCACTGGAGTATGCGTTCGTCTTCAATGAGCTGGGCGTGGTTTAAAACGCGCTTTTCGTTGTCATAGCTTCGAGGGCCAATGGCCCTGATTGCCGGCAAGCCGACGATCAGGGCGGCCTCAGAACTTTCGGACAACACCCGCCAAGAAGAACGACACATGCCCGACCAGACCCATCTCAGCGCCGAAATCCGCGACATGCTCATGGACTGCGACCTGTTCGATACCTTGCAGCCCGGTGACTTCCATACCGCCGCAGGCTACTTCAGCCTCGCCACCCTGGTCGAAGGCGAAACCATCTTCAACGAAGGCGATGCCGGCACCTTCATGTGCATCCTGCACCGGGGGGTGGTTTCAGTGCGCAAGACCGACGCCCACGGTGCCCAAGTGGAGATCGCCACGCTGCGCAGTGGCCGCGCTTTCGGCGAAATGGCCGTGCTCGACGGCGAGCGCCGCTCGGCCAGTTGCATGGCTGCCAGCGACTGCCTGCTGCTGACCTTGGGCAAGGATTCGCTGGAAAAGATGCTCAACGAAGCCCCACGCATCGCCGCGCGGATCATCCGCGCATTGGCCGTAGCCTTGTCGAAACGCCTACGGATGCAGGACGGGCAGCGCCTGGCGCTTTAATTATCCTTCGCAGCCGGCTTGTCAGGTTCGGTGCGCAACCCAGGCAGTGGCTGATCCTTCGGCGGCCCTGGCAGCGGAATGGGCGGCAACAGCGGCGCGCCGGGCTGCCTGTCATAGGCCTTGGGGGCAGTGCTGGGGGTAATCTGAGGGTACGGTGTGGGCGTTGCTGTGCCAGGTGCTCCCGGCACCGGTGTGGTGATACGTGGCGGCGTGCCGGCGGCCTGCACCCAGGGCAGGCCGGCTAAAAGCAGCGCGGCGAGGATCGCACGAAACATCAGCAACCTCCTGTCTGAACATTTCTACAGGCTACGCCTTAATACGCGTTTTCGCCTGTCCGCTTGCCCTGCAAGCGCGCTAGACTCATTGGCATAACCGTTACCTGCCTGATCAGAACAAAGGAAACACCATGAGTTCGGCATCCACGTCCGCCGCCACCGCCCGCCTCGACCGTATCCTCGCCGACGCCAAGCGCGACAAAGAGATGGGCTACCGCGACAAAGCCTTGAGAATGTACCCGCACGTGTGCGGCCGTTGCGCCCGTGAGTTCGCCGGCAAGCGTCTGAGCGAGCTGACCGTTCATCACCGGGACCACAACCACGACAATAACCCCCAGGACGGCTCCAACTGGGAGCTGCTGTGCCTGTACTGCCACGACAACGAGCATTCGCGCTATACCGACCAGCAGTACTTCAGCGAAGGCTCCACCAGCACCCCGAGCATTGCCAAGGCCACGCACAACCCGTTCGCCGGGCTGGCTGGCTTGCTGAAGAAAGACTGACTGTCGACAGAGCCCCCCGCTGCCGCCGGCGAGCCCGTATAATCGCGCTTTTTTTGCGAAGGGCCCCGGCACGTGGCTAACAAACGGTACAGTTGCATCGGCCTGTTCAACCCAAAATCTGCAGAGAACGTAGGCTCGGTGATGCGCGCAGCGGGTTGCTACGGCGTGAACTCGGTGTTCTACACCGGCAAGCGCTACGAGCGCGCCCGCGACTTCGTCACTGACACCAAGCGCGTGCACTACGATATTCCGTTGATCGGCATCGACGACCTGCAGCGCATCATCCCGCTGGGTTGCACACCCGTTGCAGTGGAGTTGGTGGAAGGTGCTCGGCCCTTGCCTGAATACACCCACCCTGATCGCGCCATCTACATCTTCGGGCCGGAAGACGGCAGCCTCGATGCGAACGTGCGCGCGTGGTGCGAAGAAACCATCTATATCCCCACCGAAGGCTGCATGAACCTGGCCGCGACGGTGAACGTGGTGTTGTACGACCGTTTGGCAAAGGGCCTCAATACCCGCTCGGGGCCCAAGTTCAAATAGCGCAGCGCCCTGCCGGCTTGGGCACATGTGACCACCTGGCAAACCGACTGAACGTGTGCAGCAAGCCTCTGGTCAGCTGCTTACACTTCAGATGGAGGGCTTGCCATGCTCGATATTCATTCCACTACGGCGTCACCGGACCATAACGTACAGGGCCTGGAGCGGGTCGGTTCACTGGCCGGGGGTGCGCTGATGTTCACCAAGGGTATGCGCCACGGCGGGCTGGTCGGGCTACTGCAGATGGTGGTCGGTGGCATTGCGGTGGCGCGCGGGGTCAGTGGGCATTGCTCGACCAAGGCCTGGTGGCAGAAGCATCGACAGGAATATCACCGTTTGCGCTCGGACATCGAACGCAGTGCGACCGAGCTGGAGGCGCTCAAACGCAGTGCCGAGGCGGCGACGGAGGGGGTGACGGTAACGGGGAAAGACCCGCTCATGGGTAGTTGATCAGCGGCTTGTACGGGCCCTGTCGCCGGCAAGCCTGCACCCACCCGCACTGCCCTGACCGTTGAAACGGTGTGGCAGAAGTGGACGCAGGCTTGCCGGCGACAGGGCCGGCTGAGCCAGCCTGGCGCTAACGCAACGCCTTGCTCTGCAACACTTCGGATCGGCGCCCCAGCACGTTCTCACTGATCTGCACGAATTCCTCGGTGCTCACCTTCGGCAAGCGCATCAGCGCCTGCGTCACATCATCCAGCGAGCGCTTGGCCTGGGTGTGGATGCGTATTTCCTTGTCCAGCGCCTGCAGCAGCAACACCCCACGGGCAACCTGGGCCGGGCTTGCCCGCTCACCACGCAGCTGGCTGACCTTGGCACCCTGCTTCTGCAAACGCGCCTGCCACACCTGGTAGCGGTCATCGCTCACACCCCCCGCCCGGCGCAGCAACTCGTTGGCGTAATAATCGCTGAGGCTTTGGCCCAGCCAGTCGCTGTCAGCACTCACACGGATCTGCGCAAACAGCTGCACCAGTTCACGCAGCAACGGGCTGTTACCGCTCTCACTGACCATGGGCCGCGCGCTGTGCAGGTACAGCGAGCCCCGCGCTGACATTGCTCCGCGCCACATGCCATCGCGTGCCCCCACCAGCAGCAACTTTGCCGGGTCGCGGGGGAATACGGCCTGCAGGTGCGGCCAGACGAAGGTCAACAGGGTAAGACTGTCCATGCGGCGCATGCCCTGCCCTACCGGTGCCGCCACCGTCACGTCAGTCTCGCCCAGGCGCGCACGTCGGCTGCCAAGGTCGCCGGCCAGCATCCAGCCAGTCGGGCGATCGAACAGGCGCGACACGTTGTCGATACGGAACTTGTCCTTGCCGATACGCGGCCAGGAGGTTTCGATGCTTTTCCAGCCCTCAGGCAGGTCGACCGACAGGCGCGCCACCAGTTCGGTGCCGTCTTGCTGGTCGAGGCGTGCCGGTGGCACCAACTGGTCACCCAGGAACAACGCCCAGTGGGGCGTGATGCGTGAGGAATAGGCGCCGCTGCGCACCTTCTGGTCCAGCTTGACCCGGTAGCTGAGGCTGGTCTTGCCCGCCGCCGGGTGCCACACGCCGCGCTCCCCCTGCACCTGCCACTGGCCGTCCGCCTGGAAGCCGCTGTACGCCCCCTGCTTGCCCAGGTCGAAGTCCAGGCTACGCACGGCACTGCCGTCTGCCAGGGTCAGGCGCACTTCGGCCTGGCCATTGGCAGGCAGCAGCCGCACCTGATAGTCGAGGTCGACTTTCTTCGCCCAGGCCGGCGAGCAGGCCATAAGGCCCAGCAGGAGCAACAGCTGGCAACGCATACAGAAACTCCTTGTTCCCCAGAGGCGACGGAGGGTGCCGCTCAGCTGGCGCGAAAAATCAGGTGGTCTTCCCAGTCGTCTTCGTCCACATCCTGCTCCCTGAGCATACGCCCGGACTGGGAAATGCGCTGTTCATGCACCTGGGTGCGGTCGCCACAGACCAGGTGGTGCCAGGCCGGCAGGTCCTTGCCCTCGCTGACCAGGCGATACCCGCAGGTGCTCGGCAGCCACTTGAACTGGTCAGCCTTGCCCGGGGTGAGCTGAATACAATCGGGCACCTGGGCGAAACGGTTGGGGTAATCGCTGCACTGGCAGGTGTTCATGTCCAGCAGCTTGCAGGCGATACGGGTGTAATAGACGCTGTTGTCGTCCTCGTCCTCAAGCTTTTGCAGGCAGCAAAGGCCACAGCCGTCACACAACGATTCCCACTCTTGCGGGTCGAGTTGTTCGAGGGTCTTGCGCCGCCAGAACGGCGCGCTTTCAGCGATCATCACACGGGTTTCCTGCATTGGGCCTGCGCCAAGCTTCACGCTGGAGGCTCCAGGCAAATTGCGGCGCATACGGCTTTGTTCTGTGGTTTTGAGCGTGGCGCCATGGCGGCGCCAGTCTAGAGCCTGGCCTTGGGCAATGCCAGACCGCCTGTCAGTGCCCTATGGCTGCAGTTCAATAGCCCCGCGCGAAATCCACTTCGCCACGCAAACCTTGCCCTGCCTGGTAGTGCCGCACGTTCTCGACAAACAACCGTACCATCGCCGCTGGCGAAGTCGGTGCCGAGCTGTGCCCGGTCAGCAACAACCCCCACGCGGTCCAGAACGGGTGACGCTGCGGCAACGGCTCCTGCCGGCACACATCGATCACCGCGCCCGCCAGATCGCCCTGCTTCAGCGCCTGGACCAGGTCGGCATCGACCACCGCCACACCACGCCCGGCATTGATGAACAGCGCGCTGGGCTGGAAACACTTGAACAGTGCGGCATCATAAAGATCATGGGTTGCCGGCGTATCCGGCAACAGGTTGAGCACGTAATCGGCCTGCCCGACCATCCGCGGCAAATCAGCCAACCCGGCGACCTCGACGAACGGCGCCTGCTCGCGGGGCGTGCTGGCGATGCCATACAGGGTCACGCCAAACGGCAAGAGGCATTCGGCTACACGCTGGCCGATATCACCGGTGCCCACGATCAGCACCTTGCGCCCTTCGAGCGTCCCCCCCGGGCGGTCGTCCCACCGGCGCTCTACCTGGCTCACCAGGCGAGACAGCACTTCGCGCTCGTGCCCCAGCATGTAGGTGAGCATGTACTCGGCCATCACTTGGCCAAAGATGCCGATCGCACGGGTCAGGCGGTAATCACGCGGCAGGCCATCGGCCAGCAAGGGCGTGATGCCGGCCCAGGTCGATTGCATCCAGGCCGGCTTGTGGCCTTGGCGCAGCAGGCTTGCCAGCAAGTCTGGCTGGCCCAGCCAGACCGCACACTGGGGTGCCTGCAAGGCCAGCTCGGCGGAATCGCCGCTGGTCAGGATTTCCAGGTCCGGGGCCGCGCCAGCCAGCAGCCGGGCATAATTGGCATGATCCTGCTCAGCGATCAGAACGCGCATCAAAGTGACAACCTTGGCAGACAACGAAGGCGGCCCGGCATGCGGGCCACCTGAGGGTGTGGAGGGATCGTGGCCGGATCAGACCGGGTCGTTACGGCGCAGAAGCTCTTCCGGCAAATGTTCGATGTACTCGTCCTCGGCCGGTGGCATCTGCAGGTGGTAACCCTGGTTATCAAGATTGTCCAGCACCTTGGCGATGTCCTCACGGGCGAGCTTGCGCTCGGGGCTCAGCACCAGGTCGAAGGCATGTACGGGCGTGCCGAAGAACGGCAGCAGCGCCTCGGGCACGCGCTCCAGGCCCTCGGCCTTGAGTACGTAGAGGTACATTTCGTTCTTGCGCGGGCTCTTGTAGATCGAGCAGATACGTTTCATCGGGTTTCTCCGGCGCCCGCCAGTTCGTCCAGCAGGGCCTGGCCCATCCGCTCACGGCGCCAGCCGCGCAGCGAATCGGGCAGTTGATAGGGGCCATTGGGGTAGCCGCTCTTGAGCAAGGCTTCCAGGGCCTTTTTGCGCAGCATCAACTCCGGGGCAATGCCCAGACGCTCGCCTTCGGCCTGGCCGATGGCGCGCAGGCGCTTGAGGACGCCGGCCGCTTCGATCGGAAGCGGTTCGGGCAGCGTCGCCGGCCATTGCTCAGGCGGCAGGCTGGCGGCACGTTTGATCAGCTCGACCAGGCAGGCGCCATCCTGGCGGATGGTGCGCGGATGCATGTCGTCGATCTTGGCCAGGGCCGACAGGTTGTCCGGCTGGTTCTTGGCCATCGGCCACAGCGAGTGCTCCTTGAGAATGCGGTTGCGTGGCACATCGCGGCTGCGTGCTTCACGCTCGCGCCAGGCGCACAGTTCACGCAGCACCGCCAGTTGCTGGCGGCCCAGCTTCCAGGCCAGCTTCACATCGCGGTACAGGGTTTCGGGCTCGACCTCGCGGCGCAAGGCCGCGACCAGTTCGGCACCGTCTTCCAGCACCCACGCGTACTTGTCGTCCGACAGACGTGGGCGCAGGGCGGCAAACAGTTCGGCCAGGTGCACCGCATCTTCGGCTGCGTAGCTGATCTGGGTGTCCGACAGCGGGCGCTGCAGCCAGTCCGAGCGGGTCTCACCCTTGGGCAGTTCAAGGCCCAGCACTTCCTGAACCAGGCGCGAATAGCCCATGGAGAAGCCCAGGTTCAGGTAGCCTGCGGCCAACTGCGTGTCGAACAGTGGCTGCGGCAGCTTGCCGGTCAGGCGCAGCAGCACTTCGAGATCTTCGCTGCAGGCGTGCAGCACCTTGACCACACCGCTGTCTTCCAGCAGGTCGGCCAAAGGCTGCCAGTTGCCGATCAGCAACGGGTCGATGAGAAAAGCGCGCTCGCCGTCACCGATCTGGATCAGGCCAGCTTTCGGATAAAAGGTGTCGACCCGCATGAATTCGGTGTCGAGCGCCACGAAGGGCAGTGTGCGCCACCTCTGGCAGAGTTCGGCCAGGGTCTGGTCGTCACGGATCCAGTGTATTTCGATGGCCACGAGGCTCTCCCACAAACATTGGCGCGCAGTATATACGGCGCGGGCACTGCGGGTGAAACCTGACTGACATCCGCGCCGGCCGCCGGGTAGCTCGCGCTGCCGGTCAGCCTGGCAAGCGATGCTTGGCGTAAGGCTCGCGGTCGATATCCAGCACTTCCACACACAATTGCAGGTCTAGGCCAGCCTGCGCCGGTATGGCCTCATGCAGTACCTCCAGCAAGCTGGCGGACAATTGTTTCTTTACCTCCGCCGGGCGCCCGCTGAGGATGGCCAGGCGCACATGGGCGAACGCCCGCTCGGCTGGCGCAGTGCCCACCCGGTAATGGGCGAACGCCTGGGCCCGGCTTTTGATGTCTGCCTCATCGGCGAACTGGCCGCTGCCGACCAGGGCGTGATTCAGGCGCAGCAGCAGTACCTCGACATTGAGCTCGCGCAGGTTGTCGCTGTATTCCAGGTTCAGGTGAGGCATGGCACAGGTTCCAGGCGTTGGGAGAAGCGACAGCCTACCCCAGTCCCCTAGCCGCGCAAAGGCGGCTATCCTCAAAGGTCAGGACCTTACTGACAACCCTGACAGAGGTGAAGAAATGCCAGTTCCGCATGATCTGCTCGCTGACTTGCACGTTACCGCCGATGCATTCCAGGCACGGATAGACAAGGACCCGACGCTGCATGCCCTGCACAAGGAATACAACGCCAAAGACAAGGAGGTGGTGGCCGCCGAAGGCAATGGCACCAACGACGATGCCGTCAACCGCCTGCGCAAGGAGCGCCTGCTGATCAAGGACAAGATCGAGCGAATCATCCATCCGCCGAAATCCTGATGGCTTTCTGCTGAATCAACCGCCCTGTCGCCGGCAAGCCGGCTCGCTGGCGACAGGGCCTGCAACCGTTACATGCCAGCCGATGCGTTCAAGGCCCGGTCCAGGTCTTCGATCAGGTCCCGGTAATCCTCGATCCCGATCGACAGCCGCAACACGCTCTCACTGATGCCCATCAGCCCCTTCTGCTCCGGGCTCAGTGAATTGTGCGACATGCTCCAGGAGTGGTTGATCATGCTCTCCACACCCCCCAACGAGTCGGCCAGGACAAATATCTGCAAGGCCTCCACCAGGCGATTGAGCGCCGCCCGATCACCGTTCCTGACCTTCATTGCCACCACCGCTCCGCCAGCGCGCATCTGGCGCTTGCACAGTGCGTGCTGCGGGTGGCTTTCCAGCCCCGGGTAATACACCTGCTCGATCTGCGGATGGCTTTCCAGGAAGCGTGCCACCTGCAGGGCATTGGCACACTGACGCTCCATGCGCACGTCGAGGGTTTTCAGGCCGCGCAAGGCCAGGTAACAGTCGAACGGGCCCTGGATCGCCCCCACGGCCATGCTGATCTTGCGCAAGCGCCCCAGCAAGTCATCGTTGGCAGCCACCACCACGCCGCCGGTCAGGTCGGAGTGGCCGCCAATGTATTTGCTGGCCGAATGCATCACCAGGTCCACACCCAGGGTGATCGGCCGCTGGTTCCACGGCGAGCAGAAGGTGTTGTCGATGCAGGTGAGAATACCCCGCGCCCGAGCCAGGTCGCAGACCGCCTTGATGTCGACCAGGTGCAGCAATGGGTTGGTCGGCGACTCGATCCAGATCAGCTGGGTTTCGGGTTTGATCGCCGCCGCTACGGCCGTCACATCGTTGAGGTCGACATAGGTGGTGGTAAGGCCCGAGGTGCGTGCTCGGTAGTCTTCAAGAATGCGGAAGGTGCCGCCGTACACACCGTTCATCACCACCACATGAGCGTCCTTGGGGAGCAGCTCGAGCACCGTGGCGGTGGCGTTTACACCGGAGGCACACGCCACCGCGCCCACACCCTCTTCAAGTGCCGCGACACAACTTTCATAGGCATGCCGGGTCGGGTTGCCCACCCGGCTGTAGGCGTATTCCGGGTTGTCATCGAGGCTGCGCTTGATATACGAGCTGGCGGTGTAGATAGGCGGGAAGATCGCGTTGTCGGCGACACTGAACTGCTCACCGGCGTGAATGGTACGGGTGGCGAAATTGCGCGGCTTGTCGGACATGGTCAGGCCCATTTGGCAGATGTAAGTGCGCAACTATCGCACAATCACCTGCCGCCACAACGCCCGTGGTGGCGGGTATTTTTTCTATCGTTGGGGTAATCTGGGGAATATTTTACTGACCGCCAGCGGGTTTCCATGGACAGTTTCGACCAGCACATCCTCACCCTGCTCCAGCGCGACGCGTCGCTCTCGCTCAAGGATTTGGCCGAAGCCGTCAACCTGTCCACCACCCCCTGCTGGAAGCGGGTCAAGCGCCTGGAAGAGGATGGCTATATCCTCGGCCGCGTCGCCCTCCTGGACCCCGAACGCCTGGGCCTGGGCCTGACGGTGTTCGTCCAGCTCAAGACCCAGCGCCACGACAGTGCCTGGTTGGAGCAATTCGCCGAGACGGTGAAAGGCTTCGAGGAGGTGATGGAGTTCTATCGCATGTCCGGGGACTGGGATTACATGCTGCGGGTAGTGGTGGGCGATATCGCTGCCTACGACCGGTTCTATAAAAAGCTGATCACCAGCACCGATGGGCTCTCCAACATCACGTCCAGCTTTGCCATGGAACAGATGAAATACACCACGGCTTACCCGGTCCACAGGCCCTGATCGGTGCCAGCCTCAGCCCCCCTTCACTGCGCCGCCACCGCTTCGATCCGGTTCCCCGCCTTGGCCTTCTCGAGCCGAATCGCAATGAATTTGGAGGTCGGCGTATAGGTGCCTTCGCCGTAACTTTCCAGCGGCACCAGCGGGTTGGTCTCCGGGTAGTAGGCCGCCGCCTGCCCATCGGGGATGTCGTAGGGCACCAGGCGGAACCCCGACACCCGGCGTTCGACACCGTCCTCCCACAGCGACACCAGATCGACATGCTCACCCGGCTCGAAGCCCAGGCGGCGGATGTCGGCCTCGCTGACGAACACCACTTCCCGCAGGCCAAACACGCCCCGGTAACGATCGTCCAGCCCATACAGCGTGGTGTTGTACTGGTCGTGCGAGCGCATCGTCTGCAGGATGAGGTCCGGCTTGTCGCCACGGGCGAGCACCTGGGCGTTGACCAGATGCTCGGGCAACGGGCTGGCACTGAAGCGCGCCTTGCCGGTTGCCGTGCGCCAGTTGCGCTCGGCAGCACTGTTGCCCAGGTGGAAACCACCTGGATGCTGCAGCCGCTCGTTGAAGTTGGCGAAACCGGGAATGACATCGGCGATCATGCTGCGAATACGGCCATAGTCGGCCACCGCGTACTCCCAATCGATGGGCTGGTTGCCCAGCGTGGCCTTGGCCATGCCGGCGATGATCCAGGGTTCGGACCGCATGTGGGGTGAACGCGGGCGCAGCTGGCCATGGGAGATATGCACCATGCTGAAGGTGTCTTCCACGGTCACGCCCTGCGGCCCGCCGGCCTGCATGTCGATCTCGGTGCGCCCCAGGCAGGGCAGGATCAGCGCATCGCGGCCAGTGACCAGGTGCGAACGGTTGAGCTTGGTGGATATCTGCACCGTCAGCGCACAGTTGCGCAGGGCCGCGTGGGTGCGGGGCGTGTCCGGCGTCGCCTGGGCGAAGTTGCCACCCAGCGCGATGAACACCTTGGCGCGCTGTTGCTCCATGGCCTGGATTGCCAGCACTGCGTTATGTCCATGGGCGCGAGGTACGCGGAACTGGAAGCGTTTTTCCAAGGCATCGAGCAACGCCGCCTTGGGTTTCTCGTCGATCCCCATGGTGCGGTCGCCTTGCACGTTGCTGTGGCCACGCACTGGCGAAAGGCCCGCGCCGGGCTTGCCGACGTTGCCGCGCAACAGCTGCAGGTTGACGATTTCCTGCACGGTAGGCACCGAGTGACGGTGCTGGGTGACGCCCATCGCCCAGCACATGATCACCCGCTCGGCCTTGCGGTACATGCGCGCCGCCAGCTCGATCTCGGCCAGGGTCAGGCCGGACTGCTCGACGATATGGTCCCACGAGGTGGCATCCACCGCCGCCAGGTAGGCGTCCACACCGCTGGTGTGCGCGGCGATGAAGCCATGGTCGAATACCGCTGGCTCCCCCTTGGCCTGGGCTTCGCGCTCCCATTGCAGCAGGTACTTGGCAATGCCGCGCATGGCCGCCATGTCGCCGCCCAGGGCTGGGCGGAAGTAGGCGGTATTGGTCGGTTCGGAGCCATTGCTGAGCATTTCGAACGGGTGCTGCGGGTGCTGGAAGCGCTCCAGGCCCCGCTCTTTGAGCGGGTTGAAACACACCACCTGGGCGCCGCGCTTGACCGCTTCACGCAGCGGTTCGAGCATGCGCGGGTGGTTGGTACCGGGGTTCTGGCCAATGACGAAGATCGCGTCGGCCAGCTCCAGGTCATGGAACACGACCGTGCCCTTGCCTACGCCGAGGGTTTCCGACATGCCCACGCCACTGGCCTCGTGGCACATGTTCGAGCAGTCGGGGAAGTTGTTGGTGCCGTAGGCGCGGACGAACAACTGGTAGAGGAATGCCGCTTCGTTGCTGGCCCGGCCGGAGGTGTAGAACTCAGCCTCATCGGGCGATTCCAGCGCCTGCAAGTGCCGGGCGATCAAGGCAAAGGCCTCTTCCCAAGTGGTTTGCACATAGTGATCGGTGGCAGCGTCGTAACGCATCGGGTGCGTGAGGCGGCCTTGGTATTCGAGCCAGTAGTCGGTCTGGTCCTTCAGCGCGCTTACGCTGTATTTGGCGAAGAAGGCCGGGTCGACCGAGCGACCGGTCGCTTCCCAGTTGACCGCCTTGGCGCCGTTTTCGCAGAACTTGACCATGTCGCTTTCCGGCGACTCGCCCCAGGCGCAGCCGGGGCAGTCGAACCCGCCGTTCTGGTTGGTCTTGAGCATGGCCCGCAGGTTCTTGAAGGCGTTGTCACTGCCCAGCCAGCTCTTGGTCACGCTCTTGAGCGCGCCCCAGCCGGCGGCAGGCCCCTTGTAGTCCCTGATATGTTCGTCCTGGCTCATGCGGTCAATCCTCACGCGGGCATCGAATAGTGCAACGGATCGTGTCGTCCGCTGCTTTTTTCCAGCCTATGGAGACAGTCGGGGGGCCGTCCAATCGAAATGTCTTACGGGGTGATAGGCCGTTTCGATGATGGGGTGCACTTGGCGCCATGCACCGCGGTGGGCCGTGATAGATGAGATTGATCAAACGGTCGGGCAAAGCAATTTGACGGCGAACACCGCAGGTTATAGCGTGGAACCAGTCCCCCTCCCTTGCCGAGCGCGAACGTGGAACAGAACAGCCGGGCCCTGATCGACGGCTTCAACCGGAAAATCGACTACCTGCGGATGTCGGTCACGGACCGCTGCGACTTCCGTTGTGTCTATTGCATGGCCGAAGACATGCAGTTCCTGCCGCGCCAGCAGATCCTCAGCCTTGAGGAACTGTTCCAGGTTGCCGAACGTTTCGTCGCCTTAGGCACTCGCAAGATCCGCCTTACCGGTGGCGAACCGCTGGTACGCCAGGGCATCGTCGACCTGTGCGGGCGCATTGCCGCCCTGCCCGGCCTGCGAGAGCTGTGCATGACCAGCAACGGCTCGCAGCTCCCGCGCCTGGCCCAGCCGCTGTTCGACGCAGGCCTGTCACGCCTGAACATCAGCCTCGACAGCCTCGATGCAGAACGTTTCAAGCAACTGACCCGCACCGGCGACCTGGCCCAGGTGATCGCCGGCATCGACGCGGCCCGCCGCGCGGGGTTTCAGCGCATCAAACTCAATTGCGTGGTGCTCAAGGGGCGTAACGACGATGAGCTGGTCGACCTGGTGCGCTTTGCCATCGACCGCGAACTGGACATCACCTTCATCGAAGAAATGCCGCTGGGCGTGATCAGCGAGCACGAACGCGGCGAGTCGTTCTGCTCCAGCGACGAAGTACGCGCGCGGCTGGCCGAACATTTCACCCTGATCGAATCGACCGAGTCATCCCAGGGCCCGGCGCGCTACTGGCGCCTGGCAGAAGCGCCGAGCACCCGTGTCGGCTTCATCTCGCCGCACAGCCACAACTTCTGCGCCACCTGCAACCGTGTGCGCCTGACCGTGGAAGGCCGGCTGTTGTTGTGCCTGGGCAATGAACACTCGATGGACCTCAAACAGGTGCTGCGTGCGCACCCGGGTGATGCCGAGCGGCTGGAAAAAGCCATCCGCGATTCGCTGCACCTCAAGCCCTACCGCCATCATTTCGAGGTCGGTGGCGATGTGCAGATCCTGCGCTTCATGAACATGACCGGCGGCTGACCCGCCGTCTCTGGATCGCCATGATCGTCCACTCTCGCCCCGACGTGTTGCGCGTGCTGTTCACCCTCAAGGGTTCGATCGTCAAGCGCATTGCCTTGCGCTGCCTGACGGTCACCTTGCTCGCCGCCCTGATCGTGCTGGTCGAACGCCACTTCCCGGCGTTTTTCTACCCCGTCAGCGCTACGCCCTTCACGTTGCTTGGCCTGTCGCTGTCGATCTTCATGAGCTTTCGCAACAACGCCTGTTACGACCGTTGGTGGGAGGGGCGCAAGGCCTGGGGGAAGATGATCATCGAGGCCCGCTCGTTCGTACGTGAAAGCGGGGTGATCACCGATGAAAAGCTGCGCGCCGAGTTGCTGCGCAGCCTGTGCGGCTTTGCCCATGCGCTCAATGCCCGGTTGCGCAATGAGGATGAAGTGGCCGCCGCCCGGCCGTGGCTGGCCAACCCTGCTGCGATCCGCGCGCACAATGTCTGCGACGGTATCTTGCAGGAGGTTGGCGCCCACTGCTCACGCCTGGCCGAGCAGCAGCACATCAGTGAATGGCGCTACAGCCTGTTGGAGCAACGCCTGGTCGGGCTGTCGGAGGTGCAGGCCACCTGCGAGCGGATCAAGGGCACACCGCTGCCCTTCCCCTATACCCTGCTGCTGCACCGCACCATCTACATCTTCTGCCTGCTGCTGCCGTTCGCCCTGGCCGAGCCGCTGGGCTGGCTGGCGCCGCTGTTCACCACCATCGTGGGGTACACCTTCTTCGGGCTGGATGCCATCGGCAATGAACTGGAGGACCCGTTCGGGCGAGACGAGAACGACCTGCCGACCGATGCCATGGTGCGCACGGTCGAGCGGGATGTGCTGGGGGCCTTGGGCGTGGAGCCGCTGCCACCGGCGTTGCAGCCAGTGGAGCATGTGCTGAGCTGACTGGCCCTAGCGCCGGGGCTGTTCAACCGCGCGTTGTGCAGGGCGCGATGGGCTTGAGGTGCTTCACAAAATTACAAGGCTGGTGCCGCGCATCCAGCTGCTCTGCCAGGATGCCTTCCCACGCCGTGCGGCAGGCACCGGTAGAACCTGGCAGGCAACACACCAGGGTGCCATTGGCCATCCCGGCCGAGGCGCGGCTCTGCAAGGTCGAGCTACCGACATCGAGAATCGACAACGCCCGGAACAGCTCGCCGAAACCGTCGATACGCCGATCGAACAGGCACTCCACCGCTTCGGGTGTGCTGTCCCGGCCGGTGAAGCCGGTGCCGCCGGTGATCAGCACCACCTGCACCTGGTCATCGGCAATCCAGGTGGCCACCTGGGCGCGGACCTTGTACAGGTCGTCCTTGAGCAGCGCGCGCGCCACCAGGCGATGGCCGACCTGCACCGGGCGGCTGGCGAGCAGCTCACCGGAGGTGTCGTTTTCGTAGGTGCGGGTGTCGCTGACCGTCAGGACGGCGATATTGAGCGGAACGAAGACCGCATCGGGTTGAACACGCACAGTGAAGCTCCTTGTATGGCAGGCTCGTTACGCTAGAGGCATGACCAGAGCGCGTCCAATCGATATGCCGTACCGCCCGATCAATGACATCTATCGCTGACTTGGTTAAGGTCAGCACACCAAGGCCCCAGGCACTCCCATGGATATCAAGCAGCTCAAGTTTCTCATCGCCCTCGACCAGACCCGCCACTTCGGCCAGGCCGCGGCGCTGTGCCATATCACCCAGCCGACCCTGTCCATGCGCCTGCGCAACCTGGAGGACGAACTGGACCTGGTGCTGGTCAAGCGCGGCCAACGCTTCGAGGGCTTCACCGAAGCCGGCGAGCGCATCCTGGCCTGGGCCCGCACCCTGCTCGCCGCGCATGATGGCCTGCAGGCCGAGGCGGCCAGTTGCCGTGGCCAAGTGGTTGGTAGCCTGCGCTTGGGCACCGTGCCGCTGGCCAGCTTCAACCCCATGCAGTTGCTGCTGCCGCTGCGCGAAAAATACCCGGAGCTGCAGTTTCAGCTCAGCTCCCACAGCACCGAACAGATCATGGATGGCCTGAGCCGCAACCAGCTCGATTTGGGGATCTGCTATCTGGACCAGGTCAACGCCAACTTCTTCGAGGTGATCGAACTGGGCACCACCACCATGGGCCTGCTGCACGATACCCGGCATTTCCAGTTCGAGGCCGACACCTTGCGCTGGGAGGACCTGGGCGAAATCCCTCTGGGCCTGCTGAGCAAGGGGATGCACTACCGTCAGTCGCTCGACCTGAGCTTTCGCAGCCGCAGCCTGGAACCCAATGCCGTGCTGGAAAGCGACTCGAGCTTCCAGTTGGTCCAAGCCATCAACACCGGGGTGTGCTGCGCAATCATGCCGCTCGATTGCGGGTTGGAAGACCTGAGCGAGCACATGCGCATCGTCCCGATCACCGACGCCAGCATCCACAGCCCCGTCGGCCTGCTGCTGCGCCGTAGCGAGCCGCGCTCGGCCATTGCCGAACAGTGCTTTGACGAGGCCCGCACCCTGTTTCAACCCTCCTGAGCCGCAGTCGCCTGGCGGTACTGGCGCGGGGTGAAACCGGTGAGTTGCTTGAACTGCCGGCTGAAAGCGCTGTGGTCGGTGTAGCCGCACTGCAGCGCCACTTCGGTGATCGGCAAGTCGCTGTGCAGTAGCCGATGAGCATGTTCCAGCCGCGCCTTGTGAATCATTTGCCGGGGCGTGAGGTGGAACACCCGCTTGCAGTAGCGCTCCAGCTGGGCCACGGAAATACCGGCGATGCGGGTGAGCTCGCCCATGCTGATCGGCTGGTGAAAGTGCTTACGAATGTGCTCGTCCACCGCGGCCAGGCGTTGATAGGCGGGGTGGCTGTCGGCGGCTGATTGCAGGTCGACCGAAATGCCGACCAAGCCGAGGATCTCGCCCGCCCGGTTGTACAGCGGTCGCTTGTGGGTCAGGCACCAGCCTGGTTCACGGCTGCCGTACAGGTGCAACTCAAGCTGGTCTTCCAGTACCAGCCCATCCTTGAGCACGCGGCGGTCCTGCTCGGTATAGCCCGGCCCCAGTTGCGCCGGGAAGACTTCGGCGCTGGTCTTGCCCAACAGTGGCTGCAGGCGCTTGAGGCCGCAGCGCTGGACCAGGGTGTTGTTGGCCAGCACATAGCGGGCATCCGGATCCTTGATGAAGATCGCGGCATTGGGGATGGCATCGAGGATCGGCAGCAGCAAGGAGACCCCCGCGAGCAGGTCCTGCAGGCTAGCGGGGCGATGCTGGTCGAGGTTCTGGTACAGGGCTGCCAGTGTGGCGTCGGCCATCGTTCAACTCTCTGGTAGGGGCACCGGCGCCATCGCCGGCAAAACTCTCAAGCCCTTGAACAACAGGCCCTCCAGCCTATCGAGCCTGGCGAACGGCGCGCCAGCCTTTTCTGCAATTGTGCCGATTTCGTCATCCCCCTGCAGAAAACCATCAAGAACCGTGGCCCCGTTCGGTCCACTCTATGCCCCACGCAAGCCGTCCAAGACCTACAAGAGCGCGGCCCCAGAAGCCGCACCTGGTGACATCAGACCTGCCTATCCAAAACCTACAAAAAGGCGACCCCATGTCAGGCAAATTCAAGAAACAGCTGTCCTTGCTGGACCTCACGTTCATCGGCCTCGGCGCCATCTTCGGCTCCGGCTGGCTGTTCGCCGCCAGCCACGTGTCGGCCATTGCCGGGCCGGCCGGCATCCTCTCCTGGTTCCTCGGCGGCTTCGCCGTACTGCTACTGGGCATCGTGTACTGCGAGCTCGGCGCCGCGCTGCCACGCGCCGGGGGTGTGGTGCGCTACCCGGTGTACTCGCACGGCCCACTGCTCGGCTACCTGATGGGGTTCATCACCCTGATCGCCTTCTCTAGCCTGATCGCCATCGAAGTGGTCGCCTCTCGCCAGTACGCGGCGGCCTGGTTCCCCGGGCTGACCGAGGCCGGCTCCAGTGACCCCACCGTGCTCGGCTGGTTGGTGCAGTTTGCCCTGCTGGGGCTGTTCTTCTTCCTGAACTACCGCAGCGTCAAGACCTTCGCCAAGGCCAACAACCTGGTCAGCGTGTTCAAGTTCATCGTGCCGCTGCTGGTGATCGGCGTGCTGTTCAGCTTCTTCAAGCCAGAGAACTTCGAGGTCCAGGGCTTCGCCCCGTTCGGCATGTCCGGGGTGGAAATGGCTGTGTCGGCTGGCGGCATCATCTTCGCTTACCTGGGCCTGACACCGATCATCTCGGTGGCAAGCGAAGTCAAGAACCCACAGCGCACCATCCCCATCGCGCTGATCCTCTCCGTGCTGCTGTCCACCGCGATCTATGCGCTGCTGCAACTGGCCTTCCTCGGCAGCGTGCCAACCGAAATGCTGAGTGACGGCTGGGCTGCGGTGACCAAGGAACTGGCCTTGCCCTACCGTGACATCGCCCTGGCACTGGGCGTGGGCTGGCTGGCCTACCTGGTGGTGGCCGATGCGGTGATCTCCCCCAGCGGCTGCGGCAACATCTACATGAATGCTACGCCGCGTGTGGTCTACGGCTGGGCCCAGACCGGCACCTTCTTCAAGTACTTCACCCGCATCGATGCAGAATCCGGCATCCCGCGCCCGGCCCTGTGGTTGACCTTCGGCCTGTCGGTGTTCTGGACCCTGCCGTTCCCCTCGTGGGAAGCGCTGATCAACGTGGTATCCGCTGCCCTGGTCTTGAGCTACGCCGTGGCCCCGGTCACCGTTGCCGCCCTGCGCCGCAATGCGCCACAGATGCCGCGCCCGTTCCGGGTCAAGGGCATGGCCGTACTCGGCCCGCTGTCTTTCATCATTGCCGCGCTGATCGTGTACTGGTCGGGCTGGAACACCGTGTCGTGGCTGCTGGCCCTGCAGATCGTGATGTTCGTGCTGTACCTGCTGTGTGCTCGTTTCGTCCCCACCCAGCACCTGTCGCTGGCCCAGCAGGTGCGCTCCAGCGCCTGGCTGATCGGCTTTTACGCGGTGACCATCCTGCTGTCCTGGCTTGGCAGTTTCGGCGGCCTGGGTGTGATCGGCCACCCGTTTGACACTGTAGTCGTCGCGGCCTGCGCGCTGGGCATCTACTACTGGGGCGCCGCGACTGGCGTGCCTGCCCACCTTGTGCGCCTGGAAGGTGAAGACGAAAGCGAAGCCAGCGCTGACACCCCTACCTGCAACCCTGCTGCCGTCGCTTCCTGATCTTTTACGCAAGGGACAAGCCATGAAACAGATTCACGTCATCGACTCTCACACTGGCGGCGAACCGACCCGCCTGGTGATGAAGGGTTTCCCGCCACTGCACGGCCGCAGCATGGCCGAACAGCGCGACGAACTGCGCGAGCTGCACGACCCCTGGCGCCGCGCCTGCCTGCTGGAGCCACGTGGCAACGATGTCCTGGTCGGCGCGCTGTACTGCCCACCGGTTTCGGCCGACGCGACCTGCGGGGTGATCTTCTTCAACAACGCCGGCTACCTGAACATGTGCGGCCACGGCACCATCGGCCTGGTCGCCTCGTTGCAGCACCTGGGCCTGATCGAACCGGGCGTGCACACGATCGACACCCCGGTCGGCCAGGTCAGCGCGACCCTGCATGAAGACGGCGCCATCACCATCGGTAACGTGCCCTCCTACCGCTATCGCCAGCAGGTTGCAGTGGACGTGCCCGGCCATGGCCTGGTGCGCGGCGACATCGCCTGGGGCGGCAACTGGTTCTTCCTCGTTTCCGAACACGGCCAACGTATCGAGCTGGACAACCGTGAGGCCCTGACCGAGTACACCTGGGCCATGCTCAAGGCACTCGAACAGCAGGGCATCACCGGTGAAAACGGCGCAGCCATCGACCACGTCGAGCTGTTCGCCGACGACGCCAACGCCGACAGCCGCAACTTCGTGATGTGCCCCGGTAAAGCCTACGACCGCTCGCCCTGCGGCACCGGCACCAGCGCCAAGCTGGCCTGCCTGGCCGCCGACGGCAAGCTTGGCGAAGGCCAGACCTGGGTCCAAGCCAGCATCACCGGTAGCCAGTTCCATGCCCGTTACGAGCGCGACGGCGAGCGCATTCGCCCGTTCATCACCGGCCGCGCCTACATGACCGCCGACAGCACGCTGCTGATCGACGAACAAGACCCCTTCGCCTGGGGCATCTGAGCCCCGACGTTTTCGCCCCCTTTCGCCAGGAGTAACAACAATGACTGATAGCATCTTCACCGGCACCATGCCCGCCCTGATGACCCCGTGCACCGCCGCGCGCAAACCGGACTTCGACGCCTTGGTGCGCAAAGGCCGCGAGCTGATCGAGGCCGGCATGAGCGCCGTGGTGTACTGCGGTTCGATGGGCGACTGGCCACTGCTCACCGAAGCCGAGCGCCAGGAGGGTGTGGCCCGCCTGGTGGCCGCCGGCATCCCGACCATCGTCGGCACCGGCGCGGTGAACACCCGTGAAGCGGTCTCTCATGCCGCTCACGCGGCCAAGGTCGGTGCCGCCGGCCTGATGGTCATCCCCCGTGTGCTAAGCCGCGGTGCCTCGCTGATCGCCCAGAAGCACCACTTTTCGGCCATCCTCGCTGCCGCACCCAAGCTGCCAGCGGTGATCTACAACAGCCCCTACTATGGCTTTGCTACACGCGCCGACCTGTTCTTCGAGCTGCGCCGCGAATACCCGAACCTGATCGGCTTCAAAGAGTTCGGCGGTGGTGCCGACCTGCGCTACGCCGCCGAGCACATCACCTCCAAGGATGACGACGTGACCCTGATGGTGGGTGTGGACACCCAAGTGGTGCATGGCTTCGTCAACTGCAACGCCACCGGCGCCATTACCGGCATCGGTAACGCCCTGCCGCGTGAGGTGCTGCACCTGGTAAGCCTGAGCAAGCAGGCGGCCAAGGGCGATGCGCAGGCCCGTCGCCTGGCCCGCGAGCTGGAAGCGGCGCTGGCGGTGCTGTCGTCGTTCGATGAAGGCTGCGACCTGGTGCTGTATTACAAGCACCTGATGGTGCTGAACGGCGATAGCGAGTACAGCCTGCACTTCAACGAAACCGATGTGCTGACCGACGCTCAGCGCAACTATGCCGAACAGCAGTACGCGCTGTTCCGCAACTGGTATGCGAGCTGGTCGGCCGAACAGAACATCGCCTGAGCCGCCAGTGCTTTCCTTGTGGGAGCGGCCGTGCCGCCCCCACGACGTCCTTGATACCCAAATCTGATTTCCAAGGAGGCTACATGCCCCTCACAGGCAACCTGCTGATCGGCCAAACGCCGGTAACCGGCAGCCGCGAAGCCATCCGCGCCATCGACCCGGCCACCGGCCAGGCGCTGGAACCGGCCTACCTGGGCGCCAGCGATGAGCACGTGGCCCAGGCCTGCGCCCTGGCCTGGGCGGCGTTCGATGCGTACCGCGAAACCACGCTCGAACAACGGGCACAGTTTCTCGAAACCATCGCCACGCAGATCGAAGCGCTGGGCGAGCCCCTGATCGACCGCGCGGTGGCCGAGAGCGGCCTGCCGAAAGCGCGCATCCAGGGCGAGCGTGGCCGCACCTGTACCCAGTTGCGCACCTTCGCCCGTGTAGTGCGGGCTGGTGAATGGCTGGATGTGCGCGTCGACAGCGCCCTGCCAGAACGCCAGCCCTTGCCGCGCGCCGACCTGCGCCAGCGCCAGGTCGCCCTTGGGCCGGTAGCCGTGTTTGGTGCCAGCAATTTCCCGCTGGCCTTCTCGGTGGCCGGTGGCGACACCGCCTCGGCGTTGGCTGCCGGCTGCCCAGTGGTGGTCAAGGCCCATAGCGCCCATCCTGGTACCAGCGAACTGGTTGGCCAGGCAGTGGCGCGAGCGGTGCAGCTGTGCGATTTGCCGGGCGGCGTATTTTCGCTGTTGTATGGCTGCGGCCATGAAGTCGGCGTTGCGCTGGTCAGCGACCCACGCATCAAAGCCGTTGGTTTTACCGGCTCTCGCAGCGGTGGTATCGCGCTGTGCAAGGTGGCCCAGGCACGCCCGGAACCGATCCCGGTGTACGCCGAAATGAGCTCGATCAACCCGGTGTTCCTGTTCGAGGCCGCCCTGCAGGCGCGCGCCGAGGCGCTGGCACAAGGCTTCGTCGCCTCACTGACCCAAGGTGCCGGCCAGTTCTGCACCAACCCCGGCCTGGTGATCGCCCGCCAAGGGCCGGCGTTACAGCGGTTCATCGACGCGGCAAGCGAACACGTTGGCCAGGCCGCTGGGCAGACCATGCTCACACCGGGCATCTTCAGTGCTTACCAAGCCGGTGTCGGTGGCATGGCGGAAAACGCCAATGCCCGGGTTGCGGCCAGTGGTCAGGCTGGACAAGGCCCTAACCAATGCCAGGCGCAGTTGTTCGTGACCGAGGCCGAAGCCTTCCTGGCCGACCCAACCTTGCAGGCCGAGGTGTTCGGCCCATCGTCACTGGTGGTGGCCTGCGCGAGCGATGAACAGGTACGCCGGGTGGCCGAGCATCTGGAGGGCCAATTGACCGCGACCTTGCAACTGGACGATGCCGACATCGACCGCGCCCGCGCGCTGCTGCAAACCCTTGAACGCAAGGCCGGGCGCATTCTGGTCAATGGCTGGCCGACCGGAGTCGAGGTGTGCGATGCCATGGTCCACGGCGGGCCGTTCCCGGCCACCTCCGATGCCCGCACCACCTCGGTGGGCACGGCGGCGATCCTGCGCTTCCTGCGCCCGGTGTGCTACCAGGACTTCCCCGATGCGCTGCTGCCGCCGGCGTTGAAACACGGCAACCCGCTGCAGCTGCGGCGCCTGCTCGACGGCACCCGGGAAGGCTGAACATGGTCGACACCTCTGAAGCCGATATCGCCGTGGTCGGCGCCGGCATTGTCGGCGTCGCCTGCGCCCTGCAACTGGCCCGCCAGGGGCGCCAGGTCGTGCTGTTCGACCGCCAACCGCCCGGCCACGGAGCCTCGTACGGCAACGCCGGGCACCTGGCCACCGAGCAGGTGTTCCCCATCGCCGACCTATCGATACTCAAGCGCCTGCCACGCATGCTGCTGGACCCGATGGGCCCACTGCGGTTGGACTGGAAATACCTGCCCAAGGCCCTGCCCTGGTTCGCCCGCCTGCTGCTCAACCTGCGCCCGGAGCCCTTCCAGCGCAGCGTGGCCGGCATCCGTGCGTTGAACGAAGGCAGTCTGGCCGCCTGGCAGCGTTTGCTCGGCTCCATCGGCCGCAGCGAGCTGTTCAAGGAAGACGGCTCGTTATTGGTGTTCGAGCGCGCCGATTCGCGCTCGGCTCTGGAGGCGTTGTTGGCCCGGATGCAGCAACAGGCGGTGCCGGCCGAATTCTGGTCGGCCGACACGGTGCGCGCTGCTGCGCCGGAGTTGACCCCGTCCATCCTCGGTGGCTTGTTTTTCCCCCGCACCGGGCATTTCATCGACCCTTACCGTGTAGTCATTGAGTTGTTCGAAGCCGCCAAGGCGGCTGGCGTACGCTTCGTCCAGGCGCAGGTCGATGGCGGGCAACTCAATGGCAATGGCGTGCAGCTCAACAGCGTTCAGGGTACGTTCCACGCGCGCCAGGTGCTGATCAGTTGCGGCGCGCACTCAGCGCAACTGACCACGGCTCTGACCGGCATAAGCGTCCCGCTGGATACCGAGCGTGGCTATCACCTGATGCTGCCTGGCGAGCACCAGCGCTTGCCATTCGCCGTCACCTCGCTGGAGCGCAAGTTCATCATGACGCCGATGGCCGAGGGCTTGCGCCTGGCTGGCACGGTGGAGTTCGCCGGGCTCGATGCACCGCCGAGCATGCAGCGGGCGTGGCAGTTGCACCGCTTGAGCAAGGGTTTGTTCCAGCGCGAATTGAATGCCGAAGGCGCGACCCCGTGGATGGGGTTTCGGCCTTCGCTGCCGGATTCGCTGCCGGTGATCGACCGGGTGTGTGATGGGCGCGTGCTGTTAGCGTTTGGGCATCAGCACCTGGGCTTGACCCAGGCGGCGGTGACAGCGGAATGGGTGGGTGGGTTGGCTGAACGGGAGCCTCGGGCCGAGTTGAAGCGTTACCGGCTGGATCGGTTTTGAGACGGGGCCGCTGTGCGGCCCCTGCAGCAATCAGCGATAACGCTCAAGCCAGTGCGCGTAAGGCGCAGGCAACGTCCACGAAGCTTTGTCGACGCCCAGTTCCTTGGCCGCGAAATATGCCCAGTGCGGGTCGGCCAGGTGCGCACGCCCCACCGACACCAGGTCGAGCTGATTGGCCTTCAACGCCCCCTCCGCCAACTGCGGCGTACCAAAGCCCCACGCCGAAGTCACTGGCAAACCCGCCTCACGACGCACACGTTCAGCGATCGGCCCCATAAAGGCCGGGCCCCATGGAATGTTGGTTTCCGGGATGGTGAAGCCAACGCTGACGCTGAGCAGGTCCAGACCACCAGCCTTGAACAGCCGGGCCAACTCGATGGACTCCTCCAGCGTCTGCTCATCACGGCCGTCGTATTCCAGCACGCCAAAGCGGGCGGTCAACGGCAGGTTTTCCGGCCACACCTCGCGCACGGCTGCCAGGGTTTCCAGCAGGAAGCGGCTGCGGTTCTCGAAGTTGCCGCCGTAGGCATCGGTGCGCTGGTTGGAGTGCTCGGAGAAGAAGCTCTGCCCCAGGTACCCGTGAGCGAAGTGCAGCTCGATCCATTCAAAGCCTGCATCACGCGCCCGGCGTGCCGCATCGACGAAGTCCTGCTTGACCCGGGCAATGTCGTCCACGGTCATTTCACGTGGCACTTTCGGCAGGTTGGCGCCGAAAGCGATGGCCGACGGGGCGATGGTGGCCCAGCCTCGCGCGTCATCCGCAGCGATATGGTCGTCACCTTCCCACGGGCGGTTGGCACTGGCCTTGCGCCCCGCGTGGGCAATCTGGATGCCCGGCACCGAGCCTGCCGCCTTGATCGCCTGCACCACCGGCACGAAGGCCTGGGCATGGGCGTCGCTCCAGATACCGGCACAACCAGGGGTGATGCGCCCTTCTGGCGCCACCGCAGTGGCCTCGACCACCAGCAGGCCGGCGCCACCACGGGCCAGGCCAGCATAATGCACCTGATGCCAATCGTTGATGACACCGTCCTCGGCCATGTACTGGCACATCGGCGGAATGGCGATGCGGTTACGCAAGGTCACGTCTTTGAGGGTATAGGGTTCGAACAGTGCAGACATGGAAAACTCCGGGGTCATCCGAATACGATAGTTCGATCATAATCGAACTATGGCAATTAATGAAACCCCCGTTATCATGACGCCCATGCGAGCCTACAAACATCCCACCGCTGAAGACCTGATCCTCGAGCGCCTGCTGTATGCGCTGAGCGACCCTGTACGTATGGAAATCGTGCGCCACCTGGCGGGCGTGGCGGAAGCCAGCTGCGGCGAGCTGGACGGTGGCCGGCCGAAGTCCAGCATGTCCCATCATTTTCGTGTGCTGCGCGATGCGGGGCTGGTGCAAACACGCAATGTGGGCACCACCCATATGAACTCACTGCGCAGCGAAATGCTCGAGGCACGCTTCCCCGGTTTGCTGGAGTGCATTTTGCGTCAGCGCTGAGCCAAGGCTGACAGCGCGACCGGAACGGGCAAAAAAAAACCACGAGGTCTCCCTCGTGGCTTTTCGTTCACAACACTAACGCTTACAGCGCCATGTCGTTCTCTGGCTTGCTTTCAACCGGCTGGCTCGCACCTGTGCTGGTTTCGACGCTCTGGTCGATGACCGGCGGCTTCTGCAGCTGCAGGACTTCAGCGGTGTAGTTCCACTCTTTCTGCGTGGCCGCTGCCGAATCGTTGAGCTTGGTGCCGTAGCTCGGCACGATCTCTTTGATCTTGGCTTGCCATTGCGGGGTGGCGACTTTGTCTTTGAACACGGTTTCCAGCACGTGCAGCATGATCGGCGCGGCGGTCGAGGCACCTGGCGATGCGCCCAGCAAGCCGGCGATGGTGCGGTCTTGCGAGGCCACCACTTCGGTACCCAGCTTGAGCACGCCGCCCTTGTCGGCGTCACGCTTGATGATCTGCACGCGCTGACCGGCCTGCCACAGCTTCCAGTCTTCCTTCTTGGCGTTCGGGAAGTAGGTGCGCAGCGCTTCGAAGCGGTCGTCGTCCGACAGCATCAGCTGGCCAGCGAGGTACTCGACCAGCGGGTACTGATCGATGCCGACCTTGGTCATCGGCCACACGTTGTGCATCGTGGTGCTGCTGAGCAGGTCCAGGTACGAACCGTTCTTCAGGAACTTGGTCGAGAAGGTGGCGAATGGCCCGAACAGGATCACGCGCTTGCCGTCCAGCACACGGGTGTCCAGGTGCGGTACCGACATGGGTGGCGCGCCCGTCGAGGCGATGCCATAGGCCTTGGCCATGTGCTGCATGGCGATGGTCGGGTTCTCGGTCACCAGGAACGAACCGCCGACCGGGAAGCCTGCGTATTCCTTGGCTTCAGGAATGCCCGATTTCTGCAGCAGCTTCAGCGCGCCGCCGCCGGCACCGATGAACAGGAACTTGGCGTCGGTGGCCGACTCGGTTCCGTCCTTGAGGTTCTTGTACTCGACGTGCCAGGAGCCGTCCTCGTTGCGGGTGATGTCCTGGACTTCGCTGGACAGCTTCAAGGTGAAGTTGTCCTGGGTCTTCAGGTGGCCAACGAACTGGCGGGTGATCTCGCCGAAGTTGACGTCGGTGCCCAATGGCGTCCAGGTCACGGCCAGCTTCTGGTTCGGGTCGCGGCCTTCCATCATCAGCGGGACCCACTTGGCGATCTGCGCGTGGTCCTCCGAATACTCCATCGAGCGGAACAGCGGGCTCGCCTGCAGCGCGTCATAACGCTTCTTGAGGAACTTGATGTTGTCATCGCCCCACACGAAGCTCATGTGCGGAGTGGTGTTGATGAACGAATGCGGGTTCTTCAGCACGCCCTGACGGACCTGCCACGACCAGAACTGGCGGGAGATCTGGAAGGCTTCGTTGATTTCGATGGCCTTGGAGATGTTGACGTTGCCGTCTTTGTCTTCCGGGGTGTAGTTCAGCTCAGCCAGCGCGGAGTGGCCGGTGCCGGCGTTGTTCCAGCCGTTGGAGCTTTCTTCGGCGACGCCATCCAGGCGCTCGACCATTTCCATCGACCAGCTTGGCTCCAGCTCGTGCAGCCACACGGCCAGGGTGGAGCTCATGATGCCGCCGCCGACCAGCAGCACATCGACTTTTTTGGTTTCTGCGGCGTGCGCTTGCATGAAGCTCGCAGCGACAGCCAAACCCAGCAAGGTTTTGCCAGCTTTCTTGAACATTGATCAATTCCAGTCTGTAGAACGGAGGACGGGCCTGTGGCTGGCCCAGGTGCTTCGTGTTCTTGTGCGCAGGCTTTTTGTGATCATTGTTCAGCGGCTTGAAGAACGAGAAAACGACTCAGGCTTTTGTCGTATTGACCGACAGGGCTGAATCGTTTCGCTGATTGTATCTGAAATGCCAGCACAAACAAATTGCGAGCGCGTAAGCAAGGCGGCAGGTTGTCCCAGCGGCAGGTTGTCACGCCAGAAACACAAAAGCCCCCAGCCATGTGCATGACTGGGGGCTTTGGAGCAGCTCAGCGCGTTTCGGCAGCCCGTTGAAAGACGCAATACTGCAGGCCAACTTACGCCGCTGGCCTGCATCGATAAGATCACCCTGCAGCGGTTGATGCTGAGAGCAATCGTTACATATCAAATGCCGAAGGCAGCACAATCATGTCCCGAATAGTCACATTACGCGGACGCGTGAGCATGTACATGACTGCATCGGCTATGTCGGATGGTTCGATCAGGCTACCGCTCGCCTTGGCCTTTTTCAGGTTTTCTTCCGGCCAATCGGCCAGCAGTGCACTGCTGACCGGGCCAGGCGACACGGCGCCGACCCGGATACCGTGAGCCTTGACCTGGCGGCGTACCGTCTGCACGAAGCAGTTGACCGCCCACTTGGAGGCCGAGTACACCGGCTCCCAGGGAACCGGAAAGTGACCAGCCACCGAGCCTGTGACCAGAATGTCGCCCGTGCCCCTCTCAATCATGTGCGGCAACACATCATGCACATTCTTGATCACGGCATTGACGTTGAGATTCAGCATGCGGTCGATGGCCGCCACATCCGTATCAGCCAGATCACCGCCCACGTAGCAACCTGCGTTGGCATACAGAATGTCGAGTTGGCCGGCCTTCGCCAGCACCCCCGGCAGCAACGTTGCACAGCGTTCAGGCACCAGCAGGTCGATCACAAGCGGCATGGCCGCCTTACCCAGGCGCTCACATGCGCTGGCCAATGCGGCTTCATCCCGATCGATCATGACCACCCTGGCGCCGGCCGCCACCATCGCCTCGGCCGATGCCAGGCCTATTCCTGACGCAGCGCCGGTAACCGCTGCCACTTTACCTTCGAGTTGCGTTACCATTCGCCACCTCCCTGCCCCTGACGTACAAGAGCACTTTGATTATTTTTATGTAGACGTTTACATATCACTCAACTCGTTTTCGGGTTCAATCTGACGCCACCTGTGCGCCAAATGTCAACGTCTACATTTTTAACCAGATATGTACCTGCCTACCGTTGGAGGTCAGAGCAGTAGCTGCCCTTCAATGACTTGATCGCGCAGCGGTTGCGACGGATCGTCGATCTGGCCAAGCAACAGGTTGATTGCGCCAACCCCCAACTCGACGCTGCTATGGCTGATGCAAGGGATGGGTTGGCCGTAGATCTCGGCATAGTGCACCTGGTCGATGCTGAACAGTGCGATGTCATTGCGGCTCAAGCCAACCTCGCGCATGGCCTGCAGCGCACCCAAGGTCATGAGCGCATTGAGGCCAAAGATGACATCGGGCCACTTGCCACTTTGCAGGTAGTCACGCACCACATCACGTGCTGGCGCCTGGGTGTAATCACCATGCACGACCTCCAGCACGGTGGGCTCTGGCCACTGCTCCAACGCGCGGCGAATGCCTGCCAACCGCGCCAGGGAAATCTTTGAGCGTTGGGGCCCAGCCACGACCAGCAGCCGGCGCCGCCCTTGGGCCAACAAGGCACGCGCCCCCTGATAACCGCTTTGCTCGTTGTCCAGATAGACGCCGGCAAACGGCGCACCGGTAAGCTGCCGATCGATCTGGACGACCGGGATGGCGGCCATCTCCAGCTTGGCCAGATAGCTCGGCTGGTAATGGTCGTCGTCGCTGATCACCGAGAGGATCAGCCCGGCAACCTGATAGCTGAGCAGCGTGTCGATAGCCCGCGCCTCCAGCTCTGGTGAGCCATCGGTATCGAATAGCATCAAGGTATAGTCGCGCTTCTTCGCCTCGCGCGTTATCGCCTTGATGATCTCGCCGTAGAACGGGTTTTCCAGGCTTGCCGTGACCAGGCCCAGCAGGCGGCTCTCGCGGTTCTTGAGGTTGCGGGCAAAGGCATTGGGCACATAGTTGAGCTCTTTGGCCACCTTGAGGATGAGCTCCAGCGTCTGCTTCTTGACCTTCTCTGGCTGGTTGAGCGCCCGCGACACCGTGACAGTAGTCATGTTCACGCGCTTGGCGATGTCGGTGATGGTGGCTTTGCCTGGTCTGGTCATGAACGCTCGATGGTGGCTGGCGGCGGGCGCCATGATTTTCAGCGATTGTACTCCAGGCCACAACCGTGCCATGCATATTGTGGTGACAATCGCGTTGTGCTAGCGTTTTAAAATGTTGACGTTAACACTTGCAGCCAAGGATAGATCGGACACAACTAATCCTGCCATCGGATAAAAATCGCTAAAAAATGTAAACGTCTACATAGGCCCCACGCCAATAATAAAAGGGACAACAATGGACTACGTGATTGGTGTCGACATCGGCACGCAAAGTACCAAGGCTCTCTTGATGTCTACCGAGGGTGGAATACTGGCCCAGGCCTGCGTCAGTTACCAGGTCGAGCAACCTCGCCCATTATGGGCGCAGCAATGGCCGCAGGTGTGGCTGGACGCTGTCTACGAAGCGGTCGCGACCAGCATCCGCCGCAGCCAAATACCAGCCGCCCAGGTCAAAGCCATCTGCATCAGCAGTCTCTACGGTGGCTCGGGCATCCCGGTGGATGCCGACATCAACCCCTTACACCCCTGCCTCATCTGGATGGACCGCCGAGCCATCGCCGAAGCCGACTGGGTCCGCGAAAACGTGGATGTCGAGCAGTTGCAGCGCATAACGGGCAATGGTGTCGACAGCTACTACGGCTACACCAAGATGCTCTGGATCAAGCGCAACCAGCCAGAGGTCTGGGCCAACGCACGCTACCTGCTGCCGCCCAACAGCTTTGTGCAATACCACCTGACCGGCGAGCTGGCCGTGGACCACAGTTCAGCGGGCAATATCGGCGGCATCTACGACCTCGCAACGCGTGGCTGGTCGCCTCTGATGCTCGATGCCCTGGGCATCGACGCCCGTCTGATGCCGCAACGCCTGGTTGCACCCGGGCAGGTCATTGGCAGCCTGCTACCGGCTGCGGCGCAACGGCTAGGGCTCCAGCCAGGCACAAAGGTAGTTGCCGGCGGAGTCGATGCAGCCATGGCCACACTCGCTGCAGGGGTCTTTGCGCCAGGCAACCATGTCGCAATGCTGGGCACCAGCATGTGCTGGGGCTTTATCAAGCAGCGCACCGATGCCTGCAAAGGGCTGATCAACATGCCTTACGTCTACGACGCTGGCGACAACATCTACAGTTTCGGCGGCGCCATTACCGCCGGTGCAGCAATCAGCTGGTTCCGTGAGCAGTTCTGCGCACAGGAAAAGCAGGCAGCTGCCCTGTCACCCGGCGCCGATGTGCACCAACTGATGGAGCAGGACGCTGCCAACACACCGCCCGGTGCAGACGGCCTGTTTTTCCTGCCCTACCTCATGGGCGAGCGCAGCCCCATCTGGGATGCCAAGGCATCGGGGGCCTATATAGGGCTGTCGCTGTTCCATCACAAGGCGCACCTGTACCGCGCAGTATTGGAAGGGCTGGCGTTTGCCTTGCGCCACAACATGCAGATGGGTGAACAGGCAGGGCTGCAGCTTGATCCGCATTTGATCGTGGTAGGGGGTGGCACGGCCTCGAACCTGTGGATGCAGATAATCGCCGATATTACCGGCTACACCGTGTTCACCATCGAGGAGCAGGTCGAAGCGCCGCTGGGCGGTGCCATGCTCGCGGCACTGGCAATTGGCGCCATCGAGGACGTCGCAACCATCCGCCACTGGCGCACCCTGCGACGCCGAGCCGATCCCAACCTCGCCAACAAAGCCCTGTATGACCGGATGTTCGTTCATTACTGCGCGGCCTACCACGCCCTGAAACCCATCATGCATGGGCTGGCAGACCAGGCCACACACCTGCCCGAGCCATCAGGTTCCGTACAGCCCACGGCTGTCTGACATCAACCACCAAAGGGTTCCACCATGCCAGCTTTGCTCAGCCAGTTGGAGCAGTACAGCACAGTGGTCGCCGACACCGGCGATCTTCAGGCCGTTCGCCGCTTCGCCCCTCGCGATGCAACCACCAACCCCTCGCTGGTGCTCAAAGCCGTGGTGACGGGACACTACGACACATTGCTCCACGACCTCTGCGCCCTGGCCAAAGCTGCCGACCTACCGCGTGCGCAGGCAATCGAGCAACTGTCCGACCAGCTGATCGTGGCTTTGGGCTGCGACTTGTTGCAGCACGTTCCCGGCCGGGTATCGAGTGAGGTCGATGCGCGGCTGTCCTTCGATACACAGGCGAGCCTGGCCAAGGCCAGGCGCTTGGTTGCGCTGTACGAGGCGGCGGGCGTACCACGCCAGCGCTTTCTCATTAAGCTCGCCGCCACTTGGGAGGGCATTCGCGCGGCCTACGAGCTGGAGCGTGAGGGCATCCAGTGCAACTTGACGTTGATCTTCAGCCTTGCCCAGGCACGCGCCTGCGCCGAAGCAGGCGCATTCCTGATCTCACCTTTTGTTGGCCGGGTACTGGACTGGCATCGGCGCACTTACCCGGGCAGGGAGTACGCGCCGGCATCGGAGCCTGGGGTTCAGTTGGTGGCGGCCAGTTACCGCTTCATGCGACGCCACGGTTACGCAACTTCAGTGATGGGTGCAAGCTTTCGCAACGTCGGTGAAATCGTAGCGCTGGCAGGCTGCGATCGGCTAACGATCAGCCCCGCCTTGCTGGAAGAGATGGCAGTGACCAAGGGCAGCCTGCAGGCCGCGCTCGCCGCCCCCGTCGAACATCAGGCACCGCCCTCGCCACTGAGCGAGGCCGATTTTCGCTGGCAGATGAACGAAGACACGATGGCAACCGAGCAGCTGGCTGAAGGGATTCGGGGGTTTGCGGCGGACCAAAGCAAACTGGAGGCGCTTATTGCACGACGACTGGGCGAGCACTGAGGATAGGCGTGACGAGTTCGCAGCAACGGCCTCCCTGGCGTTGTGATCCGGCAGGCCCCGCCGCTAACGGCGACATCGCAAGGCAGTGATATGGGAAGTAGGCGGGGCACAACGAAAAAGCCCCTGAAAATTCATCGCTTTCAGGGGCTTTTCTACTACATGTATGGCGGAGAGATAGGGATTTGAACCCTAGGTACTGTTGCCAGTACAACGGATTTCGAATCCGTTTTCGGCCCCATATTTTGTTTAGGGTATTTCTGTAATTTCAATAGAATCAGCAGCTTGGACACAGCATGACACAACAGCACTCCACACCATTCGGGGGATTCATTCCCCCAAAATTCCCCCAGGCCAGCTGGTAAGCTCCAATCTTGACTAGCCTGCGGAAGATGCAAATGAAATCTGTCAGCGATCATCCTCTCTCCCCTCAGCAAGAGATGGTCACCGCCTTGAAGGCGGTGGCGGACGGCCTCGCCGATGAATCAGACAGGGGAACGGTTGTTTTAGCGGCGGCTTGGCTTGACGAATCCTTGACCGCTATTCTCACGTCCTACATGGCGCCTGTTCAAAAAAAAGATGACCTTCTCGCACCAGGACGTGCGCTTGGAGACTTTGGCACCAAAATTTTGCTTGCCGAGCGTCTCCGTCTAGTGCATCCGTCATTGCTAAGGTCTCTCGATATGATACGGAAGCTTCGAAACGACTTTGCTCATATCGCGAGTGATCTAAATTTCGAAACTCAAAGCGTCAAGGCGCGCATCAACAACTTTTTTCAGGAGAACACAGACCTGATACAAATAATGGGAGAAAGTTTGGCTGCGGGCGGCCTAATTATAGGAGAAGGTAAGGCGATCACAAAAGAACACATGCTCAGTCACCTCAGTACCAAGAAGCTGTTCGGGTACTTATGCGCTTGGTTAAATGCAGCTCTGGCTCTTGTCAAATTTCACCTCAAACCAGCAGAGCCGCAGTTTGATCTAAAGAAACCTGCGCCCTAGCGGCAGCTGAGCACGGCGGCTTCAAGCTGTCGCTCATAGCCAATCCGCTGCCGGCGCTCGGCCAGCAACGCCCGCACCTTAACCTCCAAGCTGTCGGCTTTGCGCAGGCCGGCAGCAGCCCATGGCGGTACCGCAACCTCCGGCGCGCGGCACGGAACCTGCACCGGAACCTCGACGCGCACGTACTGCATCTGCGGCTCGACCTTTCCGGCGCACCCCGTAAGTCCCAGGGTCAACACTAGTCCGCTCCCACAGGTAAGTTCCCGGATTACGCGGCCTGCAGCTTGAAACATGGCCATTCCGCTCCCACACTTTCGCGAGTTCACCACCAGCATCATAGGTCCAACTCCTTGTCGATGATCAATGCAGCCGCCGCGCATTGGTCGCCACCGGTGCGCTCCTGCTGCAGCCGGTTAGCCGCTGCGTATTCGACCTTGGCGCTGGCCTTCGACTCACTCACGGCTCGTTCCGCCCGGTCCTGGCGGGCCTGCGCGGCCAGGGTCAGGTCACCCAGTGCCTTACCCTGTTCCTGCGCCAGGCTTGCAAGGTTGTCGCGCGCAGCGGTGCATTGGGCGGACTGGTCCTGCTGGGCGTCCAGCAGCGGCCGGAAGTGGCTAGTGGTGACCCAGGTGCCCATGGTCATGCCGAGCAGGATCAGCAGGCCGGCCCCTGCAGTTCGCGCCAGCCAGGCATTCATGCCAGTGCCCTCCGCACGCCCTCATCGATGATCGCCGGCGGGTATGGGTTGCCGCCGTTCTCGTGGATGATGATGCTGACCACCATCCTGCGCAGCGTGGCCGGGTCCTTGATATTGATCGGGTCGGTGGTGCGCACGCCCAGGCGCTTGGCCACGGCAGCGGCATAAGCTTGGGTGTCGTTTTCGTTGCTAGGTGCCCAGCGGTTGATCGTTTCGAGCACGGTGTCGATGCCCTTCCCGCCCACGCCGGGCATGCCGTCTTTGCCCCGGTAGTTGATCAGCAGCTTGCCCAAGGCACGGATGCCGTTCTCGGGCGTGTCGAAGATAGCGAAGCGGCCACCAGGTTCTTTGCCGATCTGGCCCTGCCAGTCGTTGCGGGGGTTGAAATCTATGTTGCCGGGGTTGCGGTTGCGCACGCCCCGGGGCTGGGATTGGGTCATGGGTTTTCTCCAGGCAAAAAAATACCGCCAGGCGGCGGTCGGTGATTTCGGGCGGGTCAAGCCGGCGGCGCGGGCCAGTCGATCGCAATGGGATAGCCTTCCTGCTCAGGAACCCGGCTCAGCGCAACGCGGTATTTTTTCCAGAGCTTGAGGCGCGCCTCCTCGTCCGCAGTCGCTTCGTCGATGTCGACCGCATCCTGCAGCGGGGCAATAGCGTCGTCAGCCACTTTGCGTAATCCGGCAATCTCTGCCTGAACTTGCTCGAGCAAAGCAGCAGCGGCAACGGTCTCTTTCATTGCGGCCGTAATCATCATGGACCAATGAATGTTACTCATCAGCAACCACCTCGGCTTCGATTGGGTTAGGTTCGGCCTCAACCAAAGGGGGTTCCTCGGGAGCAGGGAGGCTGGGTTGCGGGAGGTCTACCGTGCCGTCATCAGTCAGGACAATCGGCTGCGGAAATCTGGTTTCTTCCGGGGCATCAGCGCCATGGGGGAGAATGAGGGTCAAGTGAAGCTCCCCGCCGATGCGGTCGACTTGCCCCGAGAACCATTTCGACGATATGGCCTCAGCCGGCAGGGTCGCACCCTCCAGCAGCGGACCGAAGTCAAACACCTCACCGTTCACGTAAAGTAGATCGCCTTCGCGGTCTACCATCAATTCCTCGTCCATCCGGACAGGCGACAAGTTGATGATCATCAGAACCACCTTCCGATTGCTAGTTGTGTGCCGGAAAACGCAGTAGGTGCAGCAGTCGGAGAAACATACTGTAAGGTTGCGTTCGTTAGTGTTTTAGTATTACCCGCAAACCAACCGTAGGATGAACTATCCACAGCAGTACCCGTAACAATAGGCAAGCTTGCAAATGTGGCCGGGAATGTCCACGTGACGGGGCCGCGATACAGCCCCGTGCCGCCAAAAGCTACCATGGAGGGAACCGTAGTTATACTTGCAGTAAGCCAGCATATCATCGTACCGTCAGCGTACTTAGTGTACTCTCCATTGGTGTTACTGCCGCGCTCTATGATTGCACCAGTAGGAACACCTCCACTTTGTGAAACGGGGCCTAGTATATCTACTTGCGAAAATAGCCGTGCCCAGTTGCCGAGCGTGGAGCCGTTACCTACGCGCCAATAAACTCCCGCCCCCGCACCGTAAGACATTGCTAACTGCGACCGGACAATAGACGACCGATAGAAGTTGATGCCCATAGGATACTGGCCCTGCGCGGTTGGCCAGTCAGGCGGCGCAGAGTCTTGCGCGGAAAACAAGGAATGCGCTACTAGTGCATCAAGTCGGCCGCCAGTCGGTATTGTGCCGAGGGACACACCCAGACCATGATCGCCTACCCGCAACACCCGACCCGCAGCGTTATCAGTAGTGGAAGTTGTCAGTGTGCCAGTAGCGGCTGTCCCGATGGAGGAAGCATTGACAGACTCCTCCCAATCGTACCAAACGCTGTTGTTACGACGTCGAAACCACATGCGATTGGACGTGTACGCAAAGACGACCTGATATCCAGACACTGTGCCGTTGAAGCAGACATTCAAGCACGAAGAACCCGAAGAAGCGCCTGAGGGAACGTTAGCCGTCGCGCTGGAGATATTGTAGGTAGCGTTTACGTTACAGTCGTTCAAGTTGTTGTTGGGCGCAGCGATACCTTGGGCGCCGCCCAACCCAAAAGCGCCGCTTGTCATAACACGGCCAGCAGCAGCATCACTGGTACTTATTTGGAGGCTGGCTGTGGCGGCCGTGCCCAACCCAAGGGTGGTGCGCTGAGCAGCGGCATCGGCGTCGTCAAGCAGTGCACGGCCTGCTGCGGTGAGCGGGGCCATGGCTAGTGTGTTGGCACCTGTGCTGTACATCAGCTGGTTGGCGGCCCA
>NZ_JBIVGS010000025.1:0-32000 GCF_044748785.1 Pseudomonas sp. NPDC089743
TAGTGTGGGGTTTCCCCATGTGAGAGTAGGTCATCGTCAAGATTCATTTCGCAAAACCCCTATCTGCGCGAGCAGGTAGGGGTTTTGTCTTTCCGGCTCTGTTGCTCGAAAGTCGGCTCCCACATTTCGAGCTGTATCACTAGAATAGAGCCCACGTATCTATTCAGAACCTCGAGATGCCCAACCCAGTCGAAACTCAAGCGCTAGAGCAGTTGCCGCTGGACGAGTTGGTCGCGTGCCATGAATGCGACCTGCTGATGCGCAAGCCCCAACTGCAACACAATGAGAAGGCCCAGTGCCCCCGCTGTGGTTATGAGCTGTACGCTCACCGGCACAACGTGGTCAATCGCAGCCTGGCACTGGCGCTGACCGCGCTGTTGCTGTTCGTGCCTGCCAACTTCCTGCCGATCATGCAGTTGCACCTGCTTGGCCAGACGTCAGACGACACGGTGTGGAGTGGCGTGCTGGGCTTGTACAACTCCGAAATGCGCGGTGTCGCTGTCGTGGTGTTCCTGTGCAGCATGGCGGTTCCATTTCTCAAACTGATGTGCCAGCTCATGGTGCTCCTGAGCATCCGCCTGAACGTTGGGCGTAGCTATGGGCTGCTGATTTATCGCATTTATCATCATTTGCGAGACTGGGGCATGCTTGAGGTCTACTTCATGGGCGTGCTGGTCGCCATCGTGAAACTGGTCGACCTTGCCGAGCTGACCATAGGGCTAGGGTTGTTTTGCTTCATCAGCCTGTTGCTGATTCAGGTTTGGCTTGAAGTGGTGATGTCTCCACACCAGATCTGGAGTGCGCTGTCGGGGGAGGATCTGCATGCGGGCGATTGATGCGGGCATTGTGGTCTGCAATGAGTGTCATGAACTGAATCGACAGGATTCCGAGAGCAAGTCGCAGGCCTGCACGCGCTGCGGCGCGATTGTGCATGCGCGTCGGCCCAACAGTATCGTCCGTACCTGGGCGCTGCTCATCGCTGCCTCGATCCTCTACATACCTGCCAACGTGCTGCCGATCATGACTGTCAGTACATTGGGGCAGGGCAGCCCGGACACGATCATGTCCGGCGTCATCACGCTGCTCAAGCATGGCATGGTGCCCATTGCCGCAGTGGTGTTCATTGCCAGTATTCTGGTGCCCACCTTCAAACTGGTGGGCATCGGTTTGTTGTTGTATTCGGTGCAGCGCCGCCAGCCGTTGTCAGCGCGGCAACGCATTTTGATGTATCGGTTCATCGAGTTCATAGGACGCTGGTCGATGCTGGACATCTTCGTCATCGCCATCTTGGTGGCGGTGGTGAATTTCGGCCGTATTGCCAGTGTCGAAGCCAACTTGGGCGCTGTCGCCTTCGCTACTGTGGTGATTCTCACGATGCTCGCTGCTTTAACTTTCGATCCCCGACTGATTTGGGATAACACGGAGTCGGATGACGACCATGAGTGACATGCCAACGGCTAAAACCCGGCCCGCCTCCAACTGGTCGGCCATCTGGATTCTGCCGCTGATCGCTTTGATGATTGGAGGGTGGCTGGCCTGGCAGGCCTACCGTGATGCGGGTGTAGAGATCGAAGTTCGTTTCGAGAGCGGTGAGGGTATCGTCGCCAACAAAACCGAAGTCATCTACAAAGGCATGCCTGTGGGCAAGGTCAAAAGCCTGGTGCTCGATGCCGAGGGTGAAAACCAAGGTGTCATCGCCACCATCGAGATGAACAAAGATGCAGAGCCCCACCTGACCAAGGGCACACGCTTCTGGCTGGTCAAGCCCAGTGTCACGCTGGCGGGTATCTCGGGTCTGGAGACCTTGGTGTCAGGCAATTACATTGCCGTCAGCCCGGGTGAAGGTGAGCGAACCAAGCGCTTCAAGGCATTGAAGGTGGCGCCACCGCTTTCGGACAGCGAACCGGGCCTGCACCTTACGCTCAAAGCAGACCGCCTGGGCTCGCTCAACCGCGACAGCCCTATATTCTACAAGCAGATCCAGGTTGGCCGGGTAAAGAGCTACCGCCTGTCAGAGGACCAGAGCACGGTCGAGGTCAAAGTGTTCATCGAGCCGGCTTATGCCAGCCTGGTGCGCAAACATACGCGCTTCTGGAATGCCAGCGGCATCAGCATCGATGCCGGGCTGTCGGGGGTAAAGGTACGCAGCGAGTCCCTCTCCAGCATCGTTGCGGGTGGCATCGCCTTCGCTACGCCGGAGCACCGCAAGGATAGCCCGCCAACCGACCCGAGCCTGCCGTTCCGCTTGTACGAAGACTTCGATGCCGCCCAGGCGGGTATCCGTGTGAAGGTCAAGCTGAGCGACTATGAGGGCCTGCAGGCGGGGCGCACCCCGGTCATGTACAAAGGCATTCAAGTCGGCTCGCTGAAGGCCCTGAAGATGGAGGACAACCTCGGCAGTGCAATGGCTGAACTGACCCTGGACCCCCTGACCGAAGACTATCTCGTCGATGGCACGCAGTTCTGGGTGGTCAAGCCTTCCATTTCCCTGGCGGGTATCACAGGCCTGGAGGCCTTGGTGAAGGGTAACTACATTGCCATCCGCCCCGGTGAAAAGGGGGCCGCCCCGCAGCGCGAGTTCGAAGCAAGGGCCAAGGCACCGCCGCTGGACCTCAAGGCGCCTGGGCTGCACATGGTGCTGTTCGCCGATACGCTGGGCTCGCTGGAGGTCGGCAGCCCGGTGATGTATCGCCAGGTCAAGGTGGGTAGCGTGCAGAGCTACCAGTTTGCCCGCAACAGCAGTCGCATCCTGATCGGAGTGCACATCGAAAAGGAGTACGAGAACCTGGTCAATGGCTCTTCTCGCTTCTGGAACGTCAGTGGCATCACCCTCACTGGTGGCCTGTCGGGCATCAAGATAAAGAGTGAGTCGCTGCAGACCCTGATGGCCGGTGGTATCGCCTTTGACACACCAACGCCGAACGTACCGCTCAAACGCCATATTCCAAGGTTCCGCCTGCATGAGAGCCAGGAGGCGGTAAACCGTGCCGGCACCCTGATAACCATTCGTGTAGACCGTGCTGACGGCCTCAAGCCGGGCACGCCCATCCGTTTCCGTGGCCTGGATGTTGGCAGTATCGAGAGTGTCGACCTGACCAAGGACCTGCAGGCTGTGTTGCTGCGCGCACGTATCACCGAAGCGGCAGACCGCATCGCCCGTGCTGGCACGCAGTTCTGGGTGGTCAAACCGGCCCTTGGCCTGGTGCGTACCGAAAACCTCGATACCCTGATTGGCGGGCAGTACCTGGAAGTGCAGCCGGCTGTGAAGGACAAAGGCCCGCAGCGTGATTTCATCGCCTTGGCTGACGCGCCTGAGGTCACCGGGGTGGAAGTCGGCCTGCCTTTGACGCTTAGCGCGCCGCGCAGGGGGTCGATCAAGCCGGGCGTGCCGGTGACCTACCGCGAGGTCGCGGTGGGTAAGGTAACGGGCTTCGAATTGGGGCAGACGGCCGACCGCGTGCTCATTCACATCCTGATCGAGCCGCGCTATGCCGCACTGGTGCGCGGTGGCAGCCGGTTCTGGAATAGCAGCGGTTTCGGTTTCGATTGGGGCCTGTTCAAAGGCGCCACGGTACGCACCGAGTCGCTGGAGACCCTCATCGACGGTGGTATTGCCTTCGCCACGCCCGATGGCGAGCAGATGGGCAACCCGGCGCGGCCGCAGCAGACCTTTGCCTTGTTCGACAAGCCTGAGGACGCCTGGCTACAGTGGGCCCCGAAGATTCAGATCGCCAAGTAGGGAAGGGGCCGCGCTGTGGCCCTCATTGATTGAATAAAGCAACCGTTTTGCCCACTTTCCAAAAGCCGGCGCAGTCCATGTGGGAGCCGGGCTTGCCGGCGATGGGCCGCAAAGCGGACCCAGATGCTCGCTGGCCCCGACGAGCGTGCAGGTCTGTTATGGGGCTGCTGCGCAGCCCATCGCCGGCAAGCCGGCTCCCACCTCGACCGCGCAGTTCTTCAGGCCTGGGCTTTACCTGAGCAAGCAACGGTCTTATCCATTTCTAAAGCTCGGCGCAAATCCCTGTGGAAGCCGGCTTGCCGGCGATGAGGCTGCAACAGGGGACACAAGCATCACCAAATCGCAGGCAATAAAAAACCGACCCTAGGGTCGGTTTTTCGACAAGCGTCGCTTAGGCAGCTGCAGCTTCTTTCAGCGCCTTGATGTGGCCATTCAGACGGCCTTTGTGGCGAGCAGCTTTGTTCTTGTGGATGATACCTTTGTCGGCCATACGGTCGATTACAGGTACAGCCAGAACGTAAGCGGCTTGCGCTTTTTCGGCGTCTTTTGCGTCGATGGCTTTGACTACATTCTTGATGTAGGTGCGGACCATGGAACGCAGGCTGGCGTTGTGGCTGCGACGCTTCTCAGCCTGTTTTGCACGTTTCTTGGCGGAAGGTGTGTTGGCCACCGTCGAGCTCCTCGAAAGACTTTAGGTAAATAGCAAACAAAATAGGCCGCGAATCATGCCGATCAGTTGAGCGGATGTCAAGGCCACCTGCAGGGTTCCGCCGAGCGGTGCACCAACAGGAGGGAAATATTCCTTTCTGCTGCACGACCTGTAAACTCGGGAATTTTTGGCTCCCCTGCGAAGGCGCGGGAGTATCGCACATTCGGACGCTGTCTGGCAGCGTCCTCTGCCCTTGGCGTGAATCTTTTCGATGAACCTGCTCAAATCCCTGGCTGCAGTCAGCTCCATCACCATGATTTCCCGGGTGCTGGGGTTCGTGCGTGACACCATCCTGGCCCGTGTCTTCGGCGCCGGCATCGCTACCGACGCCTTTTTCATCGCCTTCAAGCTGCCCAACCTGCTGCGGCGGATTTTTGCCGAGGGGGCCTTTTCCCAGGCGTTCGTACCAATCCTTGCCGAATACAAGACCCAGCAGGGCGAGGAGGCGACGCGCACTTTCATTGCCTATGTCAGCGGCCTGCTGACGCTGGTCCTGGCCCTGGTCACGGTGATTGGCGTGCTAGCGGCACCCTGGGTGGTCTGGGCTACCGCCCCCGGGTTTGTGGACGATGCCGAGAAATATCAGCTGACCACCGACCTGCTGCGGGTGACCTTTCCTTATATATTGCTGATCTCACTGTCGTCACTGGTCGGCGCGATCCTCAATACCTGGAACCGTTTCTCGGTCCCGGCCTTCACGCCGACCCTGCTCAACGTGGCGATGATCATTTTCGCCCTGCTGCTCACGCCGTATTTCGACCCGCCCATCATGGCGCTGGCCTGGGGCGTACTGGCCGGGGGCCTGGCGCAGTTGCTGTACCAGCTGCCGGCACTCAAGAAAATCGGCATGCTCGTGCTGCCGCGCCTGAACCTGCGTGACACAGGCGTGTGGCGTGTGCTCAAACAGATGCTGCCGGCCATCCTCGGTGTTTCGGTCAGCCAGATTTCGTTGATCATCAACACCATCTTCGCCTCCTTCCTGGTGGCCGGATCGGTGTCCTGGATGTACTACGCCGACCGCCTCATGGAGCTGCCCTCGGGCGTGCTTGGCGTGGCCCTTGGCACCATTTTGCTGCCGACCCTGGCCAAGACCTACGCCAACAAGGACCGCGAGGAGTATTCGCGGATTCTCGACTGGGGCCTGCGCCTGTGCTTCCTGCTCGTGCTGCCCTGCACGCTGGCCCTGGCGATACTCGCCGAGCCGCTGACCGTTGCCTTGTTCCAGTACGGCAAGTTCAGCGCTTACGACGCGGCGATGACCCAACGGGCACTGATCGCCTATTCGGTAGGCCTGCTGGCGATCATTCTGGTCAAGGTGCTGGCACCGGGCTTCTATGCGCAGCAGAATATTCGTACACCCGTGCGGATCGCGATCTTCACCCTCATCTGCACCCAACTGTTCAACCTGGCCCTGGTCGGCCCGCTGCAGCACGCCGGCCTGGCTTTGGCGATCAGCCTGGGCGCCTGCCTGAATGCGGGCCTGCTGTTCTGGAAGCTGCGCAGCCAGCAGCTGTTCCAACCGCAGCCGGGCTGGACGCTGTTCCTGCTCAAGCTGGTGCTGGCGGTGGCGCTGATGGTCGCCGTACTGCTGGTGGGCATGCATTACCTGCCTGCGTGGGAGCAAGGCAACATGTTCGAGCGTTTCGTCCGCCTCGGGGCGCTGATCACGGCCGGCATCGTGACCTATTTCGGTTGCCTTTACCTGTGCGGCTTCAGGCCCCGGCATTTCGCCCGCAAGGCCCTGCACTGAGCTACAAGGCGAGTCAGGCGTCGGTTTTTCGTTTTCCACGCCGCACCCGGGCGCTGCCGCCTGTCACCAGCGCCCGGGTGTGGTTATAATCGGCCACTTTATGAGCAAGAAGCGCGTTATGCAGCTGGTTCGAGGTCTTCACAACCTGCGCCCCGAGCACCGGGGCTGTGTCGCCACCATTGGCAACTTCGACGGGGTTCACCGCGGCCACCAGGCGATCCTGGCGCGTCTGCGCGAGCGTGGCCAAGCGCTTGGCCTGCCTACGTGCGTGGTGATCTTCGAGCCGCAGCCGCGCGAGTACTTCGCTGCGGACACCGCGCCGGCTCGCCTGGCGCGCCTGCGCGACAAAATCGAGCTGTTGGCTGGCGAAGGTATCGACAGGGTCTTGTGCCTGGCGTTCAACCAGCGCCTGAGCCAACTCAGCGCCGATGAATTCGTCAAGGCGATCCTGGTCGACGGCCTGGGCGTGCGCCACCTTGAAGTGGGCGACGACTTCCGCTTTGGCTGCGACCGCGCGGGCGATTTCACCTTCCTGGTCGAAGCCGGCAAGCAGTACGGCTTCACCGTCGAGGCCGCCAACACGGTGATCCAGGACGGCTTGCGGGTCAGCAGCACCGAGGTGCGCCAGGCGTTGTCCGAAGGCAACTTCGAGCTCGCCGAGCATTTGCTGGGCCGCCCTTACAGCATTACCGGGCGCGTATTGCACGGCCAGAAGCTGGCCCGCCAGCTCGGCACGCCCACCGCCAACATCCAGCTCAAGCGGCGTCGTGTGCCGTTGTCCGGGGTCTACCTGGCCAGCATCGAAATCGACGGCAAGGCCTGGCCAGGGGTTGGCAATATCGGGGTGCGCCCCACCGTGGCCGGTGACGGCCGCCCGCACCTTGAAATTCATCTACTGGATTATGCCGGCGATCTGTATGGCCGGCGCCTGACGGTGGAATTCCACCACAAGCTGCGTGAAGAGCAGCGATTCGCCTCCCTGGAGGCGCTGAAGTCGGCGATCGATGCGGATATCGCCGCCGCACGTGCACATTGGCACGCTCAACCGCTAACGAAGAGCCTGAAATGACCGACTACAAAGCCACGCTAAACCTTCCGGACACCGCCTTCCCCATGAAGGCCGGCCTGCCTCAGCGCGAACCGCAGATCCTGCAGCGCTGGGACAGCATTGGCCTGTACCAGAAGCTGCGCGAAATTGGCAAGGATCGTCCGAAGTTCGTCCTGCACGACGGCCCGCCCTATGCCAACGGCAAGATTCACATCGGTCATGCGCTGAACAAGATTCTCAAGGACATGATCGTCCGCTCCAAGACCCTCTCGGGCTTCGACGCGCCTTACGTGCCGGGTTGGGACTGCCACGGCCTGCCGATCGAACACAAGGTCGAAGTCACCCACGGCAAGCACCTGACCGCCGACCGCACCCGTGAGCTGTGCCGCGAATACGCTGCCGAACAGATCGAAGGGCAGAAGACCGAGTTCATCCGCCTGGGTGTACTGGGCGACTGGGACAACCCGTACAAGACCATGAACTTCGCCAACGAGGCCGGTGAAATCCGCGCCTTGGCCGAAATGGTCAAGCAGGGCTTCGTGTTCAAGGGCCTGAAGCCCGTGAACTGGTGCTTCGATTGCGGCTCCGCGCTCGCAGAAGCCGAGGTCGAATACGCCGACAAGAAGTCGCAAACCATCGATGTGGCCTTCCCGGTCGCCGACGCCGACAAACTGGCTGCCGCCTTCGGCCTGCCGGCCCTGGCCAAGCCCGCTGCAATCGTGATCTGGACCACCACCCCGTGGACCATCCCCGCCAACCAGGCGCTGAACATCCACCCGGAGTTCAAGTACGCGCTGGTCGATACCGGCGAGCGTCTGCTGGTGCTGGCCGAAGAGCTGGTCGAGTCGTGCCTCAAGCGCTACGACCTGGAAGGTTCGGTCATCGCCACCGCCCAAGGCTCGGCCCTGGAACTGGTCAACTTCCGCCACCCCTTCTACGACCGTCTGTCGCCGATCTACCTGGCCGACTATGTCGAGCTGGGAGCAGGTACCGGTGTGGTCCACTCCGCGCCAGCCTACGGTGAAGACGACTTTGTCACCTGCAAGCGCTACGGCATGGTCAACGACGACATCCTCACGCCGGTGCAGAGCAACGGTGTGTACGTCGAGTCGCTGGAGTTCTTTGGCGGCCAGTTCATCTGGAAGGCCAACCCGGCCATCGTCGAGAAGCTGAGCGAAGTCGGTGCGCTGATGCATACCGAAACCATCAGCCACAGCTACATGCACTGCTGGCGCCACAAGACCCCGCTGATCTACCGCGCCACCGCGCAGTGGTTCGTGGGCATGGACAAGCAGCCAAACACCGGCGAGCCGCTGCGTGAGCGCGCGCTCAAAGCCATCGAAGACACCCAGTTCGTCCCGGCCTGGGGCCAGGCGCGCCTGCACTCGATGATCGCCAACCGCCCGGACTGGTGCATCTCGCGTCAGCGCAACTGGGGTGTGCCGATCCCGTTCTTCCTGCACAAGCAGACCGGTGAACTGCACCCACGCACCGTCGAACTGATGGAAGCGGTGGCCAAGCGTGTCGAACAGGAAGGTATCGAGGCCTGGTTCAAGCTGGACGCTGCCGAACTGCTCGGTGATGAAGCCGGCCAGTACGACAAGATCACCGACACCCTGGACGTGTGGTTCGACTCCGGCACCACCCACTGGCATGTATTGCGCGGCTCGCATGACATCGGCCACGCCACCGGCCCGCGTGCGGACCTGTACCTGGAAGGCTCCGACCAGCACCGTGGCTGGTTCCATTCCTCGTTGCTGACCGGTTGCGCCATCGACAACCACGCGCCGTATCGCGAACTGCTGACCCACGGCTTCACCGTGGACGAAAGCGGTCGCAAGATGTCCAAGTCGCTGGGCAACACCATCGAGCCGGAAAAAGTCAACAACACCCTGGGTGCCGACATCCTGCGCCTGTGGGTCTCGGCTACCGACTATTCGGGTGAGATGGCCGTTTCCGAGCAGATCCTGCAGCGCAGCGCCGACGCCTACCGCCGTATCCGCAATACCGCACGCTTCCTGCTTTCCAACCTGTCCGGCTTCGACCCGGCCCGCGATCTGCTGGCCCCGGAAGATATGCTGGCCCTGGACCGCTGGGCAGTGGACCGTACCCTGCTGCTGCAGCGCGAGCTGGAAGAGCACTACAGCGAGTACCGCTTCTGGAATGTCTACTCGAAGATCCACAACTTCTGCGTGCAGGAGCTGGGCGGCTTCTACCTCGACATCATCAAGGACAGGCAGTACACCACGGGCGCCAACAGTGTTGCACGTCGCTCCTGCCAGACCGCGCTGTACCACATCAGCGAAGCGCTGGTGCGCTGGATCGCGCCGATCCTGGCCTTCACCGCCGATGAAATCTGGCAGTACCTGCCGGGCGAGCGCAACGAGTCGGTCATGCTCAACGGCTGGTATCAGGGCCTGACCGAGCTGCCCGAAGGCACCGAGCTGGATCGCGCTTACTGGGACCGCGTAATGGCGGTCAAGGCTGCGGTCAACAAGGAGCTGGAAAACCAGCGTGCCGCCAAGGTCATCGGTGGCAACCTGCAGGCCGAAGTCACCTTGTTCGCCGAAGAAGGCCTTAGCGCCGACCTGGGCAAGCTGGGCGATGAGCTGCGCTTCGTTCTCATCACCTCTGCTGCCAGCGTGGTGCCGTTCGCCCAGGCGCCGGCCGATGCCGTGGCCACCGAAGTCGAAGGCCTCAAGCTGAAAGTGGTCAAGTCTGGCCACACCAAGTGCGGCCGCTGCTGGCACTTCCGCGCCGACGTCGGCAGCCATCCGGAGCACCCGGAAATCTGCAGCCGTTGCGTCGACAACCTGAGCGGTTCCGGTGAGGTGCGCCACTATGCCTAACCCTGCAGTGGGGCGCTTCGGGCGCCTTGCATGGCTCTGGCTCAGCCTGCTGGTCCTGGTCGTTGACCAGGCCACCAAGCTGTATTTCAACAACGCCCTGAGCATGTACCAGCAGATCGTGGTCATCCCTGACTACTTCAGCTGGACCCTTGCCTACAACACCGGCGCGGCGTTCAGCTTCCTGGCCGACAGCTCTGGCTGGCAGCGCTGGCTGTTCGCCCTGATCGCCGTGGTGGTCAGCGCCGTGCTGGTGGTCTGGCTCAAGCGCCTGGGGCGCAACGAGACCTGGCTGGCCGTGGCGCTGGCGCTGGTGCTTGGTGGTGCGCTGGGCAACCTGTACGACCGCATCGTGCTGGGCCACGTGGTGGATTTCATCCTGGTGCACTGGAAGAACGTTCATCACTTCCCGGCCTTCAATGTGGCCGACAGCGCCATCACCGTTGGTGCGGTGATGCTGGCGCTGGATATGTTCAAGAGCAAGAAGTCTGAGGATCCGGTCCATGACTGACACCCGTATCGGCCAGAACACCGAAGTTACCCTGCACTTCGCGCTGCACCTGGAAAACGGCGATACCGTCGACAGCACGTTCGACAAGGCCCCAGCCACCTTCAAGGTCGGCGACGGCAACCTGCTGCCGGGCTTCGAGTCCGCACTGTTCGGCTTCAAGGCCGGTGACAAGCGCACGGTCGTGGTTGCCCCGGAGAATGCCTTCGGCCAGCCTAACCCGCAGAACGTACAGGTCATGCCACGGTCCCAGTTCGAGGGCATGGAATTGTCCGAAGGGCTGCTGATCATTTTCAACGATGCCGCCAACACCGAATTGCCCGGTGTGGTCAAAGCGTTCGATGACAACCAGGTGACCATCGACTTCAATCACCCACTGGCAGGCAAGACCCTTACCTTCGAGGTGGAGATCCTCGAGGTGAAGGCCCTGTAAGCCTGGAGCCGAGCATGCAAATCAAACTCGCCAACCCTCGCGGTTTCTGCGCAGGGGTCGACCGGGCGATCGAGATCGTCAACCGTGCGCTGGAAGTCTTCGGCCCACCGATCTACGTGCGCCATGAAGTGGTGCACAACAAGTTCGTGGTGGAAGACCTGCGCAGCCGGGGTGCCATCTTCGTCGAAGAACTGGATCAGGTACCGGACGACGTCATCGTCATTTTCAGTGCCCATGGTGTTTCCCAGGCCGTGCGCCAGGAAGCCGCCGGTCGCGGCCTGAAAGTGTTCGATGCCACCTGCCCGCTGGTGACCAAGGTGCATATCGAGGTCGCCAAGTACAGCCGTGACGGTCGCGAGTGCATCCTGATCGGCCATGAAGGGCACCCGGAAGTCGAAGGCACCATGGGGCAATACGACGCCAGCAACGGCGGCGCCATCTACCTGGTCGAAGACGAGGACGATGTGGCCCAACTGCAAGTACGCGACCCGGACAACCTGGCGTTTGTCACCCAGACCACGCTGTCGATGGACGATACCAGCCGGGTCATCGATGCCCTGCGTACGCGCTTCCCGAACATCGGCGGCCCGCGCAAGGACGATATCTGCTACGCCACCCAGAACCGCCAGGACGCCGTCAAGCAACTGGCCGGTGAGTGTGACGTGGTGCTGGTGGTGGGCAGCCCCAACAGTTCCAACTCCAACCGCCTGCGTGAGTTGGCCGAGCGCATGGGTACCCCGGCCTACCTCATCGATGGTGCCGAGGACATGCAACGCGGCTGGTTCGAACAGGCGGCACGGATCGGTATAACTGCCGGCGCTTCGGCCCCGGAAGTGCTGGTGCGGGGCGTGATCGACCAGCTCAAGGCCTGGGGTGCCACGGGCGCCGAAGAGCTCGATGGGCGCCCGGAGAACATCACGTTCTCCATGCCCAAAGAGCTACGGGTGCGTTCACTGATCTGATCAGCGGCCTGCGCACAGGGAATCTTCCGCTTCTCCCGTGCGCAGGCTGACCCTACCGCTGGTCGCCAGCACAACATGATGCCGGCTGGTTGCAGACGAACCCTCACAGACCTCAAGCCGCCCCCCAGACAAGTTGTTGTTCTTTCCCAGCGGCACACCCAGTGCGCTGAACCTTATCTGGCTCCCAGTATTGGCCTTCACCCGCTGGGGCCGAGCCGGTCGGTACTCGCGCAGCAACTGCTGGTTATGCTCCAGCAGCACGCGCCAACCCTTGCCCCAATCATTATCCAAAGGCTGGACCACCACCGCCTGGCTCTGCAGGGCCGCGTGGCCGCGTGCGCTACGCAGCGTCTGGGCCAAGTTGCGGGCCACTGCTGCCCTGTGCAGTTCATCGCTCAATTTCGCGTAGGCCGGCACGCCAAGCTGGGTCAGCAGCGCCGCCATAGCCAGCCCGAACATCATTTGTATCAGTGTTACGCCCTGTTGCTTCACCGTGCATTCCTCCCTGGAAGTGCTTGGCTGTAGCTTCAGGCTCGGTGGGCGAGAGGTCCAGTCGAGCAGGTGCAAGGCAATTGCGGGAAATATCGCAGGAGGTGCAGGGATGCACGCGAATCAACGGGGCATGACGCTTCTGGAGGTACTGTTGGCTGTAGCGGTCGTGGCATTGGGCATGTTCGCTGCTGCAGGGTTGCAGCTTCAGGCATTGCAGGCCACTGACAGCGCGCGTCGCGACATGCTGGATGCGTTGGGCGCGCATACGTCGCTTGAACGGGGCAGGGCCGCGGGCAAGCTGACGGTGCCGAGGCCATGAGGCGTAAGCAAGGTGGCTTCGGCCTGGTCGAAGCGCTGCTTGCGCTGGCCATCGGCCTGATGCTGCTGACTGCAGCCAGCCACCTTTTCATCTCGGCCCACCAGGGCTGGCGCCTTCAATCTGCGGCGCTGCGCATGCAGGCGGACGCCCGTCTGGCCTTGCTGCGCATGGCTCAGGATATCCGTATGGCGGGCATGTTCGGTTGTTTGCGCCTGAGGCCTGAGGACTTCAAGGACCCATCTGCGCGGGATGCTTTTGCGCGGCCTGTGCGGGTTGGCCCGGCAAGCCTGAGCCTGGTAGTGGCAGAACTGCCAGGGCACCCCGGGGTTCCGGACTGGACCTTGCTCACCGATTGCGTCAAGAACGCCGAGGTGCAGAAGGGGCGTGCGAACAGCGCGAGCTTGCCGTTGGCCTTTCCTATCAGCCGGCACCACTACCAACTCCACGACGGCACGCTGAGGTTCGTGCGGCGCAACAACCCTCAACCATTGGTCGACCACGTGCGTGAACTGCACATTGAGTCTGCCGACACCGCCGAGGGGCAGCGGGTGGATGTGCAACTGACCTTGTTCGATCCTGATTTGGGCATCGAACAGCGTTACGGCATGAGTGTGGCGGTCCGCAACCCGGTTGCCCGGCCATGAAGCGCCAGCGTGGCATGGTCCTGCTGCTGGCGCTGGTGTTCAGCCTTTTGCTTGGCCTGCTGACGGCTTCGGCGTTGCGCGATGCCCTGGTGGAAGCGCGCATGGTCGGCTACCTGCGCGAGGGTTTGCAGGCACTCGATCAGGCCGAAGCCACGCTGCTGGTCGCAGAGGCCGAACTGCAGCGCGCGCCCCCTGGGTTGTGCCAGGCGTGCCTGCCACCCCCGCGCGCGCATGACTTGCTGGGGCAATGGCAAGCCAGCCAGAGCGGTTACTTCCAAGTGCAGAACCTTGGCCAGACAACCCTGGCCGCGCATCGGCCGGGGGATGAGCCCGTCACGCTTTACCGAGTGACCGCAGTCAGCCGGCAACTCGCGGCCAGGCACGTGCTGGAGGCGGTGTATGCCGTGCCAGCGGCTCAAACACAGGCGCCGCAGCGGATTCTGTGGCGGCAGAGACTGAAGGGAGACTGACATGCAGCAAGGCCTGAGCCTGATCGAACTGTTGATTGTCGTGGCTGTCACCGGCATTCTGGCAGCCATTGCCTACCCCAGTTACAGCGACCAGCTCAGGCGAGCCGCACGCAGCGAAGTGGTTGGCCTGCTGCATGACGCTGCCCTGCGCCTGGAACACCACCGTGTACGCACCGGCCAATACGCCGAGGGCGAACCGGTACTGCCCGTTGGCAACCGCCATTACAGCCTGCATGCCGAACGTGGCAGCGATACCTTCACGCTGCGTGCACGGCGGCTGCCGCATGGTTTGATGGCCGATGATCGCTGCGGTGATTTTCAGCTCGACCAGGCAGGTGTACAGAGCAATCCGGGTGGCACCGTGGCCATTGCGCGCTGCTGGGGAAGCTGAAGGTTGAATGATGCCCGTGCATCGCGGTTTTACTTCAGGTGTTGGATCGACAGATGAACAAGCAAGTAGTGGTGGTCGGCGGCGGGGTGATCGGCCTGCTGACGGCGTTCAACCTGGCTGCGAAGGTCGGCCAGGTAGTGGTATGTGATCAGGCCGAGGTCGGGCGTGAATCGTCTTGGGCGGGCGGCGGCATCGTCTCGCCGCTTTACCCTTGGCGCTACAGCCAGGCAGTCACCGCGCTGGCGCACTGGTCGCAGGACTTTTATCCACAGCTGGGGGAACACCTGTTCTCCAGCACCGGTATCGACCCGCAAGTCCACACCACCGGCTTGTACTGGCTTGACCTGGACGACGAGGCCGAGGCGCTGGCCTGGGCGGCGCGCGAGCAGCGGCCGCTCAGCCCTGTGGATATCTCGGCGGCCTACGACGCGGTCCCCGTACTGGGCCCAGGCTTCAAGCGCGCCATCTACATGGCAGGGGTGGCCAACGTACGCAACCCCCGGCTGGTCAAGGCGCTGAAGGCGGCGCTGCTGGCACTGCCCAACGTGACCTTGCGCGAGCACTGCCAGATCACCGGCTTTGTTCGCGACGGTGAGCGCGTGACTGGCGTGCAGACGGCAGACGGCGTGCTGCAGGCCGATGATGTCGTGCTCAGCGCGGGCGCCTGGAGTGGCGACCTGCTGCGCACGCTGGGGCTTGAGCTGCCGGTGGAGCCGGTGAAGGGTCAGATGATCCTGTTCAAGTGCGCTGCGGACTTCTTGCCGAGCATGGTGCTGGCCAAGGGGCGCTATGCGATCCCGCGCCGTGACGGGCACATTCTGGTGGGCAGCACGCTGGAGCATGCCGGGTACGACAAGACCCCGACCGAGGAGGCACTGGCGAGCCTCAAGGCTTCGGCGGTGGAACTGTTGCCGGAGCTTGCCGATGCCACGGTGGTGGCGCACTGGGCCGGGCTGCGGCCGGGGTCGCCTGAAGGCATTCCGTACATCGGCCAGGTGCCGGGGCATGACGGGTTGTGGTTGAACTGCGGGCATTACCGCAATGGGTTGGTGCTGGCGCCGGCATCGTGCCAGTTGTTCACTGATTTGCTGACGGGGGGCGAGCCTATCATTGACCCGTCGCCTTATGCCCCGGCCGGGCGTCTGGGCTGATATCGCCTGGGCCGCTGGGCGGCCCAATCGCCGGCAAGCCGACCCCACAGGTTGTGCACCTGTTTTGAATGTTACGTAGTGCCTGTGGGCGGTACTGGCTCAGTTTTGCTGGCTTGGCCCCTGCTGAAGGTGCGCCTGGCTGCAATACCACTGGCTGCCTTGCTGCAGCGCCCGGTCATTGGGCAGGTGTACGCCGCAGTGGGCGCAGCGCACCATCTTCAGCGGGTCGTCGAGTTTCGGCTCGGACGGCGACTGCTGGCTGATCTTGAATTTGCGCCACAGCCAGAACGCGGCGGCGATCAGGGCGATCCAGAAAAGTAGGCGAACCATGGTGTCCAGCTTGTCTATTGATTGAGGCGATAGTCTAGGGCGCGGCCAATAAAAAAGGGAGACCTCAGTCTCCCTTTCTCGTACCCCGTTGGATCAGTCGAACAGACCAAAGGTCATGTAGCTGAACCAGGAACGGTCTTTCTCGGCTTCCTTCGGCCCCTCCGGCAGGATCGGGTCGCCGTTTTCATCTTTGGGCAGCAGGTCCTGCGGCATCTCGGAGCGGGCATCCTGGAACTGGCGGACCACGTCCTGGTTGGCGCGGGTTTCACCCGGTGGCAGCGGGGCGTCGGTCTCGATCAGGCCCAAGGTGGCCTTGGACAGCCAGCCGCGGCCGTCAGACTCGGTCTGCTTGGGCTGGAACTCGCCATCGACCAGGCTCGGGTGGTCAGGGTAGTTGAGCTTGAGGGTTTCCAGGCTGGTGGCGGCCAGTTCGTCCAGGTGCATCTTCTGGTACGCCTCGACCATCACGGCCAGGCCGTCGCCGACCGATGGGGTTTCCTGGAAGTTTTCCACCACGTAGCGGCCACGGTTGGCGGCAGCCACGTAAGCCTGGCGGCTCAGGTAGTAGTCGGCCACATGGATTTCATAAGACGCCAGCAGGTTGCGCAGGTAGATCATGCGCTGCTTGGCGTCCGGGGCGTAGCGGCTGTTGGGGAAGCGGCTGGTCAGCTGGGCGAACTCGTTGTACGAGTCGCGGGCGGCACCCGGGTCACGCTTGGTCATGTCCAGCGGCAGGAAGCGCGCCACCAGGCCGCGGTCCTGGTCGAACGAGGTCAGGCCTTTGAGGTAGTAGGCGTAGTCGACGTTCGGGTGCTGCGGGTGCAGGCGGATGAAGCGCTCGGCAGCCGACTTGGCAGCCTCGGGCTCTGAGTTCTTGTAGTTGGCGTAGATCAGCTCGAGCTGCGCCTGGTCGGCGTAACGGCCGAACGGGTAGCGCGACTCCAGGGCCTTGAGCTTGTTCACGGCGCTGTTGTAGCTGGAGTTGTCCAGATCAGCCTGGGCCTGCTGATACAGCTCGGCCTCGCTGAGGTTCTCGTCAATGACCTCTTTATTAGAGGAACAGGCCGCGGTAAGCCCGAGGATGGCGATCAGCAGCAGGTGTTTCACTTGCATAGCGGCTTGCGTCCCTTTGACGGCCGCTGTCTTGGGCGGTGCCGTCCTGTTATGATGAGCGCCCCGGCCAACCCCGGGACAAAAGAAGCCGTATTTAACCACAAGCTCGCAGCCGAAACCAAAGGCTGTGCGCCCGCCGAATCGAGCATGTCCGAGATCATTCAACTTAGCGCAGAGGTACCGTCCGAACTGGGCGGTCAACGCCTCGACCAGGTCGCCGCCCAATTGTTCGCCGAGTACTCGCGTTCGCGGCTTACTTCGTGGATCAAAGAGGGCCGCCTGACGGTCGATGGCGCCGTCGTGCGCCCTCGAGACACCGTCCATGGTGGCTCTGTGCTTGCACTTGAGGCCGAGCAAGAGGCCCAGGGCGAGTGGATCGCCGAAGACATCAAGCTGGACATCGTCTACGAAGACGACCAGATCATGGTGATCAACAAGCCGGCCGGGCTGGTCGTGCACCCGGCTGCCGGGCACGCCAGTGGCACATTGCTCAACGCCTTGCTGCACCATGTGCCGGATATCGTCAACGTACCGCGCGCTGGCATCGTCCATCGCCTGGACAAAGACACCACCGGCCTGATGGTCGTGGCCAAGACCTTGCAGGCGCAGACCAAGCTGGTCGAGCAGCTGCAAAGCCGTACGGTCAGCCGGATCTACGAGTGCATCGTGATCGGCGTGGTGACTGCCGGCGGCAAGATCAACGCCCCGATCGGCCGTCACGGTGGCGCACGCCAGCGCATGGCGGTGACCGAAGGCGGCAAGCCGGCGGTCAGCCACTACCGTGTGCTCAAGCGCTTCCGTTCGCACACCCACGTGCGGGTCAAGCTGGAAACCGGCCGTACTCACCAGATCCGTGTGCACATGGCCCATGTTGGTTTCCCGCTGGTCGGCGACCAGACCTACGGCGGCCGCTTCCGCATCCCGCCGGCAGCCAGCCCGACCATGGTCGAGGCGGTCAAGACCTTCCCGCGCCAGGCCCTGCACGCACGCTTCCTGGCGCTGGACCACCCCACTACCGGTGAGCGCATGGAGTGGGCGTCGGAGCTGCCGGATGATTTCGTCTGGTTGCTGTCGCTGCTGAACCAGGACCGCGAGGCGTTTATCGGATGAGTGGCCTGGCGCAGGCGCTGCTGTTCCCCGACTGGCCCGCACCGGCCACGGTTCGCGCCTGTGTCACGACCCGCCAGGGCGGCGTCAGTTTGCCGCCTTACGCATCTTTCAACCTCGGTGATCACGTGGGCGATGACCCCCTTGCGGTCGCCGAGAACCGCCGCCGCCTGAGCGACGAATTCATCATTCAGCCCGCCTGGCTCAAGCAGGTGCACGGCCTGGCCGTGGCGGATGCCGACCCCTCGGTGGTCGCCGAAGCCGACGCCAGCTGGACCGACCAGCCAGGCATTGCCTGCACCGTAATGACCGCCGACTGCCTGCCCGTGCTGTTCTGCGACCGCGCGGGCACCCGTGTGGCTGCCGCGCATGCCGGCTGGCGCGGGCTGGCCGGTGGCGTGCTGGAAGCCACGCTGGAGCGCCTGGCATTGCCGCCTGAAGAGGTGCTGGTGTGGCTGGGGCCTGCCATCGGCCCGCAAGCATTCGAAGTGGGCCTGGAGGTGCGGGATGCCTTCACCGCCGTGCACCCAGAGGCTGCCAAGGCTTTTGTCGAGGGTGAGCGGCCGGGCAAGCTGATGGCCGACATCTATGCACTGGCGCGCATTCGCCTGGCGGCGCGCGGCGTTACTGCCGTCTACGGTGGTGGCCTGTGCACCGTCAGTGATGCACGGTTCTTCTCTTATCGCCGTACCCCGCAGGGCGGGCGATTCGCTTCGCTGGTCTGGCTGGCCCCGCACTGATTGGCTGGCACCGTTAATCCATAAGGCTGACTTTAGTCAACCCCGCTACGCTTGAATCTTCCAGAATCACCCTTATCTATAAGGTCATCTCAGGCAGGTTTCTTCATCAAAGGCGCTGTCCATCGCTCCGACCTGCCCTTATCAGGAAGGTATCCCCATGCGAATAGACCGTTTGACCAGCAAGCTGCAATTAGCGATATCCGATGCCCAGTCCCTGGCCGTTGGCATGGACCACCCTGCCATCGAGCCCCTGCACCTGTTGCAGGCGTTGATCGAGCAGCAAGGTGGTTCGATCAAGCCACTGCTGATGCAGGTTGGCTTCGACATCAACAACCTTCGCCAGACACTGGTAAAAGAACTCGACCAGCTGCCGAAAATCCAGAACCCCACCGGCGATGTGAACATGTCGCAGGACTTGGCGCGCCTGCTCAACCAGGCCGACCGCCTGGCCCAGCAGAAGGGCGACCAGTTCATTTCCAGCGAGCTGGTGCTGCTCGCCGCCATGGATGAGAACAGCAAGCTCGGCAAGCTGCTGCTCAGCCAGGGTGTGAGCAAGAAGGCCCTGGAAAACGCCATCAACAACCTGCGCGGCGGCGCGGCGGTGAATGACGCCAATGCCGAAGAATCGCGCCAGGCGCTGGACAAGTACACCGTCGACCTGACCAAGCGTGCCGAGGAGGGCAAGCTGGACCCGGTCATTGGCCGTGACGACGAGATCCGCCGCACCGTGCAGGTGCTGCAGCGCCGTACCAAGAACAACCCCGTGCTGATCGGCGAACCCGGCGTGGGCAAGACTGCCATCGCCGAAGGCCTGGCCCAGCGCATCATCAACGGTGAAGTGCCCGACGGCCTGAAGGGCAAGCGCCTGCTGGCGCTGGACATGGGCGCGCTGATCGCCGGTGCCAAGTACCGCGGTGAGTTCGAGGAGCGCCTCAAGTCGTTGCTCAACGAGCTGTCCAAGCAGGAAGGCCAGATCATCCTGTTCATCGACGAGCTGCACACCATGGTCGGTGCCGGTAAAGGCGAAGGCGCCATGGACGCAGGCAATATGCTCAAGCCGGCGCTGGCGCGTGGCGAACTGCATTGCGTCGGTGCCACCACGCTCAACGAATACCGCCAGTTCATCGAGAAGGACGCAGCCCTTGAGCGACGCTTCCAGAAGGTATTGGTAGAAGAGCCGAGCGAGGAAGACACCATCGCCATTCTGCGTGGCCTCAAAGAGCGCTATGAAGTGCACCACAAGGTGGCCATCACCGACGGCGCGATCATTGCTGCGGCCAAGCTCAGCCACCGCTACATCACCGACCGCCAGCTGCCGGACAAGGCCATCGACCTGATCGACGAAGCGGCCAGCCGTATCCGTATGGAGATCGACTCCAAGCCGGAAGTGCTCGACCGCCTCGACCGTCGCCTGATCCAGCTGAAGGTGGAGTCCCAGGCGCTGAAGAAAGAGGAAGACGAAGCCGCCAAAAAACGCCTGGAGAAGCTGACCGAGGAAATCGAGCGCCTGGAGCGTGAGTATTCCGACCTGGAAGAAATCTGGGCGTCGGAGAAGGCAGAAGTGCAGGGCTCGGCGCAGATTCAGCAAAAGATCGAGCAAGCCCGCCAGGAACTGGAAGCGGCCCGTCGCAAAGGCGACCTGAACCGCATGGCCGAACTGCAGTACGGGGTGATCCCGGACCTGGAGCGCAGCCTGCAGATGGTCGACCAGCATGGCAAGACCGAAAACCAGCTGCTGCGTAACAAGGTGACCGAGGAAGAAATTGCCGAAGTGGTGTCCAAATGGACCGGCATCCCGGTGGCCAAGATGCTCGAAGGCGAGCGCGAAAAACTGCTGAAAATGGAAGACCTGCTGCACCAGCGCGTGATCGGCCAGAACGAGGCGGTGACCGCCGTGGCCAACGCCGTGCGCCGCTCGCGTGCCGGGCTCTCCGACCCGAACCGGCCAAGTGGGTCGTTCATGTTCCTCGGCCCGACCGGTGTGGGCAAGACCGAGCTGTGCAAGGCTCTGGCCGAATTCCTGTTCGACACCGAAGAGGCCATGGTGCGGATCGACATGTCCGAGTTCATGGAAAAACATTCCGTGGCTCGCCTGATCGGCGCCCCACCAGGCTACGTAGGTTATGAAGAGGGCGGTTACCTGACCGAAGCGGTACGGCGCAAGCCCTACTCGGTGGTGCTGCTGGATGAAGTGGAGAAGGCTCACCCGGATGTGTTCAACGTGCTGCTGCAGGTGCTCGAGGATGGCCGCCTGACCGACAGCCATGGCCGTACGGTGGACTTCCGCAACACGGTGATCGTGATGACGTCCAACCTGGGCTCGGCGCAGATCCAGGAGCTGGCCGGTGACCGCGAAGCGCAGCGTGCAGCAGTGATGGATGCGGTGGGTGCGCACTTCCGTCCGGAGTTCGTCAACCGGATCGACGAAGTGGTGGTGTTCGAGCCGTTGGGCCGCGAGCAGATCGCCGGTATCACCGAGATCCAGCTTGGCCGCCTGCGCAGCCGCCTGAGCGAGCGCGAGCTGGCCCTGAGCCTGAGCCCGGAGGCGTTGGACAAGCTGATCGCGGTAGGGTACGACCCGGTTTATGGCGCGCGGCCGCTGAAGCGAGCGATCCAGCGCTGGATCGAGAACCCGCTGGCGCAAATGATCCTGGCCGGCAAATTCATGCCGGGTTCGGCGATCACTGCCAAGGTGGAAGGCGAAGAAATCGTGTTTGCCTGATCCTTTCGCTACAAAAACCAGCCCCGCACCTGCGGGGCTTTTTTATGGCTGCAGCCTTCGCACAGCCATCGGGAAGCCCTGTGCAAGCCAGCCTGCGGGCCAGGATGCCCGGCCAAACCCCGCAAAACCGGGGCCTCGCCAGTTTTTTTCATAACTTGCTGAAATTTTTGAAAAAAGTGCTTGCACAGAAATAAGAGTGCCCCTAATATACGCCGCGTTGTCAGGCACTAAGCGAATCACCAGCAACACCGGTGACCGCAAAACAACTTAGAAATCAGTAAGTTGAATGAAAAAAAGTGGTTGACAAGCAAAACGAAGAATGTAGAATAGCCGGCCTCAGCAGCGACAACGCGAAAGCGGATAGCCAAAGAGATCGAAGCTAACACAGACTTCGAAGCTGTAAAGATGTACCGAAGTTCAGTTCCGCGATAGCTCAGTCGGTAGAGCAAATGACTGTTAATCATTGGGTCCCTGGTTCGAGTCCAGGTCGCGGAGCCAATCTCGGGGTGTAGCGCAGTCCGGTAGCGCGCCTGCTTTGGGAGCAGGATGTCAGGAGTTCGAATCCCCTCACCCCGACCATTTTCAGGGTCGTTAGCTCAGTTGGTAGAGCAGTTGGCTTTTAACCAATTGGTCGTAGGTTCGAATCCTACACGACCCACCATGTAAAAAGGGCATCTCGACTGAGATGCCCTTTTTCTTTTGCCTCGGTTTTATCCAGCGCAAAAAAATGCACCGCCTGGTGCACATCTCCCGTATTCATTCGTCATGAACCTCCCCAAGAAGTTGGACATCAATCCAACGTCCTGGGCAGTCCATCCTGCGACAGCGACTGTCTTGCTCAACGTCTAAAGCTGGCGCGATCCCTGTGCAAGCAACTGTCTTGCTCAACTTCCAAAAGCTGGCGCAATCCAGGTGGGAGCCGGCTTGCCGGCGATGGTCCGCAAAGCGGACCCAGATGCTCGCGGGTCCCGTCGAGCGCGCTCGGGCTGTTACAGGTCCGCTATGGGGGCTGCTGCGCAGCCCATCGCCGGCAAGCCGGCTCCCACCCCGACCGCGCAGTTCTTCAGGCCTGCGTTGTACCTGTTGAAGCAACTGTCTTGCTCAACTTCTAAAGGCTGGCGCGACCCCTGTGGAAGCAACTGCCTTGCTCAACTTCTCAAGGCTGGCGCGCCCCCTGTGGAAGCAACTGTCTTGCTCAACTTCCAAAAGCTGGCGCAATCCCTGTGGGAGCCGGCTTGCCGGCGATGAGGCCAGTACAGACAACCTGAACCTCAAGCCTCTACCAGGCAGGTCAGTGCAGCTTCAGTCGCGGCTCAGTGCCCCGCCCAATCTTGCTACCCAGCATCATCATCGCCGTGCGGAAGAACCCGTACAGCGCCATCTGGTGCATGCGGTACAGCGACACATAGAACATCCGCGCCAGCCACCCCTCCAGCTTCACGCTCCCCATCAGGTTGCCCATCAGGTTCCCCACCGCCGAGAAGCGCGACAGCGATACCAGCGAACCGTAATCCTTGTAGCTGTACGTCGGCAGCGGCTTGTTCTCCAGGCGCGCTTTCAGGCTCTTGGCCAGCATTTCAGCCTGCTGGTGCGCCGCCTGGGCGCGTGGCGGTACATTGCGGTCGCTACCCGGTTGTGGGCAGGCTGCACAGTCACCGAAGGCGAAGATGTCATCGTCGCGCGTGGTTTGCAGGGTAGGGCGCACCACCAGCTGGTTGATACGGTTGGTTTCCAGGCCGTCGATATCCTTGAGGAAAGCCGGCGCACGAATACCGGCCGCCCACACCTTGAGGCTGGCCTGGATCACTTCGCCGCTGGCGGTCTTCAGGCCATCGGCGGTCACTTCGCTGACGGCAGCGTTGGTCATCACCGTCACGCCGAGCTTTTCCAGGGTTTTGTGCACCGGCACGCTGATGCGCTCTGGCAGCGCCGGCAGTACGCGCGGGCCCGCCTCGATCACGGTGATGTGCATGTCCTTGGGTTGGATACGGTCCAAACCATAAGCCGCCAGCTCATGCGCGGCGTGGTGCAGTTCGGCCGCCAGCTCCACACCGGTAGCACCGGCGCCGACGATCGCCACGCTGATCTTCTCACTGGCCTGATCACCGGCATGGGCACGCAGGTAATGGTTGAGCAGTTGCTGGTGGAAACGCTCAGCCTGCTTGCGGGTATCCAGGAACAAGCAGTGCTGCGCCGCGCCCAAGGTACCGAAGTCGTTGGTGTTGCTGCCCACGGCAATGACCAAGGTGTCATAGCGCAAGGTGCGCGCAGGCACCAGCTCGCGGCCCTCTTCATCCAGGGTGGCGGCCAGTTGGATCTGCTTGCCTTCACGGTCCAGGCCGCTCATGCGCCCCAACTGGAAGTTGAAGTGGTTCCACTTGGCCTGGGCCACGTAGTTCAGTTCGTCTTCCGAGGAGTTGAGCGAGCCGGCGGCCACTTCGTGTAGCAGCGGCTTCCAGATGTGCGTGAGGTTGGCGTCGACCAGGGTGATGTCGGCCTGTTTACGCTTGCCGAGGGTTTTACCCAGGCGGGTCGCCAGTTCCAGGCCGCCGGCGCCGCCGCCGACAATCACGATGCGATGAGTCATGGGGATATCTCATAAGGTTTACGGAATTCTTGGCCCAAAGGGCCGGCCGCAAACTGCATGAGGGGAGGGCGAGCGCGAGGCAGCTCATAGCACCAGTCCACTCAACAGGCGGCTGAGGAGGCCCAGCCCGATGGTCACGGCCACCACCAGCACAAGGAGCAGCCACGGCCGGAATGGCTTGCGCTCGACTTGGTGCTGAGGGGCTCGCAGATACTCATCGACACGACGCTGATCTTCCGGATTCAGTCGGCTGGTCATGGTGGGCCTCGTCAGGTAGACGTATGTGACTGCCCGAACGCTACAGCGTTCCGGCAAGTACTTGAGACAAATGATAAAGCTTTCTATCCCTGGCGCCGAGTGTACGCCATCGCAAAGCGTCTCGGCACTGGATCAAAGATGCCCACGTCGAACACAATGCTGCGCCCCAGGTTGCCGCGCAGAAAGTCTGGGGCGTCCGGGTGGGCGAACAGCACACGGGCGAAGGTCGGCCCCACCAGCGACAGCGAGCGCCACCCCTGGCGCAGGTACTCGGTGGGGGGCGGGAAGTGGGTGTTGAGGTCGAGTACTTCACGCTTGAGGCTGGCGAAAGCGATGATGTCCAGCTCGCTCAGGTCCAGCCCGCGTTCGCGATAGTTGTGGGCCTTTTTGCGCAAGGTGGGTGCCAGCCGCGCCAGCAGCTCGGTGGCCGCGATACGCCTGGGCCGCGCCTCGCGCCGTACCAGCTGGGCCAGTGAAAAGGCGCTGCGCCTGCGCTGCAGCTCTTCGCGCCACTCATCATTGAGCCGGCGGCCCTCATCGAGCACGAAAAACACCTCGAACGACGCATCGCGGAACAACACATCGGGCGGCTCCTGGCCGGCCGGGGTGAACTCTTCACTGCGATAGGGGATGTTCAGCCCTTGCAGCAGGCGCTGGCATACCCACCGCTCCCGCTCCCATTTGCGAGCATTGGAAAGGAAGGCATTGGCTTGTTCGGCCTGGATGGTAAGCAGGCGCAGGTAGTCTGAGTCATCCATGCTCACAGCTTAGACGCTAAACCATGACGATAAGATGCTGTTTTTGAATGGGTGTAGACTCAGGTATGTCCACAGGCTCGACAGGGGCATTCGTCAAGTGATCAGCGCGCACGTCTTGTCCAGCACCAGCCTCACGCTCGGTTGGGTAGGGTTCGTCCCCTTACTGCTGTGGGCAGCCAGCCGCACCCGCTGGCTGGAACTGTTCGCCGACAGCCGCCGGCAGCACCTGCTGTTCGGTACGGTGTTCTGCCTGTTCGCACTATGGCTGGTCAGGCGCGACTTCGACACCGGTGTGTCGTACCACTTCATCGGCATGACCGCCGTGACCTTGTTGCTGGACTGGCCGCTGGCGGTGCTCGGCGGGTTTCTGGCCCAGCTCGGCTTGTTGGCGCTGGGGCGCCAGGACCTGGCAGCGCTTGGGGTCAACGGCCTGCTGCTGATCGGCCTGCCGGTGCTGGTCACCGAAGTGTGCGCCATTCTGGTCGAGCGGGCGCAGCCGCGTAACCTTTTCGTTTATATCTTCTGCTCAGGGTTTTTTCCCGCAGCACTGACGGTGCTGGTGTGCCTGCTGGCCGGGTTGGGGCTGCTGTGGCTGGACGGGCGGTTCGCCATGCCAGAGTGGCTCAGCGACTTTGTCGGCTACCTGTGGCTGATGATGTTCCCGGAGGCCTTCATCAACGGCATGGTGATCAGTGCGCTGGTGGTGTTCTGCCCGGAATGGCTGGAGACGTTCAACCGCACGCGGTACCTGCAGGCACCGTGGAAGGACGATGAGCGGTGATCGCTTGCCCCGCTCGGCCCGCCCCGGTGCAGCGCCTTAGTGCCGTGGCTCCAGGTCCCCCGAATACAACTCATCCTCGGCCTCTTGCGACCCCGCGATCTTGTGCTCTTCAGCCGCCCAGGCACCCAGGTCGATCAACTTGCAACGGTCAGAACAGAACGGCCGGAACGCGTTTTTCGCGTCCCATTCCACAGGTGCGCCACAGGTAGGGCAATCGACGGTCAATGGCTGGCTCATGGCTGGCCTCCTCGTAAAGTCAGGTAAAAGTGGTGCAGATGGTCGATCTGCGCATGCAGCGCGGCAAGGTCACTGTCGTTGACCACCACATCATCGGCATGGCGCAAACGCTCTTCGCGGGCCATCTGAGCCTTGAGAATGGCCTGCACCTGCTCGGGGCTGGTGTTGTCGCGCTGCAAGGTGCGTGCAACCTGCAGCGCTTGCGGTGCATCGATCACCAGGACGCGCTGGGTTTTCTGAAACTGGCCAGACTCGATCAGCAGCGGCGACACATACACCGCATACGGCGACTCGGCCTTGGCCAGGTAGCTGAAGATCTCCTGCCCGATCAGCGGGTGCAGCAGCTGTTCAAGCCACTTGCGCTGGGCCGGGTCGGCGAATATCACCTGGCGCAACGCTGTGCGGTCGAGCTGGCCGTCCTCCAGCAGCACGCCCGGGCCAAAGCGCTCGACGATGCTGGCCAGGGCCGGGCGGCCAGGCTCCACGACCCAGCGCGCTGCCTGGTCGGCATCGACCAGGTGTACACCAAGCTCGACGAAGCGCTCGGCGGCGGCACTTTTGCCGCTGCCAATGCCGCCGGTGAGGCCGAGAATCCAGGGGGTGAACGGCGCAGTGGTCATCAGAATCCAAGCAGTTGCAGGTATGAGGCGTATATTTCATCACCCCAGAGCACGGCAATCCACCCCGCAATGGCCAGATAAGGACCAAAAGGTATCGCCGTGCCCATCGAATGGCTACGCAGGCGCAGCATGCACACCCCCACCACCGCCCCGACCAGCGACGACAACATCAAGGTCAACGGCACTGCCTGCCAGCCGCCCCAGGCCCCGATCAGCGCCAGCAGCTTGAAGTCACCGTAACCCATGCCTTCCTTGCCGGTGACCAGCTTGAACAGCCAATACACCACCCACAGGCTCAGATAACCGGCCACCGCGCCCCAGATGGCGTCAGGCAATGGCACCACGGTAGCGAAAACGTTGACGATCAGCCCCAGCCACAGCGTTGGCAGCACCACCACATCCGGCAGGATCTGCTTGTCGTGGTCGATAAGGCTCAGCGCCAGCAGGCTCCAGGTAAAGGCCAGCAAGGCCAGTGCTTGCAGCCCGGCACCGGAATGCCAGGCCACCGCCAGCGACAGCAAGGCGCAGGCGAGCTCCACCAGCGGGTACCGTAAGCCGATAGGCTGTTTGCACGCAGAACAGCGCCCGCGCAAGGCCAGGTAACTGAGCACCGGAATATTTTCCCAGGCACGAATCGCGTGCCCACAGTGCGGGCAACGTGAGGCGGGCAGGCACAGGTCGAAGCGCTCGTGCGCATCGCTCGGCAGCCCCAGCGCCTCCTGCGCTTCACGCTGCCATTGGCGCTCCAGCATGATCGGCAGCCTGTACGCCACCACATTGATGAAGCTGCCGACCAACAGGCCAAGCACAGCCGCCACGGTGTAGAAATACGCCGGATGTTCGGCCAGTAACGTCCATAAAGTCATGTTCAGATCAAACTACCCAACTGGAAGATCGGCAGGTACATCGCCACCACCAGGCCACCGACCAGCAGGCCCAGGATCAGCACGATGGCTGGCTCCAGCAGGCTGGTCAACTGGTCCAGCGCCTGGCTGACCTGGTCCTCGTAAAGGCTGGCGGCTTTTTCCAGCATCTGGTCCAAGGTGCCGCTCGACTCACCGATGGCCGTAAGCTGTACCAGCAGCGGCGGGAATAACGGCTCAGCCGCCATCGCCTGATGCAGCCCTTGCCCGTTGGCCATGCCCTGGCGCAGCCGTAAAATGGCCCGCTCGTGTAGCTCGCCGCCACAGGCCCTGGCCACGGTGGCCAGGCCATCCAACAGCGGAACCCCAGCGGTATACGCCGTAGCCAGGCTGCGCGCGAAACGGGCCAGCGCCGCTTGCCCCAGCAGCCGACCGAACACCGGCAGGCGCAGCACAGAGCGAGCTATCCACAAGCGCGCTGGCGCATGGCGCCGATACAGCTGGCGCATACCCAACATCACCCCAAGCAAGGTTATCAACAGCAGCGGCCCATGGCGGCCCAGCCCTGTGGACAAGTCGATGACCCATTGCGTGAACGCCGGCAGCCCAGCATCAAAGCCGCTAAACAGGCTTTCAAAGCGCGGAATCACCTCCAGCAACAGCACCGCCGACACGCCCAAGCCCGTGAGCAACAGCAGCAGGGGATACAGCATCGCCTTACGCACCCGTTTGAGCAGTGCCTGGCGCTGCTCCAGCATGCCCGCCAGTTGCTCGAGCTGCCGGTCGAGCGTGCCGGACTGCTCACCCACCCGTACCAGGTTGCAGTACAGCCCGTCGAACCACTGCGGGTGGCGCTGCAACGCGTCCGCCAGCCCCAACCCCGCCGCCACATCCTGTTGCAAACGCTCCAGCAACGCCGCCTGCCCCGCGCCGCACCCACTGCGGCCCATCACCTCAAAGGCCTGCAGCAGCGGTACACCCGCCTTCAGCAACGTAGCCAACTGCCGGCTGAAACCGGCCGGGTCGCTTTTCACCCGACGTTCAGGCCAGCGCCATGCCAGCCCGCCAGCGGGCCGTAAACTGGCAACGCGAATGCCCTGGCGCTGCAGCCCGGCCCGCACATAGGCCGGGCTGCGCCCAGCCATCTGCCCGCGCACTGCCGCGCCATTGGCATCGGTGCCCTGCCAGGCGTACAGCTGTGTTGAATGGTTCATGCAAAGGTCCTTTTCTGCCCGAGCGACAAGCCTGGAAACAGCTTGCCGTGTCCATGAAGGGGCGCGCATTGGCGATGCTCACTAGAGTAGTTCAGCGAAGGTGACGCCCCGGCAGGCAGGGGTGACAAAAGGTGTCTGTTCAGGCCTACTGCGCCGCTGCCAGCCGGGTCGAGCCTGACCTCAACGAACACGCGTATCAAAAAGGAATCCGTTCATGAAAGGGCAACGCGGTATCACCCTGATCGAACTGATGATCGTCGTCGCGATCATCGGCATCCTGGCGACCATCGCCATCCCGATGTACACCAACCACCAGTCACGCACCAAGGCGGCTGCCGGTTTGCTGGAGATCAGCGCGCTGAAGGCAGCGATGGACCTGCGCTTGAATGAAGGAAAGGATGTGGCCGATGCAGCCGCACTGGGCGGCCAGCCCGCCACCGCGCATTGCGCGATCACCGCCGCCGGCAAAGCTGCCGACGGCAGCGCGAGCATCGTCTGCACCCTGGTGGATGCACCGGCCAACGTGGTGGGCAAAGCCCTCACCCTGACGCGTTCGGCTACTGGCTGGCGCTGCACCACCAACATCGAGGAAGACCTGGCGCCCAGTGGCTGCAAAGGGGCCTGAGGGTAGGGGAATAAGCCAGGCGAAACAGGCGTTTGCGTAACGGCTGCGGCAGTGGTACGTTGCGCTACACGCCGGTGTAGCTCAGTCGGTAGAGCAGCGCACTCGTAACGCTCCGGTTACTCGTTAGCTCCAATAAAATATGCCACCCTCACCCCCCGAAATTGCTGGCTTTCGTCAATTTCCCTCTTGCATATTTCCTTCTGAAATTTATGCAGCTCCCTATATGGTCACGGTCCGTTGAGCCTCGGCATTACCAGTGCCTGAGCTTCAACGCAGTGGGCGAATTTCAGCTTTTCGTTGGCGTGGTCCTGAGCTAAGCCGGGCAGGCTCACGAATTGAATGACATAGCCAATGGAAACGCCTGATTGTGAGGTGAAGCACACGTGTTCAGTTGCCCCTGAACGCTGTCCCAAACCTATTTAGGACGACTCGCTGACTACTGATGGAGGTGACGTTTCGCCTCTGTGATCAGGTGGCTCAATCTCTCCTCAGGCTCGCGGATCCGTAGCACTTGAAAATAGTTGTCATGGGGCTGACACCTCCCCCCATCGGCGAGTGCATTGGTTGTCTTCAAGCTTGGACACCGCCGACTGCGATCCAGAATGCTCACGTACTTTCTGCTCACCGCTGGCGGAAAATCAGTCTGTGTCAGGCTTAGCTACCGAAGGGAGTGAGCAGAGTATTTTCAGCTCCCGCAGCGCGGTCCCCCAAAAGTGAGCAGTTCCCAGTAATGGGAGAGAGCGGTGGGAAGAAACCTACGCTGCTGGCTCGGGATGAGGCGCTTGAAGCGCAGTCATACGGGATTTGATTTGGGTCGAATTTCCGCGTGCTCTGAACACTCCACCTCTTGAATCTCCGAGCGGACGAGCATGAGTAGCTCCTCCATCCCGAGTTCTGCTGACTCGTTCAGATAAGAAAGCGTGAACAGCGTGAGAGGGTGAACGCCGAGATGATCAGCGATTTGTCCAACCCGGTCCCATGAAGGAATCTTCTTGCCGAGTTCGAGCTTGCTGACGTTGGTCTGATTAATGCCAAACCCCTCCTGAGAAATTCCCTTAGCGCGACGCAGTGACCGAAGCGCGGTTCCGAAGGAGGGTGTGTGTTTCACATTTAGGCCTTGGCAAATGAAAAACATAGGGCCACAATGCGGGTAAAACGACCAGACCCTATAGGGTCTATTTTTAGATTATTATATACCTTGCGGCCTGCTGCCCTCGTTGGAGCACTCAGCTTGTGGTGAGACGGTCGTACATTTTTCCGAGAATCGAGCGATGTTTGAAACCCACGATCAAGCAGAACTGCCGAGCTTTTTCCAGCTGGACGAGGGAACCCGCAGTTGGGGGTATATAGCTCAGACATCGAATCAGGAATGGTTTTACGTCACTCATGAGACCTCAGACGCTGAGACCCGCTGTCTCCAGCAGTTCATGATTCCGATGCCTCAGTTTGTTTTGGAGTTTGCTTCCAGAGATGTGCCAGAGGCGTTCATTTGCGAGATCCAACTGGTGTCACCGCCTTGGTTGAATGAGAAGGGAGCATGGCTAATGGAGCCGATGCGAGCGATTCACAAAGTAGGTGAGCGGTTCTGTTATCAGTTGGCAGATGGCCAGATTTATCCTGTAGAGCTTGCAGGACTCGCCCGTCAGACCCTGTGGTCCAAAGATGTATGAGTTTGCGCAAGCTCGCCTTAGTGCGAGACACAGTTCGTTGCTCGTCCAAGGGGATAATTCCGAAGGACATGCCTTTACGTTCGACTGCCACAACGGGTGGGCGGGCCTTATCGATGGCGTGCTCCATCTGGTTGGCCGGTATGCCGCCGATCTGAAGCTGGAGGTGCGGATAACGACCGTCAAAGAAAAATTCGGCGAGCTGAGAGTTTACCAGCATGGTGGAGATGTGATCGTGGATCAGGCGTTTGACATTACCGAGATGGTATCCGGCCACGTATGTGAGCTATGTGGTAAGCCTGGCTCGGTGATGGATTATGAGGGATGGCTACAAGCACGATGTGAGCACCATCAAGGTGCGAGTGCATCAGAAACCCACTGTCCGATTCTGTTTGATGAGCAATATGTGTCGAACTACGTAGGATGCCTAGCAATGATATTGTGGACGTTTAAGTCCGGCGCTGCCCTTTGGGTCCAACGCAGGAACATCGGTCTCGGAGGGCTACGACCGCGAGAGGTCTTAGCAACAGTACACGGGTGCGAAGATGTATATCTGCTGCTCCAGCGTTTAGCCCATGGGGCGGTGGTCTAAAAACCTATGAAGCTCACAGCTGCGCCACGCTTAGTCATGGCTGACTACCCGAATCTCCTTATGTACCTCCGTCAAAGGTTGGTGTGGGAGTTCGAGAACGGGATCGTGGATTTCAAGCTGCTTCGGAGTCTCGTGTCGTCACCTAATTTGGCTGCAATGTACGTGAGAGCCTTCAGTCATCCTTCCTTGTGTGCTGCGGGCGAAACGTACCTAGATGCTCGCACTATGCTGATCGTGTCCCGGGAAGTGGTGTAACTCATCATGGTTCTGGCCGCTGAGTTCGCCGTTTAGTTGATCACGGCCGACAGCTTGGCCTGTGGATTA
>NZ_JBIVGS010000026.1:0-19769 GCF_044748785.1 Pseudomonas sp. NPDC089743
TGGTAGTGTGGGGTTTCCCCATGTGAGAGTAGGTCATCGTCAAGATTCATTTCGCAAAACCCCTATCTGCGTGAGCAGGTAGGGGTTTTGTCTTTTCTGGCTCGATACACGGGATTTGGGTGGTGACGTGGGGCCCTTTTCCTATGCAAGCCCACTACCCATAGCTATCATGCCAGCCTTATTCCAAGTCGAGACTGGCATGCTGAAGTTGTTGAATCTCCTCAAGGATGGCCGGTTCCATTCCGGAGAAGCCTTGGGGGCAGCCCTCGGGGTGAGTCGCAGCGCCGTTTGGAAGCAGCTGCAGCATCTGGAGAGTGAGCTAAATCTCACCATTCACAAGGTTCGTGGGCGTGGCTATCAGCTAGCGGCGCCCCTGGCGTTGCTCGAAGCGAAGGCTATTGCCGAATTCGCTGATGCTGAGCAATGGCCAATGTTCATCCACGAAACCATCGACTCTACCAATGCTGAAGGCCTGCGGCTTGCAGGGCAGGGGCAGGCTGCTCCATTTCTGGTGCTTGCCGAGCGTCAGAGTGCTGGCCGTGGCCGTCGTGGTCGTCAGTGGGTCAGCCCATTCGCAGAAAACCTTTATTACAGTCTGGTGTTGCGGGTCGAAGGCGGCATGCGCCAGCTCGAGGGGCTGAGTCTGGTGGTCGGCTTGGCGGTAATGCGGGCCTTGGAAGGCTTCGGTGTCAAGGAAGTCGGGCTCAAGTGGCCTAATGACGTACTTGTGCGTGGCCAGAAAATCGCGGGCATCCTGCTTGAGTTGGTCGGTGATCCGGCAGACGTCTGTCACGTTGTTCTTGGGATTGGCGTCAACGTGAACATGCAGTCAAATGTGCAAGTCGATCAGCAGTGGACCTCCATACGGCGTGAGGTTGGCGCTCCGATTGATCGTAATCGCCTGGTGGCAATGCTCAGCCAGCAATTGCAGCATGAGTTGGCGCGACACCGACGCTATGGTTTTGCCGCATTCCAGGAAGAATGGGAACAAGCACATCTATGGCAGGGGCGTAACGTGTCCCTTGTTGCCGGCAGTACCCAGATCAACGGGGTAGTGCTCGGGGTGGACGGGCAGGGCGGCTTGCGCCTGGAGGTCGATGGTGTGGAGAAGAGCTTCAGTGGTGGTGAGCTCAGTTTGAGGTTGCGTGATGATTCTTGAGCTCGATTGCGGTAACAGCTTCATCAAATGGCGAGTCATTCATGCTGTTGACGCCACTATCGTGGGTGGCGGCATTGTGGATTCCGATCAGGCGCTAGTGGCCCAGGTCGGTGCTTTGACTTCGCTTCGCCTGTCAGGCTGCCGTATTGTCAGTGTGCGTAGTGAGGAAGAAACGGCGGCGCTCTGTGCCCTGATCAATCAGGCGTTTTCTGTGGTGCCGCGGGTAGCGGAACCGGCCCGTGAGATGGCTGGGGTACGCAATGGATATGAAGACTTCCAGCGCCTGGGCATGGATCGCTGGCTCGCGGCGTTGGGTGCTTTCCACCTGGCCAAGGGGGCTTGCCTGGTGATCGACCTGGGTACAGCTGCCAAGGCCGACTTCATTGGTGCTGATGGCGAGCACCTGGGGGGATACATCTGCCCGGGTATGCCGCTGATGCGCAGCCAGCTGCGAACGCACACTCGCCGGATCCGCTACGACGACGCATCTGCTGAGCGTGCATTGACCAGTCTTGCTCCTGGACGTTCGACTGTCGAGGCGGTCGAACGGGGTTGCGTGTTGATGCTGCAAGGTTTTGCTCGCACGCAGCTGGAGCAAGCACGCTCGCTGTGGGGAGAGGCCTTTACAGTATTCCTCACGGGGGGGGATGCGCCGTTGGTACGTGAAGCTGCACCCCAGGCGCGCGTGGTTCCCGACTTGGTATTCGTTGGCCTGGCAATGGCCTGCCCTTTGAACTGAGGTGCTTATGCGTTGGTTGTTTCTGCTGTTGCTGGTGCTCAACGTCTTCTATTACGTCTGGCACCAACAGGAAGCCCCGCTGAAAGCCAAGGATGTCGCCCCGCTCTCGTTATACAAAGGTAATCAGCAGGAAATCCGTCTATTGCGTGAAGCGGGTGTGAACGCGCCTGCTCGTCGCCGTGATGAATGCTTGGTGGTGGGGGGGCTGACGGAGCGGGCTCAAATCGACGCATTGCGCCAGCGCTTGCTGAGCCTGGATATCAACGCAGTACCGGTGTCTGGGCAGCTACCCGGCGCCGATGGTCTCTGGCTCAAGATTTCCCCGGAAAGCGAGCGTTTACTGGATCAAATGGTCCTCGCCACTCTTTCCAACGATTTCAAAGACTTAAAACATAAAATTATTTTCTGCCAGGGTATTGCAACTGGCGAATAGCTTGATAGAATGGCGCCCGCTTCACAGGGAACACCACTGAGGTGGTAGAGCTGGAAGCAGTGTCAAAGCAGCTAAGTTTCAGATTTGATTGAAGAAATTTGAAAAAAAGCTTGACACTAGGACGGCAGACAAATAGAATGCCGGCCACATCTGGAGGGATTCCCGAGCGGTCAAAGGGGACGGACTGTAAATCCGTTGCGAGAGCTTCGAAGGTTCGAATCCTTCTCCCTCCACCAGTTTTAGCGAGAGCCGCAAGCTCCGCGGGTATAGTTTAGTGGTAGAACCTCAGCCTTCCAAGCTGATGATGCGGGTTCGATTCCCGCTACCCGCTCCAAGTTTGCTGGGTTTTGCACAAAGTGTTTCGCTCTTGTAGCTCAGTTGGTAGAGCACACCCTTGGTAAGGGTGAGGTCAGCGGTTCAAGTCCGCTCAAGAGCTCCATATAAACAAGGCAGATATGAAAATATCTGCCTTTGTTTTATCAGCGTAAGACTATTTCTTCTGCGGAGGATTGTATCGATGGCTAAGGAAAAGTTTGATCGTTCCCTTCCCCACGTTAACGTCGGCACTATCGGCCACGTTGACCACGGTAAGACCACTCTGACCGCAGCTCTGACTCGCGTTTGCTCCGAAGTTTTCGGTTCGGCAATCGTTGAGTTCGACAAGATCGACTCGGCTCCGGAAGAAAAAGCGCGCGGTATCACCATCAACACCGCTCACGTTGAGTACAACTCGACCATTCGTCACTACGCTCACGTTGACTGCCCAGGTCACGCTGACTATGTGAAGAACATGATCACCGGTGCTGCCCAGATGGACGGCGCGATCCTGGTTTGCTCGGCCGCCGATGGTCCGATGACACAAACCCGTGAGCACATCCTGCTGTCCCGTCAGGTTGGCGTTCCGTACATCGTGGTCTTCCTGAATAAGGCTGACCTGGTAGACGACGCTGAGCTGCTGGAACTGGTCGAGATGGAAGTTCGCGACCTGCTGTCCACCTACGACTTCCCAGGCGACGACACTCCGATCATCATCGGTTCCGCTCGTATGGCGCTGGAAGGCAAAGACGACAACGAGATGGGCACTACCGCTGTCAAGAAGCTGGTAGAGACTCTGGACAGCTACATTCCTGAGCCAGTTCGTGCCATCGACCAGCCGTTCCTGATGCCGATCGAAGACGTATTCTCGATCTCGGGTCGTGGTACCGTTGTTACCGGTCGTATCGAGCGTGGTATCGTCCGCGTTCAGGATCCGCTGGAAATCGTTGGTCTGCGTGACACCACCACCACCACCTGCACCGGTGTTGAGATGTTCCGCAAGCTGCTGGACGAAGGTCGTGCTGGCGAGAACTGCGGCGTTCTGCTGCGTGGTACCAAGCGTGACGACGTTGAGCGTGGCCAGGTTCTGGTCAAGCCAGGTTCGGTCAAGCCGCACACCAAGTTCACCGCAGAAGTCTACGTTCTGTCGAAGGAAGAAGGCGGCCGTCACACTCCGTTCTTCAAAGGCTACCGTCCTCAGTTCTACTTCCGTACCACTGACGTGACCGGTAACTGCGAACTGCCGGAAGGCGTTGAAATGGTAATGCCAGGTGACAACATTCAGATGACTGTTACCCTGATCAAGACCATCGCAATGGAAGACGGTCTGCGCTTCGCTATCCGTGAAGGCGGTCGTACCGTCGGCGCCGGCGTCGTAGCAAAAATTATCGAATAAGTAGTTGATTTACTTGATCAGGCCGGTATAATGGCCGGCCTGATACAGCGTTACAGGTCAGTAGCTCAATTGGCAGAGCGACGGTCTCCAAAACCGTAGGTTGGGGGTTCGATTCCCTCCTGACCTGCCATTCACCTCAGTGTGATTGGCTTTCTTCTTACAGGATCCTCCTCGATGACTCCCAAAACTGAAGCCCAAGAATCGCGTTTTGATCTGTTCAAGTGGCTGGCTGTAGTGGCTTTGGTGGTTGTTGGTGTAGTGGGTAATCAGTATTACTCCGCCTCTCCAATCCTGTACCGCGTTCTTGCGCTTCTCGCCCTGGCTGCTGTTGCGGGCTTTGTAGCTCTGCAGACCGCGAAGGGTAAGTCGTTCTTTGCGCTTGCGAAGGAAGCTCGTACTGAGATCCGTAAAGTCGTGTGGCCGACCCGCCAGGAAACCACCCAGACCACGCTGATTGTCGTGGCTGTCGTGCTGGTTATGGCACTGCTGCTGTGGGGGCTTGATTCCCTGCTCGGCTGGGCGGTCTCCCTGATCGTTGGCTAAAGGTGTCCCGTGGCTAAGCGTTGGTATGTTGTGCATGCTTACTCGGGTTACGAGAAGCATGTTATGCGCTCCCTGATAGAGCGCGTCAAGCTGGCAGGCATGGAAGACGGTTTCGGCGAGATCCTGGTCCCGACCGAAGAAGTCGTCGAAATGCGCAACGGCCAGAAGCGCAAAAGTGAGCGTAAATTCTTCCCTGGCTATGTTCTGGTCCAGATGGAGATGAACGAAGGGACTTGGCACTTGGTCAAGGATACCCCTCGTGTGATGGGCTTCATTGGTGGTACTGCTGATAAGCCTGCACCGATCACTGATAAAGAAGCTGAAGCTATCCTGCGTCGCGTAGCCGACGGTAGTGACAAGCCGAAGCCGAAGACGTTGTTCGAGCCCGGTGAAGTGGTTCGAGTCATTGATGGTCCGTTCGCTGACTTCAATGGTAACGTCGAAGAGGTTAACTACGAAAAGAGTCGCCTCCAGGTGGCGGTACTCATTTTCGGTCGCTCTACTCCGGTAGAGCTCGAGTTCAGCCAGGTCGAAAAGGTCTAGGCGGACGAAGCATCCCATACCCCGCAGCCCTGTGTGCTGCGGGGTTTTGTCGTCACTGGGATAAAACGCAAGTCATCCGGGGAGCCATCTGGCGTTCGTACCCGATATTGGAGTAGCTCATGGCTAAGAAGATTCAGGCTTACATCAAGCTGCAAGTTAAGGCCGGCCAGGCCAACCCAAGCCCACCCGTTGGTCCAGCACTGGGCCAACACGGTGTGAACATCATGGAATTCTGCAAGGCCTTCAACGCCCGTACTCAGGGTCAAGAAGCCGGCCTGCCGACGCCTGTGATCATCACTGTTTACAGTGACCGTAGCTTCACTTTCGAGACCAAGAGCACCCCTGCCTCGGTTCTGCTGAAGAAAGCTGCTGGCCTGACCAGTGGTTCGGCTCGCCCGAACACCGTCAAAGTCGGTACCGTGACCCGTGCTCAGCTGGAAGATATCGCCAAAGCTAAACAGGCTGATCTGACCGCTGCTGACCTGGACGCTGCTGTACGCACCATCGCTGGCTCTGCCCGCAGCATGGGCCTGAACGTGGAGGGTGTGTAATGGCTAAGCTGACCAAGCGCCAAAAGGCTATTGCTTCGAAAGTCGAAGCTGGCAAAGTTTACAACTTCGAAGACGCAGCTGCGCTGCTGGCCGAACTGTCCACCGTGAAGTTCAGCGAATCTTTCGACGTTGCCGTCAACCTCGGTGTTGACCCGCGTAAATCCGACCAGGTCGTTCGTAGCGCTACCGTGCTGCCACACGGCACTGGCAAGACCGTGCGCGTTGCCGTCTTCACCCAGGGTCCAGCTGCTGAGGCCGCTCTGGCTGCCGGCGCTGACCGTGTAGGTATGGATGATCTGGCTGCCGAAATGAAGGGCGGCGACCTGAACTATGACGTCGTCATCGCATCGCCAGATGCCATGCGCGTTGTGGGTCAGCTGGGTCAGGTTCTGGGTCCTCGCGGCCTGATGCCTAACCCGAAAGTCGGTACTGTGACTCCTGATGTTGCCACGGCTGTGAAAAACGCCAAGGCCGGTCAGGTTCGCTATCGCACCGACAAAAACGGTATCATCCACACCTCCGTTGGCAAGGTCGGTTTCGAAGCTGGCAAGCTGAAGGAAAACGTTGAAGCCCTGATCGCTGATCTGAAGCGTATCAAGCCAGCTTCTTCGAAAGGTATTTACGTCAAGCGCGTTACCCTGAGCACCACTATGGGCCCAGGTCTGGTCATCGATCAGAGCTCGCTGAACGCGTAAGGCAATGATGGCGCGATTCGTCGCGCCATCAGCAAAATTGGGGTCCCTGCCTGGCGGGGGCTATCCAAGACCGTAGGCGGCGCAAGCCTTAAACCTCAAGCCTACGCAGATGGTGCTCCCGATTCGTTACCGAATCAGACACCAAAACGACATCCGGCTTCGGCCAGATGAAACGGTAAAAACCAGGAGTAAACCCGTGGCAATTAAACTCGAAGACAAGAAAGCCATCGTCGCTGAAGTCAACGAGGCTGCCAAAGTCGCTCTGTCCGCTGTCGTGGCCGATGCCCGTGGTGTGACTGTAAGCGCAATGACCGGACTCCGTAAAGAGGCCCGCGAAGCTGGCGTATACGTACGTGTCGTACGTAACACCCTGCTCAAGCGCGCAGTTGAAGGTACCGAGTATTCGATCCTCAACGACGCGTTCAAAGGCCCGACCCTGATTGCTTTCTCCAACGAACACCCGGGCGCTGCTGCTCGTCTGTTCAAAGAGTTCGCCAAGGGTCAGGACAAGTTCGAGATCAAGGCAGCTGCGTTTGACGGCAATTTCATTGCCGCCAACCAGATCGATGTACTGGCTACCTTGCCGACCCGTGACGAAGCTATCGCACGTCTGATGAGCGTCATTCAAGGCGCTACCAGCAAGCTGGCTCGTACTCTGGCGGCCGTTCGCGACCAGAAAGAAGCTGCTGCTGCCTAAGGCCGCGTAACCTCTTTCAAAATCATATGTTTAATTTGATGGCTGCGTAGGCTGTCACCCCAATACAGGATTTAAGTCATGTCCCTGACTAACGAGCAAATCATCGAAGCAATCGGCCAGAAAACCGTTCTGGAAGTTGTTGAGCTGATCAAAGCTATGGAAGAAACCTTCGGCGTTACCGCTGCTGTTGCCGCTGCTGGCCCAGCTGCTGCTGCTGCCGTTGTTGAAGAGCAGACCGAGTTCAACGTTGTTCTGGTTGAAGCCGGCGACAAGAAAGTGAACGTGATCAAAGCCGTTCGCGAACTGACCGGTCTGGGCCTGAAAGAAGCCAAAGAGAAAGTCGACGGCGCTCCTCAGGTCGTAGCTGAAGGCGTTTCGAAAGAAGCCGCTGAAGACGCTAAGAAGAAGCTGGAAGAAGCAGGCGCTAAAGTCGAGCTGAAGTAATCTCGACCTTGCGACTCCAGCCGGAGCGTTGAGCAAAGGCTGATGGCTGGTGGCTTATGCCACCGGCCTTTTTCCGTTATTGGTGGCCGATCACGTCGGCCCCGATAACAAGCTGCAAGACACCCATGTGGGTGGCGCAAACCAAGGGGTTTGCACGATTTTCTGGCTGCTCCCGCCGGGAGAAGCCAAACAAGCAGGTGACCAAGCTGGGGAACGCTGATGGCTTACTCATACACTGAGAAAAAACGTATCCGCAAGGACTTTAGCAAGTTGCCGGACGTCATGGATGTGCCTTACCTCCTGGCCATCCAGCTGGATTCGTATCGCGAATTCCTGCAAGCGGGAGCATCCAAGGATCAGTTCCGCGACGTCGGCCTGCACGCGGCCTTCAAATCGGTATTTCCGATCATCAGCTACTCCGGCAATGCTGCCCTGGAGTACGTAGGCTATCGCCTGGGCGAACCCGCCTTCGATGTGAAGGAATGTGTCCTGCGTGGCGTGACCTTCGCGGTCCCACTGCGGGTCAAGGTGCGCCTGATCATCTTCGACAAGGAATCGTCGAACAAAGCGATCAAGGACATCAAAGAGCAAGAAGTCTACATGGGTGAAATCCCCCTGATGACTGAGAACGGTACCTTCGTTATCAACGGTACCGAGCGTGTGATCGTTTCCCAGCTGCACCGTTCGCCTGGTGTGTTCTTCGACCACGACCGTGGCAAGACGCACAGCTCCGGCAAGCTGCTGTACTCCGCTCGCATCATTCCGTACCGCGGCTCCTGGTTGGACTTCGAGTTCGATCCGAAAGACTGCGTGTTCGTCCGTATCGACCGTCGCCGCAAACTTCCGGCCTCGGTACTGCTGCGCGCCCTGGGTTACAGCACCGAAGAGGTTCTGAACACCTTCTACACCACCAACGTGTTCCATATTTCCGGCGAGAAACTCAGCCTGGAACTGGTGCCTCAGCGTCTGCGTGGTGAAGTTGCGGTCATGGATATCCATGACGAAACCGGCAAGGTCATCGTTGAGCAGGGCCGCCGCATTACCGCGCGCCATGTCAACCAGCTCGAGAAGGCCGGCGTGAACCAATTGGACGTTCCGATGGAATACGTCCTGGGTCGCACCACCGCCAAGGCTATCGTGCATCCGGCTACCGGCGAGATCATCGCCGAGTGCAACACCGAGCTGACCGCCGAGCTGCTGATCAAGATCGCCAAGGCTCAGGTCGTACGCATCGAAACGCTGTACACCAACGACATCGACTGCGGTCCGTTCATCTCGGACACCTTGAAGATCGACACCACCAGCAACCAACTGGAAGCGCTGGTCGAGATCTATCGCATGATGCGCCCGGGCGAGCCGCCAACCAAGGACGCTGCCGAAACCCTGTTCAACAACCTGTTCTTCAGCGCCGAGCGTTACGACCTGTCGGCCGTGGGCCGCATGAAGTTCAACCGTCGTATCGGTCGTACCGAGATCGAAGGTTCGGGCGTGCTGAGCAAGGAAGACATCGTCGAGGTTCTCAAGACCCTGGTCGATATCCGTAACGGTAAAGGCATCGTCGACGACATCGACCACCTCGGTAACCGTCGCGTACGTTGCGTCGGCGAGATGGCCGAGAACCAGTTCCGTGTTGGCCTGGTGCGCGTCGAGCGCGCGGTCAAGGAACGTCTGTCGATGGCTGAAAGCGAAGGCCTGATGCCGCAAGACCTGATCAACGCCAAGCCGGTTGCGGCGGCGGTGAAGGAGTTCTTCGGTTCGAGCCAGCTCTCGCAGTTCATGGACCAGAACAACCCGCTTTCCGAGATCACCCACAAGCGCCGTGTTTCCGCACTCGGCCCGGGCGGTCTGACCCGTGAGCGCGCAGGCTTTGAAGTCCGTGACGTACACCCGACCCACTACGGCCGTGTGTGCCCGATCGAGACCCCTGAAGGTCCGAACATCGGTCTGATCAACTCCCTGGCGGCCTATGCCCGCACCAACCAGTACGGCTTCCTGGAAAGCCCGTACCGCGTGGTGAAGGAAGGCGTTGTCAGCGACGACATCGTGTTCCTGTCGGCGATCGAAGAAGCAGATCACGTCATCGCCCAGGCTTCGGCCGCGATGAACGACAAAAAGCAACTGATCGACGAGCTGGTTGCTGTTCGTCACCTGAACGAATTCACCGTCAAGGCGCCGGAAGACGTCACCCTGATGGACGTATCGCCGAAGCAGGTTGTTTCCGTTGCTGCCTCGCTGATTCCGTTCCTCGAGCACGACGACGCCAACCGTGCACTCATGGGTTCGAACATGCAGCGTCAGGCTGTACCAACCCTGCGTGCCGACAAGCCGCTGGTCGGTACCGGCATGGAGCGCAACGTTGCCCGTGACTCCGGTGTCTGCGTGGTTGCTCGCCGCGGTGGCGTGATCGACTCCGTCGACGCCAGCCGTATCGTCGTTCGCGTAGCCGACGACGAAGTCGAAACCGGTGAAGCAGGTGTAGATATCTACAACCTGACCAAGTACACCCGCTCCAACCAGAACACCTGCATCAACCAGCGTCCGCTGGTTAGCAAAGGTGACAAGGTTGCGCGTGGCGACATCATGGCCGACGGCCCGTCCACCGACATGGGTGAACTGGCGCTGGGTCAGAACATGCGCATCGCGTTCATGGCGTGGAACGGCTTCAACTTCGAAGACTCCATCTGCCTGTCCGAGCGTGTGGTTCAGGAAGACCGCTTCACCACGATCCACATTCAGGAACTGACCTGTGTGGCGCGTGACACCAAGCTTGGCCCAGAGGAAATCACTGCGGATATCCCGAACGTGGGTGAAGCTGCACTGAACAAGCTGGACGAAGCCGGTATCGTCTACGTGGGTGCTGAAGTCGGCGCTGGCGACATCCTGGTCGGCAAGGTCACGCCAAAAGGCGAAACCCAGCTGACGCCGGAAGAGAAACTGCTGCGGGCGATCTTCGGTGAGAAGGCCAGCGACGTTAAGGACACCTCCCTGCGCGTGCCGACTGGCACCAAGGGTACCGTCATCGACGTTCAGGTCTTCACCCGTGATGGCGTGGAGCGCGACAGCCGCGCACTGGCCATCGAGAAGATGCAGCTGGACGAGATTCGCAAGGACCTCAACGAAGAGTTCCGTATCGTCGAGGGTGCAACCTTCGAGCGTTTGCGTTCTGCCCTTAACGGCCAAGTGGTCGACGGTGGTGCGGGCCTGAAGAAAGGCACCGTGATCACCGACGAAGTGCTGGACGGTCTGGAGCACGGCCAGTGGTTCAAACTGCGCATGGCTGAAGATGCACTGAACGAGCAGCTGGAAAAGGCTCAGCAGTACATCGTCGATCGCCGTCGCCTGCTGGACGACAAGTTCGAAGACAAGAAGCGCAAGCTGCAGCAGGGCGATGACCTGGCGCCGGGCGTACTGAAGATCGTCAAGGTTTACCTGGCCATCCGCCGTCGCATCCAGCCGGGTGACAAGATGGCCGGTCGTCACGGTAACAAAGGTGTGGTCTCGGTCATCATGCCGGTAGAAGACATGCCGCACGACGCCAACGGTACTCCGGTCGACGTCGTACTGAACCCGCTGGGCGTACCTTCGCGTATGAACGTCGGTCAGATCCTTGAAACCCACCTGGGCCTCGCGGCCAAAGGTCTGGGCGAGAAGATCGACCGCATGATCGAAGAACAGCGCAAAGCCGCTGAGCTGCGTGGCTTCCTCACCGAGATCTACAACGAGATCGGTGGTCGTCAGGAGAACCTGGAAGAGTTCACCGACGAAGAGATCCTCGCCCTGGCGCACAACCTGAAGAAAGGCGTGCCTATGGCTACTCCGGTCTTCGACGGTGCCAAGGAGCGCGAGATCAAGGCCATGCTGAAGCTGGCTGACCTGCCAGAGAGCGGCCAGATGGTGCTGTTCGACGGCCGTACCGGCAACAAGTTCGAGCGTCCTGTGACCGTGGGTTACATGTACATGCTCAAGCTGAACCACTTGGTGGACGACAAGATGCACGCGCGTTCCACTGGTTCCTACAGCCTGGTTACCCAGCAGCCGCTGGGTGGTAAGGCGCAGTTCGGTGGTCAGCGTTTCGGGGAGATGGAAGTGTGGGCGCTGGAAGCATACGGCGCGGCATACACCCTGCAAGAAATGCTCACAGTGAAGTCGGACGACGTGAACGGCCGTACCAAGATGTACAAGAACATCGTGGATGGCGATCACCGTATGGAGCCGGGCATGCCCGAGTCCTTCAACGTGTTGATCAAAGAGATCCGTTCGCTCGGTATCGATATCGATCTGGAAACCGAATAACACGTGACGCGAAGGGGAGCGGGGCTGGTACAGCCCGCTTCCTGCTCCGCCAGGAGGAAAGGCCTTGAAAGACCTACTGAATTTGCTGAAAAACCAGGGTCAAGTCGAAGAGTTCGACGCCATCCGCATCGGTCTGGCGTCGCCTGAAATGATCCGTTCGTGGTCGTTCGGTGAAGTTAAGAAGCCGGAAACCATCAACTACCGTACGTTCAAGCCTGAGCGTGACGGCCTTTTCTGCGCCAAGATCTTTGGCCCGGTCAAGGACTACGAGTGCCTGTGCGGCAAGTACAAGCGCCTCAAGCACCGCGGTGTGATCTGCGAGAAGTGCGGCGTTGAAGTTGCCCTTGCCAAGGTTCGTCGTGAGCGCATGGCGCACATCGAGCTGGCCTCGCCGGTCGCCCACATCTGGTTCCTGAAGTCGCTGCCGTCCCGTATCGGCCTGCTGATGGACATGACCCTGCGTGACATCGAGCGCGTGCTCTATTTCGAGAGCTACGTCGTTATCGACCCAGGCATGACTACCCTCGAGAAGGGCCAGCTGCTGAATGACGAGCAGTACTTCGAAGCGCTGGAAGAGTTCGGTGACGATTTCGACGCCCGCATGGGTGCCGAGGCTGTCCGCGAGCTGCTGCACGCTATCGACCTGGAGCACGAGATCGGTCGCCTGCGCGAAGAGATTCCGCAGACCAACTCGGAAACCAAGATCAAGAAGCTGTCCAAGCGCTTGAAGCTGATGGAAGCCTTCCAGGGCTCGGGCAACCTGCCTGAGTGGATGGTTCTGACCGTTCTGCCGGTACTGCCGCCGGACCTGCGCCCATTGGTTCCGTTGGATGGCGGCCGCTTCGCGACCTCCGACCTGAACGACCTGTATCGTCGGGTGATCAACCGTAACAACCGTCTCAAGCGCCTGCTCGATCTGTCGGCGCCGGACATCATCGTGCGCAACGAAAAGCGCATGCTGCAGGAAGCGGTAGACGCCCTGCTGGACAACGGCCGTCGCGGTCGCGCCATCACTGGCTCGAACAAGCGTCCGCTGAAGTCCCTGGCCGACATGATCAAAGGTAAGCAAGGTCGCTTCCGTCAGAACTTGCTCGGCAAGCGCGTGGACTACTCCGGCCGTTCGGTAATTACCGTAGGCCCGACCCTGCGCCTGCATCAGTGCGGTCTGCCGAAGAAGATGGCCCTGGAGCTGTTCAAGCCGTTCATTTTCGGCAAGCTGGAAATGCGTGGTCTGGCGACCACCATCAAGGCTGCCAAGAAGATGGTCGAGCGCGAGCTGCCAGAGGTATGGGACGTTCTCGCTGAAGTGATTCGCGAACACCCCGTACTGCTGAACCGTGCACCGACCCTTCACCGTCTGGGTATCCAGGCGTTCGAGCCTGTGCTCATCGAAGGCAAGGCCATTCAGCTGCACCCGCTGGTCTGTGCTGCGTACAACGCCGACTTCGACGGTGACCAGATGGCCGTTCACGTGCCTCTGACGCTGGAAGCACAGCTTGAAGCGCGCGCGCTGATGATGTCGACCAACAACATTCTGTCGCCAGCCAACGGTGAGCCAATCATCGTTCCGTCGCAGGACGTTGTACTGGGTCTGTACTACATGACCCGTGAAGCCATCAATGCCAAGGGCGAGGGTCGCGTATTCGCCGACCTGCAGGAAGTCGACCGCGTATTCCGCGCCGGCGAAGCCGCTCTGCACGCGAAGATCAAGGTCCGTATCAACGAGACCGTGAAAGACCGTGATGGCAGTATCACCAAGAACACCCGCATCGTCGACACCACTGTCGGCCGTGCTCTGCTGTTCCAGGTTGTACCGGCAGGCCTGCCGTACGATGTGGTCAACCAGCCGATGAAGAAAAAGGCGATCTCCAAGCTGATCAACCAGTGCTACCGCGTGGTTGGTCTGAAAGAGACCGTGATCTTCGCCGACCAGTTGATGTACACCGGTTTCGCCTACTCGACCATTTCCGGCGTTTCCATCGGTGTGAATGACTTCGTCATCCCTGATGAAAAAGCACGCATCATTGGCAGCGCCACTGATGAAGTGAAGGAAATCGAGAGCCAGTACGCTTCCGGCCTGGTAACCCAGGGCGAGAAGTACAACAAGGTCATCGACTTGTGGTCCAAGGCGAACGACGAAGTGTCCAAGGCGATGATGGCCAACCTCTCGAAAGAGAAGGTCATCGACCGCGAGGGCAAAGAAGTCGAGCAAGAGTCCTTCAACTCGATGTACATGATGGCTGACTCGGGTGCGCGGGGTTCCGCAGCACAGATTCGTCAGTTGGCCGGTATGCGTGGTCTGATGGCCAAGCCGGACGGCTCGATCATCGAGACGCCGATCACCGCGAACTTCCGTGAAGGTCTGAGCGTACTCCAGTACTTCATCTCGACGCACGGTGCTCGTAAAGGTCTGGCGGATACCGCGTTGAAGACTGCGAACTCCGGTTACCTGACCCGTCGTCTGGTGGACGTTGCGCAAGACCTGGTTGTAACCGAGATCGATTGCGGTACCGACCAAGGCCTGCTGATGACTCCGCACATTGAAGGCGGTGACGTTGTAGAGCCGTTGGGTGAGCGTGTACTGGGCCGTGTCATCGCCCGCGACGTGTTCAAGCCAGGCACCGAGGACGTCATCGTTCCTGCCGGTACCCTGGTCGACGAGCAGTGGGTCGAGTTCATCGAGCTGAACAGCATCGACGAAGTTGTCGTGCGTTCGCCGATCAACTGCGAAACCCGCTACGGTATCTGTGCCAAGTGCTACGGTCGTGATCTGGCCCGCGGTCATCAGGTGAACATCGGTGAAGCTGTCGGCGTTATCGCTGCACAGTCGATCGGTGAGCCGGGTACCCAGCTGACCATGCGTACGTTCCACATCGGTGGTGCTGCAAGCCGTACTTCGGCTGCCGACAGCGTCCAGGTGAAGAACGGCGGTATGGTCCGTCTGCATAACCTGAAGCAGGTCGAGCGTGCCGATGGCAACCTGGTTGCCGTATCGCGTTCCGGTGAGCTGGCCATTGCCGATGAATTCGGTCGTGAGCGCGAGCGTTACAAGCTGCCTTACGGTGCGGTTATTTCGGTCAAGGAAGGTGACAAGGTCGAAGCTGGCGCCATCGTCGCCAAGTGGGACCCGCACACCCACCCGATCGTTACCGAGCTCAAAGGTACCGTGACCTTCGTGGGCATGGAAGAAAACATCACCATCAAGCGCCAGACCGACGAGCTGACCGGCCTGACCAACATCGAAGTGCTGGACGTCAAGGATCGCCCTGCCTCAGGCAAGGAAATCCGTCCGGCAATCAAGATGGTCGACGCCAATGGCAAGGATCTGTACCTGCCAGGTACCGACGTACCTGCACAGTACTTCCTGCCAGCGAACGCCTTGGTAGGTGTTGCTGACGGTGCACAGATCGGTGTTGGTGACGTTATCGCGCGTATCCCGCAAGAAACGTCGAAGACCCGTGACATCACCGGTGGTCTGCCACGTGTTGCCGACCTGTTCGAAGCGCGTCGTCCGAAAGAAGCCTCGATTCTGGCTGAAGTCAGCGGCACCATCGCATTCGGCAAGGAGACCAAAGGCAAGCGTCGTCTGGTCATTACCCCGACCGACGGTAGCGATCCGTATGAAGAGCTGATTCCGAAGTGGCGCCACCTGAACGTCTTCGAAGGCGAACAGGTAAACCGCGGCGAAGTCATCTCCGACGGCCCGAGCGATCCGCACGACATCCTGCGTCTGCTGGGTGTGAGCGCGCTGGCGAAATACATCGTCAACGAGATCCAGGACGTTTACCGTCTGCAAGGCGTTAAGATCAACGACAAGCACATCGAGACCATCCTGCGTCAGATGCTGCGTAAGGTCGAGATCTCCGAGTCGGGCGATTCCAGCTTCATCAAGGGCGACCAGATGGAACTGACTCAGGTGCTGGTCGAGAACGAGCGTCTCGCCGCCGATGACAAGTTCGTATCGAAGTTCACCCGTGTACTGCTGGGTATCACCAAGGCCTCGCTGTCGACCGAGTCGTTCATCTCCGCGGCTTCCTTCCAGGAAACCACCCGCGTGCTGACCGAAGCGGCCGTAACCGGCAAGCGCGATTACCTGCGCGGCCTGAAAGAGAACGTGGTCGTGGGTCGTCTGATCCCGGCCGGTACCGGTCTGGCCTACCACAGCGAGCGTAAGCGTCGCCGTGATGCCGACAAACCGCTGCGCGTAAGTGCCAGTGAGGTGGAAGCCGCACTGACCGAAGCGCTGAACTCCAGCGGTAACTAAGTACAGGGCAGGGCCCCGGCAAGCTCCGCACGGTCATCGGCGACATGAAATGTTGCCGATGATCGGGCGCGGAGGGCCGGGGCCTTGTCTTGACTGGGTGCAAGATCCTCTTTAGACTTTTGTACCCTTAAATTTGGTGAGGCTCCGTCTCGCCAATTTTTGGCTTTCTTGCAAGACAATAGAGTCGCAAGACAATCAGTGGAGCTAGTAGATGGCAACTATCAACCAGCTGGTACGTCAGCCGCGTAAGCGTTCGGTCGAAAAGTCCGACGTTCCTGCGCTGCAGAACTGCCCGCAACGTCGTGGCGTGTGCACCCGTGTGTACACCACTACGCCGAAAAAACCTAACTCGGCACTGCGTAAAGTATGCCGTGTGCGTCTGACCAACGGTTTCGAGGTTTCCTCGTACATCGGCGGTGAAGGCCACAACCTGCAAGAGCACAGCGTCGTCCTGATCCGTGGCGGCCGTGTAAAAGACTTGCCAGGTGTTCGTTACCACACCGTTCGCGGCTCTCTGGATACTTCGGGCGTCAAAGGCCGTAACCAGGGTCGTTCGAAGTACGGTACCAAGCGTCCGAAGTAATCGGCCGTTTGCAGACATCCATTTTTTTGAGTCGATAAGAGTAAGGTCGGGCAGGGGTCGAAGACCCACGTCCCGGGCTAACCTGAAGACCGTTTGAGGGCTTATCATGCCAAGACGTCGTGTAGCAGCAAAACGTGAGATTCTTGACGATCCGAAGTACGGATCCCAGATTCTCGCCAAGTTCATGAACCACGTGATGGAAAGCGGCAAGAAGGCCGTAGCCGAGCGCATCGTTTACGGTGCCCTGGATACCGTCAAAGCACGCAAGAACAGCGACCCCCTGGAAATCTTCGAGAAAGCTCTCGACGCCATCGCTCCGCTGGTCGAAGTAAAGTCCCGCCGTGTCGGCGGTGCCACTTACCAGGTCCCGGTTGAAGTTCGTCCATCCCGTCGTAACGCTCTGGCAATGCGCTGGCTCGTAGACTACGCCCGCAAGCGCGGCGAGAAGTCGATGGCTCTGCGCCTGGCTGGTGAGCTGCTGGATGCTGCCGAAGGCAAGGGTGCTGCAGTCAAGAAGCGTGAAGACGTGCACCGTATGGCTGAAGCCAACAAAGCGTTCTCGCACTACCGCTTCTAATTCAAGCATCAATCATTTTGCGAGGGCTTTATGGCTCGTACTACAGCAATTAACCGCTACCGTAACATTGGTATCTGTGCCCACGTTGACGCGGGCAAGACCACCACTACCGAGCGGATCCTGTTCTACACAGGTCTGAGCCACAAGATGGGCGAGGTGCATGATGGCGCCGCGACCACCGACTGGATGGTGCAGGAGCAGGAGCGCGGTATCACCATTACCTCCGCTGCCGTTACCACCTTCTGGAAAGGTTCCCGTGGTCAGTACGACAACTACCGCGTAAACGTCATCGATACCCCTGGCCACGTTGACTTCACCATTGAAGTAGAGCGTTCGCTGCGTGTACTCGACGGCGCGGTCGTTGTGTTCTGCGGTACCTCCGGCGTTGAGCCGCAGTCCGAGACCGTATGGCGTCAGGCCAACAAGTACGGCGTTCCACGTGTTGTCTACGTGAACAAGATGGACCGTGCCGGTGCCAACTTCCTGCGCGTCGTAGGTCAGATCAAGAACCGCCTGGGTCACACTCCGGTTCCAGTACAGCTGGCTATCGGTGCGGAAGACGACTTCCAGGGTCAGGTCGACCTGATCAAGATGAAAGCCATCTACTGGAACGACGACGACAAAGGCACTACTTACCGCGAAGAAGAAATTCCTGCGGATATGGTCGAGCTGGCCAACGAATGGCGCAGCAACATGGTCGAGGCTGCTGCCGAGGCCAACGAAGAGCTGATGAACAAGTACCTTGAAGAAGGTGACCTGTCCGTCGAAGACATCAAGGCTGGTCTGCGCGTCCGTACCCTGGCGAGCGAGATCGTTCCTGCTGTCTGCGGTTCCTCGTTCAAGAACAAGGGCGTTCCCCTGGTTCTCGACGCTGTCATTGATTACCTGCCTGCGCCAACCGAGATTCCTGCGATCAAGGGTATCCACCCTGATCTGATCGACGTGCCGAAGGATGAGGTTCAGCCAGAGCAGTACGACGAGCGTCCTGCTGACGACAACGCGCCGTTCTCGGCCTTGGCGTTCAAGATCGCTACTGACCCATTCGTTGGTACTCTGACCTTCGTCCGCGTCTACTCGGGCTTCCTGACCTCCGGTGACTCCGTCATCAACTCGGTCAAGGGCAAGAAAGAGCGCGTTGGTCGTATGGTGCAGATGCACGCCAACCAGCGGGAAGAAATCAAGGAAGTACGTGCAGGCGACATCGCTGCTCTGATCGGCATGAAGGACGTCACCACCGGTGACACCCTGTGCAACGCCGACAAGCCGATCATCCTTGAGCGTATGGACTTCCCTGAGCCGGTTATTTCGCTCTCCGTAGAGCCGAAGACCAAGGCTGACCAGGAGAAGATGGGCATCGCACTGGGCAAGCTAGCCCAGGAAGACCCGTCGTTCCGCGTCAAAACCGACGAGGAAACCGGCCAGACCATCATCTCCGGTATGGGTGAGCTGCACCTGGACATCCTCGTTGACCGCATGAAGCGCGAGTTCAACGTCGAGTGCAACGTCGGCAAGCCGCAGGTTTCGTACCGCGAGAAGATCACCAAGTCGAACGTCGAAATCGAAGGTAAGTTCGTTCGTCAGTCGGGTGGTCGTGGTCAGTTCGGTCACTGCTGGATCCGTTTCTCGGAGCCGGACGTAGACGAGAAGGGCAACATCACCGAAGGTCTGGTGTTCACCAACGAAGTCGTTGGTGGTGTGATTCCTAAGGAATTCATCGCCCCGATCCAGAAGGGTATCGAAGAGCAGATGAAAAACGGCGTTGTTGCCGGTTATCCGCTGCTTGGCCTGAAGGCCACGGTATTCGATGGTTCGTATCACGACGTCGACTCCAACGAAATGGCGTTCAAGATCGCCGCTTCGATGGCGACCAAGCAACTGGCCCAGAAGGGCGGTGGCGTGGTGCTTGAGCCGATCATGAAGGTCGAAGTTGTAACCCCGGAAGATTACCTGGGTGACGTGATGGGTGACCTGAGCCGTCGTCGTGGGATGATCCAGGGTAATGAAGACTCGGTGTCCGGCAAGGTAATCACTGCTGAGGTACCGCTCGGAGAGATGTTCGGTTACGCGACCGACGTTCGTTCCATGTCTCAGGGTCGCGCAAGCTACTCCATGGAATTCTCCAAATACGCCGAAGCTCCGTCGAACATCGTCGAAGCACTCGTTAAAAAACAAGGCTAATCCCCTTTAGGCAAGAGGTTCACTGTCGTGGCTAAAGAAAAATTTGATCGTTCCCTTCCGCACGTTAACGTTGGCACCATCGGCCACGTTGACCACGGTAAAACCACTCTGACCGCAGCTCTGACTCGCGTTTGCTCCGAAGTTTTCGGTTCGGCAGTCGTTGAGTTCGACAAGATCGACTCGGCTCCGGAAGAAAAAGCGCGCGGTATCACCATCAACACCGCTCACGTTGAGTACAACTCGACCATTCGTCACTACGCTCACGTTGACTGCCCAGGTCACGCTGACTACGTGAAGAACATGATCACCGGTGCTGCCCAGATGGACGGCGCGATCCTTGTGTGCTCGGCCGCCGATGG
>NZ_JBIVGS010000027.1:0-19143 GCF_044748785.1 Pseudomonas sp. NPDC089743
AAGATAGACACGACCGGGGTAAGATGATGGCCAATTAATGGCAAAAAATGGAGTGAAGATGTTTGAAGCAGTCTTGATGGGGGTGATGCTCACCAATGAAGGGCAAACTGTAGAAAAGCAATGGGCAGCATTTGTGTCTATGGAGGACTGCCAAGCTGTCGCAAACGGCCTCACCCTTCACATGAAGGGTAAGCAAGGTGAGACAGTGGTGTTCAGTTGTGCGGATCTTAGAAAGGTAAAAACGAAGGGGCAGTAAGGATGATCTGCGTCTAAAAGCTCAGAGTAGTTTTTGATCAAAGGCCAGGGGATGGTCAAGGCCGTGCACATGCCTTAACCGAAGGCACCCAGGAACATGAAACCGACATTGCCAAGGTCCAGGCCTGGCTGGGCCATGCCAACATCAGTCCAACCGGATCTACGATCATTGCCAGTCGCACCCGAGGATTCGCCAACCTTCAACTTACCGCTTCAGGAACTCTGCCTAAACGAGGATCGGCAACCGTAAGCCCTCGTATGAAGTAGGCCCTGAACGGAGGTTTTCCGTCCTCGGGATGGACCACATCAGCGTGCAGCAGCCCAAGCGAATAGAGCTCCGACAAACCAGCTCGAACGTCCGAACGTCGAACTCCCGTGTGGTCTACGATTTGCTCGTAGGTCAGCGCGGTCCAGTCAAATTTGTTGCTCCGGCGCGCGATCAGAATGACATAGATCTTCAACGCGGCCAGGCGTATTGCACCACGATTTCCCAACTCTTTAAGGCGAAGACGGAGGAGGTCGAATGGAAGCTTCGCCCAGTAACTGTCGCCCACCTCATTCACCGTATAGCAGTGCGCGTGATCGCCAGTGACTGTCAGGATCTGCATGTCCGCAAGCGCTCGAAGTCCCTTCGAGATCATTGGCCGCGAAAGACCGGTAAGTAACTCAAAATCGTTGTAGGAAACAGCTGCAGTGCGGGTGTGGAAATCGATCTGCAGCGAAACTGCGAGTAAGCACTTCAGCGCCGCAATGCTTGTCCCCGCTTGTCCACCGCCCTTGAAGGCGCCCAAATCGCAACCAGTGGTCCGCGTCCACCCGGTTGGCAGCTTGCTGAATCGGTAGGCCATATTCAGTCCTTCTTCGAGCCGGTGAGATGACGAACAACCTGGTAGATCACCAGCAGGGCAACAATAGAAACGCAAGCCACCAAAGCAGCCGGATCGGCATGGGAAAGGGCACTTGCAAGTTTGGAGATGGAATCCATGGGTAGGTCCTCATTGGCTGAATGTGTGTTCATTCCACCCCACCACGAGATGTTAATCTAGAATAGGTGTCAGCCACTTATACCCTGCATGGCTCTGGAGGCCTTGATATTAAAGGGCTAGAGGATCTTATCGGAAAAAAATGAAAATCCCAAGTTGGTTAACGAGAGTGGCAAAACCACCCATTTTTGGTAAATGGCAAGGCGATCGAAAAGCAGCCTTAGTAAATGGGAAGGACCTAAAAACCCCACCTCTCTAAAAATCTTGCCTGGAAATAGCTGGCGAGGAGGAGGGCGCTTTCCTCTCGATGGGTTAACGATGCGCTTCCAGCGGATGGAAAAGCGTGACTTTGGGTTAGGAGCGGCGACCTACATTATCAGGGCTCCACCAAGCCTAGAGCCTGAAAATGGTGCAAACCCCTTGTGTAGAGACGACTGTCGTGACGTTATAAATACGGTTGCCTGCAAAAAAGGAGGTCAGGCAACTTATGAAAAATATCGTCATCCAGATTCTGATTGCTACCGTGGCCAGCGTGCTGAGCTCGATGATCCTGATGGCCCTGCAGGGCCCCGTGAAACAGATAGAGGTACCTCAACGGATGCTGATGGTGTCGTCGCCCAGCACAAGGATCGCGCATGAAAGCCAATGGCGTGGCTGAGCATCGGTGCCTTCGGTACCGAGCAGCTATAGGCGAGCTATCGTGGCGGAGTTATCGTACATACAGGCGCTCGATGGGCACCGTCTCTAGCGCAACGCATCTACCGAGGTTTCCGCCCAGGCTTGGGCGGTTAGGTAATTTACCGGGCTGTCCGCGCTTTCTACCTCGGTGAGGTACCCGCATAGCTGAGCGTGATCGCCGGCGGCATTAGGATACCGGGCAGGATTTCCCCTGCCCTGGCGTTCCGATGATGTTCAATCAACGATCGGCCCTGTGTTGCTGGACAATGCGGCAACCACTTCGAAATAGTCAGCCTCAGGCGAAATCGCCTCAATGCTTCCAGCAAACAACTGCCCATCAGGCAACAGCACACTGACGCGAGTAAGCCCAGGGTGTCGGAACAATTCTGCCCCCAGCTGCGGATCAATCAACACCGATACCGGCGCAGTTAAACCCACGCGACTCAGCACCACATCGACCCCACCACGCTCAGAAACCACCCGACTCAATCCGGGGGTCTGATAGTAGATAAAGGTCAAGTCGGCTTGACCCCGGTAGGATAGCGAACCGTCCTTCATTGATGTTCAACCCCCAGCTTCTGCGGCGTTGCGTGCCTTCTTGAGATCTGCAAACTTAATCGAGTCTGCGCGGTAGAGGTAGACCAGACCTTCCCATTTCGGGTACCTGGCAACGAGCTTCGTTTCGCTCAGCCTCCTCAACTCAAGAAATTTGCCGCCTGACCTGGGGATAATGAACGAGCTGCCATTCAGCATGTACACAGAGGGGGTGCTGCTTTTGGAGTAGAGCCCGAAGAGATACTCATAGTATTTTACGAACTCACCTTTAATCTCAAAGGCAAAATCGGCGTCGCTTTCGGGGTCGCGTTTTGACTCGATCCATGCGCCATCGATGTCTCCAATGCTGACTGTGGGCAGCGCATCGAAATCGACTTTCTCTACGGGACGGGTTTCTTGCACGTTGGCAATCGGTACTTTTTGCCAGTGAACTGTGGGTTCAGCACAGCCCGAAATGCAGGTCAAACCCTTCTCTGATTTCTTGAAAACCATGCGCATATCGTTGCCGTACTTATCGACCTTAACCGCCATTTGCTTGGCGTCCTGTCGGATCGTGAGTGTCATCGGCTGTTCCGGCTTCTCGAACACCTTGGCGTACGTCAGGGTGCCACTACCCCCGGCAACACTCAGAACAAACAAATCCTTTAACAGACCGGTTCCTACTGAGACGGAGTAGTTTCCATCGAAGGGCTGGGCTCCGGCAAAGGTGACGGCCGGGAGCATTGCGAGAGTGAACACGATTTTTCTTAAGGCCATAACCTTTCCTTGGATCATTTCAGGTCGACTTGCTGCCAGGCTTTTGGCATTCCAGTGCCTAGACCGCAATTCAGGCAGTCAAGGCTCTTCTCATCCACCGCCCGGGTAAATGCGAAGGTCTTCCCGCGTGGATTGGTTAACAGCAGCTTCTCGCCCTTCGTTTCAAGCCCCCACGTTTCCTCATTCAAAACGCGCTTCTGGTAGGGGTCGATTTGAGCCACCTTCGCCTCGCTACGCATCACATGAATCCCGATGACGGGTCCAAGCATGCCCGACGCTGCCATGTAGCTACCCTCGAACTCGTTCCCGCAGCCGCTCAACCCTACGCACAAGGCAACGAGCCCGGCTCTCCTCAACATCATCCTGACTCTCTCCTAAAGATATTTTGCTAAGCATCTCCTTTGCCTTCGCGTGCCAGAAGCCCCCCAGCTTGTTCGTCTGAACTCCTCAGCTGGACAACCAACTGCTCGAGTCCGAGCTCGGCCAGGAAGTCCGCCAGCTTGTCGAGGCTCTTGAAAGTCCGCTCGCCTCCACGCTGCCGGCGCAGCGATAAGGATTCAGTACCGAGTTGAATACGCAGCGCCCAAGCGCCGCTTTTGGGATGGACCGAGACACCTAGTACCAGTCCAGCAGCTAGGTATCGCCGTAAATCAGCTTCGAAGATTAGGGACATAGATCACGCATCAGAAATGGAGCAGGGGGGCAGCCCGTAGGTCTTCCCCCCCATCACCAGCAGCAGAGATTTTGGATTTTACCCTTCTACTACCCTGAAGCGCTGCAGAACACATAGTATCAGTGTGCCACTCAATATCAATACCTATTTATTGATATATCAAATTTTTGTTTTTGATAAAGATTTCCGAAATTTTTCAGGTAGGTCGCTCTCGCTAATCCAGACCAGCGAATGCATGCCACGACAGGTGTCGCCCGCACAGTGCCACAGCCCATCCATGCCCCAGGCGCCTCGGGTCAATCTGGTATGACTGCCATCATTAAAATCGAGATCGATCTTCAGCAGGCTGGAGGAGTAGCGGAAAGGGTGGACACTCAGAAGGGCGCCCCGAACGTCATCGTAGGAATACATCTCACCCAGGCCAGAGGAATCGACTTTCAGCACTTTATAGCCGCCCGTCAGCCCACCATCGCTAATGTAGTAGCCGCTCACATCGACCATTTCTGAAACGCTTCCCCAAGGCGTCAGGAACACGGCCACTCCCATCAATCCCAGCACCTTCATGTACAGATTCAAACGAAGCTCCTTTGTTTGTACCAAGCCCAAAAACAAGCGAGGGTGATTCCCCACATCACCCATCCGAAGTGAGTTCTAAGCACCATATAGCGCTTGCAATGCGCACATACCGCAGTGCACCCGGTTACCAGCAATAGCAACAGCAGGTAGGCGCTATGCGGCGTGAATGGGGTTTCTTGAAGCGGAAGAGCAGCAGAAGTAGGAATTAACGCGAGCGCTGAAACGAGCCACACGGTGACAAGCCTGGAATAGAGCATTCTCATGCCCTCCCGAAGTAAGGGACTGTTTCCCTGGGAAGCCCATTGATCAAATCCTGTAGGTGCACCTCGTGGATCTCAGCCCTGCGGTCATCGAAACCGTTTCGCCGATTCAGTTCTGCCGTCACCAAATACCAGGTCAAAGCATCTAAATTCGGCGTCTCAAAGGGCCGAATTTCTATAGGGGCCGTTTCATCCCAGTCATGTCCACCTATACCAGTCAGCTGCGGCGACAAAAAATATTGATCACCGCGCATCACCCATACCAGACCAGGCCAAGGCGCTAGGCCATCGAATAGGTACCGCAAATCAATCGGGTTATCCCAGCTTTCATCGGTAGTAGCGGTCAGGTAGTAGTCGAAGGTAAACGCCATGTGAGTGCACTCCTGCAGGTCGGATGCTGCATCCAAGCATGGGGCAGGGCGTGCCAGAACCATCCCAGAGCGTACCGTCGCCTTCATTTGCTGCCATCCGAAGGGTTTAGGGGCGAGCGCCGTCTATCTGCACGCTCAGCGCGAGAGGTCCGATTTTTCTGCTGGCCTTCGGATTGATCGGCAGAGGCTGGACGCGCTAGGCGTTGTCCAGCCCATTCACGGGTTTCCCGGGAAGGTCTAGGGGAGTCCGGGTTATTGCCTCCAATGCTTGGTGATCCTCCAGGAGCCCTTCCTGAATTGTGAGTTTTCTCAATTTTTGCCCGCAGTAATTCCTGCTTCAATCCAGCAGTTTTTAATGCAGCTATCTTTGAGACTCCACCCATTACTGTTCCGGCAACCGATGCTGCGATGCTTCCCAGTTGAGAAAACGAGGCTGCATTTTCCCCTTTACCCGGAAGGCTTTGAACTTTTAATAGCGTGGCCGCTACGTAAGTAGCTACCATAATTACAAAACCAGCGCCACCGGCTAGTGCACCGCGCAAACCATCTAGGTCCAACGATGTACCGGCATAGCTTAGAGCAGTCGCAGCTTGGGCATAGCTAATACTGCTTAGCAAACCAGAGACCCCATAAAGTATTCCCTCAGAAAAAAACAATGCGGTAAAGGTAAATACAACCAACCTAAACCAATACAATAAGATATCACCGCCAAGAACGCAGGCCAGGAGTGCTATTAGAGGAAATATATGTATCAGCAGAGCTTGCCCTAGAGCCGTGAGATATACAAACAAGGGTAGTTTGGCCGCAAGGTCAACTGTCGATAACGCTCCCTTTACTTCATTGAGGGCACCTATCGCCTCAGACGAGCCTTCCGAAATCCTTGGCCCCCACCAAGAGTCTTTAGCTCCAGTGTATAGAGAATCTAGACTTTTATTTACTATGTTTGACCAAGCACGAATTCCAGCTACCACAGATGCTTCTGTATCAGGAGCTAAATTTGAAGGGCGAATTTTTTCGCCCACAGCTTTATATCCCTCTTCGGCTCCCGCTTGGGCCGCTTGATACGCTTCATAGCAGTTCTCTGGAACAAAATACCGATTATTTATTTCTGTTGGCTCCTCGCGTAAGGCCGGGTCCGCGAGAGATCCTTTAGCAATTTCCCAAGGGTTTAAATAAACAGTAGACTCATCAACGCCACCGGATAGTCTTGATTTCCATCCAGACTCATTTGGAAGTAAGTATCTTCTACCCTTAGGCCAGTTAGTATCAGTCATTTTTTCGAGAGCCGCTCTACCTTCAGCTCGACGATTTCCAGCTTCGTATGTGTCAGTAATGACAAGCAATTTCCTGATTGGGCCGAACCAAGAGAATAGAGATTGTTCCGACAATTTATCTGCAGTGGCACTAGTGAAAATAGAGACTTGAGAGTCAGGCACCCCAAGTGCACCCCCGCCTCTGAGACCCACCGCCTGCCAAGTAGTGTCGGGTACACCTTTACTCTGGTCGGGTCCCGGTTCGCAGTACTGCTTATAATCTTTCATTAGATTGGCTAGATCACTACCAACGAAAGGACTGATTTCACGTTCGGTAAGGTCTGCAATCATCAACGCAGACGGATCATTGTCCTTCGTCCGATATATTTGGACCAAAGATTCATAGACTGGCATCACGAATTTTAATGTCCAGGCTTGTCCCTGGGTCATTTGTAAACTAGCACGACCAGGAAAATTAACTGCTGCAGGGCTTAGTAAAAAAAGCGAAAGAAGTGATACGAGAAACATCCCCGCAGTCTTTTGATCAGGCTTGGCAATACAGAGTTTGAGCACAAACCACGCCAACGGCAGGAATGGCCAGCTAGAGGCATACGGCCTCATGAATGTAGCAAACGCCTCAGTCTTTGCTCCCATCGCTACCAGTGAGGTTATCATTGCATCTGTTCCACTTTGGAACAGCCAACCGAAATTGCCTAGGTCCCCCATGGATCACGCCTCATCATGGGAAGCATGCTTCCCAGGTGCCGTTACAATCAATACCGCCGATCCGATGCTAAAAACCACGCAAAACCCAAGTGCCCCAGCCTTAACGTAGGCGTAGTTTTGCAGCAACGTGAAAACAGCTACCAGCACAGCCACAGTTGATAGCCTGGACCTACTGGCTTTGATGTTGAATTGCTTCATAGGGAGCTCCCAATGTCCGGGTTGATTCACTTCCACTTTGAAGCATTCAAGTGAAACTGCAAGCCAAAACAGGGTGTCGAAATTCCACCGAGAAATTCAGCTAGAACTAGCTCAGCTAACCCAGAGTTTTCTAAGAACGCAGAAATCCTCTTCGTTCAGCTTAGGCTGAACGTGCAGCGCTCTACGCGCTGCAGCGTGCGAAGCACGCGGCTCTGTCAGGGTGATCGCTATGCTCTCCACCCTTACAGAGCCGCTCTCCGCGCTATCAAATGCATAATTTACATGACACAGATTGACCCACGGGTATGCACCACACAATATGACCCTGCACCCCGATCGCGATTCGCAAGCGATCAATCACCAGGTCTAGTGCGCTATTCCGCATAGACCTCCATCGAAGGCTGATATTTCTGCTCTTTGATTCGGTGAGGTGCGGGAATAAGGGCAGACATTTCTGCCCTTCATCCCGCGTGAGCTATGTGATGCAAACCGCTAGCGCAGAGTGCGTTTCATGGCGAATCGATTCCCACCTGGCAAAGGGGAATTGGTGTTGTTCCAGCTGACTGTCCACCCCGTCTCAACCGGGCAGTCCTTATGTCAAACTCTGACAATAAATTGAGTTGTTCCAGGCGCGGTAACCTGGCGAAGCATTGCTTCGACTCTGTCGAGTTTGGCAGTGAGACACAACAGTGAGAGTGCTAACGCACACTGTTACGGCGGAAAATCGCTTGCTAACAGATAAGTCCGACACTGTATAAAATCAGGGGCTAGGCATTCGCTGAATGTCGGAACCACACCCGTAGGAATTTCGAGCGCCCCTTTTGGGTTGCTGCTCATTCTGCAACGGGTAAAGTGGTTGCTGTAACTTACAGCGAAAGCCCGCCATCATGAATCAAAAGCTCACTAGCGACCTACGCAGAGAAATAAAAACACTCGCCTTAAAAAAATACACCGCTGCTATGATCCAGCATTGGGTCAGAGATCAATATGGGTTGAAGGTGGCCCAAACCACTATTTCCCGCGCCATCTCAAAATCTTTTCGTGAAAATACGTGCCCGACAATCTATGTGCCAGGAGAAAATTATAAATATTATCGCGAAAAAGTAGATATCGCCAAGCCACTAAGGAAGTATTCAAGACACCTAGATAGCTATCTAGGAATAATCGAGAAATACTTTTATGAACAAAAATTATCTCACAGGAAAATAAGAAAACTCCTTAAAGACAATCACAACATAACAACATCAGACTGTTCAGTAAGGAGAGCCCTGGAGAAAATTTATGAAGAAAACAAAAAAGACCAAGAATCCAAGGGTATTCGCGAAAGCCTCAACTCAATCTCGAGAATTGAGCAAAGCCTTATACAACTCTAATAGCATTGCAAGTCTTGGGACTTCTTACAGTTACGAAGCAAGTTTGAAGTTGGCGGCTGAGTGGTTAAAAAAGAATGGGCGCGGCTCGCTGTATGAATTGTCTCCAAAGTCTGCAATGGCGTACTTACGATCTCGTTTGTCCGTAGTAGGACAAAAGACACTGGATCGAGACAGACAAGCGTTACAAGCAGTGCTAAGACAAAACGGAAGACTCACTGCAGACCAACGACTTCATATTGTCGAAGCGACCAGACAGCAGAGCCTAAAGAGCAGAAATTACACCAAAGCTCAGATTGATATAATATGTCAACATCAATCAGCACGAAACTCATTTAGCACCGAAATAGCTTTCGAAGCGGGCTTAAGAGCACATGAACTATTAACCTTACTTCCAGCTAGTGAGCGCCCAGCAAGTGAACGCCCAGCAGATTTACTAAAATTTAGGGATGGGGGGAGCCGTTACACTGTGATCGGTAAAGGGGGATTAATTCGTGAGGTTAGGATTTCAAACGAACTAGCCGTTAGACTAGAAAGCACTCGACTTAAAGCTCCTATTGACCGTATAGATAGAAAAATCCATTACAACATGCATTATGACATTGCGGGTGGACAAAGCTGGAGTCAATCATTTTCAAGTGCTAGTAAATCCGCCCTTGGCTACAGCACAGGTGGTCATGGCCTTCGTCATACTTATGCTCAAGATAGGAATCGCGAAGCCCAGCGACTCACAGGTGATATCCAACGCGCAAAGGAAATAGTGTCTCAAGAACTTGGGCATTTCCGACCTGAGATAACCGACACCTATCTACGTTGAATTATCACCTTTTCTAATTTTACCTACGTAATTATTTCCTTGCTCGCCGGGGGCGCTTGTGCGTGAAATCTGGCCATGTTCCATGGGGCTATCATCGCCAGATTGTGGTAGCGCCACCCCAAATTGATTGTGTCCTTGTCCTTGTCCTTGATCGCCGGCGCAGTTGCATCGCCTCTCGATCGCAATGGGCACGGGACCGTCCAGGTCTATCACAAGCTCAAAACGCATGCCTTCACCGAAGGCACCTAGCGTACGGAAGAACGTCGCAGATTGTTGATCAGCCAGCGCGCACTCGCGCCCGGTTGAGCGGGCAGCTGGCGAAGCCGGCTGGGCGCGATTTATCCGGGTCTTGCGCCCGTAGGGGAGCCGTAGGCTCTCCCAGGGCAGCTTCATCGCCCTGGGACGCTTAGACAGGCTGTGGTAAGGTCTGCTTGCACACCACCTCACGGGTGCAGGGGCCGTAGGCTCCTGCCGAGGGTTCGGGGCGAGTAGCCCCGAGTTGCCCACGCCGTGCCGAAGGCACGATTTGCGTGGGGCATCATTTGGGTGTTGCGCAGCAATACCCCCCTTCTGATTTCTTTTAAGACCTTCTGGTTAAGGTCCGACACTTAAAAAACTTCTTGCCGACACTTAACTTTCACTATGAAAGAAGATGTGGCCGGGTGACTGTGGATAACTTCAAAATTGGGGGGCACAGCAGGGTTGGACAGCTGGAAGGGGGTCGGCCTCGGCCGGAGAATGCTGTTTTGAGGCCGTTTTTTGCGCCTCTGACGCCCTATAGGCGTGGGGAAGCCTGCCGGTTAGGCTAGGCGGTGAATCGTCCTGCTTTGGCTGTCCTGGCGGTGTAGCGTTGCCTGAGGATCTGGTCAGCTTCGGCGTTAACTTCTGCTGCTGACTTACCTGGGTTCGCTTTTAAGATCGCTATCGCCAGTTCCGTGCGGGCTATGGCGTATGTTTGATCGTCCGCCCCCGCTGGTATGCCTTTGGGGATTTGGGGCGACCTAAAGGCCGCTGCTAGCCCCGTGGTGGCTTTAGCCACCGTGGGCGGTGGCTGGTCACCGGCTGATGCCTTGGCAGGTTTCGGAGCCTTAATGCCCTCGATGACCAGCATGTTGCGGGCCCAGCTGGTCATGGTGCCGCCCGCCTTCTTGATCTTCTTGGCTAGCCGATCCATAGCGCGCTGCGTTTCATGCTGCAACCGCTTACCCAGGCCAAAGGCGGTGAACAGCAGCTTGTTCACTGCCTTGACCGCCGCCAGACCTCGATAGGTGCCATCCTCTTTCAATTGGCGCGGCTGGCTGCAGGTGATTAAGTTGGCACGCTTCAAGTCCGCCATGGCGCGCTCTGCGCGGCGCATGTTGAGGCCGGTGTACTCGACTAGATAGTCCAGGGTCAGCGACATAAACCCGTTTTTTGTGGGCACACCGCAGCGCAATGACACAAGGTCGGTAAACGAAACGATGGCAGCTAGTAGGAGAAGGCACGCTTCGCGGCGCTCGCTGCGTTGCTGACGGCCTTTAGCGCTCTGATTAGCGTTGCGCAGTGAAGGCATGACGGCGGGCTTACTGTAATAGCGTTTAACCCGTTCCTGGAGTTCGATCAAAATCCCGGGAAGGGATTTGCCAGGACTCACAACGTCCTTCACCAGCCCCAGGCGCGGGGATTCTGGGGCATGGCCACAATAGTTCCCGCCTTGGTTCACACGATGAACATAGGGCCTGCTTCGTCTTTCTGGCTGAAGTATTGAGGTCGAATCCATGATCCCGCCATCTGGCGGTCAGCTGACTGTAATAGCCTTTGCGACTTGCAAGCAGCCGCAAGGCTAGCCATAATCAGCTCACCTTGTAGGGAACAGGCTCGATCCGTGGAAAGAGAAAAGCCTGTTCTAGATTGTCCAGAAAGCCCGGTTACCAGCCGGGCTTTCTGGTTTCTGTAATTTGGTTTTACGTCACCAGCGTACTCACGCTCATTTCTCTCGCCCTAGCGGCCGTTCCAAGTCGAGCCTGAATTGCGGGTGCTCTTCACCTGCGTCGAGCTCGTTCAAGTACTTGTAGATTGCCTCACGCAAAACCGCAGACGTAGTGGTCCCGCGAGCTCTCATAGCAGCGTCGAAACGACGCTTTATCGACTCGTCGACCTTGGTGGCCATGATGGAAGATGGCGCGTTCGCTGTCATGGGACATCCAGGTTATACGGTTATAACGTCAGCTTAGGCTAGTGGTTTAACCGTTATACGTCAAGAATCATCAGCAGGGCCTTAGGTCGCTTAAAATTTGCCCGAACACTAGCACCCAAATTTTTGGCTAGCAACAAAAAAAGGCCAAGATTTCTCGACCTTTTTGAATCGTGGAGCAAACCTGACTATCTCTGTAGGCCACGGATTACAAGGCCTCTGTGAAGCTCTTCACAGATCATGTAGCAAATATGCAACTTACGTAACACGAATAACATACGTAAGTTACTCGTGTTGTTTACGTTACATAAGTTACTCGTCTTGCGTAAGATCTTCGATAGGTTCAGCTTTGCTAGCACGCTCAAGCAGCTCCAGCAGTTCGGCCCTATCGAGATTCTGCAACGCGACGATGCCTGCCCGGATCACATCAGAGCGAGTAGCTCGGAAATTCCGCGGAGTGAGAGAAATTTTGTCGATTTGGCGATTCACCTCTTTAGAGAGGGAGAACGTCGTCCGTACGAACGTTGAGGCCGTTTTTTTTCGACGGCGCTTCGGTTCAGGATTAGCGCCCACGGGGGCATCGGCTATGAATGCTTGGGCTGCAGCCTCAATACTCATCTCAGGATTGCTTTCAGCCGGCCTCGATGACTTAACCAGGTTCTTCAGGCCACCCATTTGGTGTTCCCCCATAGCTCAGCCGCTAAGGATTCAATCTCTTCTTTGGCTCGAAGGTCAGTTCCGCTTTCAAGGACGGAGCATCCGTCTTCATCAGCGTCGTCGTAAACGTTTCGTGCGGTGGTAATGGCGTTCAAGGGAATGATTTCAAATGACTGGCAAGCCTCTTTTGCATCCAGAATCCTTTGGACCTGACTGGGCAGTGCTGGGCACTGGGTAATGACGGCTCGGATAGTGAGATTAGGGTTCACTGCGATGGCCAATCGGGCTAGATTTTCGACTTTAGGGAGCGTCTTCAAGTCTCGACGCTTCGGCCGAAATGGAATGAGCATGTGAGTTGCTACAGTCATCGCGGATCGCAACGCCTCTGAGTCAGCACCGCCTGCATCAACTACGATTTGCCTGTATCTGTCGCGCAGATCGAGGAGGGTTTGGCGGATATTGCCATGGGCTTGTACAACCGGAATCGGCGGAAGGTCGCCCTTGTCATTTCGCTCAGCAGCCCAATCGGCCGTTGTGCCTTGTGGGTCTGCATCGAGCAGCAAGACATCCCCACCACGCGCCTTAATCCAGACGGCTAGGTTTTGAGCCAGGCAGGATTTTCCACTGCCCCCTTTTTCCCCACCTAACAACAAAATCATTTGCCTTCTCCTTAGTAGCGAGCACAGAGGCAATAACTTACATAAGTTATTCAATGCGCGCAACTTACGTAAGTGATTCCATGCACATAGCCGTGACACACCTTATGCCAACGCCAGCGTGACTAGGGGCAATAGGGGGAATAGGGCTTGGGTGGTATTTCGGCACCGAAAAGAGGTGCCCAAGGCACTCCCTTGCACCGGAACGCCTGAGCGAGAGGGGAAGCGTAAGAGCGCACTCAAAGGGGTAGAGCGTGAAACGGAAGGGGAGCACAAAAAAGGCGCGCAAAAAAAATCCTTCCCGAAAGCTTGCGCGCTTTGAGAAAGGACGATACGATACGCGGATGTGCCAGAATTACAGCAAGGCCACATCTTACGCTCTGTGTGTGTGTCGGTGTAATTTAGAGAGAATCGAGGTACCGGTCAACCACCAATTGTCGGTAAACCGCAAAAAATTCCTGCTTTGCTGCAGCTCTGGCCCATACGCAACACCTCAATCTAAAATCGTATGGGAGATTTAAATTTGCTGAAAATTATTGAAACACCGCAGTTCACTTCTGATTTCCAAGCTCAGCTCGCAGCCGGTCAAGACCCCGCTCCATTCAAGACGGTGGTTGAACAACTGGAGCAGCAGCTGCCGCTCCCGGTGTACCACCTGGACAACCCGTTGGTAGGTACACATGGGCGTTGGAGCTGTCTCATTAGCTTCGATTGGTGGATGGTCTATAAGGTCGACATCCAGGCTGGGATCATCACCCTGGAGCAGACAGGTAGCCACAAGTACCTGTTCGATTAAGGGCCAGAAGTCGGAAGAGAGCGGCGCCTTACGCGCCGCTCTCTAATCCTTAAATGCCCAAGCTTTTGAACAATGCGCTCGAATTTTCATGCAGGATCCCGACAGGATTGCGATCCTGTTCCTCCATGACCTTTCTAGCACGCTCATTGAGCTTCGGAGCCTTAACCGCAAAAGGAAGCTCTTTAGTCTGTACAACCTGCACTAGCATCATTCGGATCGCCTGCGAAACGGTGACGCCCATCTCATCAAGGACTGCCGTAGCATTTGCCTTAAGATCGCTTTCGATTCGGGTGCGTACGACTTCAGTGTTGGCCATAAATTCCTCTGAGCACGATGTAGCTACAAGGTGTTCAGTATACTCTCACTATACTCATAGTCCAGTTTTTTGTACAAAAAACGCTCAAAACCTCGCCCTAAAGCTTGCAACACCCATGCCCTCCCAGGAGCATCCGCCAGCATAAACTGCTGATAAAATAGGTTATCGTCCTAATCACCCAAGGAAGGCATTTATGACCCTATCGCTCGGCCAAGGCCACGACTTGTACTACCTATGCCCCTGCGGTCAGATACCGCGCAGCAACCTCGGTGCTATCAACCGCCGGAACTGGACCTGCAACACCTGTCATAATACGGTCAAGGTCTACATGGATGACCAGAATGGGCGCAAATTCACTGTTGAACGTCGAATGGCCAAGCATGTGACCGTGCACGACCACGTGGTGTACCGCTGCGGTGCCGGGCTCGCGTCGGGTGATATCAGGCAGTCGCAGCAGTACGGCGCCAAGGCCAGCAACTGGCTCCTGGTCATTCAGGGATACAACAAGGTGGTGCTCCCTGCCTCCGATTACGTGAATGTCGAGGTGAACACCTTCGTCCAGGTCCTCACCTCCCATGCTGGGCAAACCGTGCCTTGACCCTGTTCAACCCGCTGTTCGATGTCCCCTACCCTGTCCACCCGCTACCAGGACGCCGCCATGCCCATGCTGCCCATGCCGATCTCCACCGCCTATGACCAGCGCTACAGCTGCCACAGCTGCGCCCGCGAACACCTCGACCGCCACCGAGACTTGGATGAACGCACCTGGACCTGCCTCACCTGCCACAGCCCGGTGCACATCGAGCTGGACGACGGCGCCGGCAATACCGCGCTGGTGATCCGCCTGCAGGCCCAGCAGCTGCGCGCCGACCGGGATTTCGCTTACCTGGAAAATGACCTGGGCCAGCCGCACGCGGTGCTGTTCTCGGAAAAGGCCTACAAGGGTGGGCAATGGCTGCTGCGCCTGCAGGGCTACGGCTCGCTCCCCGTTGAACCGGGCCATTACTTCAACTGTGTGAATACGCTATGACCCTGCGAGGCGACCATGACCCTGTTTGACCCCCTGCGCGATTTCTTCCAGCGCCGCCAGGCCGTCCACCTCGATGCACTGGCCAGCGGCCTGCAGCTGGTGACCGTGCACAGCGAATCCCAGCGCGGCAATTTCGTCTTTCCCGGGCTGGATGTCATCGCCGCCATCGAGCAGCACGGCCAGCGCGTCGGCACCATCCATTACGGCATCAGCCCATTGAACGACCGCCTGTACATCAGCGACTTCAAGATTTACCCGGCGCACCAGGGCCAGGGCCTCGGCCTGGCCACGTTGTGGTGCCTGAGTCGCCAGTACGGCCTGCCGCTCGCTTCGATGCACGAAGTGGGCTTGTCGACCGGCTTTTGGGGCAAGGCGGAGCAGCGCCTAGCCCGGGCTGGCGTGCACCTGCAGCGCGATATCCGCACCGGCGATCAACCGGCGATTGAAGCGACCTGGGCACACTTGGTCCCCGAGCCCGAGCACGAACGCAAAATCCGCGAACTGATGGCCTCGCCCGAGTGGCCAGCGATCAAGGCGCGCATGGAAGCGGAGTACGGCCCATGCCGGCAGGACTGATTACCCTGGACGCCGGCGAGCGCCGGCTGACCGCGCTGCAGTTCCAGCAGCTGGCCCGCGTGCCGGCCGCGGTGGAATGGTTCGCCAATATCGACAACCCGCGCACCCGGCGCGCCTACCAAGCCGACCTGGCAGATTTCTGCGCCTTCGTCGGCCTCGCCGGCGCCGACGAATTCCGCGCCGTCACCCGCGCCCATGTGCTGGCCTGGCGTGCCCAGCTGGAGCAGCGCGGCCTGGCCGGGGCGACCATCCGCCGCAAACTGGCGGCGCTGGCCAGCCTGTTCGATCACCTGCTGGAGTCGAACGCGGTGGCCGGGGGCAACCCGGTGCACGGGGTCAAGCGGCCCCGCATCGAGAGTAATGAAGGCAAGACCCCGGCCCTGGGCGATGACCAGGCCAAGGCGCTGCTCGACGCGCCGCCGATCGACAGCTGCAAAGGCCTGCGCGACCGCGCCATTCTGGCGGTGCTGCTATACCATGGCTTGCGCCGTGAGGAGTGCGCCCAGCTGCAGCTGAGCGACCTGCAGGAGCGCCGGGGCATCAAACACCTGCGCGTGCTGGGCAAGGGCGGCAAGCTCCGCTGGCTGCCGCTGCATCCGGTGGCGGCGGCACGCCTGCATGCCTACCAGGAAGCCGACACGGCCCGCGAGCCAGGCCCGGGGCCATTGTTCCGCTCGCTGCGCGGGCGCAGCGCCGGCGCCGGCATTACCGCCAACGGCGTCTACCAGCTGGTGGGCTACTGGGCCAAGGCTGCCGGCATCGCCGTCGAGGGCCTGGGCGTGCACGGGCTGCGCGCCACGGCGGCAACCAATGCGCTCGAGCACGAAGCCGATATTGCCAAGGTCCAGGCCTGGCTGGGCCACGCCAATATCAGCACGACCCGCCTGTATGATCGGCGGGGTGATCGCGCGGAAGACTCCCCCACCTATAAGGTCAAATATTGAGGCTCAGCGGTGAATATTTTCCCATCTATCGCCGCTTAGCCAAAATTTGAGTCCTTTGCTCACCGATGATTTCTCTGGTGTTGATTAGGCCGCTGGTTACCTCACTCCCTGCCGTGTGGCCACAATTAGGGCAGTTGATGTATTCACGTTCCTTGCCGCCAGGAAAACCGCCACTGTGATGAATGGCTTCAAAGACCGTCGGACACTTTTCGCAGATGTAAAAATCCATGGTGGGTCTTGGTCCCAAATTCTAGGACGCGAAACACGCGTCGTGACGAATCGCTGACCAACCTAAGACAGTTAGCAGCAGGCTTCCTGGAGAGCCTACAGGCCCTGGGCAGTCACGGAAATTAACACAGGCATAAAAAAACCCGCCAGGGGAACCGGGCGGGCCTCGCTCAGCAAGCTCAAGTCACTTTTTCTCCTGTGCCTGGTCAGTGCTGCTTTTACGCGTCCTGCGCCGAACAGCAGGCCTGCCCACTGGTACCACATTGGATTTCGGGCTAGTCACGGCAACGCTAACGCCATTTACCGTCTCCAAGGCTTCCCGGGTAGCCATTTCGGCAGCCTTGGTGGAAGCTTTGCGGATGACCGTTTCGACACCACCTGCCAGGCGAAGGCGATATTCGCGGGCAGCGGCTCCAGATAGCATCTGAGTGCCATCCCAAATAGGTGAACACCAATTGTCTTGCATAGAGATTCCCCCTCCGTGAGCAAAGCTGACTGCCTCACTGCTTCAACCTGAGCTTACCCGCTTCGGGAACTGCCGACCAGTAACGTCACCCTGGGCAAATGCGCCTACCGCTGAAGGTACTGGATGCGGGCTACCCCTGCGACTCCGGGCAATAGTCGCCGCGCTCAAGCCCTAAGCGCCGGTCGATTTCCTCGGAATTGCCTTCAGCCAGCAGCATGTCATGGGCAAACTGGCGGGTCATGGCCTTGTAGCGCTCCCACAGGAAACGCTGCTTGGGGTTCAGCTCACCTACTCCCGGATCGATTAATAACAACGCTTCTTCCAACTCCTCAAAGGCAATCGCGCACCAGGCGGTGGACATCTTGCGCGGGGAAACCACCGCGGGTAGTAACACGGACTTTGGGATATCGGCTGCGCTCATAATGAATTCTCTCTTGTTGAAATGCGGTCGAGGTGCGGCATGCAGCAGATCAGCATGCTGGGAGCAACTGCGCTTTGCCTCCTGCCCTGGACAATGCCCCCTAGACGCGGAAATGTCCCCCTAAGCCTGGCTGGATGCGTAGCTTTTTATTGGCCAAAAAAACCCCACCAGAAGGTGGGGTCGTCAAACCGTATAGCTTAGAGATCCACGTGATCGCGGAACCAGGCCCAGGCCCGGTACACATTCGTCAACTTGGCTAGGAAATCAGCCACGTTAACGACTTCGACCACGCGTTTGAGCGTAGCTTTCATAAGGGTTCCTCTGTTAGGAATCCCCGGCCCGATGCGCCTTCCGGACTACGCAACGGTGTCACTAATAGGCCCCAAATGGGGGTAACCGCTATCAGCGAACCAGGGTGTTCATCGGCTCTCTCAATTTCCGGCGCGTTGTCCAGACGCGGTGGAGAGGCCAGAGCGGCAAGCCGCCCCTCGTCGTACTTGATACCAAAAAAGCACTGACCAAAAAAAGCATTTTTACGAGATTTTGAAGTTTATTTTTCCGAATGACGAACATGCCTTGACTGAATCCATCAGCGCCGCTAAGTGGCCGCAAATGGCTGAAAACCCCGGCATATTCGCCTTCAACTTCGCATACTCGTTTTACTCAACATACCATTCGTGGGTTCGGCGATGATCCGCAGCAAGCTACGATGAGCATTTCTGCTCGATGCGCCGGTCGCCGGTCGGCTATTGCGCAACAGATTCACTGTATTTACTATCGCCCTTGTAACCGCTATCAGCGAACCGCGAAACGAACGTCCATTCGATTCGCACAAACGAACCGCCCGTCCAGGCGGTTTTTTTGTGCCCGCCATTCGGTGCACCTTCACGACGCCATTTTATCAGTCCGACAGACTGACGCCGATTACCTCATCGGGGCCAGCGTGCTTGTCGTCACGCGGTAAAGAATACCCGATCTCTAAGCGGTCAAGGCCAGCAAGTATCATTGGCATGCAGAGAATCTGAACCATGGTCAGCCGCAACCGTCCCCTGCTACGGGCTTTCGGCGGCACTGCTGCTGAAGATCTGTCCACATCCCAGTGGGCATTACTTGATACCAGGTGATGCGGCACACACGAGTGTAACGGTGCGGCGGGAAATCAGGCCTGATCGGGGATTTAGCAACAAAAACAGCAGCCAACGCTTACAACCCGATCCGCAGGCCATCAAGGCCAACAGTCCTCGGCGAACTTCACTTTAGTCCTCGATCGCCGGCGCGGATCCGTGGGCATGCACATGAGCGGCTAGAAGCGGCAAGATAGACACGACCGGGGTAAGATGATGGCCAATTAATGGCAAAAAATGGAGTGAAGATGTTTGAAGCAGTCTTGATGGGGGTGATGCTCACCA
>NZ_JBIVGS010000028.1:0-14530 GCF_044748785.1 Pseudomonas sp. NPDC089743
ACGGTCATCGCCGTGCCGGCGGGATTGCTCAGCGTGGCGGTGTAGACGATTTGACCGCCCTCGGCGACATCGCCAGTCGCACTCAGCACCAGGTTAGTGGTGGCCTGAGTAGCGGGACTGTCGGTGACCGTCGTAGTTGGAGTACCGGCGGTGTCGAGCTGTTCGTAATTGCCGCCTTCAACCTTGGTGATGCTGTTAGTCAGCGGTGCATTGGTGTTGTAGACGTTGTTCGGTGCGGTGAAGTTGACTGAGCCGGACGATTCGCCAACGCCGATGGTGATGGTTTGGCCGTTAGCCAGGGTTACGACCAGCGGCGAACCGGTGACCGGAGCGCTAACCGACGCGGTGTAGGTGACCACGCCACCTTCGACTACTGAAGCATTGGCGGTCAGGGTCACCGTGCTGGTATCGAGGGTGTCGCTGACATTGGTCACGGCCTCAGCCGGATTGACCGCAAGATTTTCGAAGTCACCACCGGTGGTGCCAGTAACGCTGACTTTGACCTGTCCGGCGTCTTTGTAGACGTCATCCGCCGGGGCTGGAACAGAGACCGTGCCGGAGGTCTGGCCTGCAGCGATATTGATGGTCGCGCCATTGCTCAGCGTGACGGTCATTGCCGTACCCGCTGGGTTGCTCAAGGTCGCGGTGTAAACGATCTGACCGCCTTCAGCGACATCGCCAGTCGCGCTTAGCACCAGGTTGGTGGTCGCCTGGGTAGCCGGGCTATCGGTGACTGTGGTGGTCGGGGTGCCAGCGGTGTCGAGCTGTTCGTAATTGCCGCCGTCGACCTTGGTGATGCTGTTGGTCAGCGGTGCATTGGTGTTGTAAACGTTATTGGGCGCAACGAAGTCGACCGTACCGGACGATTCACCGACACCGATGGTGATGATTTGGCCGTTAGCCAATGTCACGACCAGCGGCGAACCGGTGACCGGAGCGCTAACCGACGCCGTGTAGGTGACCACGCCACCTTCGATTACCGAAGCATTCGCCGTCAGGGTCACGGTCGACGTATCGAGCGTGTCGCTGACATTGGTCACGGCTTCAGCCGGATTGACCGCAAGATTTTCAAAGTCACCACCGGTGGTGCCGGTAACGCTGACTTTGACCTGACCGGCGTCTTTGTAAACGTCATCCGCCGGGGCTGGAACAGAGACCGTGCCAGTGGTCTGGCCTGCCGCGATATTGATGGTCGCGCCGTTGCTCAGCGTCACGGTCATTGCCGTGCCCGCTGGGTTGCTCAAGGTCGCAGTGTAGACGATCTGACCGCCTTCAGCGACATCGCCAGTGGCGCTCAGCACCAGGTTGGTGGTTGCCTGAGTAGCCGGACTGTCGGTAACCGTGGTGTTTGGAGTACCTGCGGTATCCAGCTTCTCGTAATTACCGCCGTCGACCTTGGTAATGCTGTTGGTCAGCGGGGTGTTGGTGTTGTAGACGTTATTCGGCGCAACAAAGTTGACCGAACCGGAGGATTCGCCGACACCGATGGTGATGGTTTGGCCGTTAGCCAGGGTGACCACCAGTGGGCTGCCGGTAACCGGCGCCGACACCGAGGCGGTATACACGACGGTGCCGCCCTCGACCACGCTTGGAGTGGCGGTCAGGGTCACCGTGCTGGTATCGAGCGTGTCGCTGACGTTGGTTACGGCCTCAGCCGGGTTGACTGCGAGGTTCTCGAAGTCACCACCGGTGGTGCCAGTAACGCTGACTTTGACCTGACCGGCGTCTTTGTAGACGTCATCCGCCGGGGCTGGAACAGAGACCGTGCCAGTGGTTTGGCCAGCCGCGATATTGATGGTCGCGCCATTGCTCAGGGTGACGGTCATCGCCGTGCCGGCTGGGTTGCTCAAGGTCGCGGTGTAAACGATCTGACCGCCTTCAGCGACATCGCCGGTAGCGCTCAGCACCAAGTTGGTAGTCGCCTGCGTAGCCGGGCTATCGGTGACTGTGGTGGTCGGGGTGCCCGCGGTGTCGAGCTGTTCGTAATTCCCGCCTTCAACCTTGGTAATGCTGTTGGTCAGCGGGGTGTTGGTGTTGTAGACGTTATTCGGCGCAACAAAGTTGACCGAACCGGACGACTCGCCAACGCCGATGGTGATGGTTTGGCCGTTGGCCAGGGTCACCACGAGTGGGCTGCCGGTGACTGGGGCCGACACGGACGCGGTGTACACCACAGTACCGCCCTCGACCACGCTTGGAGTGGCGGTCAACGTGACGGTCGACGCGTCGAGCGTATCGCTGACGTTGGTCACGGCCTCAGCCGGATTGACTGCGAGGTTCTCGAAGTCGCCACCGGTAGTGCCAGTGATGGTGGCTTTGACCTGGCCGGCGTCTTTGTAGACGTCATCGGCCGGTGCTGCGACGGTCACTTGGCCAGTGGTCTGGCCACCCGCGATATTGATGGTCGCGCCGTTGCTCAGCGTCACGGTCATCGCCGTGCCGGCTGGGTTGCTCAGCGTGGCGGTGTAAACGATCTGGCCGCCTTCAGCGACATCGCCAGTGGCGCTCAGCACCAGGTTGGTGGTCGCCTGGGTAGCGGAGCTGTCGGTGACTGTGGTGGTTGGAGTACCGGTAGTATCCAGCTTCTCGTAATTACCGCCGTCGACCTTGGTGATGCTGTTGGTCAGCGGTGCATTGGTGTTGTAGACGTTGTTCGGTGCAGTGAAGTTGACCGAACCGGACGACTCGCCAACACCGATGGTGATGGTTTGGCCGTTAGCCAGGGTGACCACCAGTGGGCTGCCGGTAACCGGCGCCGACACCGAGGCGGTATACACGACGGTTTCGCCCTCGACCACGCTTGGAGTGGCGGTCAGGGTCACCGTGCTGGTATCGAGCGTGTCGCTGACGTTGGTTACGGCCTCAGCCGGGTTGACTGCGAGGTTCTCGAAGTCACCACCGGTGGTGCCAGTAACGCTGACTTTGACCTGTCCGGCGTCTTTGTAGACGTCATCCGCCGGGGCTGGAACAGAGACAGTGCCGGTGGTTTGGCCAGCCGCGATATTGATGGTCGCGCCATTGCTCAGGGTGACGGTCATCGCCGTGCCGGCTGGGTTGCTCAAGGTCGCGGTGTAAACGATCTGACCGCCTTCAGCGACATCGCCGGTGGCGCTCAGCACCAGGCTGGTAGTCGCCTGGGTAGCAGGACTGTCGGTAACAGTCGTGGTTGGAGTACCTGCGGTATCCAGCTTCTCGTAATTACCGCCGTCGACCTTGGTAATGCTGTTGGTCAGCGCGGTGTTGGTGTTGTAGACGTTATTCGGCGCAACAAAGTTGACCGAACCGGACGACTCGCCGACACCGATGGTGATGGTTTGGCCGTTGGCCAGGGTCACGACCAGCGGGCTGCCGGTGACCGGCGCCGACACCGAGGCGGTGTACACGACGGTGCCGCCCTCGACCACGCTTGGAGTGGCGGTCAGGGTCACCGTGCTGGTATCGAGCGTATCGCTGACATTGGTCACGGCCTCAGCTGGATTGACTGCGAGGTTCTCGAAGTCACCACCGGTGGTACCAGTGACGGTGGCTTTGACCTGGCCCGCGTCTTTGTAGACGTCATCGGCCGGAGCTGCGACGGTCACTTGGCCAGAGGTCTGGCCTGCCGCGATGTTGATGGTCGCGCCATTGCTCAGGGTCACGGTCATCGCCGTGCCCGCCGGGTTGCTCAGCGTGGCGGTGTAAACGATCTGACCGCCTTCGGCGACATCGCCAGTGGCGCTCAGCACCAGGCTGGTAGTCGCCTGAGTAGCGGGGCTGTCGGTAACAGTCGTGGTTGGAGTACCTGCGGTATCCAGCTTCTCGTAATTACCGCCCTCGACCTTGGTAATACTGTTGGTCAGCGGTGCATTGGTGTTGTAGACGTTGTTCGGCGCAACAAAGTTGACCGAACCGGACGACTCGCCGACACCGATGGTGATGCTCTGACCATTGGCCAGGGTCACGACCAGCGGCGAACCAGTAACAGGCGCCGACACCGAGGCGGTGTACACCACGGTGCCGCCCTCGACCACGCTTGGGGTTGCAGTCAGGGTGACCGTCGACGTGTCAATGCTGTCGCTGATAGTGGTTACAGCGCCCTGGGGATTGATCGACAACTGCTCAAAATTGCCACCGGTGGCGCCGGTGATGGTGGCGGTGACTGTCGAGCCATTGTTGTAAACATCATTGGCCGGCGTCTGGAAGTCCACGCTGCCCGTGGTATTGCCCGCGCCAACGGTAATGGTCTGGCCGTTCGACAGCGTCACGGTCACCGGGGTCTGGGCGGGGTTGCTCAGGGTTACGGTGTAAGTGATCACGCCACCTTCGGTGACGCTTGGCGAAGCGGTAAGGGTCGCAGTCGTGTTGTCTACTGTATCGGTAACCTGAGTCACCGCAGGCGTCTGCGGCAAGGTCACGGTGATGCCAGTACCGCCACTGGTTCCCGTCACGGTGGCGGAGATCTGGCCGCCATCGACGTATGGGGTATCGTTAGCCGGGATCGTCACGTTCACGGTGCCGCTGGTCTGGCCCGCCTGAATGACGATCACTGCCCCATTGGACAGTGTTACGGTCAGGTTGGAAGTAGGTGCCTGGCCGACCGTCGCGGTATAAACGATAACGCCACCCGCTTCGGAGATCGAAGGGGTGGCGGTGAGGGTCAGGCCAGTGGCGACCGCTGCCGGAGTATCGGCGGTGGTGTCGTTGGCATCGGTATCCAGCGCGCCGACCTCCTCGTCATCAAGGTCGGCGGCGAAGCTCAGAGGGTCAGTCGGGAAACCGATGGTCGGGTCCACCGAGCCTGCTGTTTCTTCCAACAGCACAAAACTGTGCCCTCCGCCAACCGAACCGCCACCTGCCGCTGCAGGCCCTGCTGCCGGCGCTTCCAGTTCGGTGGTAGGGTCCACGCCCGCAGCGATCGCTTGTTGCAGCTCTTCCACCGACGGCGCGGCCTGCGCGGTGGCCTGACCCAAGTCGGTGCTGCTGTCGGGTGCATCAGCGCTCCACTGGGTATCACGCCCCAGATCGAGCAAGCGACCATCGGCCAGTTCGAGGGTGACGGCACCACCCGGGCCGGTGAGCACTTCTTCACCGGCCAACAGGCGATCACCTTCAATGAGTACACGCCGGATGCCTTCTGGGGATACTGCGATGACTTGGCCAACAATACTTTTTACGATGGCTACAACGCTGCTCATTGGACTCTCCGGGTTACCCGATGTGATCTGGTTCCATGCTCCGAGCAGCGTTTACGTGCCACTGCAGACGCAAGTGTGTCGATAACTGTTTCCGGCATGCTTGACGTCAAAATATCGTCTATAACTGCCGGCTATTAACTTTATGCCAAAGTATTGACCTTCTGGTCGTCATCCTAAACAATTGGCAATGTAATGTCACATTGATATTTGAACGGTTGCTATCCCTTCCTTTAGTACTAATACCAGTGCCCCGTCGGAAGTTGCTCATCGGTCAAATCAGGTTGTCATTTTCCAGACCTGAACCGCTTCGACCGTGATTCAGGACAACAGCGCCCTCGGGGATCAGTAAAAATGCGTGCGTCACTGTTTACCGCTCTTCCATTCGCCTTTGCCGCCACTTTCGTACAAGCACAAACCTTGCCCGAAGCCATGCAGAAAGCCCTCGAGGTTCATCCGGAGATCCAGGCGGGTGTCAACGCCCGGGTGGCAGCCGATTACCAGTTGCGTGCAGCCCAGGGCGGCTATTTGCCGCGGGTAGACGTGACCGCTGGTTACGGACGTGAGGGGACTGACAGCCCAAGTACCGGCAACCGTTGGGAAACCCTCAATCGCGGTGAGTCAGCAATCCGTCTTCGCCAAATGGTTTTTGACGGTTTTGCCACTTCCAGTGAAGTAGGCCGTCAACAAGCCACCGTTAATGCACGCGCCTACTCGCTGATGGACACCTCGGAGCGCACCGCGCTCGACGTGGCCCAAGTTTATCTGGACGTGCTGTCGCGCCGCGAGATGGTCCGCCTTGCTGAGGAAAACCTGCGCAACCACGAACGCATCCTAGACCAGATCAAGCTGCGTACCAGCCGTGGTGTTGGCCGTCTGGCAGACCTTGATCAGGCCGAAGCCCGTTTGGCTCAAGCGCGCAACAACTTGATCACCGAGCAGACCAACCTTGCCGATGCCAACACCAACTTCCTCAGCGTGGTAGGCCAGATGCCGGATGAGCTGAGCGCCCCGGCGCCTTTCATCGACCTGCTGCCGGCGACTCTGGAAGAAGCGCGCACGCAGATGGTAGAAAGCAGCCCAGTGCTGCGCTCGGCAGAATCTGACATCGCCGCGGCAGAAAAACAGTACGACGCAGCGAAGTCGAGCTTCTATCCGCGCTTCGATGCAGAACTCGGACGAACGGCCGATAACAACATCGATGGCACTGTCGGCCATAACAATGAGTGGCAGGCCATGCTGCGCATGAACTTCAACCTGTACGCCGGCGGCAGCAACAAGGCTGACCTGGAGTCCAAGTCATACTTGGCCAACCAGGCGCTGGATATTCGCAATAACGCCCTGCGCCAGCTCAACGAAGAACTGGGCCTGGCATGGAATGCGCAAGAGAACGCCAACGCCCAGCTGCCAATCGCCCAGCAATACGTCGATCACAGCAACCGCGTACGCAGCGCTTACCAGCAGCAGTTCAGCCTTGGCGAACGCACGCTGCTCGACTTGCTCGACAGTGAAAATGAAACCTTCACTGCTCAGCGCCGTCTGGTTGAGGTGAAGAACATACAATTGTTTACTCAATACCGAATCAAGGCGACCATTGGCCAACTGCTCAAGAGCCAGGGTGTCGTAGCACCGATGGCCACCGTTGTGCAGAATGACGTGAAACCGCGAGTGAACCTGCCAGGCATGAACTGAGCCGCACTCGCATCATCTACCCGCAAGGATGAAGAGAGCGCCGCGTGGAATCCGAAGTCAGTCGAGTGAACCTCAGCCACGATCCACGCAGTCAGCACGATGATCCGTTGCTGGATAGTCTGCTGACCCTGTGTGTTCTGCATCAGAAGCCTGCAAGCAGGGCCATGCTGACTACCGGCCTGCCCTTGCCGGCCCAGCGCCTGAGCCCCGATCTGCTGCCTCGCGCCGCTGCCCGTGCCGGGCTGCAAGGGCGGTTACTTCAGCGCAAGCTGGAGCAGATCCCGAGCATCGCCATGCCAGCCATGTTGCTGCTCAAAGAGGGCCGCAGCGCTGTGCTGGTGGGCTGGGAAAACGAAGACACCGCCCGCTTGCTGCTCAGTGAAAGCGACGGCGGTGAGATGCTGGTGAGCCGCGAGGCGCTGCAGGGCGACTACAGCGGCAAAGTGTTCTTCGCCCAGCCGCAGCACAAGTTCGATGTGAACCACGGCAATCTCATCCCGCGCGCCCGCTCGTGGTTCCGCGACACGCTGATGCGCAGCAAGTGGCTGTACATCGACGCCATCGCTGCCAGCCTGGTGATCAACCTGATTGCGCTGGCTGCGCCTTTGTTCGTGATGAATGTGTACGACCGCGTGGTTCCCAACCAGGCCACGTCGACGCTATGGGTGCTGGCGGTGGGCATCGGCTTTGCCTACATATTCGATCTGATTCTCAAAGGCTTGCGCGGCCTCTGTCTGGATCTTGCAGGCAAGAAGACCGATCTGATCATTTCAGCGACGCTGTTCGAGCGGATCGTCGGCATGTCGATGAAGTATCGCCCTGCGCGAGTCGGCAGCTTTGCTCAGAACATCCATGAATTCCAAGGTCTGCGCGACTTCCTCGCTTCGCTCACACTGACCACCCTGATCGATCTGCCGTTCACCCTACTGATCCTGCTTGTCATCGCCATCATCGGCGGGCATCTGGTATGGATCCCGATCCTGGCCTTCCCGCTTGCATTGGGCATCGGCTATGCACTGCAGAAGCCGCTGATGGCGACCATGGAGCGCACCATGGCGCTGGCATCGGAGCGCCAGTCCAGCCTGATCGAAACGCTGGCCGGCCTGGACGCAGTCAAGGTCAACAACGCCGAGAGCGAACGCCAGTACATGTGGGAGCAGACACTTGGCACCCTCAGCCGCCTCGAACTGCGCGTCAAGGTGCTGTCGAGCCTGGCCATGAACATCACCTTGCTCATCCAGCAGCTGGCGGGCGTGGCGATGATCTGCGTTGGGGTTTACCTGATCATCGACGGCAACCTGAGCATGGGCGGCCTGGTCGCCTGCTACATGCTCAGCGGGCGCGCCCTCGGCCCGCTGAGCTCGCTCAACGGTTTGCTGGCCCGCTACCAGCAGGCCAAGGTGACCATGGTGGCCACCGACCAGATGATGGAGCTACCGCAGGAGCGCAATTTCGAAGAGCGTCCGCTGAGCCGTCAGGTGCTGCAGGGCGCGGTCGAATTCCGGGGGGTAGATTTCACCTACCCCAATCAGCAGAACATGGCGCTCAAAGGTATCAACCTGAACATCCGCCCGGGGGAGAAGGTCGGCATCATCGGGCGCAGCGGCTCGGGCAAAAGCTCGCTGGCAAAGCTGATCGTCGGCCTGTACGAGGCAGACAATGGCTCCTTGCTGGTCGACGGCGTGGATATCCGCCAGATCGACGTCAGTGAGTTGCGCCATAACGTCGGCTATGTCCCGCAAGACATTCAATTGCTGGCAGGCACCTTGCGCGACAATCTTGTCAGCGGTGCCCGCTACATTGAAGACGAACTGATCCTGCAAGCTGCCGAGCTGGCCGGCGTGCATGAATTCGCTCGCCTGCACCCCGACGGCTACGAACTGCAGGTTGGCGAACGCGGCCAGAACCTTTCCGGTGGGCAGCGGCAGAACGTCGCCCTGGCCCGGGCGCTGCTGCTCAACCCGCAGATCCTGCTGTTGGACGAGCCCACCAGTGCCATGGACAACACCGGTGAAGAACGCCTCAAGCAGCGCCTGGCTGCCGTCATCGAAGGCAAGACCGTTTTGCTGGTCACCCACCGGGCGTCCTTGCTGTCGCTGGTGGACCGGTTGATCGTCATCGACCGAGGACAGATTGTTGCGGATGGCCCGAAAGCCGCCGTCATGGATGCGCTGAAAAAGGGGCAGATCAGTGTTGCATAAGCTGGATATAGGGCGTTTCAAGGACAGCCTGCGCCGTTACTTCAAAGGCTCGGAATCCCTTGCCGGGCAACCGCTGCCCGAGGTCAACAAAGCGCTGATCGAAGACGCACCGCGCATCGTGCGCCTGACCATCTGGGGCATCATCGCCTTCTTCCTGGTCATGATCGTCTGGGCCAGCGTGGCTCCCATCGATGAAGTTACCCGCGGTGAAGGCAAGGCCATTCCATCCTCCAAAGTGCAGAAAATTCAGAACCTGGAAGGGGGCATCGTCGCGCAGATCTATGCCAAGGAGGGGCAGATCGTCGAAGTCGGTGAGCCATTGCTGCGGCTGGACGAAACACGCTTCGCGTCCAACGTTGGTGAAACCGAAGCCGATCGTCTGGCGATGGCCCTGCGGGTGCAGCGCCTGAGCGCAGAAGTGGACGACAAGCCGCTGCAAATCGATGAAGAGCTGCGCAAGGCCGCACCGAACCAGGCCGCCAGCGAGCAGTCGCTGTATCAGAGCCGGCGTCAGCAGCTGCATGATGAGATCAGCGGCCTGGAACAGCAACTGGTGCAGAAACAGCAGGAACTGCGCGAGTTCACCTCCAAGCGGGCACAGTACGCCAACAGCCTGCAGTTGCTGCGCCAGGAAATTGCCATGTCCGAGCCCCTGGTAGCCCAAGGCGCTATCTCCCAGGTGGAAGTGCTACGTTTGCGCCGCGCAGAAGTTGAAAACCGCGGGCAGATGGACTCCACCGCACTGGCGATTCCGCGCGCCGAAGCGGCTATCAAGGAAGTGCAGAGCAAGATTGAAGAAACCCGCGGCAAGTTTCGCAGCGAGGCGCTGACCCAGCTCAACGAGGCACGTACCGAGTTGAACAAGGCCACCGCCACGGGCAAGGCGCTGGATGACCGGGTCAACCGCACAATGGTCACCTCACCGGTACGCGGCATCGTCAAGCAGCTGCTGGTGAACACTGTCGGTGGCGTGATCCAGCCGGGCAGCGATATCGTCGAGATCGTGCCGCTGGATGACAGCCTCGTAGTCGAGGCGAAGATCCTGCCCAAGGACATCGCATTCTTGCACCCTGGCCAAGAAGCGACGGTCAAGTTCACAGCCTACGACTACACCATATACGGCGGTTTGAAGGCCACGCTGGAGCAGATCGGTGCCGACACCATCACCGATGAAGACAAGAAGACCACGTACTATCTGATCAAGCTGCGCACGGAAAAAAGCCACTTGGGCACCGACGAGAAACCTTTGCTGATCATCCCGGGAATGGTAGCGACGGTGGATATCATGACCGGCAAGAAGACCATCATGAGCTACCTGCTAAAACCGATCATGAAGGCCCGCTCTGAAGCCCTGCGCGAACGCTGACTGTCACACGTGCAGCACCTGAGGGGGTGCTGCACGTGCTCGCTCTGGCGCAGTCAGCGCCACGGGGCGGGCTCACCCACCAACTGCCCCTGAATACCTTGAACCTCCATTTCCAGTAGTACCTGTCGCTCTCCTTCGGTCTCGACCCGTTCAGCAATCAGCGGCAGATCGATACTGTGCGCTGCCCGCTGAATGGCTTCGATGAACAAACGCTTGTGTTGCTCGTGGTCGATATTGCGGATGTAGCTTCCGTCGATCTTCAGGTACGCCAGGCCCAAGTGCGCCAGGTTGCCGATCATGCTGAAGCGGCCACCAAAACGCTGCAGCGCCAGCCCGAAACCAAGCCCGTGCAAGCGTCGAGTCAACTGCTCGAGCACGGCTTGCGCAGGCAATTGCTCCTCACCGATTTCCAGGACCAGGCGCGACCCCAGTGCAGTGTATTGCCCGAGCAGATCGTATACCCGCTGCAGAGCGTTGGGGTCGGCCAAGGTCGCAGCCGACAGGTTGAGCGCAAGCACCTGATCGTGGCTACGCAGGTGCGCCAGCACTTTTTCAAGCACCAGAACATCCAGCCGCGGCATCCAGCCAAAGCGCTCCAGCCACGGCAGAAAGCGGCCGGCCGGGACTGCCTCGCCGTCATCATCGTGCAGCCGTGAAATGACTTTGTAGTGCAGTACGCAGTGCACGTCCTTGCAATCCACAACCGGTTGGAAGAACAGTTCGAACTGGCCTTTGACGAAGGCTTGCTCAAGCCGCGTGTGCCAGTCGTGATGGCTATCGCCAGCAATAGCCGCGGCACCTTGCTCAAGGCAAACCCAGCCGGGTGTCGGCTGGTTTTCAGCCCGGGCCAGGGCCTCATCGGCAAGTTTCAACAGCGCTTGCGGCGCATCGCCCGGGCTGAATGGGGCAAGGCCGATACAAGCTACCGGGTCGACATCGGTGGCGCCGGTCTCGTGCAGGCTCTGTAGCGTAGCCTCCAGGGCCTGGGCAAGCTGTACTGCCTCTTCGTGCACCATGCCTGGGGCAAGCACAGCGAACTCACCGCCACGGCTGCGGGAAATCAGGTCGTTGGTCTCCGGGAACTTGGCACAGGTACGCTGCAGCTGTACGCCGACCGCCTGCAACAGCTGGTCGGTTCGTTGGCCCCCCAAGCGGGCGTTGAGGCCTGTGAGGTCCTGAACACGCAACAACAGCAGGTAACCGGCCCTCGCCTCTTCAAGGTTGCTGACTCGGGTATTGAGCTGCATTTCAAAGTACCGGCGGTTGGAAAGCCCGGTCAGGCTGTCCTGATACGACTCGGTACGTAGCCGCTCGCTGCGCTCAGCCTGCTCGTTGAACAAGGCCTTGAGCTTCTCGACCATCTGGTTCATGGCTTGCACCACACGACGCAACTCGGGCGTGCGCGGCAGCTCAGGCAGGCTGAGGAACTCGCGGCGGGCGATGGCGTGGGACTGCTCGACCATGTAGTCCAGCGGCCGCAATTGGCGACGTAACAGCAAGGCTCCGAGTACTGCGCTCGCTGCGCCGCAGAGCAGCAGCCAGCCCAGGCTGCCCAAAGCGCTCTGCCAGAGTTTGGAGATGGCGAACATCGGGTGGCTGATGACTTCGACACGCGCAGCTTGTTGCCAACCTCGGCTGACGATGGCATCACCGCCGGCGGCTTCGAGGCCGATCAAGTGGATGAACCACGCAGGAACACCACCAGGGTCCGGCTCGGCGTGACGCTCCACCAGCACCGCATTTGAGCCTAGGTCGACGACCTTGATGCTCGAATAATAGCCACTGTCAAAGATCGAGCTGACCATCAGCTCTACCATCGCCGGGTCATCGATGTTCGGCGTCAACGAAAGCGCCAGCGCCGTGGCAGCATCCTGGGCATGTGAGCGCAGCTGGTTGACGTACTGGCTGCGTGAACTCTCCAGGCTGACCATGAAGCTGCCGCTGAACGCGACCACCAGGAACAGGCAAATGGCCAACAGCAATTGTTTGAACAGTGACATCTGTGCTCCTTCAGTAAACCGGTTCGGCCGGGAACCCTTCGGCCTGCATTTTCTTTAGCAAGTCCTGCCAGCGGGACAAACGCTTGGTGTCACCGACTTTCTTGTTACCCGCAGCCCCGGTCAACCAGAGGCCTTCACCATTGAAGGCGTAGACCGGCAAGAGGTCAGTACGCTGGCTGGCCGGCTTGATCGCGTCCATCAGGCTATCGAGTACCAGCGGCTGGGCTTGTGGGCTTGAATAATAGGTCAGCACCATGTGCGCGCGATTCTGGCGCAAGGCCTTGACGTAGGTGATGCGCAGCTTTTCACTTGGAATGCCCATGCGTCGCAGGCTGAAATATTTGGCGATAGCATAGTCTTCACAATCGCCAGCGCCCTTGATCAAGGCCTGAATGGGCGTGGCCCAATAGTCGACTTCATGCCATAGGTCGATGTCTTCGACATAGCGCAACTGCTGGTTGAAAAACTGGTTAGCTGCCTGCAAGCGTTGTAGCTCGGAGCCTTGGTTTTGAGTGGCCATCATCCTCTGCCAGGCATCGATGCGACCTTTGCCAGCGCCCAGTGGGCCATACAGGGTCTGCGACTTGCGACTGATCTCGGAAAAATCCCAATCCGCACGCAAACCGCCCAGCAGCAAGCTGCCCAGCAAAACGGCAAGGCCGATACGTCGCGCGGCGGTTTTGATTACCGAGGGTATCGCCACTGCGAAGACCTGCTCAGACCAGTCGAAAGCAGCGATGGTGCGGCCTGTCAGCATAAAAAACAATGGCATCCTGCAATCATCCCTCCGGTGGTCGGGTACCCAAGACTTTCCAGTTAATGCTTTGTATATGTCGCTTCCTTTGCCAGGCGTCTTCCTCCACCATATCTCAAGGCCTTGTTTTCGCTCGCCCCACCGAGGGCGCTGGTTTGACAAGGGGCCTTGGCTGTTACTAGTGTCATTGGATCCAACTTTAGGCGTCGAGGCAGACTTCGCGTGGCCGAGAAAATCAAACTCAGCAATGTGCTGGCGAGCGAACAGCTACCGGCAAACCTGGCTCGTGGCGTGATCGAAGAACGCTTACGCAGTGCCATACTCGATGGCCGCCTGCCGCCCGGTACCGCCGTGCGCCAACAAGAACTGGCTACCTTGTATGGCGTCAGCCGCATGCCTGTGCGTGAGGCGCTGCGCCAGCTGGAAGCGCAATCATTGCTCAAGGTGGAGATGCACAAGGGCGCGGTTGTGGCACCCTTGATTGGCGAAGATGCGGTCGACAGTTATGCATTGCGGGTTCTGCTTGAGTCCGAGGCGCTGCGCCAATCCATTCCCCTGCTAGATGCCGATGATATCGCCCGCGCACGTGGTTACATCCGGCAATTGGAAAGCGAGACTCGCCACGCCGAGATCGGCCGCCTTAACCGGCTATTCCACATGGCCTTGTACTGCAAGGCTCAGAACCAGAAACTCCTACAGCTGATCGAGAACGAGCTCAACGAGGAGGAGCGCTTCTTGCGTTTTCATCTGTCGTCGATGGGCCTGGGCAAGCTGACCCAGGACGATCACAACACGCTGGCGGATGCCGCCAGCGACAAGCTGGTCGATGAGGCCGTGAGGGTGTTGGAGCAGCATCTGAACAATGGCGCGCGGGTTATCAGGAATTACCTGGACAAGCAGGCAACTGAGTAAGCGGGCTTGCACTTGACGGTTGCCAACACGCTGTAGCGACTACCGCAGCAGGCTGGTTATCTGGCTGCCCAGCGGTTGCAGGCACAACGCATGGCGAAGCTACGCGCATACCCGGAAAAGACAAAGCCCCTGTCTGCAGCGCAGACAGGGGCTTTGGATTTGAATCTTGACGATGACCTACTCTCACATGGGGAAACCCCACACTACCATCGGCGATGCATCGTTTCACTGCTGAGTTCGGGATGGGATCAGGTGGTTCCAATGCTCTATGGTCGTCAAGAAATTCTGTGTGCCGGTCCGTCCTGTGGACGTACCCGCGAATCTCTATGGTTCCTACTTAAAGACAAAACCCCTACCTGCTCGCGCAGATAGGGGTTTTGCGAAATGAATCTTGACGATGACCTACTCTCACATGGGGAAACCCCACACTACCA
>NZ_JBIVGS010000029.1:0-12735 GCF_044748785.1 Pseudomonas sp. NPDC089743
GTGTAGAGGACTTTCACCTCCAAGTCACCCACTCGGCCACCACAGCCAAGCGGGTTGCGCTGACGCGCAACGCGCCATGCCTGGCGCACAACAAAAAACCCCGCCGAAGCGGGGTTTTTCACAAGCAGCAATGCTTAGATAGCGCCACGCTGGCGCAGCACATCCAGCACCTGCTTCACGCCTTCTTCAACACTGGTGTTCTGGGTATCGATCACCAGGTCTGCATCCAGCGGCACATCGAACGGAAAGCTTTCACCCGGGATGTTGTCGCCACCGGCAGCGTACAGGCCCTGAGGGTCACGCTCGCGGCACGCCAGCGGCGAGGCCTGAACGTAAACAGTCACCAGGCGGTCCTTGCCGATCAGCGCCTTGGCCTGCTCGCGGCCTTCGGCATCCGGGGCGACGAAGGCAGCCAGGGTCAACAGGCCAGCTTCGTTGAACTGGCGCGCCACATGGGCGGCGCGGCGCCAGTTCTCGGTGCGGCCAGCGCGGTCTTGTGGCAGGCCTTTGTTCAGGTCGTGGCGCAGGTTCTGGCCATCGAGCACGTACACTGCACGGCCCATGTCGAACAGCTTGCGCTCCACGGCGTAGGCCAGGGTGCTCTTGCCAGCGCCGGACAGGCCGCTGAACAGCACGGTGGCCGGTTGCTGGCCGAAGCGCAGCGCGCGCTCTTCGGTAGACACGTGGGCCTGCTTGCCATGCTGGCCGGTGCTGCCGTGCGGCAGAACAGGCGGGGCGATGATCATGCCGGCGCCGACGGTGCCGTTGGTCAGGCGGTCGATGACGATGAACGCACCGGTGGTGCGGTTGCTGTCATAGCCGTCCAGGGCGATGGCGCTGTCCAGCGACACCTTGACGCGACCGATCTCGTTCAGCTGCAGCGCGCTGGCTGCATCTTTTTCGAGGGTGTTCACATCCACCTTGTGGGTGATGCTGGCAATCGAGCCCGGCACGTAGCTGGTGGCGCGCTTGATGTCGTATTTCTTGCCCGGCAGCATCGGTTCTTCGGCCATCCATACCAGCATGGCGTCGAACTGGTCGGTCACCGGTGGGACGTTGTCGGCATGTACCAGCAGGTCGCCACGGGAGATGTCGATCTCGTCTTCCATGGTCAGGGTCACGGCCTGGCCTGGGCCGGCGTTCTCCAGTTCACCTTCGTAGGTGACGATGGACTTGACCCGGCTGCTCTTGCCCGAGGGCAGCACGACGATTTCGTCGCCCTTGTGCACCACGCCGCTGGCGAGGGTACCGGCGAAGCCGCGGAAGTTCAGGTTAGGACGGTTGACGTACTGCACCGGGAAACGCAGGTCGGTGAAGTTGCGGTCGGCCGCGACCTCGACGGTTTCGAGGATTTCCATCAGCGCAGGGCCGGTGTACCACGGCGAACGCTCGCTGCGGTTGACCACGTTGTCGCCCTTGAGCGCAGACATCGGCACGAAGTGCAGGCTGCTCGGGGTCAGGTTGATGGCATCGGCGAACTTCAGGTAGTCGGCCTTGATTGCCTCGAAGACGCCTTCATCGAAGCCTTTGAGGTCCATCTTGTTGACCGCGACGACGATGTGCTTGATGCCCAGCAACGAAGCGATGTAGCTGTGCCGGCGGGTCTGGGTCTGCACGCCGTAGCGGGCATCGACCAGAATGATCGCCAGGTCACAGGTGGACGCGCCGGTGGCCATGTTGCGGGTGTACTGCTCGTGGCCTGGGGTGTCGGCGATGATGAACTTGCGCTTGGCGGTGGAGAAATAGCGGTAGGCGACATCGATGGTGATGCCTTGCTCACGCTCGGCCTGCAGGCCATCGACCAGCAGCGCCAGGTCGACTTCTTCGCCGGTGGTGCCGGACTTCTTCGAATCACGGGTGATGGCCTCGAGGTGGTCCTCGTAGATCATCTTCGAATCGTGCAGCAAGCGCCCGATCAGGGTGCTCTTGCCGTCATCCACGTTGCCGCAGGTGAGGAAACGCAGCAGTTCTTTACGCTCGTGCTGAGCCAGGTAGGCGAGGATGTCCTCGCTGATCAGATCGGATTGGTGACTCATTGCATTCAAGCTCCAAGCTGTAAGCTTCAAGCAGCAAGCTTGTCGGCATACAGCTAGTTAGAAATTTTGTTGATCAACCCTGCAAGCATTTTGGAGAGCTCGCGGGTTTCGTTAATCCAGTCGTTAGCCAATTCAGCGGGCAGGTAACCTATTTCACCGGCGATGATCAGTTGCGTACGCAGCTCCGCACTGGAGGCTTTCGCTACGCTGAGAAACCAGACCTTCTCTCGCCATCCTCTACGCTCCATCCCCTCAGCAATATTGGAGGGTATTGAAACAGCTGAGCGTGTGATCTGAGATCGGAACCCAAAATCTCGGCATTCGGCAAAAGCCCGATACATCTCGACCGCTAAGCACTTGCTTCTCTGCCAAACCAGTAACTTCTCAAAATCCACTGCGAGCACTCCCTGTGCGCCGCAGAGCAGGCGGCAGTCCGCAAATTTCAGAAGCTAACGCGTTTCGCTTCTTTCTTGCAGCTTGCCGCTTGTAACTTGAAGCTTAGAAGTAGCCCTGACGTTTCTTGTCTTCCATGGAGCCAGCGCCATCGTGGTCAATGACTCGGCCCTGGCGCTCGGAAGTGCGCGTCAGGAGCATTTCCTGAATGATGTCGGTGAGCGTTTCGGCTTCCGACTCGACAGCACCCGTGAGCGGGTAGCAACCGAGGGTACGGAAACGCACCTTCTTCTTGACGATGCGCGCTTTCTCTTCCTCGGAGAGGTGCTCGAGGATGCGGTCGTCGTCGATCATGATCAGGGTGCCGTTCTTCTCGATGACTTCACGCTCGGCAGCGAAGTACAGCGGCACGATCGGGATGCCTTCGAGGTAGATGTACTGCCAGATGTCCAGCTCGGTCCAGTTCGACAGCGGGAACACGCGGATCGACTCGCCTTTGTTGACCTTGCCGTTGTAGACGTTCCACAGTTCCGGGCGCTGGTTCTTCGGGTCCCAGCGGTGCTTGCTGTCACGGAACGAATAGACGCGCTCTTTGGCACGCGATTTTTCTTCGTCGCGGCGGGCACCACCGAAAGCGGCGTCGAAACCATGCTTGTCCAAAGCCTGCTTGAGGCCTTGCGTTTTCATGATGTCGGTGTGCTTGGAGCTGCCATGGGTGAATGGGTTGATGCCCTGCGCCACACCTTCAGGGTTGACGTGGGTGATCAGCTCCAGGCCCATTTCCTCGACCATCTTGTCGCGGAAGCGGTACATCTCCTGGAATTTCCACTGGGTGTCGACGTGCATCACCGGGAACGGCAGCTTGCCTGGGAAGAAGGCTTTGCGTGCCAGGTGCAGCATCACGGCGGAATCCTTGCCGATCGAGTAGAGCATCACCGGGTTGTCGAACTCGGCGGCCACCTCGCGGATGATGTGGATGCTTTCCGCCTCCAGCTGTTTCAAGTGCGTCAGTTTGTCGACCATGGCTACTCACGTAAAACGATCTTATGGACGGCCTTCGGGCCGTGTTCGAGCGAGCCACTTTATCACAGCGGCTGATTCTATTTAGGCGCCTGACTAGATCGAAAAGGTCTAACGATATGACTGGGGGTTTGGCTATCGAAGGGCCGCTCTGCGGCCCCTTTCGCCGGCAAACCGACGCCCATGCACTGGAGGCCCGCTTGCCCGCGATTGGGCCGAAGATGGCCTCAGATCGGGTTCGGGCAATCGATGAACAGGTGCTCCAGGGCAAAGCGCCGGGCCAGGTAGTCGCCCAACGCCTGCACACCGTAACGCTCGGTGGCATGGTGCCCGGCGGCAATGAAGCTCACGCCATTTTCGCGGGCACTGTGGTAGGTCTGCTCGGACGCCTCACCACTGATGAACACGTCCACCCCGGCCGCGATCGCCGTATCGATATAGCCCTGCCCTCCGCCGGTACACCAGCCGACGCGACGGATCACCTGGTCACCCTCGACCAGCAGCGGCTCACGCCCCGTGACCTCTTGCACACGGCGGGCGAAATCGCGCGCCGTCACAGGCTCGGCCAGCGAACCTACCAGCCCGACCACCTTGGGGTTATTCGGGTCCAGCGGCCCTTCGACAGTGATATCCAGTTGGCGGGCCAGTTGCACGTTGTTGCCAACTTCAGGGTGCACATCCAGCGGCAGATGGAAGGCCAACAGGCTGATGTCGTGCTTGAGCAGGGTTTTCAAGCGGCGCTGCTTGATCCCCGTGATGCACGGGTTCTCGCCCTTCCAGAAATAACCGTGGTGCACCAGTACCAGGTCGGCCTGTGCCTCGACTGCGGCATCGAGCAGTGCCTGGCTGGCGGTGACGCCGCTGACGATGCGGCTGACCTGCGGACGGCCTTCGACTTGCAGGCCATTGGGGCAGTAATCCTGGATTTTTGCGCTACCCAGGTAACGCTCGGCTTCTTCAACCAGGGTGTCAAGGGCGACGGCCATGGAAAATCTCCTCGAAATCTGCACGATCAACGGGAACAACGCCCGTATAATGGCCGCCATTATGGGCCGTCGCCGGCGTTGGGGAAACCGGTGTATGATCGCGCGCGTTCGCGCTCCGCCGCGCCACCATGGCCCTCGCCCACTCCCAGGATTCGTTCATGTTCAAGGCTTTGCGTTATTTTGGCTGGCCCCTGCTTACCGGCATATTGATCGCCATACTGATCATTCAGCGCTTCCCGCAGTGGGTCGGCCTGCCCAGCCAGGATGTAAACCTGCAACAAGCGCCACAGACCACGCAGATCATGCAAGGCCCGGTGTCCTATGCCGACGCCGTCACCCTCGCCGCCCCCGCCGTGGTCAACCTGTACACCACCAAGGTGGTGAACAAGAGCGCCCACCCGCTGTTCGAAGACCCGCAGTTCCGCCGTTTCTTCGGCGACAACCTGCCCAAGCAGCGGCGCTGGGAGTCGAGCCTGGGCTCGGCGGTGATCATGAGCCCCGAGGGCTATCTGCTGACCAACAACCACGTCACCAGCGGCGCCGACCAGATCGTCGTGGCCCTCAAAGACGGCCGCGAAACCCTGGCACGGGTGATCGGCAGCGACCCCGAAACCGATCTGGCAGTCTTGAAGATCGACCTCAAGAGCCTGCCGGCAATCACCATCGGCCGCTCCGACACCATCCACATCGGTGACGTCACCTTGGCCATCGGCAACCCCTTCGGCGTCGGCCAGACCGTTACCATGGGCATCATCAGCGCCACTGGCCGCAACCAGCTGGGGCTGAACAACTACGAAGACTTCATCCAGACCGACGCAGCGATCAACCCGGGCAACTCCGGCGGCGCACTGGTCGATGCCAACGGCAACCTGGTCGGCATCAATACGGCGATCTTCTCCAAATCTGGCGGTTCACAGGGCATCGGCTTCGCCATCCCAGTCAAACTGGCACTGGAGGTGATGAAGTCGATCGTCGAGCATGGCCAGGTGATTCGTGGCTGGCTGGGTATCGAAGTTCAGCCGCTGAGCCAGGAACTGGCCGAATCGTATGGCATGCAGGGCCGCCCCGGTATCGTTGTCGCGGGCATTTTCCGCGATGGCCCGGCGCAGAAGGCCGGGTTGCAACTCGGTGACGTGATCCTGAGCATCAATGGCGAGCCGGCCGGTGACGGGCGCAAGTCGATGAACCAGGTGGCGCGGATCAAGCCGAACGAGAAAATCACCATCGAGGTGATGCGTAACGGTCAGCAGCTGAAGCTGATCGCCGAGGTGGGCCTGCGGCCGCCACCTGCTCCGGCAGCTGCCCCAGAAGAAGCGAAATAACAGAAGGGCTGCTCTGCAGCCCATCGCCGGCTGGCCGGCGATGGGCCGCAGCGCGGCCCCAATTGCCTCAATGCAGGATCTGGCTGAGGAACAGCTTGGTACGGTCACTGCGCGGCCGGTCGAAGAAATCATCAGGCGCAGCCTGCTCCACGATCTCCCCCTTATCCATGAAGATCACCCGGTTCGCCACGGTGCGGGCAAAGCCCATTTCGTGAGTCACGCAGAGCATGGTCATGCCGTCCTCGGCCAGGCCAACCATGGTGTCGAGCACTTCCTTGACCATTTCCGGATCGAGCGCCGAGGTCGGCTCGTCGAACAGCATGATCTTCGGCTTCATGCACAGCGCCCGGGCAATCGCCACGCGCTGCTGCTGGCCACCGGACAACTGCCCCGGGAACTTGTGCGCCTGCTCCGGGATGCGTACCCGCTCCAGATAGTGCATGGCGATTTCCTCGGCCTTGCGCCGCGGCATCTTGCGCACCCACATGGGCGCCAGGGTGCAGTTTTCCAGGATGGTCAGGTGCGGGAACAGGTTGAAGTGCTGGAACACCATGCCCACCTCACGGCGGATCGCCTCGATCTGCTTGAGGTCGTTGGTCAGCTCCACACCATCGACCACGATGCGCCCCTGCTGGTGTTCTTCCAGGCGGTTGAGGCAGCGGATGGTGGTGGACTTGCCCGAGCCGGACGGCCCGCACAGCACGATACGCTCACCCTGGCGCACGTTCAGGTTGATGTCCTTCAGTACATGGAACTGGCCGTACCACTTGTTGACGCCCTGCATCTGGATGATGCCTTCTGGGCCGGCAGGCTGCTTGATCGCTTCACTCATTTCGAAACTCCTAACGCTTGTGGCCAGTGTCCAGCTTGCGCTCCAGGTGCATGGAGTAGCGGGACATACCGAAACAGAAGATCCAGAACACCAGGGCTGCGAACACATAGCCCTCGGTGGCCATGCCCAGCCAGGCCGGGTCGGCGGCAGCCTGCTTGACGCTGTTGAGCAGGTCGAACAGGCCGATGATGATGACCAGGCTGGTGTCCTTGAACAGGGCGATGAAGGTATTGACGATGCCAGGGATCACCAGCTTCAACGCCTGCGGCAGGATCACCAGGCCCATCGAACGCCAGTAGCCCAGGCCCATCGCGGCAGCGGCCTCATATTGCCCCTTGGGGATGGCCTGCAGGCCACCGCGCACCACCTCGGCGATGTACGCCGACTGGAACAGGATCACGCCGATCATGGCCCGCAGCAGCTTGTCGAAACTCATGCCTTCGGGCAGGAACAACGGCAGCATCACCGACGACATGAACAGCACGGTGATCAACGGCACCCCACGCCAGAACTCGATGAAGGTCACGCAGACCACCTTCACCGCAGGCATCCGTGAACGCCGCCCCAAGGCCAGCAGGATGCCCAGCGGCAAGGCGCCCACGATACCCACCGTGGCGATGACCAGGGTCAGCATCAGCCCGCCCCACTGGCTGGTCGGCACGCTTGCCAGGCCAAGGTATCCGCCATGCAGCAGCGTGTAGGCCAGGATCGGATACACCACCAGAAAGCCCAGGCCGTAGACGGCCTTGCGCGGGAAACGCTTGATGAACAGCGGCGCGGCGCCCAGCACGGCAAGCCATACGGTCAGGTCCACGCGCCAGCGCAACTCCACCGGATAGTAGCCGTACATGAACTGGCCAAAGCGCTGCTGGATGAACACCCAGCAGGCGCCCTCCTTGGTGCAGTCGGCGCGCGTGGTGCCGACCCAGTTGGCGTCGATCAACGCCCACTGCAGCAGCGGCGGCACGATCAGCCATATCAGGTACACGGCGAACAGGGTCAGCAGGGTGTTGATCCAGCTGGAGAAAAGGTTTGCCCGCATCCATGCGAGCACGCCGACGGTCTTGACCGGTGGCGGCATGTCAGGTTTGAAAACATGGGCATTCACGGGCGTATCCTCACCGCTCGATCAGCGCAATGCGCTTGTTGTACCAGTTCATCAGCAGCGAAATGCTGATGCTGATGGCGAGATAGACACTCATGGTGATGGCGATCACCTCGATGGCCTGGCCGGTCTGGTTGAGTACGGTACCGGCGAACAGCGAGACCATCTCTGGGTAGCCGATGCCGGCCGCCAGCGACGAGTTCTTCGCCAGGTTCAGGTACTGGCTGGTCAGCGGCGGAATGATCACCCGCAGTGCCTGGGGGATGATCACCTTGCGCAGCGTCGGGCCTTCGCGCAGCCCGAGCGAACGGGCGGCTTCGGTCTGGCCATGGCTGACCGAACGGATGCCCGAGCGCACGATTTCGGCGATGAACGCGGCGGTGTAGATGGTCAGTGCCAAGGTCAGCGCAAGCAGTTCCGGAATCAGAACCCACCCGCCAACGAAGTTGAAACCTTTGAGCTGCGGGTTTTCCCAATGCACAGGGCTGCCGAACAGCAACGCACAAAGGCCAGGGATCACCAGGAACAGGGCAAGCCCTGCCCAGAACTTGTGGAACGGTTCTCCGGTTTCGTTGAAGCGTTTGTTGGCGTAACGCACCATCGCCATGATTGCCACGATCGCCAGCACTAGGGCGGCGACGAATGGCCAGAAGCCTTCGGCCATGGTAGCGCCGGGCATGTTCAGGCCACGATTGCTGATGAAGAAGGCATCGTCGAAGCTGATGCTGCCCCGTGGCCCCGGCAGGGTCAGAAACACGGCGAAATACCAGAACAGGATCTGCAGCAGCGGCGGGATGTTGCGGAATGTCTCGACGTACACCGTCGCCAGCTTATTGATCATCCAGTTCGGTGACAGGCGCGCCACACCGATGATGAACCCCAGGATCGTTGCCAGGATGACGCCGATGAAGGTGACCAGCAGGGTATTGAGCAAGCCGATCACGAACACGCGTGCATAGCTGTCGGACTCCACGTAGGGAATCAGATGCTGGGCGATGCCAAAGCCGGCACTGCGGTCGAGGAAGTCGAAACCGGAAGTGATGCCCCGGTGTTGCAGGTTGGTCTGCGTGTTGTGGAACAGGTACCAGCCCAGACCCACCACGAAGATGATCGTGAGAATCTGGAACAACCACGCGCGCACACGTGGATCGCTCAGGGTCAGCCCCTTTTGTGCGCCGATTTGATTTTGCATGAAGTGCCCCGGACAGTAGGGATTCGAACAGCCTGCGGCGGCGGAATGCCGCCGCAGGGTGCAGCCATCAGCGCACAGGTGGCGCGTACTGGATGCCGCCGTTGTTCCACAGGGCGTTCATGCCACGGTCGATCTTCAAGTCAGTGCTCTGGCCCAGGTTCTTCTCGAACACCTCGCCATAGTTACCCACTTGCTTGACGATCTGTACTACCCAGTCTTTGGGCAGCTTGAGGTCCTTGCCGTACTCACCATCGGCACCCAGCAGGCGGGCGACGTCAGGATTTTTGGTGCCTTTGGCTTCAGCCTCGACATTCTTCGAGGTGACGCCAGCCTCTTCGGCGTTGAGCATGGCGAACAGGGTCCACTTGACGATGCTGAACCACTCCTCGTCGCCCTTGCGTACCACCGGGCCCAGCGGCTCCTTGGAGATGGTTTCCGGCAGCACCACGTAGTCGGTCGGGCCGGCCAGCTTGGAACGCTGGGCGAACAGCTGCGACTTGTCCGAGGTCAGCACGTCGCAACGGCCAGACTCCAGCGACTTGGCGCTTTCGTCGGAGGTATCGAAGGTGATCGGGGTGTACTTCAGGCCGTTGGCGCGGAAGTAGTCGGAGACGTTCAGCTCGGTGGTGGTACCTGCCTGGATGCAGATGGTCGCGCCATCGAGCTCCTTGGCACTGGAAACACCCAGCTTCTTGTTGACCAAAAAGCCAACGCCGTCATAGTAAGTGACGCCGGTGAACACCAGGCCCATGCCGGCATCGCGCGAGCTGGTCCAGGTGGTGTTGCGCGACAACACATCGACTTCGCCGGACTGCAGCGCAGTGAAGCGTTCCTTGGCGTTGAGCTGGCTGAACTTGACCTTGGTGGCATCGCCGAACACGGCGGCGGCCACGGCGCGGCAGACATCGGCGTCGATACCGATGATCTTGCCCTGCGCATCAGGAACCGAGAAGCCTGGAAGACCGTCGCTCACGCCACACTGGACGAAGCCCTTCTTCTTGACCGCATCGAGGGTGGCGCCGGCCTGGGCATTGCTCACGGCGCCCAGCGCGGCGGCAGCGGTGAGGACTGCCAGGGTGGTTTTCAACATCTTCATTCACAACCTCCAAATCGCTCTTGTTGTACGAGCCGGAATTGCACCGCACCCTTATGAGGCGCATCCGACCCTTGTTGGCTTGTTATTGGGTCAATGGCGCAATGGGCTGTTCTATGACAGCCTTCGCGTGTCAAGGGTGTTACCGTACCGGCCCGACCCTTGCATCGCAGGTTTCATAGCAAGGGGCGTACCATAGTTGGCGGCTAAAGCGTTTAAGCGCTCGTCAAGTAGGGAAAGTTGTATCGTTGCGACATTCTTTTTCCGACAATCATTTCCAGCGCCTTCTTTTTGCGCATGCCTTCATACGATTCGCACACTTTCGGAGCAGTCATGACCCACCCGTTGATTCTCGAACCCCAGAAAACCGCAGATGCCTGTGTGATCTGGTTGCACGGCCTGGGCGCCGACCGTTACGACTTCCTACCGGTTGCCGAATTCATGCAGGAACGTCTGCTGAGCACGCGGTTCGTCATGCCCCAGGCGCCGACCCGGCCAGTCACCATCAACGGCGGCTATGCCATGCCCAGCTGGTACGACATCAAGGCCATGACCCCGGCCCGCGCCATCGACGAAGCGCAGCTGGAAGAATCGGCCGACCAGATCATTGCCCTTATCGAAGCCGAGCGGGCCAAAGGCATCGACCTGACGCGGATCATCCTGGCCGGTTTCTCCCAAGGGGGCGCGGTCGTGCTGCACACCGCCTATATAAAGTGGCAAGAAGCGCTGGGCGGTGTGATCGCACTGTCGACCTACGCACCGACCTTCAACGACACCCATCAGCTGAGCGCCTGTCAGCAACGCACCCCGGCCCTGTGCCTGCATGGGGTGCACGACCCGGTGGTGATCCCGTCCATGGGCCGCACCGCTTTCGAGTACCTGAACACCTGGGGCGTGGCCGCACGCTGGCAGGAATACCCAATGGAGCACGAGGTGGTGGTGGCAGAGCTGAGCGATATCCACGACTGGCTGAGCACGCAACTGCAATAGTCAGGCTCTCTTGTAGTTGTGGGCGCATTCCGCTACGCCGCACCCAGATCTTGCATTACACTGCCCGGCGTACATTCCTTAATCAGTTGATGAGACGATCGTGCTCAAGGCACTCAAGAAAATATTCGGCAAGGGAGACGCGGCACCTCAGGCCGTCGCTCCTGCTGCCAGCATCACGCCGCCTGCGGCGCACGTAGCTCAGCCCGAGCCGCAGCCCTCCACGCCGCGCATCGAAGCCGCCGCCAAGGCTCCATTGCCTGTCGCCGCGGCCAAAGCCGAGCCGCCGGCCAAGGACAAGCCCCGTCGCGAACGCAAGCCCAAACCCCAGGCCAGCCTCTGGAAGCCTGAAGACTTCGTGGTCGAACCACAGGAAGGCAAGACCCGCTTCCACGATTTCAAGCTCTCCAACGAGCTGATGCACGCCATCCATGACCTGGGCTTTCCTTACTGCACGCCGATCCAGGCCCAGGTATTGGGTTACACCCTGCGCGGGCAGGACGCCATCGGCCGCGCGCAGACCGGCACCGGCAAGACCGCCGCGTTCCTCATCTCGATCATCTCTCAGCTGCAGCAGACGCCGCCGCCCAAAGAGCGCTACATGGGCGAGCCGCGTGCGCTGATCATCGCGCCTACCCGCGAGCTGGTGGTACAGATCGCCAAGGACGCCGCCGCGCTGACCAAATACACCGGCCTGAACGTCATGACTTTCGTCGGCGGCATGGACTTCGACAAGCAGCTCAAGGCGCTGGAAGCACGCCACTGCGACATCCTGGTGGCCACCCCTGGCCGCCTGTTGGACTTCAACCAGCGCGGCGATGTGCATCTGGACATGGTCGAGGTGATGGTGCTGGACGAAGCCGACCGTATGCTCGACATGGGTTTCATCCCACAGGTGCGGCAGATCATCCGCCAGACCCCACCCAAGAGCGAGCGCCAGACCCTGCTGTTCTCTGCCACCTTCACCGACGACGTGATGAACCTGGCCAAGCAGTGGACCACCAACCCTGCGATCGTCGAGATCGAGCCGGAGAATGTCGCCAGCGAAACCGTCGAACAGCACGTCTACGCGGTGGCGGGCAGCGACAAGTACAAGCTGTTGTACAACCTGGTGACCCAGAACAAGTGGGAGCGGGTGATGGTGTTCGCCAACCGCAAGGACGAAGTGCGGCGTATCGAGGAGAAACTGGTACGCGACGGTATCAATGCCGCCCAGCTGTCGGGCGACGTGCCGCAGCACAAGCGCATACGTACCCTGGAAAGTTTCCGCGAAGGCCGGATCACCGTGCTGGTGGCCACCGACGTGGCGGGGCGAGGCATTCACATCGACGGCATCAGCCATGTGATCAACTTCACCCTGCCGGAAGACCCGGATGACTACGTGCACCGTATCGGCCGTACGGGCCGTGCCGGCACCAATGGTGTGTCGATCAGCTTTGCCGGTGAGGATGATTCATATCAGTTGCCTGCGATCGAGACGCTGCTGGGGCGCAAGATCAAGTGCGAGATGCCGCCGGACGAGCTGCTCAAGCCGGTGCCGCGCAAGCATCATTGAGGGGTGGGGACAAAGCCGGCTTGCGGGCGATGGGCCGCAAAGCGGACCTAGATGCTCGCTAGTCCCGTCGAGCGCGCTCGGGCTATTACAGCTTTGCTATGGGGGCTGCTGCGCAGCCCATCGCCGGCAAGCCGGCTTGTATGGTTAGACTTGAAGGGGTGGTGGGACTAAATGCCGGATTCTGACTGTTGACGCAGTACAGACTGTGGGAGAC
>NZ_JBIVGS010000030.1:0-12008 GCF_044748785.1 Pseudomonas sp. NPDC089743
AGAGCGGGTCTGGATGAGTACATTCACTACTACAACCATGATCGCATCAAGCTCAGGCTCAATGGCCTGAGCCCTGTGGAGTACAGGACTCGGGCCGCAGCTTAAAGCTGTCCAACTTTTGGGGGGCAGTCCACCATGTGGGAGCCGGCTTGCCGGCGATGAATGCAACGCGGATCTCAGTAAGACGCCACCACAATCGATACCCGCCGGTTCTCGGTACGCCCAAGGCTGGTGCGGTTATCCGCTACCGGCTGAGTGCTGCCCAGGCCTCGGGTCTGAATGTTCTGGGTCGGCATGCCGATGCCGATCAACACCTTGGCCACACTCTGCGCCCGCCGCTCTGACAGCTGCTGGTTGTACGCCGCCTTGCCTGACGCATCGGCATGGCCGTCGACCCGCACGCCCTGAATGCCAACACCCAGCAACGCCTTGCCGATACGTTCGACAATCGCCTGGCTCTGGCCATTGAGGCTATCCACGTCACTGCCGAACAGCACCTTGCCCGACAGATCGAACGCCCAGCCCTCATCAGTGGGGGCAAACCCCTCGCGCTTGAGCACAGCGACCTGTTCGGCCGTCAGCCCTTTCCGGGGTGTGCTCTGGCAACCCGTGAGCGCCAGCAAAACCAGCAGCAAGGCGATGAAGGGAAAACGCAAACGCTGTATCACGGTTCAGCTCCTGTTCTTGATTTCAGCGGCGGACCGTTCCGTCTGGGCCGCGTGCCAGTGGCCACGGCGCATGCGCTTGGCCTGGTACATCGCCGCATCTGCGGCATCGAGGAGGCTGGCGGGGTCGTCGCCATCCTCCGGGTAATAGGCAATCCCGACGCTGAGCGAGGTGGTGATGCTACCCCCGCTGTCGAGCTGAATCGGCAGCGCCATGCTGCTGATGATCTTGTCAGCGATACGTTCAGCATCTGTGCGCGACTGCAGCGGTGTCAGCAGCACGGCGAATTCATCCCCGCCAAGGCGCGCCACCAGGTCATGCTCACGCAGTTGCGCCCGCACGCGGTCGGCGACGTTGATCAGCACCTGGTCCCCGACCGCGTGGCCGAGGTTGTCATTGATCCGTTTGAAGTGGTCACTGTCGAGGAACAACAGCGCCATATGGTCTTGCTGCCGGGCGGCATTGCGCACGCTGCGGTTGAGCCGGCCCTCGAAGAACGCACGGTTGTGCAGGCCGGTGAGGCTGTCGTGGCTGGCCTGGTGGGCCAAGGTGGCGTTTTCGTTCTGCAGGTGGCCATGCCAGATTTCCAGTTCGTCCAGCAAGGCGTTGAAGTCATTGCCCAGCTCGTTGAGTTCCGCGATCGGCGCTTGCGGCACACGGCGGTCGAAGCTGCGCTCGCGGCGGGCGGCGTGGGCGACGCTGGCCAGGCTACGCAGAGGGCGGACGATATCGCCGAGCATGCGCCGGGACAGGTACTGGGCGACAAAAGCGCTGAGGGCTGTGCAGAACAGGATGCCGCCCAAGCCGCTGAGCAGAAACAGCAGCAGGCTGCGGCCTTGGCCGACCAGCTCGATGTGCCCGACCTTTTGTTGCTGATGCATGATCGGCAGGTTGATGGGCTCACTCAGCAAGGCCCTTGCCACTTGCGCTTCCAAGGGCGCGAGCATGCCGTTGTCGTTGCGCTGCCAATGCGCCAACTGCTTACCGTCATTGTTGAACACCTTGGCATCGGCCACTTCTTCGGTTCTGGCAATCAGCTCCAAGGCCTCGTTGGCCGCGCCACTGTCGTCGAACACCACGGCGGCTTCGACGGTGTAACTGATCGAGCGGGCGATCAAGTGCAAGTTGTGGTTGGCGTACACACGCAAGGCAAGCACACCCAGCACTGTCAGCGAGATACCGGCAAGGCCGACGGCCAACACGGCGACGCTGAGGTGACCCCGGCTCAGTACCGAGCGCAGGGTCGGGCGGACGCCACTTTTTCTGCTCGCCCTCATGGTTGCACCCCCCGGCGCCGCGACAACTGCAGCACGCTGGGGTGAATACGCACGCCCGAGCGTGCCACAGAGTCGAGGTTGACCTCGAATGCAACCTGCTGGTCGCTGACCCGCAGGCAGAACAGGGTACCGACCGTACACGGGTCGTCGGCTTCACTGATGCTCAATACAGGGTGGTTACTGACGGCCTGGAACAACCGATCGCGCTGGCCTTGGTCGAGCTTGCCGATGTACACAGCGTCACACGCGTGGGCGATCTCCCGGTCATCAGCAAGCAGACGGCGCACTTGCAGCGGTTGACCGGAGTTCTGCAGGTTGCCTTTGATCAGGTCGTCGGTGTACTCGGTCGGGCCGACGAGGCACAACCGCAGCGGCACCGGTTCGACCGGCCAGCGTGCGTAACTCAAGATACCCAATACAACCTGAGTCACAGCCTCGGCACGTTGCAGGGCCTGCGCAGCAGTGGCCGAATCATCCGCATGAACAGGGCCGGCCAATAGCGCCAAGAGGGTCAGCAACCGCGAAAGCGCACCGCCAGTCACACGTCTGCCAACCACTGTCATGTGGGAAATCTCTTAAATCCCTTCAGATGTGGCGCAACGATAGCACAACGCCGTTATCGCTGTGGAAGCGCCCTGTCACGGCGCACGGCAGCTCCCACAGCTATGCATCACACCTGCTCGAGCATCAAACCGGAGATGCGCCGCACCCTGCGCGCCACCGCTTCTTCGAAGATGCCCTGCCGTGGCTCGACCAGGCTGAAGCAATGCTTGGCCCGGGTGATACCGGTGTATACCAGCTCTTTGGTCAGCACCGGGTTGAGCGCATCGGGCAGTACCAACGCGGTGTGGCTGAATTCAGAGCCCTGGGACTTGTGGACGGTCATGGCGAATACCGTTTCCACCTCGTTGAGCCGGCTGGGCAGCACGAAGCGCACCCCGCCACTGCCGTCGTTGCGTGGGAAGGCCACACGCAGCAGCGGCTCGCCCTGCTCGTCCGGCAAGCGCAGGGCGATGCCGATGTCACCGTTCATCAGGCCCAGACCGTAGTCGTTACGCGTCACCAGTACCGGGCGCCCTTCATACCAAGGCTGCTGGCTGTCGATCAGCCCGGCACTGTGCAGCACTCGCGCCACCCGCTCATTGAGCCCTTCCACCCCCCAGGCGCCCCTGCGCACCGCGCACAGCAACTGGAAGTCCTCAAAGCTGCGCAGCACCTTGCCAGCCCACTGCTCCCAGAGCGGATCGTCGAAAGCACTGCCAGGCGCTGGACGATGCCGGCCAATGGTGCGCAGGTAGCTGCGATAGCCTTGTGGCCCATCGGCGCCGCGGTTCAGGCCGTCGAGTATCAGCCGATCAAAGGCGCGGTCGTGCTCGCCGCGCAGGGCCAGGCCGAATACATCGGCCGGCGGCATCGTCAACAGATCGCGGGCCGCCTGGGCTTGCTGGCGGTTGACCAGGCGCGCCAGCTGGCCGATGCCGCTGCCTTCGCCAAAGCGCCTGGAAAAACGCAGCATCACGACTTGCTGTGCCAAAGGGTTGCGTTGCGCGTCGCCGGCCTTCAGCCCGCTCTCGGCCAACGACTGACCGCCAATCTGCTCCAGCCATGCTTGGGTAGCGGGTGAGTAGCAGCCCTCTTCGGCATCCCGGCACAGGTCGCCCAGCACCGCACCCGCCTCGACCGAGGCCAGCTGGTCCTTGTCACCCAACAGGATCAACCGGGCTTTGGGGGGCAAGGCATCGAGCAGGTTGGCCATCATTTCGAGGTCGATCATCGAGGCTTCATCCACCACCAGCACATCCAGCGGCAGCGGGTTGCCTGCATGGTGACGGAAGTGGCGAGAGGCCGGGCGGCTGCCGAGCAGCCGGTGCACGGTACTGACATCGGTAGGAATCTGCCGGCGGACATCGGCACTGACCTGCAAACGCTCGACCTGCTGACCGATGGACTCGGTCAGGCGCGCTGCAGCCTTGCCGGTGGGCGCGGCAAGGCGAATGCGCAGCGGCCTGCCCTGCTCGACTGCAGGCGCCTGCAGCAAGGCCAGCAGGCGCACCACCGTGGTGGTCTTGCCGGTGCCCGGCCCACCGGTGATGATGCTGAAGCCGGCGCGGGTAGCCAGGGCACACGCCAGTTTCTGCCAATCCACCTGGCCGGCCAGAGCACCTTCATCAAACAACTGCGCCAAGCGCGCAGGCAGGTCTGTGGGGGTGGCCTCGTCTTGACCCAGGCGCTGGCGCAGGGTTTCGTCGATCTGCCGCTCGTAACTCCAGTAGCGGCGCAGGTAGAGACGTTCACCGCTGATCACCAATGGCCGGGGCTCATGGCCAGGGGTATCGCCAGCCGCCACCAGGGTGCTGGCGGCAATGCGCTTGCGCCAGGTGTGCAGGTCGAGGTTGGCGAGCAACTGCGACGGCAGCAGCAACGGCCCTGCCAGGGCATCGCCTTCCGGCGGCAGCGACAGGGCGAAATCCGGCTCGGCCAGGGTTTGCTGCAGGTCCAGGCAGACATGCCCGTGGCCCAGCTGATGGCTGGCCAAGGCAGCGGCCAGCAGCAACAGCGGATCGCTGCCGGGGGCGCGCTCTTCCAGAAAGGACACAAATGCACGGTCCAGCGCCCGCAACCAGCCGCGCTCAACCCAGCGGTCGAGCAGTTGCAGCAGGTCTGCGCTGTTGCGTTGCGGCGCCAGCGTCAGCAGGTGCTCGGCGTTCAGTGGCGTAGGCAAGAGGTCATCAAGGGTGCGACTCATGGCGCAGCTCCGGCGAACAGGTCGTGTTGTTGAGGCGCATGCACGCCACGGAACAGCGCATCGAGTGCTTCGATCAACTCACGTGGCGGCTTGGCGAAGTACACGCCGTGGCCGCTGCTGCTGGCGCCGCGCAAGAAGATGAACAGCGCACCGCCCACATGCTGGTCATAATCGTAATCGGGCAGCCGGGCACGCAACTGGCGATGCAGGGCCAGCAGATAAAGCACGTACTGCAAGTCGTAGCGGTGCTCCAGGATCGCCTTTTCCATGGCCTGCGTGTCATAGGCCTGGATATCCGGGCCAAGCCAGTTGGACTTGTAGTCGGCCACGTAATAGCGGCCATCGAGCTCGAACGCCAGGTCGATGAAGCCTTTGAACATGCCGTTGAGCAGCGTCGGCTGAGCTGCGGGGCGCGCTGCACCTGGATGAGTGTGGCGGGCGACCAACTGGTCAAGCTGCTGGGCATCGACCTGATGGCTGGCGAACCAGAACTCCATTTCTATCTGATAGTGCTGCAACTGCGCCAACCTCAGGCTCATATCACGGGCAGGCAGTGGCTCGTTCAGCAGTTGCTGCAACCATTGGCTCAGTGCCGGGATCCAGCCGGTCCAATCGCGCCGGTTGCAGCGCTGGCCAACGGTGCGCTCGACCAGTTTGGGGTTGGCGGCGACCTCGGCGAAGCCTTCGCGCCCGGCCCACTCGAGCAAACCATGGAGGAAGGTGCCGGGGTTCGGCCCGCGCGGGAAGCGGTGGATGTCGCCGCCGTCGGCGGGCACCTCGCGGGGCAGTTGAATAGCGCCCCCCTCATCGTCGAGCAACTGCTGGGCCAGGGAGCTGTCGGCACCCAGTGTCTGTTCACCCACCCGCAAGGCGCTGTAGGACGCGATCCACCAATGCTCCGCTGCTGCACGACGAGGCTTGCGTGCAGGCTGCAGCTCGCGTTCGGCATGGGGCGTGCGGTAGCGTTGTTCGTCTGCCTCTGGCAGGCCGGGGCAGGCAATGTGTGGGCAGCCGGCCAGCAAGCTCTGCAGCCAGTCCGCCAGTTGCGCCGAGCCCTGCAGCGGTTCACCGCCGCCAAGCAGATAGCCGAGAGCGGAGCGGTGCAGCTGCGAGCTTTTCTGATTACCGCGCTTGAGGTCGGCAACGCCCAGCCAGCATGCATGCTGGGCACGGGTGAGGGCCACGTAGAGCAGGCGCAGGTCTTCCGCGAGGCGCTCATCATCGGCCAAGGCGATCTGCGTCGGGTCGGGGGTCAGGGTCAGTTGCGCCTGCCCTTGGCTGTCGTGCCAGGCCAGCGGCAGGCGACTACCGTCGACCGGTTTGCTGGTGCAGATGAACGGCAGGTAGACCAAGGGGTATTCCAGGCCTTTGGATTTGTGGATGGTCACCACCTTGACCAGCTGTTCGTCGCTCTCCAGGCGAAGGATCTGGTCTTCACTGGCCTGGCCGGCGTTGGCCAAGTGCTCGGCCAGATGGCGGATCAGCGCTTGCTCGCCATCCAGTTCGCCCGCCGCTTGCTGCAGCAGCTCCGCCAGGTGCAGCAGGTTGGTCAACACCCGCTCGCCATCGCTGCGGGCAACGAGCGTACGCGGCAACTGAAAATCGTGCAGCAGGTGCCGCAACATCGGTAGTACGCCCTGGCGCTGCCAGGTGTCGCGGTAGCGGCGAAAACGCATGACCCAGTCCTCCCAGACCCGCTCGTCCTGGTTCAACTGGTCCAGCTCGGCCAGCGACAGGTCCAGGGTCAGGCTGGCCAAGGCGGCCTTGAGCAGGCGCTCGGAGTCCGGCTCGGCGCAAGCCTTGAGCCAGGCCAGCAGGTCATGCGCTTCCTGGGCGGCGAAGACCGAGTCCTTGTCGGACAGGTACACGCTGCGAACGTCACGGGCGGCAAGTTCGGCTCGCACCAACTGCGCCTCATGGCCGTCACGTACGAGAATGGCGATGTCTGAGGGCAGGCAGGGGCGCAGTTCGCCGTCAGCCTTGCTGAAACCGCTCTGGCCGCGCTGGGCACTGTTGAGCAGGGCGACGATGTGGCTGGCGCAGCTGGCCGCCAGTTGCTGCCGGTACAGTGTGCTGGAGACGGGGTCTTCGCTCTCCAATTGCCAACACTGCAGGGCCGGGATTGCCTGGCCGTCGATCAACAGGCGTTCGCTGCGCCCCTTGGCGCGTACCTCGATGAACGGCAACGGGTTGTCTTGGCCTTCGCGGAACAGGAAGGCGCCCCGCCCTTGCTCACGGGCTTCGGCCTGCAGGAACACCTGATTGACAGCGGCCACCATTGCTTCACTGGAGCGGTAATTGGTGTCCAGGCTGTGCAGCCGTCCGGCGGTGGCGCGCCGCGCGGACAGGTAGGTGTAAATGTCGGCGCCTCGGAAGGCATAGATGGCCTGCTTCGGGTCGCCGATCATGAACAGACCGGTTTCCTCACGATTTTCGCTGATGCGGTAGATGCGCTCGAAGATGCCGTACTGAACAGGGTCGGTATCCTGAAATTCGTCGATCAGGGCTACCGGGAACTGTTCGCGAATCAGGCTTGCCAACCTCTCGCCGGCTTCACTGGCCAACGCATGTTGCAGGCGCAGCAGCATATCGTCGAAGCCCATCTCGGCGCGGCGGCGCTTTTCCACCTCGAAGCGCGCCGAAACCCAGGCAGCGGCGTGCTCGAGCAGGCGGGCATCGGGGCTGGCCAAGGCCTGTAGCTGTTGTGGCAGATCGTGCATGGCGTGCAAGGCCGGGTGATCTGGAGGCTCACCGATTTTCCAGGCTTCGGCCATGCCTGCCGGGGTCAGGCGCGTAAAGCCAGTCCCCAGGTCAAGCTCCACTATCTGCTCATCAGCAGCCCAGGCGCGTAACTTGTCGAACCAGGGTTCGAAGAAGCGCGCCTGCAGTTTGCGCCCGTCGACCTGCTTGGCGGCGACGGCGTCCCGGCAGATCTGTTGCAACTGCTCGGCCCACTGCGCCCACGGGGCTTTGAGTTGGTACAACTGATCGGCGCGCTCCAGCAGCGCGGCATCGATCAGCGCTTGCGGTTCTTGCTCATCCTGCTGGGCACGCACGCGACCAAACAATGGGCGGATCCGGGGCAACAGTGCATCGGGGCTGCCCCAATGGCTGCGCACCCAGCCCAGCGCCGCGCCGTGCATGCCGTAGCAGAAACGCCGCCAGTAGTCGCGCATGACCTGGCCAAGCAAGTCGCTGTGGTCGGTTTCCAGGCTCTGGGTGAACAGGCTGCCGCTGTCGAAGGCATGTTCGCGAAGCATGCGCTGGCACCAGCCATGAATGGTCGAGACTGCCGCTTCGTCCATCCACTGTACGGCGATCTCCAGGCGGTTGGCGCAGCGAGGCCAGTGCTCCTGTGGATAATCGTCACGTAGCTGGTGCAGCAGCGGGTCGGCTTCTGGCAGCTCGCCGCGAAAGAAGCGTGCAGCCTCGGCCAGGCGCGCGCGAATACGCTCGCGCAGTTCCTTGGTGGCTGCATCGGTGAAGGTCACCACGAGGATCTGCGGTGGCAGCAGTTCGCGGGCAAAAGCGTGCTCGCCGCCATGGCCAAGTATCAGCCGCAGGTAAAGGGCCGAAATCGTGAACGTCTTGCCGGTACCGGCACTGGCTTCGATCAGTTGGCTGCCGTGCAGGGGAAAACTCAGTGCCAGGGGACGGACCTGGGTCATGCGCCACTCTCCGGGTTGCCCAGCGTCTGCCAGGCTGCGCTGTATAACGGGCGGTACAGGGTTTCGCACCAGCCTTCAAAGGTTTCGTCGGCACTGAGTGCGGCGAAGTCACGGAATTGTCGGGCCAGGGCCAGGCTTTCGCTGCGCTCACCGAAACTGGTGCGGCCATCACCTTCGTAAGCACGCGCGGCTGCGGCGAGGGCTTTGTCAGGATCGTCCTGGGCCAGCCAGGCGAACGCTGTCTTGGCGGCAACCGGCAGCGGCGCATTCATTGCGGCCTGGCGTGACACCAGCAAATGGCCGAGCTGCTCAGCAGCTTGGTGTTGTGACAGTGGCGCAAGCAGCAAGGTGATGTCGCTGGCCAACAGGGCGCTATACAGCGGATAGCCTTCGGCGCACGCCGCCAGGTGCATGACCCAACTGGCGATCAGCCGGTGCCACTTGAGACTGTTACGCCCGGCGCTGATGGTGTTGGGCACCGTGGTGATGCTCAACAGGCTTTGGTCGGCGGCCTGGTAGACCCGGCCAAGCCAGCCCTCCAGGCGATGACTGCCCTGTTCGAAATTGATCGGCAGCGCGCCCTCCACCACCTCGGGCCAGCGCTGCAACAATTGGCGATGGCGTTGCAGCAGGTCGGGCAGCGGCTGAATCAGTTCTGCCTGCAAAAGCTCACCGAACCCGGCCAACGGCAGCATGCCGCATGCCTGCAGCCGGCGCGCCTGGGCTTGCAGCGCATGCTCGGCGTTTTCCGGGTCGGCCAGCGCCGCCCCGAGCAGGCTTTCGCTGGCGCTGTAGCGCTGCAGGGCGTCCAGGACGAACGGCTCCTCATCTGGCGTCGGCGCCTCCAGCGCCTCGAAAAACACCTTCAGCCGCTGGCTGAAGAAGTGCCGCACCGGATTACGCAGAAAATCCTGCAGTTGCGTGAGCGTCAGGGCTTCATCGCCACTGTAGGGTGGCAGGCCAATGTCTGCCTGTTCGCCCTCATCGCTAACCTGGTGCAGCAGCTGCCATTCATGGGCGTAACTGAACAACGCGCTGCCTTTCTGGAAATAACGCGGGCTGAAGGGCTGCAGCGGGTGCTCTTGCGTCAACCCATGCAACAACTGCTCGCCCGCGTGCTGGCTGTCCCTGCCACCGGCCAGCCGCCAACCTGCAGCCAGGTGATCGCGCAGTTGGCCTATGAGCACGGACGCCGGACGCTCGCTGTTGTCGCGGATGCTCCGGCCGACCCAGCTGATGTATAGCTGATCGCGCGCGGACAACAACGCCTCGAGCAGCAGGTAACGGTCATCCTCCCGGCGCGAGCGGTCGCCGGGGCGGTAATCACTGGCCATCAGGTCGAAGTCCAACGGCTGCTGGGCGCGCGGGTAATCGCCATCATTCATGCCCAGCAGGCAGACCACCCGGAACGGGATGGCACGCATTGGCATGAGGGTGCAAAAGTTTACCGAACCGGCAAGAAAACGCTGGGACAGCTTGCCCTGATCCAGGCCCGACAACCACGCCTCGCGTATGACGGTGAGGGGTAGCACGTCTTGCAAGCCGACAGTCTCGCACACCTCCAGCCAGCTATCGCGCAGCTCCTGCAGTTGCATGAGCAGGAACTCGTCATGTTCGCCTTCTGCCAAGAAGAACACTTGCAACAACGCGTTCAGCCGCTCGCCCCATTGGGCAGCAGTGGCTGGCTGCGAGAGGGCATGGTTGGCCACATCCAGGGCGTCGAGCAACGCCACCAACGGGCCGATCAGCGCAGCATCCAGCCCGCCGATTTCGTCGTAGGGTTCGATACCGTCGCAGCCTTCCCCCATACCGACGGCATAACCCAACAACATACGCCGCAGGCCGAACCGCCAGCTGTTCTGTTCAAGGCCTTCGGGCAGGCCCAGGGCCGCTCGCTGCTCGGCATTGAGCCCCCAGCGGATACCGGCACCTTCGATCCAGCGGTGCAGCGTGGGCAGGTCGCTTTCGCGGATCCCAAAACGGGCTTGCACAGCCGGTACGTCCAGCAGATCGAGCACCTCGCTGACGGCGAAACGGCTGTCTGGCAGCTTGAGCAGATGCTCCAGGGCAATCAGCAAGGGATCCCGCCCGCGCTGGCCCTGATCGGTCAGGGTAAAGGGTATGTAACGCGGGTCGTTACGCTGTAACTGGCCGAAAACGGCGCGGATATGCGGTGCATAGGTGTCGATCGCCGGGAGCATGACAATGACGTCACGCGGGCGCAGGGTGGGGTCGGCACTGAAGCGGGCCAACAACTGGTCGTGCAGGATCTCGACTTCGCGCTGTGGGCTGTGGGCGATGTGGAAGCGGATGGAGCGGTCTTTTGCCAGAACCACCTCAGGCCACAGCTCACGGGTTTCGGTAAGCGGGCGCAGTTCGAGGATATCGTCCTGCAGCTGCTTGAGCAGTGTCGTCGGCTCGCTTTCGCTGAACAAGTCGATGCGCCCGTCGCTGAATGCGCCCTGGTAGCTGCCTGGGTCGTCATAACTGTCGAGCAGGTTGATGTAGTCGCGTCCCTGTTTGCCCCAGGCGGCCAGCAAGGGGTGGGCGTGCTGGTGCAAGGACTCGTCATCCAGTTGCACGGGCATGCCCTGTTTGCGTTGCTGGCGCTTGTACTGGTGGCGCAGTAGATCCTTGTCGGCGACGATGTCCGCCCAGTGGTGGCGACAAGGGTTGTGCACACACAGCAATACCTGGCTGAAGCGTGCGAGGCCTGCCAGCGCTTCCAAGGCTTGGGCAGGCAGGGATGAGATACCGAATACGATTACCCGTGAAGGCAGGCCCGCAGGGGGCTGCTCAAGGCTGTTGATACGTTCGATGAACCGCTGGTGCACCCCTGCCCGGCTCTGGGCCATGCCTTGTTCACCCACATCCTCGAGCAGGGCCCGCCACAGCTCTGCCTGCCAGCGGTTGCCAGGCGCCAGAGGCTTGCGTTCGCCACGGGCCGTATTGAGGACGTGCTGCCCGGCTGCCCAGTCCTTCAGCCAGTCGGCACGATAGACCTGGTATTGGTCGAACAGGTCAGCCAGGCGCTCTGCAAGCTGATAGCGTTTGCGCAGATCGCCGTCGTCAGTGAGGAAGCGTCGCAACGGCTCGAAATGCGGGCGCTCGATCAACGCGGGTAGCAAACGCATGAGTCGCCAGGTCAGCGGGGCCTTGTCGAGCAGGGAAACTTCCGGGATTTCGTCACGCCCGAGGACTTTTCTGTACAACTGCCACATGAAGCTGCCTGGCAACTGCACTTCGATGGCAGCAGCGATCCCACAGCCGCCTTGGTCATCTTCGAGCGGGTCCTCGGCCAAGGCCAGCTTGAGCCACTGGGCGATGCCATTGCTCTGCACCAGGGCAATTTCGTTTTCCAGGGGGGCCAGCGGATAGCGCCGCATCCAACTCACCACCAGGCTGCGCAAGTCGTCCAGGCGGTTGCCGTGCACGATCATGAAGCCGGGGTGGAGTGAAGTCGGGTTGGCCATTGATGGTTCTCTGGAAGGCAGGTCGGGCTGATGGGGAACGATATCACGGCTAACCGCCGAGTCCGGGATCTGTGAAAGCCAGAAAAGACAAAACCCCTACCTGCTCGCGCAGATAGGGGTTTTGCGAAATGAATCTTGACGATGACCTACTCTCACATGGGGAAACCCCACACTACCA
>NZ_JBIVGS010000031.1:0-9420 GCF_044748785.1 Pseudomonas sp. NPDC089743
AGTTTCTCCGGGTCGTACTCGGTGTCCTGCACCAGCACGTCGAGGGTGTAGCGCGGGGTGCGGCCAATGCGCTCGACGCCGTGGGCGCGCAGGGCTTGGAGCGCGTCGGCCCCCAGCGGGGTGGTCAGCTGCAACAGGCGGCTGTATGGCGAAATGTATAAATCCTTCGCCATCATCCATCTACTCCGGAAGAGGTTTAAAACCGTATAGCAGCTCATCCCAAAACGCCAACGCTTCCTCATTCGATTTAAAATTGCTTCCATTTTCATGAGTGCCTAACCCAATCGCAATATAAGGGCGCGTATTTGATTCTAATGTGCCATCATATTCGAATTGGAAGGCATAAAATGGTTTGCCATCTATTATCGTGCTAACTGCCACTTCTTCCCCATCGATGCCGCCTACAGTTCGCTTGTTCTTTCGAAGGATCTGTAAACGGCCACTGTTTGACAGCTCACCTACTACGGGATCATATTCCCTTTGCTCGAATCGCTCGAGAAGGCTGGGTTCTTTATCGACAATGCTTTTTGTAAGAAGGCTTACATAGTTCCCTGTATGACCCTTAATTTGGGCACCCATATAGACAGATTCGAAAAATTGATTGTTGGGGAGTGTGGAATAACCAGCCTCCAATGCGAATGCTCCCTGCGGGGGTTCCGCATCAGGGCGTCTGAAATAAATGGCATTGCTTAGTTTACGCATGTTCTCTACTGCTTCAGGTACACCGTTTGGTGTGACACGTTTGATCATCATGTGATACAGCGTGTTTTTGCTTGTGAGTAAGTAGGCATTGAAGGTGTAGAGTGTGCTGAGCCGTGAAAGTAAAAGCACGCTACCATTGTCGAGATGAATTGTTTTCTCGTATTTGCTGCTGGTCCCGCGAGCAACTCCTTTTTCTAGGTCTTCAATGAGGCGTTGAGTAATGACTGGCAGTTGAGATTTTCCGTTTTTGCTTACCAATTCAAGTTTTTCATCAAAAATCTTGTAGTCAGCAGCGATTTCTGAGCCTCGTGGGAGCGATAATTGAAAACGGCCGAAGTAGTACGTGTTCCAGTTCTTTTCAGGCATGACGGCCTCTCTTGGTTTGCTGGTGGCTGCGAAAAGGGAGCATGATGCGCATAATAAAGCTGCAGCCATTAAAATTCGGTGTGCTAAATTCATCCTAGATCCCTTTCCTATTGAAATGTCAAATGCTATTAGAGATTTTTATTAGGCTGTATAAAGTGGCGAATTGCGTTCGACCGGCTTTGTCAGTGTAAGCATCTTGGTGGCCGTAACCCGCGGAGTTATTGAATGCTCCTTCTTTACAGTAACGGTTCAGTATTCCACCATTTTGTCCGTGAGCAAATGCGCCGTGCACGCCTGGTTTACCTCGGGGGGCAGTAGATGAGAATGCCGGAACCGTACCGTCGCCAAAGTAGTAACCAGGCCCAATGCTCAGGGTATATAAGCCGTTTAGCGTGATCTCTGCGTCCAGGTTGTCGCTGCTCAAATTGACTGTTTTGATATCGAGACCTTGGAGGGTATTAGCTGCCCACTCAATTGTTCCCCAAGTATAAAGATTGGATGATTTCGGTTTGGCAGCATAATGCACGAAAGTGTTCGTATGGTACTTTTTTTCTATGTCGCTGTGAAAAAATTTCACTTCATCAATTACATCGCAAAGTTCTTGCCGCAAAGACGGCTGCGTTGTTTTAATTTTCTTCAATAGGCGGCCGCTTTGCGAGAGCGGGGTGCCGAAGGTCAGGTCCATGACAAGGGGTCTCCTGAGTGGGACTGAAAAACGGGTTATTCCAGGGCCTTGATGGGCGGGTCCTGGTAGTTTTCATCGATGGCGATGCCCATCTTTTTTAGGCGTGCTTCGGTTTGGGCGCGTTCTTGTGCCATGCGTTTGAGTATGGGGGGAACGAGGGATTTCCAGTTTTCACGGTCTTTTTCACCTTCAACGAAGCCTTTATAAAATTCGGATTCAGATTCAAAGTTAAGCGTGAACAAGTAAGAGCCGATTTTTTGTGGCGCTTGAGTGCTTTTCTCACGTTGAACACGAAATAGAAGATAAACTCCATCTTTGTAGAAATACCAGCTGTTTATCGTTGGAAGGGCAAGCCAATCTTCGGCGCTCAATTTTAAAGCGGGATCTTTCCATGGCCCTGTACCGACTGGGCTGACAAGTATTGATCGAGCATTTTCGAACTTTTTTGCTTCCTCGCCGGAGAGTCTTGCTTCGTTCTGAAAGATATATCTGTTCCAGCCTGCAAGTCTTAGCTTATCTACTTGCTCATAGAAGTAGCGCATGGCCTGGTGGTGCTCGGAATCCTGTGGTACGCCACCTAGCGTCACCCTGGCATAGTTGATGATGTTGCTTTCAAAAGTGCCTAGAGTGGTACTGACTATATCATCAAACTTTAAGCTGTCTGTGCCTGAGTTGATTGTTAAGTTTGCACGCGATGCGTTGGCAAATGATAGCGAAAATTTGTAAAGGCACAGACCCTGAGCGCAGTCTTTGTTAAATTTGGCAGATGACGATGAAAGTGCCGCATCAACAGGCGTGCCAATTTCAAGTTGAATGTTGGGTTTATTTGTGCTCAAGCTTGGTTCACCACAAGCAGAAATAAAAATGAATAATAGGTAACCTATTTTTTTAAACATTGTAACTCCATTCGGAGATGTCTTGGATGCTTTGCTTCATGTGATCGAACTTTGTGGTCATCAAGCGGTGATAATTTCGGCAATATCTGTAATTAAGTTTATTCGGTCAATCTTGTTGTATAGTTGCCCTTCTGTCATAACGATATCGAATTCCGGATTATTGGTCTCGCATTGAATGCTAAGTGAGGCAAGGCGTCGAGGCGCTCCTATATGGCCTCCCATAGTGCTTGGCCTCTTAATAGTGTCTTGAAGCCCAGGCTATTATAAATTAAAGGTTGGAGTATCACGAGCTGCTCATGTCGCGCAATGGCCATGAGGGACTCATATTGCATTTCGCGCCGTAATTTGCCTGGCTGTAGATGCTCAGTCCCATAAATAAAACCGAAACCGTCTCTGGGGTCGGGGTAATTTGCAGATGATTGATTACTGGAAGTGCTTCTTCGAGCCAGGGTAGCTCTTGAAATGCACGGAGTAACCGATAAGTTCCACATAAGTAGAAATAAATTACTGAAACTCTTCGCTTGGATTTGCTGCGGGGTGCGAAACGGCATAAGATCACACTGCACGCCGCAGCTATTTGCTACTTTTATATTCGCTTTAAGCTCTCCACTACTTCATCCCAAAATTGGAGTGCTTGTTCATCATTCTCAAAACCGGGACCACCATCGACTGTGCTAAGCTCGAGTACTGTGTAGGGCTCTAGACTGAGTTCAGGGGTGCCTGGAAACTCGAGCCGAAACGCGTAGACGTTTTTCCCTTCAGCCCTAGTTTTTATTAATAGTTCTTCAAACATTAATCCGGCAACATTTCTTTTACCTTTGCGAATGACGCTTGAACGAGTAAGGAGGTTTTTTAAAAGGGGTAAGGCGCCCGCTGATCTCTCTTCAAACCTAGATAGCAGTCCCGGCTCTGGCTGTCCAATCACCTGCGTATCGAAAGTCAAATGAATTCCGGGTATTGATGAAACAGGTAGTCCTATTGAAACTTTTTCATCGAATTTGTCAATCGGTAAATTCATGTACCCAGCCTCTAGCGCAAAAGCTTGGTTGGGTGGGTGCTCCGCGGGATTTCGATAATGGATGAGACTATTTAGTTCTTTGGCTCTAGCGATGGCTTTTTCAAATGCACTGAATGGTATGGATTCGACTTGTTGACGATAGAGTGTATTTTTTGGGGTTAAGTAGTAAATATAAAAATTGTACTTGTGATCCTTGGATATTACGATTTTCCCCCCGCCATCAAGTGGAAGTGTACGTTCATATGCCTCGGTATAGCCGGCATTGCGCTTGCGAGTGATTGTAGCGATTACCTCTGCAGTGCTTTTAGGGAGGTCGCGCCTGCCATTGTTGCTGATGAATTCTATTCTCTTCTTCACAACTTCATACGAAGACCATATGCCGTTTCCGTCGGTAGGGACCAGAATGGAGTAGCGTCCGAAATAAAAGATATTTTTCTCATTCGGCATGCTTTCAGCTCCAGCACCTACGCACCATAGCAATGTTAGGACAGTGGTTAGTATTACCGTTCGAAGATATTTATAATTAGCTAGGCTTCTAGAGTTAGACATGCTGGAATACTCCTACGATGCTGTAGAGTGTGGCAAATGAAGTTGGGTCTTCTGTGTCAATATCTGCTCTTTGATGCTCGTAGCCAGTAGAGTTATTATAGATTCCCTGCCTGCAGGCCGTGGGTTTAATGTACTATGTTTTGTGATGTGCAAAAGCTCGCTCGGGTTGTTGGGAAATACCTTGAGCTTGCTGACGAGCAGGGTGCTACCGTCCCGTTGTGGAGGAGTACTTCGGTGCAAAGGTGGACTTATATCCGGCGTCAAGCTCAACAGTCCCCTGTTATCATCTTTGGTCATTTGAGCTCATTTATCTTTCCCTAGTCAATCCAAACAGATCGCCACGTTTTGTCTATCTATGTGAGAAGCGCTAGTTCTTTTGCTTTCCTAGCATAATGAACGTAGGTGTATGCATTTTGGTGTTCATAACCTGGTGCGTTGCTATGGATGCCTGGTTTGTAGTATTGGTTAAATTTCCTCCGTTTTGGCCGTGAGCGAAAAGGGCTTTGATCCCCTTGTGGCCTCGAGACGCTGTTGATGATAGAGCAGGAACCGTCCCATCGCCCGGATAAAAGCTGTGACTGATTTTTAGAAAATAAAGTTTATTTAAGGTTATCTCGATATTAAGATTATCTCTAGTTAATTTGGCACTGTCAGCATCCAGGCCATCGAGATTACCTGGTCCGCACTCAACGCCCCCCCCCCCATGAATAAAGGTCGCTAGACTTTGACTCTGCGGCATAATGTACATATGTTTCAGTATGGTAGTTTTTTCAATCATGCTGTGAAACTTTTGAACTCGATCGATAAAGGTATTAAAAATGTCTCTTAAGTTGCTGGTTCGGGTCGTACTCGGTGTCCTGCACGAGCACGTCGAGGGTGTAGCGCGGGGTGCGGCCAATGCGCTCGATGCCATGGGCGCGCAGGGCCTGGAGCGCGTCGGTACCCAGCGGAGTGGTTAGCTGCAATAGGCGGCAGCTCTGCGAGAGCGAGGTGCCGAAGGTCAGGTCCATGACATGCGGTTCCAGAGAGATCAGGGAAAGCCATCGTTATCGATGGCGCTTAAATTTGTGCATCTGCTCGAACTGCTATTTATTTATCGAGACTTAAGGGAGCTAAGCGCAGCATCCCATATCGCCATGAATTGATCCTCTGTAGGAGAACCGTCCTCGCCGGTTGTAGAAAAGCCGGCGGGTGACGCGGGCTTAAGTTGTGTAATGTAACTGAAGTCCAAGTCTATAGATATTTCGGGTCTATCTATTTTTTCTGGAGTTCCTGGGAAGTACCACTTTGCATGAACTTCAGTGCGATATACCCCTTCGGATAAGTAAGTGGCAGCATGAATATTTTCTTCGCCGCTAAGTCCATCTAGACTGCGTTTGTTATTGCGGAAAGTTTTACGTGTGAAATCATTTTGGGAAATCCAGTCTGCTTCGGTCACTGGGTTGTAATTATCAAGCTTTTGCTCCGATAGTGGTAGATGAGGTTCGCCGATGTAGGCTGCCGACTTAAAAGAGGCTGTTAGGTTTTTGAATTTATTTATTTTGAATATCAAGTTTGCGGATTCGTCAAGACTGCTGTGCTCGATGCACGCCTGAGCGAAACAGAGATGTTGGTTGTTAGCATTTGATTGACTAAGCTTCACTTTGCTCCAAAGGACTTTGATTTTGTCTTCAGCACCAAGCGTGTCGTCATTGCCAAACTGAAACATTAAGTTGTTCATCCAGCCGAAAGCCATTGTTGAATGGACGACTTTGTTTATTTCTTTGCCGTCTAACCCTTGCCCCGTTATGCGTATGTGATCGTATTGAAATAGCGTTGCGTCTCCGGGTAAGTTTTCCCGGATTGCTGGGCCTTCTTTATTTTTCTTGTTTCGCAGTTCAATTTCAGTCCATGCTTTTTCGACATGGCGAGCGGTGCGAGCCTCGAGAAATCTCGGCAAGATCTTAATAGGTATACCGTCAAGATTAAGAAATGCTTCTGACATCTCGGCACTATCAGGTAGCTGCATGATATATTTGCCCACCAAAACCTCACTGCTTGAATGGTCTTCATGTAAATTCATGGGCGTCTCAACTCCAAAGCATGTGAAGGATGTTAGCGGTTGAGCAAGTAATGCGCATAAAGTTACTGCTCCTGTTTTTTTTAAATGATTCAATTTTATGGTTGGCATAAGTTTTTTGCGTGCTTGGATAGGCTGATTATGGAGTGTAGTGTAACAGCTCTGACAGTTTTGTTGTCATATGAATGCGCGTGATCAAATCCTTTAAGCTTCGCTGAAAACGTTACAAACTTTGTTAGAGCATCCGCTGAATGCGTGGGCACTGTACCGTCACCAGAATCGTCTGGCGAAGCCATAGTAGCCCTGTAAGCGTCTCCGCTGTAATCAACCCCTATCAAGGCTGGCCCCTGTAGAGGTTGGTATGCAACCTTTCCAGCGGTCGCAAGATTTTTAAGGATGACGTAGTTGGCTTGGTTGTCAGCTGCTAATTTCAGGTTTGGCGTAACCTCGATAGGTGGAGGATTTGAATAGTTGCCTGTGGTATTTCGGACGCCTTCTATAATCCATTGAATTTTATGCCACGCAGGATATCCCCTGTCAGTGCCGTAATGCGCGTATGTCGCGGGAAAATAGTAGTTTCCAAGTTCGGCGTGAAATTCTTCTGCGGACTTGAGGTTCTTTAAGTATAACTCCCAAGCTTCAGAAATTGGGGGAGCGTTTTTTTGCGGGGGTCAACTAACTGCGGGTCGTATAAGCGCCACCACGAAGTGGTATTGGCATAGATTTCTTTGTAGGGGTTGTTCTTTTCGGGTCGCGACATTAGTGCTGTTGTGTCTTTTGAACGCCAATGAAACATTTAGCCAGTTGTTCCCATAAAGCTGGTTCGGTAACAGCTGCAGCGGACCTGGGGATGCGAAAATTGGAGTTACTTCACGTGCATTGGCTCCGATGGCGAGACGACCTGCCAGATCCTCCCACCCAGCCCTGACTCGACGATAGTCTGTTGCGGCACCGATTGCTGGTTGAACACCATGAACGATGCCTAAAATATGTTCGGGATGCTTTTGCGCGCAGCGTCTTGCAACTAAACCTCCCATGGAATGGTTCACCAATATTACCTGCGAACATTTTAATTTTAATCGAGTAGCACAGTCGGAGAGTACGAACTCGATGAATTTGGCCAATTCGTCGGCGGATTCTTCATTGCTTCTAAGCCAGTTATACCCGGAAGCATAGACGGGGTAGCTCCAAGCAGAGGCCTTTTTATATGCGTCGATGTCAAGCGGTTCGTATCCGTGTATGGATTCAATCCATAATGCCGGGAACAAAGATTATTGGAATCGCCTGCCTGGGGCTTATGTACAATAAATTATCTGCACAACCCTGGTTCTCCAGCGGAGCCGATGCCTGTTCGCGCCCGTCAGGTCCTATTTCGGTTTGGAGCGTGGTCTGTTTTTTTTCCATGCGACACCATTAGTTATTCGATGATCTTGAAGAGATACTTACCCAGCATGTCGCTTTTCTGCTGCTGGGCTGTCGTTGAAGACGATGCTAGGTAGCGTATGCTCTCGACTAGGCAATGGCGCGGTTCCGAGCGCATCAACCATCAAGTTACGCTATATGCGACTTAGACTGGCCACCAGCTTATCCCAGAAATCGATTGCCGATTGGTCATTTTCAAATCCTGGTCCGTTATCTATCGTGCTTAATTCCAGAACGGTGTACGGCTCCATGCTTGAGTTAGGAGTTCCAGGAAATTCAAGGCGGAAAGCATAACTATTTTTTCCTTCCGATCTTGTCTTTATTAATAGTTCCTCAAACTCTAGGCCTGAAATATTTTTATTGCCCTTTCTAATAATGGTAGTGTTAGTTACCAATTTTTTGAAAAGTGGTAGTACCCCTGTTGATTGTTGCTCAAATCTCGAAAGAAGTCCAGCCTTAGGATTGCCAATAAGTTGTGTGTCAAATGTTAAGTGGATTCCAGGCACGGATGATACGGGAAGGCCAATGGATACCTTCTCGTCAAATTTATTAATTGGTAATTTCATGTATCCAGCTTCAATAGAAAACGTCGCGTTTGGCGGTTGGTCTGCTGGATTGCGGTAATGAATAGAAGCATTTAACTCCTTTGCTATTTTGACGGCATCTTCAAAGTCTTCATAAGGAATTGATTCGACTTTCTGTCGATACAGAGTATTTTTCTTGGTTAGGTAATATATGTGGAAGTTGTACTTGCGGTTTTTCGATACTATGATTTCACCCCCGCCTTCGAGCGGGATTGTTTGGTCGTAGTCTTCAGCATAGCCAGCTTTGTGCTCTTTGGTAATTTCTGCAATAGTGCTTTTGCTGTTTGTCGCTATATCTCGCTTTCCGTTTTTACTGATAAGTTCAATTCGTTCCTCTACGACCTCGTAAGAGGTCCAAATGTTTGCACCGTCGGTGGGCACTTCAATCTTATACCGTCCGAAATAGAAGGTGTTGTTATGATGTTGCATGCTTTGTGCTCCGGCCGAAGTGCAGATTGTGATGGCTGTAATAATGGCGAATAATTTCGTTCTTGACTTTGTCATTAAATATCCATAGCTCGATTTAACATGCTGAGATATCCTCACAATACTATAAGGCGTCGTAAACAGCGTGCGACCTTTTGTGTCGTTATATGCATTCTGGTGTTCGTAGCCAGATGAGTTGTTGAATTTGCCATGCCTGCAAACCTTTGGGTAAAGGGTGCTATTGTCTCCATGAGCAAATGCTGCTCGGGTGGTTGGAAACGCTCTCGAGCTTGCGGCAGAACAGACAGGGACTGTGCCGTCGCCTGGAGAGTATTTGGGGCCGAATGAGAATTTATATCCCGAGTCGAGTTCGATATTTCCGGTGCTGTCATCTTTCATGATCCGGCACGCGGCTCGTGCACGCTGCCCCAGGCGGGACCGCTGCTGGGTTGCAGCATGCGCAGCCAGCACGAACTCAACTCACTGTCCTGGCTCAGGCGATCCCAGTGGAAGCGCACGCACAGGCGGTTGAGGCTGTCGGTGAACACTTCATGGCCGCTGGGGGTGACCACCACGGCGGTCTGCGGGCCGGGGCAGGTGGGTTTGGCGTGCTCGAATGGGCTGCGGTAGGGCGCGCTGTGCAGCTGGCCTTCGAAGGTGCTGAGGAAGAAGCCGTAGGAGGCTTCGCTCAGCTTCGAGCCGAGCAGGGCATC
>NZ_JBIVGS010000032.1:0-9000 GCF_044748785.1 Pseudomonas sp. NPDC089743
CGCACGCGGGCCAGGTAGGCGCCAGCGTAGATTCCAACCACGTCGACCGAGGTGGTGCCGGTGCGCTGCAGCCGTATCCAGTTGCCGTTGTCCTTACGCCATTCCACGTCGTAGGCGACCGCGCCCTGCACCGCTGGCCAGGCGATGGTCATGGTGCTGACGGCTATGCCCTGGTCCACGGCATACGCCGAAGTCAGCGACACGCTGACAGGCGGCTGCACCGTTGTGACTGGAATGACACTTATAGGGCGCTCATCCAGCTTGGCCCCGGTGTCGATCGCCGCGAACTTGCTCGGGTTGAACTCAAGGGCAGTGATCTCGTATTCGCCCTCCTGGGTGCGCGTTGTCTTCAGCACACGGAACAGCTGCACCGCCAGGTCGTCGTAGTCGATTGCCCACTGCAGCTCGGGCTCAGGCTGCACGTTGTATTCCGTGGTCACCGTCACAGCGCGCCCAGAAACCGAGTGTACCGTGCGCGCCTGGGCGGTTCCGTTCGGCAAGTTCAGGATCAGGCGGTCGCCTGCCTTGATCGGCGTGTCCCGATCGAGCGTAACCACTCGGCCAGCAGCGGCAGCAATCCGACCGCCATTCGGGCGCCCGGCCACCAGTTCGTCAGCTACTGGGACGACGTAGCCAGGCAGCGGAATGCGGCCCTCCATGCCGGTTTTGAAGGTGACGGTACGGTCTTGGTTGTTGCTCAGCAGCGCCCACTTGCCTCGGCGCTGGGCCTCGGAGGCACGTGTGCAGCCAATGGCCGAGATTTCTACGGGACGGTCCCGGTACCGGCGCTGGAGCGCGTTGTCGGTCACCGGAATCACATCGGTGTCGTAGTTGTTCGCCGGGTTGTCGTAGCTGACCAAGGCGCGGCTGTAGTGCGTGTCGCGCTCAGCCCCACCGTAGACGAAGTCACCGTCGATGACGTTGGCCCGAGTGAAGACGTAGTCGATGTCCTGCGCGCGCGGCATGTCCGCCTGCATGAACAGCGAACCGTGGGCCCAGTACACCATGCCTCGGTAGATCGCCGACAGATCGCGCAGCAGGGTCCAGGCCTCAGCGCGGCCCTGCAGGTTCATGTCGCACAGGAAGCGCGGCTCTTGCCCGCCAATCCCGTTCGGCACCAGTTGGTCGCAGTACTGGGCTATGCGGTACATCTCCCATTTGTCGACCATCCACGACTTGATGCGCTTGCCCAGTCCGAAACGGTCCTCGACGCACAGGCCGTAGGTCACGAACGCCGGGTTGTTGGTCCAGGCCTGCTTGAAGGTACCGTCCCATACCCCGGTGTAGGTGCGAGTCACGGGGTCGTAATTGGTCGGCACCGACCAGCGCTTGGCTTTGCATTTGACCGTCACGGCCGGGATGTTCTGGAACTGCTGGGCGTCGAACTCGATGTACAGCAGCGCGGTGTTGGGATACCGCAGCTTCTCGTCGATGATCTCGGTGTAGCCAGCGATGGTCATGGTGTCGGCCACGGTACCGCTGTTGGCATCAGGGGTGATGCGGCGCACGCGCAGCATCCAGCCGGAGGTTGCCTTGGGCAGGTTGACGCGTACCGAGCGCTGGTAGCCATTGGTGGTCTTGCCGTCCACTGCGCCAAGGTGGGCCTCGACATACGCGCCGCCGTCAGTAGCGATGTCGATGGCGTACTCGATGCGGTAGCCGTTTGTGTTGCCGCTGCTGTCCTGCTTGGCCAGACGCGGCCAGGACATACGCACGCGCACCGCCGACAACTGCGTATTACTCAGCGCCCGGGTGAACGGGTTGTCGCTGCGCAGTTCCACGTTGACGGTGGTCTCGTTTTCCACCGCAGGGATGCCCTGAATGTAGTCCTGCTCGACCGTCCCTGGGCGCCACTCCCACCTCACGCCAGGGAAGTTAACGTTGCCGCTGACGTCCATGATCGGCGTGTTGTCGAGGTAAATGTCGCGGTCGGTGGGCATACCATCGAACTCACCCTCACCCACGGCCAACAGGATCTTGGCGATGTTCGTCGACGACAGGCTGTCAGGTGCTTCGACAGGGGTTTTTGGCTTGCTCTCGCCGCCCTTGGCGCCGGTGATATCCAAGTGAGCTGCTGCGCCCATGCTTTCCTCCGGGCAATAAAAAACCGCCCGGAGGCGGCCTGTTCGCTGAGTTGGCACTAGGCCTTATCTTGCGCCTCGATCGAGGCAGAGATGATCGCCCCGCCCCAACGGCGTTCACCGATGCAGATCGGGACAGGGTTGCCGCTGGCGGTCGTGTTTTTGGCTGAGCCGAACGCGTACGACGGCAAATTTTCGGGCGCTCCGCTCTGGGATAGCCCTCCTGCCTGAGGGCTGAGAAGCTGCATCACCCCTCCCGCTACGTTTGCTGCGCCGGCTGCATACATTGCACTTACTGCGGGCCCAGAAAAGAATCCGAAGGGGTTAAAATAAGCCAAGGCGATAAGGACTACACCAAGGACTGTCTGCAGCCCTCCAGCTCGCTTTGCTCCAGCCATCACTGGCACGATCCTGATTTCCTTCGCCCCGCCTCTTTCAAAATCATCAGGACCGACATTATTCCCATTCCTGAAAATGGCAAACCTCATGCCTAGCGCATCAAGCCGCTTAATTTCCTCATCAAAATCTGGAAGCGTCGCGCCAAGAGCTCTGCACGAATCTTTGAAGTTGCTTACCTGCAGGGCTCGTCGGTGAACACGCCCGAACCGCTTAGCCAGCGGGCCGGACAACTTGATAATCGTCATGGGTTCGTAATGAAGAGCTCTAAATCCCACAATATCCTCCAGGCATAAAAAAACCTCCCGCAGGAGGTTCGCGTGATCAGTTCATTCATCCAGCGCATTCTTTTACGACGTTCATCACTTTCTCATTGGGAGATTGCCAAGTTCGGTAAAAACGATAGGTAACTTGAACCTTTCCTGTACCTGCTGAAAACACATCAACAACATGCCATGGCGATTCGGCATTGGGGGCAACCACAGTGAGTCGACTGCCGGATCTCTGCAGAACACCACCGACACTACCCCCAATCAGCGCAATGCCTTGCCAGCCATCGCGAATACATTCGGCCACTTCGTCAGCCGGCTTAGAGGTCTGCACAGAAACCAATGGGGTGTTGGCTCGGATGTCATCTACTGTTGCACATCCCACCAGAACAGCTAACCCCAGTGCAGCAATGAAAATTCGCATGTAATTCCCTCCATTGAAAACCGGGAATGTACCATCACTTTGCTTTGCGGTGACGCAGCACAAGGCGCATCCGTTCGAGCCAAGGCCCGCCAAACACAACGATTTCGGATGGCCGCCCAAGCAGGTGGTGCAGCATGAATGGGCCAGGGCCGAAGACCTGCGCATGCTCCTCCGGCAGCTTCCCTTCGGCGCCCAGGTAGATGCCCGCGTGGTTCGGGTGCGCGGTGCGCCCGACGGCCATGACGATCATGTCGCCGCGCTGAGGCTGGCTGACCTGGTAAAAGCCGGCCGCTTCGTAGGCCTGCTCATACAGGCTCGGTCCGTCCGGCTTCTCCCACCACCCCTCCTCCCGCGCGTAGGCCGGAAACTCCAGACCCCATTCGCGCTTGTACCAGTCAGCGCAGACCTGCCAGCAGTCCCAGGCACCGTGCACGAACGGCCGGCCCAGCAGCGGCGTATGGCCAGTCGGAGTGATGCTCCGCAGGTCGCCCTCCGGCCACGACAGGATGTACCAAGGCAACCCCGAGGCCTCGCACATTGCCAGATCACGCGGTGAAGGCCTGCTGGTGGCATCAGGGTGCGAGTGCACGATTCCGATCACTTCGCCCTGGTCTTCAGCTGCAGCGTATTGCTCCGGTGGAATGCGGAATTCCTCGGCCGGATCGGTCGCGATGTTGTCGCAAGGTAGGTACCGCTGGGAGCGGCCTACGCTGATGATGATCCCGCAGCACTCGCGCGGGTACTCCGCCGCAGCGTGCGCTTGCACGGCGGCCAAGATGTGTTTACGCATGATCAGCTCCTGGCGATAAGGGAGACAGCCGGGAAGCCGCCAAAGGGCAGTTGGTTGCCCTGGCCAAATCGGACGGTGCAGCCTGTATCCAGGCAGCCATTGCACTGGTCCTCGGCCGGGTCATCCGTTGGGTTGCCGTCAAGGTCGTAATAGGGGCCGGTGTAGCCACAGTTGGGGCCGCGGTAACCGGCCGTCATGGCCCAATGGCACAGCTGAGTCATCTGCCGGCCTATGGTTTCACCGCCGACATCGCCAGGGCTGGCCAGCTCCCAGCCAACCGTGGTGCCGCTCTCCGAAACCTTCTGGTCGATGTACCAGACCTCGATGCCCTCCTCGGCAGGGTCCGCAGTCGGGTTGCCGGCCGGGAAATTCGCTGCATCCAGGTATTCACCCAGGGTATGGCGAATCGTCAGCTTGAACTCGAGCAGGTCTTCGAATGCCAGGCATAGGGCCGTGATCCTGCCGTTGACGTTGCCAACGGTCAGCTTGGGCCGCACCTCGGTACCGTCCGAGTTCGCCTCGATGCCTTCGATCTGCATGGGCCAGGCGCCGTACTCGTTGCCCTGCCACCAGATCGATTTCGCCGGCAGCTGGTCCGCATTCACACCCGCGGCCGCCAGCTCTTCTGGGGTGTGCGGGATTGCGTGACCGTGAAAGCGCAGTATGTCAGCACCGAAATCCGAACCGTCCAACTCGAACAGCAGGATCTCGGAACCCGGCTCCAGCTTCTGCAATTGCGTGATCAAAGTCATGGGTGATAGGCCCTTTCAAAGGTTGCTGTCAGGGTGGCGATACCGCCAGGCTTGCGCTCCTGCCGGAATTTTTCGCAGCGGTACATGCCCAGCACGCCTTCGGCGTTGGTCCACAGGAATGACTTGGCGCCCCTGTGCCGGCGAATGAAGGCAAGGATTGGGGCGATTTCCTCGCCCAGACCACCAAAGGTCAGATCCCAGCTGTCAGTCTCGGCATTCAGCCCATCGCTGGAGACTTGTACGTAGTTGTCGCCGAACTGGGACTTCCTGGTCCTCAGCGTGCTATCGCCACTGGCGGCCTCGTCCGGCACCCAGGTAAACGTCTCGATGGCCATCAGCGTCTCCCGTTGCTGTTGCGGTAACTGACGCCGCCGGAGCGCCAGGAAGCGGCGATCGCCCTTTCCGCCACGCCTTGCATCTGCCGCTCCATGTTTTGCTGGAGTGCAGTGGTGTCCAGCTCCATACCATCATCGCTGCGGTCTTCTACGGTGATGGCCATCGGCATATTCAACTGAACAACCGTCTGCCCACCGGTGCCGCCTCCGACCATCTGCACGCCCAGCGATCCGTCCGCGCCGCGGGCAAGCGGCATAATCGCTTCGGGACCCGCCTCGCCCGCCACGCCAACGCCGCCTCCAGCTAGGCCGAAGGGGGTCGGTGTATTGAGGATGCTATTTGTGAAGGCCGCTCCTTTGGCGAAGAACTGCACGCCGCCCTCCCAGGCGCCACCCTTGGCCTGCGTGACGCCAGACCAGTTGCTGAGATAGTCAGCGCTATACCCTGCCTGCGAGGCCCCGAGGTTCGAAGAGACAGCGCCAGCCGACCCCGCCGCCATACCGTTGCCACCGCCACCACCGAAGTAGTTGGTAGCCGCCGTTACGCCCCAGTTCACGACCCCACTCAGCAGGGAGCTGGCAGCCTGCTGGCTGGCGATCCTGGCCATATCCGCAATCACGCTGGTCGCGAAGTCCTTGAAGTTGGCCTTGCCGGTAATGGCGAACTCGGCCAGGGCATCGCGGGCCGTGTTGAAGCCGGTGGTGAGCATGTCATCGGTCGCGCCGGCCACGTTTGCTGCGTCCGCCTGGATGTTGGCCCAGGCGCGCTTGGCGCCGTTGCGATAGTCACGCTGGGCTGCCAATCGAGCGTCGAAACCGTCGACTTCCATCTGCAGCTCACGAGCCTGGTAATCAGCCAGATCTGCCAGCCGCTGCTGGTAGGCGTCCTGGCTGAGGCGGCGTGACACGTCCTCCTGCTGCTCCTCCAGCTGACGGCGCGCCTCGGCATACTTCTGCCGCACCGCATTCAGCCGGTCAGCCTCTTCGCGCTGGTCGTCGCCCATGCCGACACCGGCCACGTCCGCGCTGATCGCCTCCTGCCGTGTCTGCAACACCACTTCCATCGCCTTGCGATAGGCCTCGGCGCTGTTGCGGCGCACTTCTGCAAGCTTCCTCTCTTCCTCAGCCCGCTTCTGCAGGACAGGGTCGGCGTAGGCCGTGTTGAGGTTCTTAATGCCGAGCTCCATCTCGGCCGCGGTGATCTTGCCGGCGGCCTGGGCCTTGCGCAGTCCCTGCACACCCTCGGCCAGATCCTCTAGCCGTTTCTTCTCCGGTAGCGCGCGGTCAATGATCGCGTCGAGGGCCTTGATCTCGTCGTTCAGCGCCTTCGTGCGGTCCTTGCTGCCTTCGGTCGCATCCTTGTTGGCTTTCTTCTGCGACTCGATCGCGCTGGCCGCGGAAAGAATCGCCAGTCGATCGGTCTCTGTGAGGTCGGCGTTTTCCGCGATGTAGCGGTTGGCGGCCTTGGTGGCATCGCCATTGTCCTGGAGGCCGGCCAGCTGCTTCTGCAGCGTTTCGAGGTAGGTCTGTCCCGCCGAGCTCATGCCAGCTTTCGCGGCGTTGTTGGCCTGGGTGGCGGACGTGTTTTGCTCGGTAACGCCGGTGAGCACCCGCAGCGTCTCGGCAATCAGGCCCGAGCGCTGGTCGGCATCGCTGACGGCACCGGCCTGGGTGATCCACTGCTGCACGGTGCCGGCCGGCAACTGTAGGCGGTTACCGACCTCCTGGAGTATCGGCGAAAGCCCCTGGCCAGCCGCGCGTGCTTCGTTCAGACGATCGACCAGCCCCTGATACTCAGCCAGCTGTCGGTTGTACTGGCCACCGGAGTCGCGCACCGGCGCTGTCACCACTGCTGCACGGATGGACTGGGCGAGGTCGCCGTAGGCGCCCTTTACCTTATCGGTCGCGGTGACCTGCTCCTGCTGCCATTTGACCAGGGACGCTTCCCGCTGGTCTTTGTTGAGTTTGGCGAACTCCTCGCGCAGTTGCGCCACCGGCTTGTGCAATTCGTCCAGGCTGACGCCAGCCTGCTCGGCATTGCTGCTCAGCAGCAGGAAACTGGCCGCCGCCGTCCCAGCCAGCAAGGCAAGCCCCATCGGGCCACCCAAGACACTGAGCAGGCCGGCGCTGACGGTGCGCAGGCCGGACTGGGCAGCTGCTACAGCCGCAGTCGCCGCCGCTTCTCGCTGACGAGCCTGAGCCAGCTGGATGGACATCTGCGTCTGCACCGCTGTACCACGCGCCGCAGCGGCTTCGCGCGCGGCCAGGATGGTCAAGGTTTCGGCCTTGCGCTGGTCGGCAAGGGCCGCCTGAACCACAGCCTCAGCCTGAGCGATCCGTGCCGATCGATCTGCCAGAGCTGCCTTCACGGCCAGCCCAGACTTCGCTATGTAGTTGGTCAGTGCCGCGACGCCCACGCCGGCCATCACCACTGCAACGGCTTCGACGTTGTCGGCCAGGGCAATCAGGATGCTCGACAGGCCAGCCACAGCACCGGTCTGCTCCTCCATGCCACCCAGGAAAGTCTGTACGGCGTTGCCGATGTTCACCATCGCATCCTGCACGCTGGTGGACATGTCGGCGGCGGCCTGGCGGTTGACCTCAACAGTCTTCAGCAGGCCGGTATTGATGTCGTCGAGCGAGAGCTTGCCCTCAACGCCGAGCTTGCGGATCTCCTCCGCGCTCTTGCCGGTGGCAGTGGCAATGGCCGTGACGATGGTCGGCATGGCCTCCTGAATGGAAACCCAGCCATCCGCCTCAACTTTGCCGGTCTGCAGGGCCTTGGAGTAGGCGTCCAGCGCAGACCCGGCCTTGTCGGCGGCTGCTGCGTTGGTCACCAGCAGGAAGCTGAAGCTGTCGGTGATGTCGAGGGTCTGCTGGGTATTGAAACCTAGGCTGCGCATGACATCCGCAGTCCGGATATACAGCTCTTGCGCTTCAGCCAGTGGCCGGTAGGTTTCCTGCGCGGTGCGTAGGAGGTGCTCCTGCACCGTCTGGTACACGCCAGCGCTACCCGCAGCGGCCTTCATACGGTCGGACATCTGCCCGTAGGCGTCGACCTGCTGAATGATGCCGCCAATCAGACCAGCCCCGGCGACGGCAGCAAAGGCGCCACGCATCAGTACACCGGCTTTCTCAGCGGCAAGCCCGGTGCTGTCAAACGCGGAGTCGACTTGCTCCAGGTTGCGGTCGATCGACTGGGTGGTGCGCGCCACCACCTGGTCAGCACTGGCCAGCTCGCGGCGCAGTTGTGCCGTGGTGGCCTCGATCTGGACCAGCATTCCCTGGACTTGTTGGTCGGCCATGCAAATCTCCAAGCACAAAAAAAACCGCCCGGAGGCGGCACGCTGTCTACTGTTTGGGCCGCCCTCGCAGGAAGCTCTTCAACTTGTCCGCAACGCTTTCACGCTTCTGCGGCGAAGCCTGCGCCTGGCCTTGAGCCTGCCCGCGACCCGTCCAGTCGAGCCGAGCATCAAGCGCGAGCATGATCTGCGGGATGGGGGTGTGCCACGCAGTGTCGGGCGGCCAGCCGAGCCAGCCGGTGGCCACGCCGAACAAATAGTCGACGTAGCTGCCGTTCTTCACTGCGCTGTGCTGACCGCCTCGTCCTTTCCCCTGGCGGCAACGCTCGGCGGTACCGGGTTGAGCAGGACAGTGATGTACTCGGTCAGCTGGCTCGATACCTTGGCTACGCCAGTGTGGAAGACTTCGCCGGCAATCACAGGATGTTGTTCAGGCTTCAGATCGGCGCCGGCGATCACAATGTCGGCACAGGCGGCGATGCTCATGATTCGCATCGATTCCAACGCGGCGCGCAGCCCGCCGAAACGGGCTTCGATTCGTAGCGCCGCATCGAGGGTGGGCTTCAGGGTGTAGCTTCGGGCGCCGATCACCAGCGTGACGGTGCCGTGCAAGGCTTCGCTCATTGGATTTCTCGCAGAAAAGAACGGGGC
>NZ_JBIVGS010000033.1:0-7774 GCF_044748785.1 Pseudomonas sp. NPDC089743
AATGGGTTATTCCAGGGCCTTGATGGGCGGGTCCTGGTAGTTTTCATCGATGGCGATGCCCATCTTTTTCAGGCGTGCTTCGGTTTGGGCGCGTTCCTGGGCCATGCGTTTGAGTTCGGCGGGTAGGAGAGTTGTCCATTGTTCACGGTCGTCGCTTTCAAAAAAGCTTTTGTAAAACTCCGCTTCGGATTCGACCGTCAGTGTGAACAAATAGGAGCCTATCTGTTCCGGAGCACTTTCGTTGTTTTCGCGCTGAACTCGAAGAGTCAGATACACACCATCCTTGTGAAAATACCAACTGCTGAACATTGGCATCGCTAGCCACTCTTCTTGGCTGAGTACCAATGCGGGATCATTCCATGGGCCTGTGCCGATGGGTTTACCCAAAACTACTCTTGGGCTATCGAATTTTTTCGCTTGGCTGCCCGGCAGTCTCGCTTCGTTGGGCATGATAAACCGATGCCATCCTTTGGCAAGCAAACCGTCTGCTTGATCCCGGAAGTATTTCATGGCAAATGAGTGGGAGGAATCGGGATCAACCCCGCCGAGGATAATCTCTGCATCATTCACCGTATCGCTCTCATAGGTGCCCAATGTGACACCCACACCATCATTGTATTGAAGAGAGGTTGATGAAGCTGGGTTTATGGCAATGGCCGCTCTGTGCCCACTGGCAAAAGACAGTGAGTATTTGTAGAGGCAAATGCCCAGCATGCAATCTTTTTTGAAGTCGACCGATGAGTTGGCGATTGCACTCTGGATGTTATCGTTGATTTGAAATTGCACGATCGGCTTATTGCTTTCCATCTGTGACTCTCCACAGGCCATAAGAAATAAAAAAAGTGTCAACCCTAAAGATTTATACATTTTCACTCCAGCTTGCTATGGCGCGAATGCTTTCGTGCAGGCTGTGGGACAGATAATCGACGCTGCGCCAGTTGAGCTTGCCGCTGAGGAACTGCGAGCCGGTGCTCCACCGGGTGATGCCGTCCTGCTTCTGGGTCACGCTCTGGGTGTGGAACGGCACCCTATGCGGGGTGAGCGCAGCCAGGGTGTCGACGCTGTCGGTGAAGACGATGCAGTGGCTGTCGGGCTTGTGCTCGACGTACCAGAGGATGCCTTCGAGCTCGCACCAGCGCTGGACGAAGTTGGCGTCGGTTTCGTTGAACTGGGTGACGTAGGACAGCGGGGCGTATTCGCGGCGCAGGTCGAGGCAATAGTTGCCCTTGGCCTGTTCGTACTGGGCGAAAACGGCCTCCAAAATCGCCGGCAGGTTCTTGTCTTGCCAGATGCGGCAGTCGCTGCGGTATTCGAGCAGGCTTTGTGGGAACGGGGTGCCGTAGATCAGGTCCATGACAGGGGAGCCGAATGAGACGTCAATCAAGAGAAAACAGGGCAGTCAGCACAACTATCATCTGCACGAGAATAAGAACTTTTAACCATCTGAGTTGGCGGCAATATATTAAGTAGATTGCATTAAGTAACAAAGTCATGAGATTTGTAATCCATAAAGCAGCAAGTGCAAATATCTTCTGATATCCACCGATGCCAGGCATTGTCCCATAATTCGGTCCAGCTAATAAGCACAGGGCGACGATTGACCCAGATACGGCAATGCCTATACTGACTGCGCCTACATAGCGCATAGCGCTTGACGGATTGGGGCTCATATAATACTTTATTCCTTGCTTATATTGTTAGGTTTTAAATGCACTAGCATCGAGAGCGCTTCAATAGATTCTTTGTCCAGAAGCATGCGCCCCATGCGTTAGATCATAAGCTCTACGGGTTCAGCGATAGCTACTTTGAAGTCAGTGAGTTTAATGCCTGATCCCAGATTATCATAAACTGTGCCTCGGAGATTGAGTTTGGCTCTTCTTGGTTAGGGAAGCCTGCTCCATTTTTCGGCTTTTGTGTCGTCATATAGCTGTAATCTAAATCGAAACGAAGTTCAGGGTTTTTATCGCTGTTTGGTACGCCTGGGTAATACCAGACGGCATTGATTTCAGTCAGGTAACCTTCACCGACTTTTTCAGTACTAGCCTCAATGATTTCCTCTCCTATGAGATTATTAACTGTTCGTTTAGTATTGCGGTACATACGGTGCTGGAAGTCAGATTTAATTATCCAAGCGGCCTCTTCAGTCGGTGAAACAGCGCTGCTGTTTCTTTTTGAGAGAAATTGATTGGCTATTTCGCCATATTGTTTGGATGTAAATTTTGCTCTCAAGTCCGGCCGCTCTGTGAAACTAAAGTCGATATAAACACCTTCGTTTCCCGTCTTGTGAGGTAAGCATCCATTGACATAGCAGATGCTTTGAGGGTCATCAATATCGCTGAGCTTAATTGAATCAAGAATAGTTCTGATCTGTTCGTCCTTGTTGAGCGTGCTGTCGCCGCCAAGTACAAATTTCATATTATTAGACCACTGATACGCCACTGTGGAAAACACAACTTTGTTTATGGGGTCGCCGTCAAGCCCTTCTCCTGTGATTCGCGTGTGATCATAGCTATAGAGAAATGACCCATTACCCATCGATTCCTTGGTGGCTTTGTGTTCTGCATTATTTAGGTTACGGCCTTCAATGGATAGCCAGTTTTTTTGCGCTTCTCTCTCTACCCGTGGCTTTATGTAACCTGGTGTAATGGATACGGGCACCCCGTTCAGTTCAAGTAACGCGCCGCTAAAAACGGCGTCGATTGGAAGGTCAAGACTAAACCGACCTACCCGGACCGTCTTCGAAAGGCTTTTAGTTGAGTCCATCGTTTCTGATGCTCCTGATGCAATAGGGGTAAACAATGAGGCAATTAGCAGACTACAGCCAATGAGAATCGCTAGCCCGTGTTTAAGAAAATGATGATGCACTAGCATAGATTTTTTGCGCCCTTAGCAAGGCTTATAATCGAGTGAAGTGTAATCGCTCGAGCCGACTTGTCATTGTACGACGCACCATGTTTAAAGCCAGAAAGGCGTGCTGAAAATTTGATGTGATTGGTGACAGCTGCAGCTGAATGCGTTGGCACTGTGCCGTCGCCGGTATCATCTTGAGACGCCATAGCCGCATGATAGGCATCACCGCTATAATCAGCACCTATGACTGCGGGTCCGTGCAGTGGTTGCTAGGCTATTTTTCCGGCAGTTTGTGGATTATTGAGTATCACATAGTTTATTCTGTTATCTGTGCTCAGTCGCAAGTTTGGGGTTGTTTCTACCGATGACATAGGTGAGAATTGACCGGTCATTTTTCGAAATGATTTGAGAATCCAGTCGATCTTGTTCCAAGCGGGGAACTTGCTGTCGGGCCCAAAGTGCGCATATGTTTGAGGGGAATAATAAGTTCCCAAGAATGCGTGGAAGTTTTGAGCCATTTTTAGATTTTTCAAATATAAGTTCCAGCCATCTTCAAGCTCTTCTCTGTTTTGGGCGCGCGGTTCTACCAAGCGTGGGTCGCATAGGCGCCACCAGGCAGTTGTTTTCGAATAGATTTCGTCGTAGGGATTAGAGGCTTTAGGCAGCGACATCAAAATCGGACCGTCATTTTTTCCCAGCGAACATTAAGCCAGCCGTTGCCATAGAGTTGGTTGGGTAGTAGCTGTAACGGCCCTGGGGCGCCAAAGACCGGTGTAACTTCGTCAGCATTAGCTTCTATCGCCATTTGTCCTGTCAAATCTTCCCATCCGGCTCTTACGCGTCGATACGCTGTACCAGCACTGATTGCCGGTTGCACAGTGTGGACAACCCCCAATATATTCTGCGGATATTTTTGTGCGCAGCGCCTCGCGACGAGCCCTCCCATTGAGCGAGTCACCATGCGCAGCGAGCACGAACTCAACTCACCGTCCTGGCTCAGGCGGTCCGGGTGGAAGCGCAAGCACACAAGCCTAGCTAGATTCGTTTGATGCTGTTTACTAAGGTATCCCAGAACTCAAGGGCGTCCTCATCACTATTGAAAGTCGCGCCCTCATCCAATGTGCTCATTTCAAGTTTTGCATAAGGCTCCATGCTCGATTTTGGTGTGCCAGCATACTCAATGCGAAATGAGTAGAAGGTGCGGTCGTTAGATTTGGTCTTCAGTAAAACTTCTTCAAAGGTTAGGCCGGCAACCATTCTTTTATTTTTTCTCAAGAGACTAGAACGTGTAAGTATTTTTTGGAGCATCGGTGTTACAATGCCCGAAGTGCGCTGATCATAACGCTCGATCAAACCAGGCTCTGGCTTTCGTATTACCTGTGTATCAAAGATTACATGAATTCCCGGCACCGTTGAAATTGGTAGCCCAATTGAAACTTGCTCAGGGTATTTATCACGGGGAAGAGTTAGATAGCCAGCATCTACTGCGAAAGTGCCTTCCGGAGGTTTGGATGCGGGGTTGCGATAATGGATTAATGAGTTTAGATCTTTTGCAAGTTCGACAGCTTTATCGAAAGAGTTGAGTGAAATCGATTCTACGGTTTGGCGATAAAGCGTATTTTGTGAGGTCAAATAGTATATGTCAAAGTCGTAGTTTTTAGCTTTGGACACTACAATTACACCTCCGCGGTCTAGCAAAATTTTCTGATCAAACCCTTTGTATCCTGATTTGTGAAGTAGATTGATTTCTGCAATAGATTCATCAACTTTTTTGCTGATGTCCCGCTTGCCGTTTTTGCTTATAAGCTGTATATCCTTTTGGATTACTTTGTATGATGTCCAGATACCTGAGCCATCTGTTGGAGCCGACATCAAGTAGCGGCCAAAGTAAAAAGTATTTAACGGGGTGTTCATGCTTGGTGCTCCGCTCGCGGCAGTGGACATAATAAATATTGCTGCAAAGTTAATGGATTTAAATGCGCGTGTGAGCTTCTTGCAAGCCTTAAATTTCAACATGGACCGATAGCCTCACAATACTATATAACGTGGCATACAGCGTACGTTTGTCCGGATCATTATAAGCATTCTGGTGCTCGTAGCCCGTAGTTTGATTATAGATACCGGTTTTACAGACAGTCGGATAATCCAATGAGTTTTTTCCGTGAGCGAATGCCGCTTTCACTTCAGGGAAAGCTCGTGAGCTCGCGGATGAAGAGACTGGCACCGTGCCGTCCCCAGGGGTAAGTTTAGGAGCGAAGGTGAATCTTCGACCAGCACCAAGTTCGATGATTCCGGTATAGTCGTCATTCGTAATGCTCAGCTTCTCAGGATCCTCCCATCCCACCCAATCAGTCTCCCACACTATGTCACCCCAGGTTATAAGCTTTTCCGCCTCTGCTTCGGCAGAATAATGAACATATGTGAAAGGGTGATAAGTCGTCTTAATGGCGTCGTGAAAAAATCTAGTATTGTCTATATTGTCCTCGAAGATTGCCCTTTTGCCCTGTGGAGTACCAAATGTGATTTCCTCTTCATCATCTTGGAATTCATTTGGATCAATGAGAATATCCGACTCCTTTGGAATTAATCCCCACCATTTTTGGGATTTATAGATTTCTTCATAGGGGTCGCCAGCGGTTGGAAGCATGATGAAATCTTTGTCGCTCTCAGGCCGTCTGGCCAAAGCCTCACTTTTCTTTCTTCGGGCAAATAACCAGCTTTCGCCGTCGTTGTAGTTTGCTGCAGGGAGAAGTTCCAGTCCACCTCTGGAGTAAGCTAAAACGGCTACGGTTTCTTTGGCTGTCGGCCCTAAAATTTGTCTGGTCACGAACCCCTCGATCCCCTCTCCTTCAAAACCTGCTCTGATTCTACGATACGCGGCAGGGGCACCTGTCGCAGGCATTGCCCCGTGAATTATTCCATAAATCTTGTCGTAGCCATATAAGCCTACCATTGATCGAGCAACTAAGCCGCCCATTGAATGGGTTACGATTATTACTTTTTTGGCGGTAGGGTGGTTTGGTAATATTTTATTATGTATTAAATCCATAATATCTTTTGCTGAGTCTTTATTTGATTGAAGCCAGTTGTAGCCTCCTGCCCAAACCTCATATGTTATGTCTGCTGAATGTTTAAGCTCTGCTGAATTATCAATAGCGGAAAGGGGAGGGTTGTTGTTCCAGTCGCCCCAATCTGCGGGGTGCAGATCGCTATGATCCTTCCACCAACCTTGTAGTGCTTGATCAAGCATAATGGTGTTCATTTCATTTTGGATAGAGATCATTATCGGATGGTATGCCGAACGCATGATGCCGCCCCATCCGCGTTTTTTGAGTTCCTCCTCACTCAATGGCTCCATTAAGCCTTCGGTGCGAATTGGGCCGTCTTGGTAGGCCGTAATCATTCCTTTTCGCCCATCAAGATCATTCTGCCTATCTTTTGCGGAGCTAAATAGAGCTGATATAAAAGAACCCACAGCAGCGAACTTAGCAGGTATGGTATCCGTATTAGGGGCGATCCACGCTATCTTTTTCGTCCTGGTATTCCACAGGTTCGTTCCCATAATACCCGGGATGAATACCACTGGGACTACTTTGTTCGTTTTTACGGCAATTTCTTTCTCTCGTTGCTCTGTGGACTTGCCAAGCGTAGTGCTTGCGGTTCTACTGCCGTCGGGGTTCAATATGGATATTAATTTTAATGGGTTAATCATTTTTTCGTCTCTCCCCTGGGCTATTTAGTGAAAGTCAATCCAGTACACGGATCTTAAGGAATTCAGCAATCCGACTCTGCTGCACAGGAATCTTCCCGGCCGCATCCGACACATACTGCATCACGCTGCCATCTGCCCGCGTTACCTCTACCTTCACCCCCGGAGCAGGCTCACCAGTACTGAGCTTCTTGATCAGATAAGGGTCGGCAAAGTCGGTCTTGGGCATTTCATTGAAGCTGTGTGACAAACTCGTGCCCCCACTGAAGGTCTTTTTCGCCCCTTTGACATCAATGGTACCCGGTGCGTGGATTTCGATATTGCCGCCCTTGATGCGGATGTAACCGCCACCACTGGTGAGCAGAATCCCGTCCTTGGCCGCAATTTCGATCCCGGCGGCGGTCGAGCTGAGTTTCATGTTCTGCAGTGAAGTCAGCAGCATCTCGTCGTTCTGCGCTTGTAGCTCCACCTTGCCTTTGGCCGCAAACAGCTTGGCCCCTGCGTTCTGCGCAAACAGGCTGATGCTCTGCACCACGCTGGCCAGCAGCGATTTGCCGCTGGCGATGCTGACATCCTCGCCGGTACTGATGGTCAGGTGCTTGCCGCTGTGCAGATGTGTGTTCTGCGGGGTTGCGGTGGCGATGTCGGCCGGGGAAGAAGCGATCAGCAGCGGCTTCTGGTAACCCGGTGTCTTGCCGCGACCACCGTTGCGGATCGCCCAGGCGGTGTCGCCGCCGTTGCGCTGCTGTTCGCTCGGGCCTTGGCTCGGGCTGCTGCTGTCGTTGCCATAGGTGACGTCGGTGTCGGCATTGAGCTGGGTGAGGCTGTCCAGGCCAGCCTGCAGGGCGTCGGCGTTGTGCTGTTTGGCGGTGTCGGAGAGGGTTTTGAGGCGCTGCTCGCTGTTCTGCAACTGCTGCTGGGCTTCGCTGACGTCGAGCTGGGCGCCTTCGGCGTTGCTGCGCTTCCAAGTGCTCAGGTACAGGCCTTGCTGGGCGCGCAGGGCGCCGTAGGCGTCGGTGCGCAGTTCGAAACCGGTGCCGCGCAGGCCACCGCGGTTGTTGCCGCGCTGGTCGATCAGGTAGCCGAGGTTGAGCTGGGTATGGCCGTGGCTGCTGTGCAACTGGGTGCGTACCTGGCCGGTGGAGTCGTCCATCACCCACTGGTTGAAGCCGCCGCCGCCGACTTCCTTGCTCTTGTAGCCGCTCATCAGGCCGC
>NZ_JBIVGS010000034.1:0-5916 GCF_044748785.1 Pseudomonas sp. NPDC089743
CAGCAGGAGGACGTGTCACGCCGCCTCAGCCAGGACGCCTACCAGCAGCGGCTGGCAGATCTGGCTGATTACCAGGCTCGTGAGCTGCAGATGGAGGTCGACGGCTTCGAGGCGAGGCTGCAGGCGCAGCGCGATTACCGCAACGGCGCCAAGCGCGCATGGGCCAACATCCAGGCCGATGCGGCGAACGTGGCCGGCGCCACTGACGACATGCTGACCACTGGATTCAATACCGCTCGCGACGCAGTTGCTGAATTCGCAATGACCGGCAAGGCCAACTTCAAGAGCTTCACGGTGAGCGTTCTATCGGACATGGCCAGGATCGCAAGCCAGCAGGCCGCGAGTTCGCTGTTGAGTGGTTTGGTGGGGCTAGGGGTATCTGCAGCATCGAACTACTTTGGCGGCGGCTCCGGTAACGGCATAACGCCCGGCTCTGCGGGCGCCGTATCGTCGAACCTCGGGGCCTCGCAGGCAGGGTATAGCGCTGACTATCTCAGCAACTGGTCCGGCGTCAGGCAGGCCAAGGGTGGCGGCTGGGATGGCGGCGTTCAGTTCTTCGCCAAAGGGGCGGCCTTCACAAACAGCATCCTCAATACACCGACCCCTTTCGGTCTAGCTGGAGGCGGCGTTGGCGTGGCGGGCGAGGCGGGTCCCGAAGCGATTATGCCGCTTGCCCGCGGCGCGGACGGATCGCTGGGCGTGCAGATGGTCGGCGGAACGGGTGGTGGCTCGACGGTTGTTCAGGTCAGCGTGCCGGTTGCCGTGACGTTGGAAGATCGGAGCTCCGACGGCATGGAGCTGGATAGCACAGCTCTGCAGCAGAACATGCAGCAACAGATGCAAGGTGTGGCTGAGCGGGCTATTGCCGCGTCTTGGCGCGCCGGCGGGATGAGCTATCGAAACAGTAACGGGAGACGCTGATGGCGATCGAAACCTTCACTTGGGCGCCGGATGACGAGGCCAGCGGTGACAGCACCTTGCGCACCCGGAAATCGCAGTTCGGTGACAACTACGCCCAGGTGTCCACCGATGGCCTGAACGCCGAGTCTGACACCTGGTCGCTGTCGTTCGGCGGCCTGGCTGACGAGGTCGCGCCTATCCTGGCGTTCATCCGGAGGCACCGGGGCTCCACGTCATTTCTGTGGACGAACCCCGAGGGTGTCCTTGGGCTGTATCGGTGCGAGACATTCCGGCAGCAGCGAAAGCCGGGCGGTGTGGCGGTGCTGACAGCTACTTTTGAACGAGCATTTCATCCATGACCTTGATCACTCAGCTGCAGAAGCTGGAACCCGGTGCAGAAATCCTGTTGTTCGAGCTGGACGGTTCCGATTTCGGAGCGGACACCCTGAGATTCCACGGACATGCGATACCGCACACGCCTCAAGAGCTTGCAGCGGCAGGCGCGAACGCCGATCAGCTGCCAGCCAAGTCGATCTGGTGGCAGGGCAATGAGTATGGCGCCTGGCCCATGCAGATCGAGGGCATTGAAGCAAACTCGGACGGTACGGCAGTGCGACCGACGCTGACGGTGGGTAACGTCAACGGCAGGATCACGGCACTGTGCCTGGCCTTCGACAACCTACTCGAGTTCAAGCTGACCATGCGTCACACCATGGCGCGCTACTTGGACGCGGCAAACTTCCCCGCTGGCAACCCGGAGGCCGACCCTACCGAGGAAGCGATTGAGGTCTGGTACATCGATCAGAAAGTATCTGAGAACGGCACCACGGTCGCTTGGGAGCTTGCCAGCCCCGGCGATGTTGGCGGCGAGACCATTGGCCGGCAGATGACCCAGCTGTGCCACTGGGCGATGACCGCGGGCTACCGCGGCCCCAACTGCGGATACACCGGCCCCTACTTTGGCCTCGACGGAAACGCCACGGACGATCCTGCCAAGGATCAATGCAATGGCTGCCTCGATTCAGGCTGCACAATTCGCTTTGGCCAAGGCAACCAACTGCCCTTTGGCGGCTTCCCAGCCGTTTCCCTGATCGCACGGAGCTGACCATGCGCAAACACATCCTCGCCGCCGTGCAAGCGCACGCTGCGGCAGTCTACCCGCGCGAGTGTTGCGGGCTGATCGTCGCGGTGGGGCGTAAGCATAGCTACGTGCCGTGCGAGAACACTGCCAGCGATCCGGCTGAGGAGTTCCGCATTGCGCCAGAGCAGTACGCGGAGGCGGAAGACCTTGGCGAAGTGATCGGCATCGTCCACTCGCACCCGGACGCGACCAGCAGGCCTTCCCCTCGCGACTTGGCCATGTGCGAAGCGACGGGGCTGCCCTGGCACATCCTGTCGTGGCCAGAGGGAGACCTGCGCAGCATCACGCCGACCGGTCATACGCCGCTGCTGGGCAGGCCCTTCGTTCACGGTGCCTGGGACTGCTGGCAGATCTGCGCTGACTGGTACAAACGGGAATGGGATTTGGAGTTCCCGGCCTATACCCGGGAGGAGGGGTGGTGGGAGCAGGCAGACGGCCCGAGTCTATATGAGCGAGCCTATGAGGACGCCGGCTTCTATCAGGTCAGCCAGCCACAACGCGGCGACATGATTGTCATGGCAGTGGGGCGCACCGCGCACCCGAACCACGCGGGCATCTACCTGGGCGCCGAAGTGAAGTTGCCGGAGGAGCATGCTCAGGTCTTCGGTCCTGGGCCATTCATGTTGCACCACCTGCTCGGTAGGCCATCTGAAGTAATCGTGTACGGCGGGCCGTGGCTGGATCGGACGCGCCTGGTGCTGCGGCATTCGAATGCTAAGTGATGGTACATTCCCGGTTTTCAGGGAGGGATCACATGCGAATTTTGATCGGTGCTATGGGGATGGCGTTGCTGGCGGGGTGTATTTCTCCGGCGGATTTAGAAAAAAACGACCCGACTATCAGTGCCAAGACTTCGAAGGACCCTAAGAGCTATGCGCTGTGCGTCTTTCCGAAATGGCAAGCTGCGCGGACCGACTCTTCAATGGTTGAAACCGCAGATGGCTACCGGCTGTGGGTGGCCAACACCAATATGACCGACGAGCTGCTGGATATCCGGAAGGAACAGGCTGGCAGCTCGGTCACGTTGAAACAGCGGATGCCCTGGTCCCCGGGTCTTGGTAGAGGGGACATCGAAAAGGCCGTTCGCGCTTGCTTGTAAGACTTTGAAGAATCGAACCGCCTACGGGCGGTTTTTATATGCCCGGAGGGAACATGGCAGCATTCGCAGAGCATCGAGTCATGATCAAGCTTTCTGGGTCGCTGGCTCAGAAATTTGGTCGTCTGCACCCGAAGATTCTGGACACAGGGAAAACGTGGGAGGCTTTCAAGGCACTCAAGGCCACGATCCACGGTTTTGAGGAGGAGATCAAACGGCTTGACCGCCTTGGCATGAGGTTCGCGGTATTCCGTAACGGGAAGAATGTGGATGAGTCGGAGTTCGACCGAGGCGGCGTCCAGGAGATCAGAATTGTTCCACTCGTCGAAGGGGGCAAGCGCGCCGGCCTTCTGCAGACGATCATTGGCGTAATTCTGATTGCTGTCTCATTCATCCCCGGCTTTCAGGCGGCTGCAGGACCAGGTATTGCCCTGGTCGCCGGCGGCGTTATACAGATGCTCAGCCCCCAGGCCAAGGGGTTATCCCAGAGCGCGGCACCCGAGAACTTGCCGTCGTATGCCTTCGGCAGCGCTAAGAACACCACCGCCAGCGGCAATCCTGTCCCGATTTGTATCGGTGAGCGGCGCTGGGGCGGAGCGATCATCTCTGCCTCGATTCGCGCCGAAGATAAGAAGTAGCCACAGCTGAACGAACAAGCCGCCTTCGGGCGGTTTTTTAATGCTTGGAGAAAAGTAATGGGCGCAGCACAGCACCTGGACATCGCTGGCGCTAAAGGCGGCAGCAGCAAGCCGAAGACGCCCGTTGAGGCGCCGGACAGCCTTCAGTCGACAAATATCGCCAGTATCCTACTTGCTGTGGGCGAGGGCGAATTCGACGAGATGCCCACCGACCGCGACATCTACCTCGACAACACGCCGATCATGGATGCCGGCGGCAACGTTAACTTCCCGGGCGTGAAGTGGGAGTGGCGCCCAGGCTCCGTCGAGCAGGAATATATCCAGGGTATCCCCGCGGTGGAGAACGAGACCACCGTCAACGTCGAACTGCGCAGCGACAACCCGTTTACACGGGCGCTGAGTAACACCCAACTTTCGGCGGTGCGCGTGCGTATGTCGTGGCCGCGCCTGGCCAAACAGGACAGCAGCGGCAACACAAACGGCTACCGCATCGAGTACGCCATCGACATCGCTACTGACGGCGGCGCGTATGTCGAGGCCCACCTGGGCGCGGTGGACGGCAAAACCACCAACGGCTACCAGCGCTCAGTGCGCGTCAACTTGCCGAAGGCCTCGTCGGGCTGGCTGTTGCGCGTGCGCCGCATCACTCCGAATGCCAACAGCGGTACAGTGGCCGATACGATGACCATCGCCGGCTATACCGAGATCATCGACGAGAAACTTCGGTATCCGAATACCGCGCTGCTCTACATCGAGTTCGACGCCCAGCAGTTCCAGAACATCCCGGCCGTGACGGTCAAATGCAAGGCTAAGCGCTGGCCGGTGCCGACCAACTATGACCCCGTTAACCGCACCTACACCGGCGTATGGGACGGCACCTTCAAGCAGGCCTGGACCAACAACCCGGCCTTCGTGACCTACGGCCTGTGCGTTGAAGACCGTTTCGGCCTGGGCAAGCGCATCAAGTCTTGGATGGTCGACAAGTGGGAGATGTACCGCATCGCGCAGTACTGCGATCAGCTGGTACCGAACGGGCAGGGCGGTCAGGAGCCGCGGTTTCTCTGCGACATGAACCTGCAGGGCCGCGCTGAGGCCTGGACCCTACTGCGCGATCTGTCGGCCATCTACCGGGGCATGGTGTACTGGGCCCACGGTTCGCTATTCATGCAAGCGGACATGCCGCGCGCCCAGGACATCGACTACGTGTTCACCCGGGCCAACGTCATCGACGGCGAATTCGTCTACGGTGGTGCCGAGCGCAACACGCACTACAGCCGCGCCCTGGTCAGCTACGACAATCCGGCGAACAACTACGACACCGATGTAATCCCTGTAACCGATTTGGCGCTCCAGCGCCGGTACCGGGACCGTCCTGTAGAAATCTCGGCCATTGGCTGCACACGTGCCTCCGAAGCCCAGCGCCGAGGCAAGTGGGCGCTGCTGAGCAACAACCAAGACCGTACCGTCACCTTCAAAACCGGCATGGAGGGCCGCATTCCGCTGCCTGGCTACGTCGTCCCAGTAGCTGACGAACTGGTGGCCGGGCGCCCGAATGGCGGTCGGATTGCTGCCGCTGCTGGCCGAGTGGTTACGCTCGATCGGGACACGCAGATCAAGGCAGGCGACCGCCTGATCCTGAACCTGCCGAACGGAACCGCCCAGGCGCGCACGGTACAGTCGGTTTCTGGGCGCGCAGTGACGGTGACCACGGAATACGGCGTGCAGCCTGAGCCCGAGCTGCAGTGGGCAATCGACTACGACGACCTGGCGGTGCAGCTGTACCGTGTGCTGAAGACGACGCGCACCGAGGAGGGCGAATACGAGATCACTGCCCTTGAGTTCAACCCGAGCAAGTTCGCGGCGATCGACACCGGGGCCAAGCTGGATGAGCGCCCTATAAGCGTCATTCCAGTAACCACGGTGCAGCCGCCTGTCAGCGTGTCGCTGACTTCGGCGTATGCCGTGGACCAGGGCATAGCCGTCAGCACCATGACCATCGCCTGGCCGGCGGTGCAGGGCGCGGTCGCCTACGACGTGGAATGGCGCAAGGACAACGGCAACTGGATACGGCTGCAGCGCACCGGCACCACCTCGGTCGACGTGGTTGGAATCTACGCTGGCGCCTACCTGGCCCGCGTGCG
>NZ_JBIVGS010000035.1:0-4103 GCF_044748785.1 Pseudomonas sp. NPDC089743
GCCGGGCCTCGGCGGCCTTGCGTTCGTACAGCGGGTGCTGGGTCAACTCGAACCAGCGCCCGGCCTGCAACTGGCGCACACCGCCCTGACCGTGCACGCGGCGGGCCTGGGATTCACGCTGCTCGATCTGCACGCGGCTCAACCAGTCGCCGCGCTCCTGCTTCTGCCAGTTGTACTGGCCCTGGTATTCGTAGCGTTCCAGGGCGGCAGGGGCGGAAGCGGCTTCAAGCGCGGGCATCACGCTTTCGCGCGGTTGGCTGTGGGCCAGGTAGTCGACACTGCGCCAGTTGAGCTTGCCGCTGAGCAGCTGCGAGCCGGTGCTCCACTGGGTGATGCCGTCCTGTTTTTCAGTGACGCTCTGAGTGTGGAACGGCACGCGCTGCGGCGCGAGGGCGGGCAGGGTGTCGACGCTGTCGGTGAAGACGATGCAGTGGCTGTCGGCTTTGTGTTCGACGTACCAGAAGATGCCTTCGAGCTCGCACCAGCGCTGCACGAAGTTGGCGTCGGTTTCGTTGAACTGGGTGACATAGGACAGCGGCGCGTACTCGCGGCGCAGGTCGAGGCGGTAGTTGCCCTTAGCCTGTTCGTACTGGGCGAACACGGATTCGAGGATGGCCGGCAGGTTCTTGTCCTGCCAGATGCGGCAGTCGCTGCGGTATTCGAGCAGGCTGAACCAGGGCGCGAACACCAGCTGCCAGTCATGCAGGCCGCCGTCGCTGCCCAGGTAGCGTACGCTCTCGACCAGGCCATGGCGCGGGGCCTGGGTGCCGTCGTCGCAGAGCAGGGCCAGGCTGACGGGCTGGCCGATGAGTTTCTCCGGGTCGTACTCGGTGTCCTGCACCAGCACGTCGAGGGTGTAGCGCGGGGTGCGGCCAATGCGCTCGACGCCGTGGGCGCGCAGGGCCTGGAGCGCGTCGGCCCCCAGTGGGGTGGTCAGCTGCAGCAGGCGGCCGCTTTGCGAGAGCGGGGTGCCGAAGGTCAGGTCCATGACAAGGGGTCTCCTGAGTGGGACTGAAAAATGGGTTATTCCAGGGCCTTGATGGGCGGGTCCTGGTAGTTTTCATCGATGGCGATGCCCATTTTTTTCAGGCGTGCTTCGGTTTGGGCGCGTTCTTGGGCCATACGGTTGAGCTCGGCGGGCACAAGTGCCTTCCAATTGGCACGATTCTTTTCACCTTCAACGAAGCTCTTATAGAATTCGGTTTCCGATTCAAATGTTAGAGTGAAAAGGTAAGATCCTCTTGTCAGAGGTGCAATTTCACTGCTTTGACGTTGCACTTGAAGTGATAGATAAGTGCCGTTTTTGTAAAAATACCAACTGCTAAACATAGGCATCGCTAACCATTTTTCCTTGGTTAGCTTTAAGCTGGGATCATTCCATGGTCCTGTTTCGACAGGCGCGCCAAAAATAGATCTTACGCTGTCAAACTTCTGCGCTTGGCTGCCAGGAATTCTTGCTTCGTCTGGAAAGATATACCGCCGCCAACCTGACTCGTGCAGTTTGTCAATCTGTCGGTAAAAATAGTCAATGGCCTCAGTATGTTCAGACTCTGGCTCAACGCCACCCAGGGTAATGTTGGCCTTGTCGATATTGTCTCCATCAAACGTTCTGAGGGTAGTGCTAACAATGTCGTTAAATCCCAAGCTGCCAGTTGTTGATGTGACTTCAAGTTCTGCACGCAAGGGTTCGCTGAATGCGAGCGAAAACTCGTATAAACAAAGGCGGCGCATACAGTCTTTTTGAAAGATTGCTGTGGATGAGGATAGTGCGTTGGTGATGGAAGTATCAATTTCAAATTTGATGCTGGGTTTTTTCATGTTCATGCTTGAGTCTCCGCAAGCTGCGAGGGTAAGGCTTAGCAAGCAAATAATTATTTTAAACATGCTCGCTCCAGCTTGAAATTGTCCGAATATTTTCTTCCATGTAGTCTGTTTCTGTTGTCATCAGATCATGATATCTATTGGCGATCTTGGTGATGAATTCCATCCTGTCATTCTGGTTGTGCAACTTTCCCTTAGTCATCACGATGTCGTAATCTGGGTTGTCCGTCTCGCATAGCGTACTCATGGCAGCGAGGCGACGAGGTACGCCCATGTGACCTTCCATAAAAGCTTGCGAGTCTAATAGTTTTTGGAAACCCCAACTTTCATAGATCAGGGGTTGGAGGATCTCAATTTGCTCATGTCGTGCAATGGCCATAAGTGACTTCAGTTGGATGTTCTGCCTTTTTTTGCCTGGCAGCAACTTCTCAATTTCTGGAATAAAAGAAAATCCTTCAATGAGATCATCTGTTTTTTGCAGAAAGTTGATTTTAGGAAGTGCATCATCAATCCATGGGAGTTCTCGGAATGATATTTTAAAGTTGCATGTATACTCATCCCACTTTCTTGCTGAAAGTGCGCTGGCGAATTCACTAGGGAAGTTAATATAAAACCAATGCCATACGAAGATGTCCTGGAATAACCAAAAATTACCTTCACCCAAATACTCTTTCGTGGTGTCAAATAAAGGTACAGGTAACTTGGCGTATCGCCACTTACTGTTGCTGGCGTAATCAAGCGCACACATGACCTGTTTGCTGGCGAACGCAGCGAGCCCGGTCCAATAAAATCGGCCTTTTAACTCGGGCTTTCCGTTTCGCTCTAGTTCAAGATAAATTTTGGCATAATTGCCGGCTATCCGTTCAGCGCGTGTGCTGAAATCCTTGACCAATTGATAGCGTGCAGTCTCTTTGAATTCGATTCGGGTTTTTACCGAAAGCCGCCGGACCGCCTCCTGTTGGCCGAGTGTCCATAGTTCCTTGTAATTGACCCCTGGGTCGTTTGTTGAGCACGTTTGCTCATTGAATCTAAAGTCTTGTTTCATGGTTTGGTTCTCGGTACATACTTGTCAGCACCTGCCGGCACCACCAACTCATCGGGTACGAGCCTCATCTTGGCCGTGTCGGGTTTGTCGCTGAAAAGGCGGGGTGTCATACCTTCTTGGTCGGTGAAGTAAACCCGCTTGCCTTTGCCAGGAATGTCGAACTCGACAGCCACATTTTCAAGCGGTACACCGAAACTGGTCATCAACCTGTTCTGCTCGTCATACATGCCTGAGTCAGGACCGGTGGGGAACTCCTTGAACGAGTGCTCCATGCTGGCCGGCCCATCCAACGTTTTCTTTGCTCCCTTGATGTCGATGGTCCCCGGCGCATGCACCTCGATATTGCTGCCTTTGATACGGATATAGGCACCGCCACTGGTAAGCAGAATCTCCTTCTGCGCCGACATCTCGATCAACTGTTCCAGCGACGTGAGCTTCACGTTCTGCAACGCGGTCAGCTCCATCGCATCACTTTGCGCCTCCAGCTCCACCTTGCCCTTGGCCGCAAACAACTTGGCCCCTGCGTTCTGCGCAAACAGGCTGATGCTCTGCACCACACTGGCCAGCAGCGATTTGCCGCTGGCGATGCTGACATCCTCGCCGGTACTGATGGTCAGGTGCTTGCCGCTGTGCAGGTGGGTGTTCTGCGGCGTGGCCGTGGCGATGTCGGCCGGGGAAGAAGCGATCAGCAGCGGCTTCTGATAACCCGGGGTCTTGCCGCGGCCACCGTTGCGGATCGCCCAGGCGGTATCGCCGCCGTTGCGCTGCTGTTCGCTCGGGCCTTGGCTCGGGCTGCTGTTGTCATTGCCGTAGGTGACGTCGGTATCGGCGTTGAGCTGGGTCAGGCTGTCCAAGCCAGCTTGCAGGGCGTCGGCGTTGTGCTGTTTGGCGGTGTCGGAGAGGGTTTTGAGCCGCTGCTCGCTGTTCTGCAACTGCTGCTGGGCTTCGCTGACGTCGAGCTGCGCGCCTTCGGCGTTGCTGCGTTTCCAGGTGCTCAGGTACAGGCCTTGCTGGGCGCGCAGGGCGCCGTAGGCGTCGGTGCGCAGCTCGAAGCCGGTGCCGCGCAGGGCGCCGCGGTTGTTGCCGCGCTGGTCGATCAGGTAGCCGAGGTTGAGCTGGGTATGGCCGTGGCTGCTGTGTAGCTGGGTGCGTACCTGGCCGGTGGAGTCGTCCATCACCCACTGGTTGAAGCCGCCGCCGCCGACTTCCTTGCTCTTGTAGCCGCTCATCAGGCCGC
>NZ_JBIVGS010000036.1:0-2755 GCF_044748785.1 Pseudomonas sp. NPDC089743
TGTCGGCTTCGTACTCGGTGAGGGTGCCTGCACCGGTCTTGCCGCCAATGGCAAGGCGGCAGCCGGCGGCTGTGTTGAGGTTGTCTTCGGCCATGGGGGTTCCTCCAAAGGCACATTGGATAAAAGCCGCAGCGCGGCCGGTGGGTGATTTAGTGGGTGGTGATCACGCGGACGGTGATCGAACCCTGGTAAGTAACGCCGTCAGCGTCGCGCTGGGCGTCGGCCTGCTCGACCCTAACCGAGACTGCTCGGCCCACTTCCAGCGGCAAACGGCGCTCGTCCAGGGCTGCGATAACCTCGCCATTGATGCGTTTGACCTCAGCCTGCCCTACGGCATCGGACCAGACCGACAGGTACAGCAGGCGCTGTTCGCGCTTGCGGCCCGCGATCGGGGTTATGTTGGTAGAGATCTCCCGGTCGATCGACACGTAGGGCTTCGGGGTGTTGATATCGGCGCCGTCGTGGATTGGACAGCTCACCTCGGCACGCAGCCTGGCAAACAACGCTTTCTGTAGCGCAACGGATGGATCAGCCATTGCCTACCCCCTGGCTTGCCTTTCGCAACGTCCGCGTGACAGCTGCTTCGATATCGGCCAATACATACTCCCTGTTAACGTCCATCGACGGCCGCAGCCAAGGGTGTGCTGGCCTAGCCGGGATATCCGGATACTTGCCGAAGAAGTGTTCACCATCGCTTTTGTTGGTATCGCTTTGGTTGCCGCTGCCGGCGCGCTTTCCGCCGACATAGCCCTTCGTCCCGTACTCGATGAACCGCAAATAGAAGAACCGGCGGTTATCGCGCTTGCCCCGAATACCGATCTGCGCGTCGAGGCCGCTGGGCGAGACATACATCTTCAGGGCTGCAGCCGCGTCGCCGGTGTCCTTGGGTATCAGCTGCTGCTGAGTGGCAAGGATGCGCGCCGCCGCCTGCTCCATGGCGGGCTTGAGTTCGTTGTCCATGGTCCTGTGAATATTGCGAAGCGTCCGGCGCAGCCGGATATCCCCCCGGATGCTCGACCGCCTGGCCATACCTTACCCCTTGGCCTGATCGGCTTGAGCTGGCTTGGCCGGCTTATCGGTGGCGGGTGGGGTCTCGATTACTTCCTCGGCGTAGCCGCGGGCGACCAAACCGGCGCCGTACTCTTTGGCGACGACGAACTCTTCGCCCTTCTGCCGCTCACCTGATGCGCCAGTCAGCGGGCCCAGTGCACGAATTTTCATGGTTTACCTTATGGGTTGGGGACGCTGGAGCACAGCAGGCGCAGCATGTCCCGTTCGTTATTGAGCAGTGGGGCTTCCACCTTGTAGGTGATGCCGGTGCGCTTCTCGGTCACCCGCCAGCCGGCGGCAATATCCGCCCGTGGCCTGATGCGTATCTCGGCACTGATCACCGCTTCCACCTGTTCAGCCACTGGAGCTGTGCGGCCAGTCGGCATGGTGACCTCCGCCCAAACCTCACCGACTTGAACCCACACCTGGTCGTACCCCCCGGTATCGTTCTGCACGCGCTCGTACTTGCTCAGGCGGCACCGATGACGCATGGGTCCGGCTTTCATCAGAAGCGCTTCCTGTACCAGAGCAGCCTTTCGACCGCGAGCGGCATGACTGTGGCGATGGTGCCTACCGCCACAGCCTCTCGGTTGGCGTACCAGTGCCCTACCATAAGCAGAATGGCCTGCTCGACATCACGGGTCAGGCCCATCTCTTCGGGCTCGACAGGATCAGCATCGACCAGCTTTCGGTCGCAGTGCTGCTCGACGTGGGCCTTGGCCGCTTCGACGTAACCGCCGATCAGGGCGTCTTCTTCATCGCCGTCGACCCGGAGGTGCATCTTCACGTTGGCCAGGTCGATCATTTACTTGGCCTCGGCCGCAGCTTTCTCAGCTGCTGCCTTCTCGGCAGCGGCCTTATCGGCAGCTTCCTTCTCTGCCGCCGCCTTTTCCGCTGAAGCCTTCTCGGCGGCGGCTTTCTCAGCTGCTGCTTTCTCGGCAGCAGCCTTTTCTTCATTGGGCGCGGTAGGCTTCGTCTCTTTCGGCTTCGCCACGCGCGGCTTGCCATTGGCGCCAACCTCAACGGCCAGGCCCTTTCCAAACAACGTATGAGCGTATCCGTCGTCAGCGTTTTCGAACTCCTGCCCGCGTTTTACCTTGGGCGAGTCAGCGCCCAGCAGATCAGCGTTGCCGACGAAACCCCACAGAGCTTTGATGTGCATACTGCCTCCTGAAATAAAGAGGCCGGCGATACGCCGGCCTTGAAGGATGGGTTAAGCGGCGACCGGGAAGTTGCCCTTGACCAGGGCTTCCTTGCGGCGAACGCCCAGGCCCAGGCGTTCCTCGACCAGCAGCGCAACCTCGTTGCGGATGAACTGGTCGTTGATCAGCCCCATCTTGAACTCATAGGCCATGCGGTCGAAAAGCGTGGTCGAGCGCGCGAAGTTCGCCACGAGGAACTCGCCGCCAGCGTCACCATCACCCTCGTCCATGCTGTCCGAGGTGATCACCGGACGCCCCCACAGGATTGGCGTGACCAGGCCCTGCAGGTTGGCGAACAGGTAGCGATTCTCGCCGTCCTTCTGCAGTTCGATATTCATCCAGTCGAGCTCGGTCATAACCACGCCGTCGGCCGACATCAGCGATTGCTTGCGCACCTGATAGATCGCGCGGCGAACCAGATCGATGGCGGTATCGCTCGCTTTGCTCAACGCGGTGTTGTAGCTGGTTGCCTGGGTCATCAAGCCGTTCAGGTTCTCACCAGT
>NZ_JBIVGS010000037.1:0-2284 GCF_044748785.1 Pseudomonas sp. NPDC089743
GTCGCGCTTAGCACCAGGTTGGTGGTCGCCTGGGTAGCCGGGCTATCGGTGACTGTGGTGGTCGGGGTGCCAGCGGTGTCGAGCTGTTCGTAATTACCGCCTTCAACCTTGGTGATGCTGTTGGTCAGCGGTGCATTGGTGTTGTAGACGTTATTCGGCGCAACAAAGTCGACCGAACCGGACGACTCGCCAACGCCGATGGTGATGGTTTGACCATTGGCCAGGGTTACGACCAGTGGCGAACCAGTAACAGGCGCCGACACCGAGGCGGTGTAGGTCACCACGCCACCTTCGATTACCGAAGCATTCGCCGTCAGGGTCACGGTCGACGTATCGAGCGTATCGCTGACATTGGTTACGGCTTCAGCCGGATTGACTGCGAGGTTCTCGAAGTCGCCACCGGTGGTACCAGTAACGCTGACTTTGACCTGGCCAGCGTCTTTGTAAACGTCATCAGCCGGTGCAGCGACGGTCACTTGGCCAGAGGTCTGGCCGGCCGCGATATTGATAGTCGCGCCGTTGCTCAGGGTCACAGTCATCGCGGTGCCGGCTGGGTTGCTCAAGGTCGCGGTGTAGACGATCTGGCCGCCTTCGGCGACATCGCCGGTGGCACTCAGCACCAAACTGGTAGTCGCCTGGGTAGCCGGACTGTCTGTGACCGTCGTGGTCGGGGTGCCCGCGGTTTCGAGCTGTTCGTAATTACCGCCGTCGACCTTGGTAATGCTGTTGGTCAGCGGCGCATTGGTGTTGTAGACGTTGTTTGGCGCGGTGAAGTCGACCGAGCCGGACGATTCGCCGACACCGATGGTGATGGTTTGGCCGTTGGCCAGGGTCACGACCAGCGGGCTGCCGGTGACCGGCGCCGACACCGAGGCGGTGTAGGTCACCACGCCACCTTCGATTACCGAAGCATTCGCCGTCAGGGTCACGGTCGACGTATCGAGCGTATCGCTGACATTGGTCACGGCTTCAGCCGGATTGACTGCGAGGTTCTCGAAGTCACCACCAGTGGTACCAGTGACGGTCGCTTTGACCTGGCCGGCGTCTTTGTAAACGTCATCCGCCGGGGCTGGAACAGAGACCGTGCCAGAGGTCTGGCCGGCCGCGATATTGATGGTCGCGCCGTTGCTCAGGGTGACGGTCATCGCCGTGCCGGCTGGATTGCTCAAGGTCGCGGTGTAGACGATCTGACCGCCTTCAGCGACATCGCCGGTGGCACTCAGCACCAGGTTGGTGGTCGCCTGGGTAGCTGGGCTGTCGGTGACCGTGGTGGTCGGGGTGCCCGCGGTTTCGAGCTGTTCGTAATTACCGCCGTCGACCTTGGTAATGCTGTTGGTCAGCGGTGCATTGGTGTTGTAGACGTTATTCGGCGCAACGAAGTCGACCGAGCCGGACGATTCGCCGACACCGATGGTAATGCTCTGGCCGTTGGCCAGGGTCACGACCAGCGGGCTACCGGTGACTGGGGCCGACACCGAGGCGGTGTACACCACAGTACCGCCCTCGACCACGCTTGGAGTGGCGGTCAGGGTCACCGTGCTGGTATCGAGCGTATCGCTGACGTTGGTCACGGCTTCAGCCGGATTGACTGCGAGGTTCTCGAAGTCGCCACCGGTGGTACCAGTGACGGTCGCTTTGACCTGGCCGGCGTCTTTGTACACGTCATCAGCCGGAGCTGCGACGGTCACTTGGCCAGTGGTCTGGCCGGCCGCGATGTTGATGGTCGCGCCGTTGCTCAGGGTCACGGTCATCGCCGTGCCGGCTGGGTTGCTCAAGGTCGCGGTGTAGACGATCTGGCCGCCTTCAGCGACATCGCCGGTGGCGCTCAGCACCAGGCTGGTAGTCGCTTGGGTAGCAGGACTGTCGGTAACCGTTGTAGTTGGAGTACCGGCGGTGTCGAGCTGTTCGTAATTACCGCCTTCAACCTTGGTAATGCTGTTGGTCAGCGGTGCATTGGTGTTGTAGACGTTGTTTGGCGCAACGAAGTTGACCGAGCCGGACGATTCGCCGACACCGATGGTGATGCTCTGGCCGTTGGCCAGGGTCACGACCAGCGGGCTACCGGTAACCGGGGCCGACACCGAGGCGGTGTACACCACGGTACCGCCCTCGACCACGCTTGGAGTGGCGGTCAACGTGACGGTCGACGTGTCGAGCGTATCGCTGACGTTGGTCACGGCCTCAGCCGGATTGACTGCGAGATTCTCGAAGTCACCACCGGTGGTGTCGGTGATGGTGGCTTTGACCTGCCCGGCGTCTTTGTAGACGTCATCGGCCGGGGCCG
>NZ_JBIVGS010000038.1:0-1803 GCF_044748785.1 Pseudomonas sp. NPDC089743
TGGTGATGCGGTAGAGGAGCGTTCTGTAAGCCTGTGAAGGTGAGTTGAGAAGCTTGCTGGAGGTATCAGAAGTGCGAATGCTGACATGAGTAACGACAATGCGAGTGAAAAACTCGCACGCCGAAAGACCAAGGTTTCCTGCGCAACGTTAATCGACGCAGGGTTAGTCGGTCCCTAAGGCGAGGCTGAAAAGCGTAGTCGATGGAAAACAGGTTAATATTCCTGTACTTCCAGTTATTGCGATGGAGGGACGGAGAAGGCTAGGCCAGCTTGGCGTTGGTTGTCCAAGTTTAAGGTGGTAGGCCGAGATCTTAGGCAAATCCGGGATCTCAAGGCCGAGAGCTGATGACGAGTTGCCTTTAGGCGACGAAGTGGTTGATGCCATGCTTCCAAGAAAAGCTCCTAAGCTTCAGATAACTGGGAACCGTACCCCAAACCGACACAGGTGGTTAGGTAGAGAATACCAAGGCGCTTGAGAGAACTCGGGTGAAGGAACTAGGCAAAATGGCACCGTAACTTCGGGAGAAGGTGCGCCGGTGAGGGTGAAGGACTTGCTCCGTAAGCTCATGCCGGTCGAAGATACCAGGCCGCTGCGACTGTTTATTAAAAACACAGCACTCTGCAAACACGAAAGTGGACGTATAGGGTGTGACGCCTGCCCGGTGCCGGAAGGTTAATTGATGGGGTTAGCGCAAGCGAAGCTCTTGATCGAAGCCCCGGTAAACGGCGGCCGTAACTATAACGGTCCTAAGGTAGCGAAATTCCTTGTCGGGTAAGTTCCGACCTGCACGAATGGCGTAACGATGGCGGCGCTGTCTCCACCCGAGACTCAGTGAAATTGAAATCGCTGTGAAGATGCAGTGTATCCGCGGCTAGACGGAAAGACCCCGTGAACCTTTACTATAGCTTTGCACTGGACTTTGAATTTGCTTGTGTAGGATAGGTGGGAGGCTTTGAAGTGGGGACGCCAGTTCTCATGGAGCCATCCTTGAAATACCACCCTGGCAACTTTGAGGTTCTAACTCAGGTCCGTTATCCGGATCGAGGACAGTGTATGGTGGGTAGTTTGACTGGGGCGGTCTCCTCCCAAAGAGTAACGGAGGAGTACGAAGGTGCGCTCAGACCGGTCGGAAATCGGTCGTAGAGTATAAAGGCAAAAGCGCGCTTGACTGCGAGACAAACACGTCGAGCAGGTACGAAAGTAGGTCTTAGTGATCCGGTGGTTCTGTATGGAAGGGCCATCGCTCAACGGATAAAAGGTACTCCGGGGATAACAGGCTGATACCGCCCAAGAGTTCATATCGACGGCGGTGTTTGGCACCTCGATGTCGGCTCATCACATCCTGGGGCTGAAGCCGGTCCCAAGGGTATGGCTGTTCGCCATTTAAAGTGGTACGCGAGCTGGGTTTAGAACGTCGTGAGACAGTTCGGTCCCTATCTGCCGTGGACGTTTGAGATTTGAGAGGGGCTGCTCCTAGTACGAGAGGACCGGAGTGGACGAACCTCTGGTGTTCCGGTTGTCACGCCAGTGGCATTGCCGGGTAGCTATGTTCGGAAGAGATAACCGCTGAAAGCATCTAAGCGGGAAACTTGCCTCAAGATGAGATCTCACTGGGATCTTGAATCCCCTAAAGGGCCGTCGAAGACTACGACGTTGATAGGTTGGGTGTGTAAGCGCTGTGAGGCGTTGAGCTAACCAATACTAATTGCCCGTGAGGCTTGACCATATAACACCCAAGCAATTTGCTGCTGCAGATTGTGGTGGTGAAGATGATACGAACCGAAAGTTCGCAACGAACCACA
>NZ_JBIVGS010000040.1:0-1498 GCF_044748785.1 Pseudomonas sp. NPDC089743
GTTGTGCGCCAGGCATGGCGCGTTGCGCGTCAGCGCAACCCGCTTGGCTGTGGTGGCCGAGTGGGTGACTTGGAGGTGAAAGTCCTCTACACACCCGGCAAGGGGAAGTGTTAGCCAGAGGCAAGGGTGTCGCAGGCGACTGCGAATCTGAAGGAAGCCCGAGGCAAAATGCTGGCCTGACGAACAGGAAGCGGATTAGGCGGCGCAGCGGGGTAAGAAGGCAACAATCTTCAAAGCCCAATACTTGCACGGAACGCTGTGACGTAAATCCGACAGGCATAAGCAGGAAGGTCGCGCGAATTACCCTGGGAGATCTGCACGCTTGCCTTTGTGCTACCGAGCGTCGTAAGGCGACGGGATGAGCATGCAGAAGTCAGCCGAAGCCGTAGTAAGTGGCGGTTAACCGCGCCACCAAGGGCCGAACAGGTTATGCCGCCAGTAGGCGTCACTGTCTCGTTGGTAGCCGTAATGCAGAAATTTCCCACAGTGGAAACTGTCATCCCGAGTCCCGGCCAGAAGCTGAGGATGATGCCTGACAGCGCAAAGGTATCGACGGCGTCAGTAACGTGGACGAACGCGGAGCCGGACACGCTGATGGAGCGGGTGCTTGCACCGGCCAACCTCAGACGTGCGTATCAACGCGTGGTCAGCAACAAGGGAGCGCCGGGTGCCGATGGCATGACGGTCGCTGACTTGGCGGGCTACATGAAACAGTATTGGCCAACCCTCAAGGCCAGGCTACTGGCCGGTGAATACCATCCACAAGCAGTGCGAGCGGTTGAAATTCCCAAGCCGCAGGGCGGCACACGGCAACTGGGAATCCCCAGCGTCGTGGACCGCTTGATCCAGCAAGCCTTGCAGCAACAGCTCACGCTCATCTTCGACCCACTGTTCTCGGACTACAGTTATGGCTTCCGTCCGGGCAGAAGCACACATCAAGCTGTCGAGATGGCCCGTGCCCATGTGGCATCGGGGCATCGGTGGTGCGTGGAAATCGATCTGGAAAAGTTCTTCGATCGAGTCAACCACGACATCCTCATGGCCTGTATCGAGTGCCGGGTCAAAGATAAGTGCGTACTTAGGCTTATCCGTCGCTACCTTGAAGCGGGAGTCATGTCAGGCGGTGTCGTTAGCCCACGGCAGGAAGGGACGCCGCAAGGCGGCCCGCTCTCGCCGCTGCTGTCGAATATCCTGCTCGATGAATTTGACCGCGAACTGGAGCGGCGGGGCCATCGCTTCGTGCGCTATGCCGATGACGCGAACATTTATGTGCGCAGTCCTCGGGCTGGCGAGCGAGTACTGGTCAGTGTCGAGCGCTTCCTGAACCAACGTTTGAAACTGACGGTGAATCAGAAGAAGAGTCGAGTCGCGAGAGCCTGGAAGTGTGACTACTTGGGCTATGGGATGAGCTGGCATCAGCAGCCAAGGCTGCGGGTGGCAACGATGAGCCTGGGTCGCCTGCGCGACCGGCTCGCAGAGTTGCTACGCGGTGCACGGG
>NZ_JBIVGS010000041.1:0-1382 GCF_044748785.1 Pseudomonas sp. NPDC089743
TGATCGTGTCCCGGGAAGTGGTGTAACTCATCATGGTTCTGGCCGCTGAGTTCGCCGTTTAGTTGATCACGGCCGACAGCTTGGCCTGTGGATTATCGCTGACTGCCTCAAAGGCCTCCAACTGCATGTAACGCCGTTGCAGGCACCACTCGTCGTTCTGCTCCAGCAGCATCGCGCCTACCAGCCGTGTGATTGCAGGATCGTTGGGAAAGATGCCTACGACGTCGGTGCGGCGTTTGATCTCCGCGTTAAGCCGCTCCAGTGGATTGGTGCTGTGTAATTGCTGTCGGTGCGCTTTTGGAAACGCCATGTGAGCCAGCACTTCATCCTCGCAGCCGTCCATGAGTGTCGCGATCTTGGGGTATTTTTCGCGTAGCTGATCAGCGACCAAACGCCATTGCTGATGGCATTCGGCACGGCTGTCCTGGGCGAAGACTGTGCGCAGTAGGGCCGCCACCATGGTGCGCTGACCTTTGCCGACGTGGGCCATGGCATTACGCATGAAATGCACACGGCAGCGCTGCCAGGTCGCGTTGAAGACCTTGGAAACAGCCGCCTTGAGCCCTTCGTGGGCGTCGGAGATGACCAGCTTCACGCCCCGCAAGCCACGTCGCGTGAGGCTGCGCAGGAAGTCTGTCCAGAACGGCTCAGCCTCTGACGGCCCAACCCGCATGCCCAGGACTTCGCGGCCACCGTCGGTGTTCACGGCCACGGCGATTATTACGGCGACCGAGACGATGCGTCCGGCCTCCCGCACTTTGACGTAGGTGGCATCGATCCAGAGATAGGGCCAGTCGCCCTCAAGCGGGCGGTCAAGGAAGGCGTGAACGCGCTCATCGATCTCACCAGCTAGCCGTGAGACCTGGCTTTTGGAGATGCCGGTCATGCCCATGGCTTTGACCAGCTCGTCCACTGAGCGTGTTGAAACGCCTTGGATGTAGGCCTCCTGGATGACTGCCGCCATGGCTTTCTCAGCGGTGCGTCGAGGTTCAAGGAAACCAGGGAAATAGCTGCCTTGGCGCAGCTTGGGAATCTTAAGGTCTACGTCGCCTGCGCGGGTTTGCCAAAGACGATCGCGGTAGCCATTACGGCTATTTGTCCGGTCTGGGCTTTTGACATCGAAGCCCGCGCCGCACAGGCCTTCGACGTCGAACTCCATCATGCGCTGGGCAACGAACTGGATCATTTGCTTGAGCAGATCAGCGTCTGCCCCTTTCTCAACCAACTCGGTCAATGCGATAGTGGGCTTGGTCATCGTGGTTTCTCTGGTGAGTGTTTGGTCTTCGCAAACTCAACGTTAGCCAAGAACCACGATGACCATCCTCTTTCGCCCGCAGGGCGCCTTCGGCTGGTTCAGTTACACCACTTCCCGGGACACGATC
>NZ_JBIVGS010000042.1:0-1170 GCF_044748785.1 Pseudomonas sp. NPDC089743
GGCTGGCGCCTAGGGGGAGCCATCAAGACCGCCGAGCGCAAGCTGGCCGAAGGCACTCTGCTGCACGGCGGGCAACCGCTTATGGCTTGGTGCTGCGGTAACGCCAGGGTCGAGCCGCGCGGTAACGCCATCCTCATCACCAAGCAGGCCAGCGGCTCGGCCAAGATCGACCCGCTGATGGCTCTGTTCAACGCGGTCACGCTGATGGCGCTCAACCCTGAGGCGAAGGGCGGCATGGACAACTACCTCAACAACGGCTTCTTTGACCTAATAGGCTGACCATGTCATTCAAGTGGTACAACCCGAGCACCTGGCGGTTCTTCGGCTACACCGACCCAACCACCGGCGACTACGTCGAGGTGGACATGGAGGTCGGCGGAAAAACCACCGCCTCCGGCATCAAGGTCACGACCAAGGCCGCACTGTCGATCAGCATGGTCTGGTCCTGCGTCAAGATCCTGTCCGAATCGCTCAGCGGCCTGCCGCTCAAGCTGTACGACGACAAGGACGGCAACCGGGCAATGGTGGACGGTAAGGATCGGACGCAGAAACTGCTGAACAAGCCCAACCCGTACATGACCCGGCTGAATTTCTTGAAGTTCGTGGTTGTGAACATGGCGCTGCGTGGCAACGCCTTCGCCTTAATTGAGCGCAACGTTCATGGCGACCCCATCGGGCTGATCCCGCTGGATGGAAGGACGGTCAGCATCGACACCGATGATGATCTGCTCTACATGGTGACGCCCAGCAAAGGCGATCGCTTTCCGGTCTCGCCGGAGAACATGCTGCATTTCAAGCTATTCAGCATGGACGGTATCACCGGCTTGTCGCCAATCGAGCATCAGGCCGAAACCATGGGGTTGGCCAAGGCCGGCCAACGCTGGTCGGCGCGATTCATGCGCAAGGGCGGCTTTACCGGCGGTTATGTCATCTACGAGCAGTTCCTGACCGAGGCCCAGCAAGCCATGGTCATGAAGAAGTTTCCCGACGTGCGCAAGGCCGACGCCGACGACATGGGCAAGATGGCCGTCCTACAGGGCAACCCGAAGATTGTCCCGGCCGGTATCAGCCAGAGGGACGCGCAGTTCATCGAGTCGCAGCAGTTTCAGGAAGAAGCACTAGCGGGCATCTACGGCGTCCCGCTGTGGCTGGCCAACCGTGCCGGCAAGA
>NZ_JBIVGS010000043.1:0-1154 GCF_044748785.1 Pseudomonas sp. NPDC089743
GACACCGAGGCGGTGTACACCACGGTGCCGCCCTCGACCACGCTTGGAGTGGCGGTCAACGTGACGGTCGACGTGTCGAGCGTATCGCTGACGTTTGTCACGGCCTCCGCCGGATTCACTGCGAGGTTCTCGAAGTCACCACCGGTGGTGCCAGTAACGCTGACTTTGACCTGGCCCGCGTCTTTGTAGACGTCATCGGCTGGTGCGGCGACGGTCACTTGGCCAGAGGTCTGGCCGGCCGCAATATTGATGGTCGCGCCATTGCTCAGCGTCACGGTCATCGCCGAACCCGCTGGGTTGCTCAGCGTGGCGGTGTAGACGATCTGACCGCCTTCGGCGACATCGCCAGTGGCGCTCAGCACCAGGTTGGTAGTCGCCTGGGTAGCCGGACTGTCGGTGACCGTCGTGGTCGGGGTGCCCGCGGTATCCAGCTTCTCGTAATTACCACCGTCGACCTTGGTAATGCTGTTGGTCAACGGTGCATTGGTGTTGTAGACGTTGTTCGGCGCGGTGAAGTCGACCGAGCCGGACGACTCACCGACACCGATGGTGATGCTCTGGCCGTTGGCCAGGGTGACAACCAAGGGGCTGCCGGTGACCGGCGCCGACACCGAGGCGGTGTACACCACGGTGCCGCCCTCGACCACGCTTGGAGTGGCGGTCAGGGTCACCGTGCTGGTATCGAGCGTGTCGCTGACATTGGTCACGGCCTCAGCCGGATTGACTGCGAGGTTCTCGAAGTCGCCACCGGTAGTGCCAGTGATGGTGGCTTTGACCTGGCCGGCGTCTTGGTAGACGTCATCGGCCGGTGCTGCGACGGTCACTTGGCCAGTGGTCTGGCCTGCCGCGATATTGATGGTCGCGCCGTTGCTCAAGGTCACGGTCATCGCCGTGCCCGCCGGGTTGCTCAGCGTGGCGGTGTAAACGATCTGACCGCCTTCGGCAACATCGCCGGTGGCGCTCAGCACCAAGTTGGTGGTCGCCTGCGTAGCCGGGCTGTCGGTGACTGTGGTGGTCGGGGTGCCGGCGGTGTCGAGCTTCTCGTAATTACCGCCGTCGACCTTGGTAATGCTGTTGGTCAGCGGTGCATTGGTGTTGTAGACGTTGTTTGGCGCAACGAAGTTGACCGAGCCGGACGATTCGCCGACACCGAT
>NZ_JBIVGS010000044.1:0-1120 GCF_044748785.1 Pseudomonas sp. NPDC089743
TCCAGGCAATTGCCTTTTCGAGACATGCTCTGTTTTACACCGCGCTCGCTGAGCACACGGCGGTACTGGGCTTGCTGGTAATGCCACCCTTGATCCGAATGCAGCACAAGCTTCGGCTTCTCTCCCAGGCAATCGAGCGCTTTGCCGAGCATGTTCCCAACCAGGCTATAGCACGGGCGACTGGCCATTTCGTAGGCCACGATTTCACCGTTGTACAAATCCATCACGGGCGATAGGTAGAGCTTCTGTTGAGCTACCTTGAACTCGGTAACGTCGGTTACCCACTTCTGGTTCGGCCGTTGCGCGACAAAATTGCGCTCCAGCACATTCGCTGCCACTTTGCCGACAGCGCCTCGATAGGAGCGGTATTTCTTCGGGCGCACTACTGATTTCAACCCCTGCTCAGCCATCAGCCGTTCAACGACCTTCTTGTTCACCCGCTTTTCCTTCCTGATTACCAGGGCGATACGGCGATAGCCATAAAGCCCTTTCTGCTCGTGATAGACGCGCTTGACCAATGCCTTGAGCTCAGCATGCCGTTCTGGCTTCTGCAGAGCTTTGAGCTGGTAGTAGAAGGTGCTGCGCGCCAATTCGACCAGCTTAAGGAGGTCAGGCAAAGGAAACCTGCGCTTGAGGTTGGAAACGATCAGGACTTTTGCCCGCGTATTCGCTCCTTTTCCTCGCGCAGAGCCTTGAGCTCCTTTAGAACAGCGTTCTCCATGCGCAGGTACTCAAGTTCAGCCAACAGCTGATCTCGAGACTTCTGATCATCATTGGTATCGGTGGGTATGGCAGGCTTGATCTTCTTCGGCACGTTGTTTGGCTTACTTGGTTTGATGGCAATAGAGGGGGTAAGACTGCCACTGTAGTACTGCCGTTGCCAAAAGCCTATCCGAGAGGACTGCCCGAGGCCAAAATGGGCAGCGGTCTGGCGCAGCGAAAGCCGGTGCTCGTGCATGTAGCTGAGCACCTGCCGTTTGAAATCATTGGTATAGCGCTGCCCATGCGAGCCTGTACCAGCGCCATTATTGGCCTGATAACTGGCCACCCAGCGTCGAAGCAGACTGAAATCGATACCGAAGTGTTTAGCCACCTTTCGGAAACCGTTGCTGCCATCCAG
>NZ_JBIVGS010000045.1:0-1012 GCF_044748785.1 Pseudomonas sp. NPDC089743
CGGCGAACCAGATCGATGGCGGTATCGCTCGCTTTGCTCAACGCGGTGTTGTAGCTGGTTGCCTGGGTCATCAAGCCGTTCAGGTTCTCACCAGTACCGTCGCCCTTGAGGATCTGCGCCTCCTCTTCGAGTTTGAGGTCATAGCGCAGCAGCTGCTGCAGGTAGGCGAACATCTGCGGCACATCCGACAGCACCTCGTCGGTGGCCGGCATCCACACCGCGATCTTCTTCACCCGGTCGGTTTCGGTGGTGAAAGTGACGTTGCTGGTCGGCTTCAGCCCGCCCTCTGGCACCGGCTTGGCGCCGCGGGTGTGCAGGTTCTCGCGGAAGTAGGTGTAGCTCTGACCGCTGACCGGGATGGCCGTCAGCAGGTCGCGGATGCGCAGCTCCTGACGCAGGCCCGGCTGAATGACGGGGTCATAGTTCGGCGCGACGATGCCGGCACTGGTGACCTTCATCTCCTTCATGCTGGCCAGGTCGGACTTGGTGACTTCGATCTTGGCCTGACTGGAGCCCTTCTGCTGCAGGCTCTTGTAGCTCTCGTCGCCTTTCACCAAGTCGATGAAGCTCTTGCCTTCGCCCGGCTGGCCGCGCAGCTTGACGCCCTTCTGCTCCAGGTCGACAACCTGGTCGATGACTTTCTGCAGCTCGCCTTTCTGGTCTTCGATCTGCTTCTTCAGATCGCCGGTAATCTGATTGCCTTTTTCGACCTCAGCCATGGCGGCGTCGTATTTTTTCTGCAGATCACCGAAGCCAGTCTTCAGTTGCAGCTCCAAGGATTCTTTGATGTCTTTCACTTCGCTCATGGCGATACTCCGAAATGGTGGGTGAACAGGGTGGAAATTTCTTTCAGCTCATCCACGATCGCCGTGGCCTCGCTGCCGCCGTCACGGCGCAGCGCGGTGTAGCCGAGCGAAGCGACTGCCGCCGCTTCCTTCTGCGAGAGGCCCATGCGTTCGCGAAGAGCCTTCTCGAAAAGCCTGATGTCCGATTTAACGCTGAGGACTTGAGC
>NZ_JBIVGS010000046.1:0-1005 GCF_044748785.1 Pseudomonas sp. NPDC089743
GTGCGTAACGAGCTGCAGCGCCAGTACGTGGCCCAGGGCCGCTACTCGGCCGAGGTCGACGCCGAGGTGGTGCCGCAGCCGCGCAACCGGGTTGCCCTGAAGATCAAGATCAACGAAGGCACCGTCGCTGCCATCCAGCACATCAACGTCGTTGGCAACACCGTGTTCGACGATGAAGAGCTGTCGCAGCTGTTCGAGCTCAAGACCACCAACTGGCTGTCGTTCTTCAAGAACGACGACAAGTACGCCCGCGAAAAGCTTTCCGGTGACCTGGAGCGCCTGCGTTCCTACTACCTGGACCGCGGCTACATCAACATGGACATCGCTTCCACCCAGGTGTCGATCACCCCGGACAAGAAGCACGTCTATATCACCGTCAACGTCAACGAAGGCGAGAAGTACACCGTTCGTGACGTGAAGCTGTCGGGTGACCTGAAGGTGCCGGAAGACCAGGTCAGGTCGCTGCTGCTGGTGCAGCCGGGCCAGGTGTTCTCGCGCAAGGTGATGACCACCACGTCCGAGCTGATCACCCGCCGCCTGGGTAACGAAGGCTACACGTTCGCCAACGTCAACGGCGTGCCACAGCCCAATGACGAAGACCACACCGTCGACATCATGTTCGTGGTCGACCCGGGCAAGCGTGCCTACGTCAACCGCATCAACTACCGCGGCAACACCAAGACCGAAGACGAAGTGCTGCGCCGCGAAATGCGCCAGATGGAAGGCGGCTGGGCTTCGACCTACCTGATCGACCAGTCCAAGACCCGTCTGGAGCGCCTGGGCTTCTTCAAGGAAGTCAACGTCGAGACCCCGCCAGTGCCGGGCACCGACGATCAGGTCGACGTCAACTACAGCGTCGAAGAGCAGGCGTCCGGCTCGATCACTGCCAGCGTGGGCTTCGCCCAGAGCGCCGGCCTGATCCTGGGCGGTTCGATCAGCCAAACCAACTTCCTCGGTACGGGTAACAAGGTTTCCATCGGTTTGACCCGCTCGGAATACCAGACC